>NZ_CP095501.1:3151485-3781783 GCF_023100725.1 Arthrobacter antioxidans
AGGTGTGCGCTTCGACGAGGGTGGGGCCGCCGCCGTCGCGCGCCCTGTCCACGGCCGCACCCAGCACCGCGAGGAGCGCGGCGAGGTCGTTGCCGTCCACGCGCTCGCCCGGCATGCCGTACCCGATGGCCTTGTGGGCGAGGGACGGTGCCACGCTCTGGTTCCTGAGCGGCACCGAGATGGCGAACTCGTTGTTCTGGACGAAGAACACCACGGGGACGTGGAACACGGCCGCGAAGTTCAGGGCCTCGTGGAAGTCCCCCTCGCTGGTCGCCCCGTCACCGCACATGGCGAGGACGACTGTCGGTTCGCCGCGCAGCTTGGCGGCATGGGCGACGCCGACGGCGTGGAGGAGTTGCGTGGCCAGCGGCGTGGCCTGGGTGGCGACGCGGTGCTCGTGCGGGTCGTAGCCGCTGTGCCAGTCGCCGCGGAGCAGCGTGAGGACCTGCAGCGGGTCGACGCCGCGCGTGATGACCGCGACCGTGTCCCGGTAGGTCGGGAAGAGCCAGTCCTCGGCGCCGAGGACCACGGCGGCGGCGACCTGGCAGGCCTCCTGACCGTGGGAGGAGGGGTAGACGGCCATCCGGCCCTGGCGGACGAGGGCGTTGGCCTGGTCGTTGATGCGGCGACCGGCGACGAGGCGGCCGTAGGCGTCGAGCAGCCGATCGCCGTCGGGGAGCAGGTAGCGCCCGTCGGTGTGATGGTGGCCGTCAGGGTCCACCAGCTGCACGGGCTCCGCCGACGGGAGCAGTACGCCGTCCGGCGTGGTGCCGCCGTCGTATGGTCCGCCCTCGGGTGCGCCGCCCAGCATGCTGCCGCGGCCCTCATTCGTTGCCGTACTCATTCCGCCTCCATCACCAGCCGCTGCAGCGGCCTCCCGTTTCCGGCGCGGAGCGGTAGCTCCGGCACTGGATGCTGTGTGAGACCAGTATGGGCACCAGGCAACTTTTGTATCCACGGAGTGGACGAAGTGTGGATATTCGATCGGAGAGAGCGGTATTCTTTGGACGAATCGGCAGTGTGACCTGCATTACGCGAAGGAGCGTGGACACGTGGTGGACGGAGTGCTCGACGACGTCGATCGGAAGATCCTCGCCGAACTCACGCGGGACGGGCGTCAGTCCGTGACCTCGGTGGCGGAACGCGTGCACATCTCACGGGCGCACGCCTACTCCCGCATCGCGAAGCTGACCGAGGACGGCGTACTGACGCGGTTCACGGCGATCATCGACCCGGCCAAGGCCGGCCTCCGCTCCTCCGCCTACGTGACCCTCAAGGTGCGGCAGCACTCCTGGCGCGAGCTCCGCGACAGGCTGCGCAGCGTCCCGGAGATCCACCACATCGCGCTGGTCGGCGGGGACTTCGACGTCATCCTCCTGGTGCGGGCCGAGGACAACGTGGGGCTGCGGCGGGTGATCTTCGACCAGCTGCAGTCGATGCCGGGCGTCCTCGATACGCAGACGTTCCTCGTCTTCGAGGACCTCGACACGCGCTGAGGCCCCGGGGAGCATGGTCATGGTCCGGTGATCGTGAACTGCACAAGGAGATCCCATGTCCCTCGTCCGCGTCCATAACTTCTCCATCTCCCTCGACGGCTTCGGCACGGGTGAGGGCCAGCACCTCGACGCCCCGTTCGGTCACGCGGGCTCACGGCTCATGGAGTGGGCGATCGGGACGCGCACCTTCCGCGCGATGGGCCTTCACGGGGACGGGCCGGGGTCCTTCGGCGTCGACGATGCGTTCGCCGCCGCGTGGGGGCCCGGGATCGGCGTGGAGATCATGGGGCGGAACAAGTTCGGCCCCCACCGCGGCCCCTGGGAGGACGAGGAGTGGAAGGGCTGGTGGGGTGGGAACCCGGTCTTCCACACCCCCGTGGTCGTCCTGACGCACCATCCCCGGCCGGTCCTCGCGATGGACGGCGGGACGACCTTCCACTTCGTCGACACCGACCCCGCGTCCGCACTGGAGCAGGCCCGAGCCCTGGCCGGCGGCCTCGACGTCCGGATCGGCGGCGGCGCCATCACGGTGCGACAGTTCCTCGAGGCCGACCTCATCGACCACCTGCACGTCGTCGTCGTGCCGATCGTCCTGGGCCGGGGCGAACGCCTGTGGGACGGCCTCGAAGGGCTCGAGGAGCGCTTCGAGATCGAGGCGACACCCTCCCCGACGGGGGTGGTGCACCTGGTCCTCACGCGCCGCACCTCCCGGTAGGCCCGAGGGCCGCGGCGTGGGGTCAGGCGCCGAAGCGCGGTGCCCGTTTCTCCCGGAACGCCTCGAGGCCCTCGCGGTAGTCGTCCGAGGCCCCGAGCACGCCCTGGACGTCGTTCTCGCCGCTGATGGCCTGCCACAGGCCGAGCCGCTCGTCGCGGATGCGCGCGACGAGCTGCTTCGAGGCGACCAGTGCCTGCAGCGGACCCGCCGCCGCCCGCGCGGCCTTGGCCCGGGTGAAGTCGAGCAGCTCCCCGGCGGGCACGGCACGGCTGAAGAGTCCGCCCGCCACTGCCTCCGCCCCCGTCATCAGGTCACCCGTGTACATGAGGTCCAGGGCCCGGTGCGGACCGAGCCGCTCCGTGAACAGCCAGTGCCCGCCGGAGTCCAGCGCCAGCCCGAGGGCGGCGAACGGCGAGCCGATCTTCGCGGTCTCCGCGACGTACACGACGTCGGTCGCGAGCAGCAGGCCCAGCCCGACGCCGAGGCAGGCGCCCTGCGCCGCCGCGAAGGTCGGGGCCGGGAAGTCCGCCATCTTCCGCAGCAGCGGGGTGAGCGTGGCGTCGAGGAACGCGAAGGCGTCGTCGGCCCCGGGTTCGATCGGACCGAGGTTCCGGCCCGCGCAGAACGCGCGCCCCTCCCCGCGCAGCACGAGCGCACGGACGGTGCCGTCACGCACCCCGGCCGCGGCGGCGTCGTACGCGTCGGAGAGCGCGGAGAGCGCCTGCTCGTCGACGGCGTTGAGCCGGTGCGGCGCGTCCAGCACCACCTCGGCGATCCCGCCGTCGATGCTCAGGCGGATCATGCCGGCGGAGGGTTCATTGCTCGACGGCGTCGCGGTGGAGGGGGTGGTCATGGCTGCCTCTCAGGCGTCGTAGTCGACGGCGACGGCGTCGCTCGTGGGATGGGCCTGGCACGTGAGGACGAATCCTGCGGCGATTTCGTCGGGTTCGAGCGCGTAGTTCTCGTCCATCGCCACCGTCCCCTGGACGAGCTTCGCGCGGCACGTGCCGCACACGCCGCCGGCACAGGCGAACGGCACGTCGGGCCGCACCCTGAGGGCGGCGTTCAGGATCGATTCGCGGGCGTGGGTGGGGCTCTGGACGGAGCCCTGCAGCCCGTCCAGGTTGAAGGAGATGGTGTAGTTCTCCCCGTTGTCCGCCGGCGTCACGGGGTGGCCGTGACTGCCCTCCGGCCGGGTGGGCTCGCCCGTGGTGAACAGTTCGAAGCGCACCTTCTCCGTGGGTACGCCGCGTTCGGTGAGGAAGTCCCGGCACAGCTGGACGAGCTCGAACGGTCCGCAGAGGAACCACTCGTCCACGCGGTCCGGGTCGATGACCGTGCCGAGCAGCTTCTCCAGCTTGTCGGCGTCGATCCTGCCCGAGAGCAGCGGCGAGATGCGCTGCTCGCGGGACAGGACGTGGTGCAGCGCGAAGCGGGCGGGATAGCGGTCCTTGAGGTCGGCGAGCTCCTCGAGGAACATGACGTCCATCGCGGCCCGGTTCGCGTAGACGAGGTCGAAGCGCACGTTCGGGCCGTCGGCGAGCATGGACCGGGCGATCGCGATCACCGGGGTGATGCCGGACCCCGCGGCGACGGCGACGAACGAGACCGCCTCCTGGCCCGGCGTCGTGCGCGGGGTGAACTGCCCGAGCGGGCTCATGACCTCGAGGGTGTCCCCCGCCGTCAGGGACTCGTTCACCCAGGTGGAGAAGACGCCGCCGAGGTCGCGTTTCACGGCGACGCGCAGCTCCCCGGGGCGCGGGTCGGCGCAGATCGAATAGCTGCGGCGGACCTCTTTCGGTTCGCCGTCGACGTCGAGGGTGGTGCGCAGCGCGACGTACTGCCCGGGCAGGTACCCGAACTGGTCCTGCAGGCTGGGAGGGACGTCGAGGGTGACCTCGACGGCGTCCTCCGTCAGCCGGCGGACGCTGCGTACGGTGAGCGTGTGGAAGGCGCTCCGCCGCTTGGTGGAGGGGGCGAGGACAACGGCCATCAATGCACCTTGAAGTAGTCGAAGGGTTCCCTGCAGTCGTTACAGACGTAGAGCGCCTTGCAGGAGGTGGACCCGAAGCGGGTCAGTTCGCGGGTGTTCAGGGACGAGCACTGGGGGCACTTGACGCTCAGGCCGATGCGCACCGGACCGGCGGCGGCCTTGCCCGTGGGCGGCGCGATGCCGTACTGCGCGAGCTTCGCCTTGCCGTCGTCGCTCAGCCAGTCCGTGGTCCAGGCGGGCGAGAGCACGAGCCGGACGGCGACGTCGTCGTAGCCTGCCGCGTGCAGTGCCGAGGTGACGTCGTCGCGGATGGCGTCCATCGCCGGGCAGCCCGAATAGGTGGGGGTGATCGCGACCTCGACCCGGCCCGACGGCGCCACGTGCGCCGCACGGAGCACCCCGAGGTCCTCGATGGTGAGCACCGGGATCTCGGGGTCGCAGACCGTCGCCGCGACGTCCCACGCCGCCGCGTCGGGCGCCGCCGAGGGCCGCAGCTCCGTCCCGGTCACCATGACGGCCCCATCAGGACGTCCTCACCAGGACGCGCCCGGGAACTCGCGGGCGAGGACCTGCATCTCGGCGAGCATGTACCCGAGGTGCTCGCTGTGGCGCCCGAGGCGTCCGCCCCCGACGGCGCCCGGCACCGCCGGGATCTCGAGTTCGGCCTCGGTGAGGACCGTGCCGACGGCGCTGTCGAAGGACGCGCGGAGCTCGCTGGGGCGCACGCCGGCATCACCCACCTCGTCGATGAGCGGGTGGTCCGTGAACAGCTCCTCCACATAGGGCCAGGTGAGTCGGAGCCCGGCGATCATCCTGCGGCGCGACTCCTCGGTGCCGAGCGCGAGGCGCAGGACCCACTGGATGGCGTGGTCCCGGTGGTAGTCCACCTCCTTGACGGCTTTCGCGGCGATCGCGGCGAGGGTCGGATCGCTCGAATGCACGAGGCGGGAGTAGAGCTCCCACTGGTAGAGCGCGACGACGAACTGCCGGGCGATGGTGCGGGCGAAGTCCCCGTTCGGCTGCTCCACGAGGTGGACCGAGCGGAACTCGGGCTCGCGGCGGAAGTAGGCGAGGTCGTCCTCGGTCTTGTCCCAGGCACGGCCGGCGTAGGTCAGGAAGGAGCGGGCGTGGCCGATCTGGTCGAGCGCGATGTTCGCCAGCGCCACGTCCTCCTCGAGTTCGGGCGCCCGGGAGATCCACCAGCCGAGCCGCTGCGCGAGGATCAGGGCGTCGTCGCCGAGCCCCAGCGCGTACCGGGCCACGGCGTCGCCGGGCGTCGCGTCCTGGAGCGCGATGTCCTCGGGCCGCAGCGCATTGCCCGGGGTGATGCGGGTGGCACTGGCGTTCGCCTCGCTCACAGGTGCTTCACCCCCTCGCTCTTCGTGTAGTACGTGGCATGGCGGTAGTCCTTGCCCTGGGGCGACTCGAAGAAGGCCTCCTTCGCATCGGGATCGCTCGTGATGATCGACGACGCCGGGACCACCCACAGGCTCACGCCCTCGTTGCGGCGCGTGTACAGGTCACGTGCGTTACGGACGGCCATCTCGGCGTCGGGTGCGTGCAGCGATCCGGCGTGCACATGGGAGAGCCCGCGCGAGGACCGCACGAAGACCTCCCAGAGCGGCCAGGCCGCGCGTTCCTCGTGGAGGCCCGACGACGGTGCCGTCGCGCCGTCGTCGCCCGTCGTCGATCCGCCGGTCACCTAGGCCGCCTTCGTCGTCGTGCGCTTCGCGGCCTGCCGGGCGGCGTAGGCCGAGGCGGCCTCCCGGACCCAGGCGCCGTCCTCGTGCGCTTCCCGGCGCCGTTCCAGGCGCTGGGCGTTGCAGGGGCCGCGGCCGGCGAGGACTTCCTTGAACTCGTTCCAGTCGAGGGGGCCGTACTGCCACCGGCCGGTCTCCTCGTCGAAGCGGACGTCCTTGTCCGGCAGGTCGAGTCCGAGGACCGTGATCTGCTCGACCATCATGCCGACGAAGCGGGACCGCAGCTCGTCGTTGGAGAAGCGCTTGATCTTCCATTCCATGGACTTCTGCGAGTTGGGTGAGTCCTCGTCCGGCGGACCGAACATCATGAGTGACGGGGCGTACCAGCGGTTGACGGCGTCCTGCGCCATGGCGCGCTGCTCGGGGGTTCCGTTGGCCAGTTCGAGGAGGATCTCGAAGCCCTGCCGCTGGTGGAACGATTCCTCCTTGCAGATGCGGACCATCGCGCGCCCGTACGGGCCGTAGGAGGCACGGCAGAGGGGCACCTGATTGCAGATGGCTGCTCCGTCCACGAGCCAGCCGATCGCCCCGATGTCCGCCCAGGTGAGTACGGGGTAGTTGAAGATGCTCGAGTAGCGGGCCTTGCCGGCGATGAGGTCCTCGGTCATCTGCTCGCGCGGGGTGCCGAGCGTCTCGGCGGCGGAGTACAGGTACAGTCCGTGCCCGGCCTCGTCCTGGACCTTGGCCATGAGGACGGCCTTGCGCTTGAGGGACGGCGCGCGCGTGATCCAGTTGGCCTCCGGCTGCATGCCGATGATCTCGGAGTGGGCGTGCTGGGAGATCTGGCGGGTCAGGGACTTGCGGTAGTCCGCGGGCATCCAGTCGCGCGGTTCGATCCGGGAGTCCCGGGCGATGAGGTCGTCGAAGACCTTCTCGCCCGCGGCGTCGTGGTCCGCGCGGGTGTCGATCGCTGTAGCCGTCATGGTGCCTGCCTCGCTCGTCCGGACGCCCGGTTTATTTACCGACCGTTCGTTCAGTATAGGGAGGGGCGGGAGGGCGGTCAACGGTCGGACGGGCGTGGGGGCGGCCTGTGCGGCATCGGGCCACTTGGGGGGGCGGCGCCTCGGGGCGGTCCGCCGCGGCGACGGGTTCGCGCCTCGGGGGCGGCCTGGTGCGGCGACGGGTTCGCGCCTCGGGGACGGCGACGGCCGGCTGAAGGTGTCACTGGTCCACGGCTCGTGGACGGGCTGCGGCGGTAGGGCTTGGCGTCAGCCGGCCCGGGCCAGCGGCGCGTCCCGGCTGTCCTGGCTCCCCGCCAGGATCTCCCGCAGCGCGCGGGCCGGTCCGTTCTCCACGGCCCGGGAGGAGAGCTGGGCGTTCATCCAGGCGGCGAGCCGTTTCTCCCCGGCGCACGCAGGGGACGTGAGCGACGGCAGCCTGCCCTCCTCCTGGAGGAACTCGGAGATGCTGTCGACCTTCAGCCAGGCCGCCCCGGTGCGCTGATGCTCGACCGGCTCCTCGGAGAGCACCCCCGCGGCGCAGAGCTTGGCACGGTGTTCGGGTGTCAGGCGACCGGTGCGGGCGGCTTTGCGCTGCTCGTCGAGCCACATGGCCAGGCGGTGCTCACCCGGGGTGGACGCCCTGAAGTACGGATCGCGGCCCTCACTGTCGCGGAAGGTGATGAGTGCCCGCAGGCGGAGATCCCAGGAGGTCGTTAGCACGGGGAGCGCCCTTTCGGAATGGAACGGGTGATAATGATAAGCCTACTACCTACTAGGCAGGCTAACTATCACCCGTTGCGAGTGATCTTCCGCCCTTTCCCTGCCGTTCGACCAGCGGGACGGTCATGCAAAAATGGGCGTATGACCGTCGATGGAATCCGCCCCGCCGCCGCCCGGCGCGGACGTCCCGGATACGACCAGCAGTCGGTCCTGGCCGTCGCGGTCGCGGCCTTCAACCGGCACGGCTACGAGGCGACGTCGATGGGCATGCTCGCCGAGGAACTCGGCCTCAGCAAGTCCGCGATCTACCATCACGTGCCGTCCAAGGGGGATCTCCTGCGGCTTGCCCTCGATCATGCGCTGGGCGGCCTGGAAGCCGTGCTGCAGGATCCGGGGGCGCATGCCGGTCCAGCGGATGCCCGGCTCGAGTTCGTGCTGCGGGGGACCATCGCCGTCCTCACCGAACGGCTCCCCTTCGTCACCCTGCTGCTGCGGCTTCGCGGCAACACGGAGATCGAACGGGAGGCACTGGAGCGGCGCAGGGCCTTCGATCGCGAGGTTGCGGCACTCGTCGATGCCGCGCGGCACGAGGGCTCCATCCGGAAGGACATCGACCCGAGGACCACCACGCGCCTGATCTTCGGCACCATCAACTCCATCGTCGAGTGGTACAAACCGGGCGGACCCCTGACCGCCGAGAAGCTCTCCGACGACGTCATCCACATGGTGTTCGACGGCCTGCACCGGCGCTGACCGGCCCGCCGTCGTCCTCGGCCCCGGCCTGGGCGCCTCTGCTCCCACTCCGCGGCACCGCCGAGTGGGCATGGTCGAACATTCCCGCTCCGCGTCGTCGTGCATGGGGACCGGGCCCCGTCCACATAGGCACACCCGGGTGCACTGAGGGCCGGAGCGCGGGAGATCCTGCTCCCATGGATGTACTGACGGCGCTGGCGGCAACAGGTGGAGTCGGGCGGGCGCGTGACCTCGTGCGGATGGGCGTTCCAGGGGGACAGATCACTCGCGCCCTGGGGGGAGGACTGATCGTCCGGGTCTCACGCGGCGCCTACGCACTGCCTGAACACGACGGCGGTGCGCTCACCGCGGTGGGGGCCGGCGCGGACCTCGCCTGTATCAGTGCGGCTCAGCAGAGGGTCTGTGGGTGCTGACGCGCCCCAAGCGGCTGCATGTGGGGGTCGATCACGGCCGGGGTGTCGAGGGGGAACGGCTCCGCATGCACCGGACCACCCTGCCGATCCCGACGCCGGCCGTGTGCCTGCAGTGCGTCCGCTGCCTGCCCGAGCTCGATGCCCTGTGCATCGTCGAGTCCGCGGTCGTCCTCGGCGTCGTGTCGATCACCGACCTGCGCGCGGAAGCCGAGCGCCGCGATGCGAAAGCACTCCGACGCATCCTGGACCTCCTCGATCCGCACTCCGAATCGATTCTCGAGACCGTTGCGCGCTACCACCTGCGGCGATCCGGGTTCCAGGTCGCGTCGCAGGTGCGTGTCCCCGGGGTGGGGCGCCTCGACCTCATGGTCGACGGCATCCTCGGTATCGAGGCGGACGGCCGGCAGTACCACGGCGACCGCCGCGCGTTCCTCCCGGAACGCAGGCCCGTGGAATGGGGATATTCGAACACTCCCACTCCACGGGGGCGTGCAGCGGGATCGGCGGACCGTGGCGGGACGAACCCGGGTGGCGCCCGCTACTTCCGCACGAGGGTCAGGACGTCGTAGGTCGCCACGATCTCGTCGTCCTGGTTGTGCAGGACGGCGTCCCACGCGACCTCCCCGTACTCGTCCGTCTCGCGCGGGGTGATGCGCTTGGCCGTCAGGGTCACGCGGATGGAGTCCCCTGCAGCCACCGGCGTGATGAACCGGAGGTTCTCCAGGCCGTAGTTGGCGAGCACGGGCCCGGGAGCGGGGTCCACGAACAGGCCGGCGGCCCAGGACAGCAGCAGGTACCCGTGGGCCACGATCCCCGGGAAGAACGGGTTCGCGGCCGCCGCCTCCTCGTCGGTGTGCGCGTAGAAGGTGTCCCCCGTGGACTCCGCGAAGGCCTCGATGTCCTCGAGCGCCACCCGGCGCAGCCCCGACCGCACGGCGTCGCCGATCCGCAGCGTCGCCAGGTCCTTCCGGAACGGGTGGACGTCGTCGAACCGGCGGTCCGCGCCCGTGTGCCACTCCCCCGTGATACTCGTGAGCATGTTCGGTGAGCCCTGCACGGCGGTGCGCTGCATGTGGTGCAGCACCGAGCGCATGCCGCCCAGCTCCTCGCCGCCGCCCGCGCGCCCGGGACCGCCGTGCACCAGGTGCGGGACCGGCGAGCCGTGACCCGTGGAACTGCGGGCGTCCTCGCGGTTGAGGATGAGGACGCGGCCGTGGTGCGCCGCGATCCCGAGCACGAGTTCCTGCGCCACCGCGGGGTCGTTGGTGCACACCGTGGCGACGAGGGAGCCCGCACCGAGGGCGGCGAGGCGGACGGCGTGCGCGAGGTCGTCGTAGCCGATGACGGACGCGACCGGCCCGAATGCCTCCACGGAGTGCAGGGCGCCGGCCTCGACGTCCTTCCACGTGAGCAGCACCGGTTCCATGAACGCGCCGCCGGGCGCTTTCCCGGTCGTGTTGTCGGCGAGCACGACGTCGGGCGCGTCCAGCGAGCCGAAGGCCAGGGAGGCCCCGCCGTCGAGCAGTTCGCGGACGGCACCCTGCACACCCTCGAGCTGCGCGAGGGACGCGAGCGCGCCCATGGTGACGCCGTCGGCCCGCGGGTCACCCAGCGTCACCCGTGAACGGATCCGCTCGCCGGCGGCACGT
This sequence comes from Arthrobacter antioxidans, assembly GCF_023100725.1. Lineage (NCBI taxonomy): Bacteria > Bacillati > Actinomycetota > Actinomycetes > Micrococcales > Micrococcaceae > Arthrobacter > Arthrobacter antioxidans. Next base: position 3,161,926 of record NZ_CP095501.1, read on the forward strand.
ACGACGTCGTCGACCAGGTCCTGCGGCACGATGGATCGGCGGATGCTCGTGCACTTCTGGCCCGCCTTGACGGTCATCTCGGTGACCAGGGACTTGATGAAGGCCTCGAACTCGGGGGTCCCCGGCACGGCGTCCGGACCGAGGATCGCGGCGTTGAGGGAGTCGGTCTCGCACGTGAAGCGGACGCCGCCGCGTTCGACGGAGGGGTGGGACTTCAGGTGGTTCGCGGTGGACGCCGAGCCGGTGAAGGACACGAGGTCGCGGTAGTCCAGGTGGTCGAGGATGTCGCGGGCCGGCCCGGAGACGAGCTGCAGGGACCCCTCGGGGAGGATCGCGGAGCCGACGATGAGCTTCACGACGGCGGCCGTCAGGAAGCCGGTGGGTGTGGCCGGCTTCACGATCGTGGGCACCCCGGCGAGGAACGCGGGGGCGAGCTTCTCGAGCATGCCCCACACGGGGAAGTTGAAGGCGTTGATCTGCACCGCGACACCCGGGATGCGCGTGTGGATGTGCGTGCCGAGGAAGGAGCCGTCCTTCGACAGCACCTCGGGCGGGCCGTCCACGATCACGTGCGAGTTCGGCAGCTCGCGGCGTCCCTTCGACCCGAACGTGAAGAGCACGCCGATGCCGCCGTCGATGTCCACCATCGAGTCGACCCTCGTGGCACCGGTCTTCGCCGACAGCTCGTACAGCGGCTCGCGCTGCGCGTTGAGGTACTGCGCGAGCTCCTTGAGCTTCAGCGCGCGCTCGTGGAACGTGAACCGGCCCAGGGCCGCCTGGCCCGTGGTCCGCGCGAAGCGGACGGCGGCCGCGGTGTCGATGCCGGCCGTGCTGACGAGGGCGAGGTCCTCGCCGGTGCTGGCGTCGCGCACCACGATGCCGTCGCCCTGCGCGGCGGTCAGGTCGGGCGTCCACCAGGCGTCCTCGAGGAAGCTGGGGACGACGTCGATCCGTACTCGTTCCGGGGCGGTTGTCATGGTCCGCTCGCCTTTCACTGGTGCTGCCGGGATGGGTTCTGGTCGGTGGGGGCCGACGGCGGGGCGTCGCCCCAGGTGAAGAAGCCGCAGCCGCTCTTGCGGCCGAGCTCACCGCGCGCCACCTTCTCGCGGAGGATCGCGGGCGGACTGAAGCGGGGCCCGAGGGTGGCCTCGAGGTACTCGGCGATGCCGAGGCGGACGTCGAGGCCCACGAGATCCGTGGTGCGCAGCGGGCCCACGGGGTGCCGGTAGCCGAGGACCATGGCGGCGTCGATGTCCTCCGCCGTGGCGACGCCCTCCTCGAGCATGCGCATCGCCTCCAGGGCGATGGCCACCCCGAGCCGCGAGCTCGCGAACCCCGGGGAGTCGCGGACGACGACGGGCGTCTTGCCGAGCGCCGCGACCCAGGACCGGGCGGCGTCCTCGAGCTCGGGGGAAGTCCCCGCGCCGAGGACCACCTCGATCAGGGCCGATGCCGGGACGGGGTTGAAGAAATGGAGCCCGCAGAACCGGGCGGGTCGCTGGAGGGTGCCCGCGAGTGCGTCGACGGAGAGGGACGAGGTGTTCGTCGCGAGCCAGGCGCCGTCGTCGAGCACGTCCTCGACGGCCCGCAGCGCCTGCCGCTTCAGGGCGGGGTCCTCCGGGACGGCCTCCACCACGAGGCCGCACCCGCGGAAGTCGCCGTAGTCGGTGGACACGGCGATCCGGGCTTCGAGGTCCGCGAGCGGGGACGTCGTCGTCCCGCGCTCGACGCTGCCGGCGAGGGCCCGGGTGACGCGGCCGAGGCCGGCCTGCGCCGCGGCGTCGTCCCGTTCGACGACGACGACGCTCGATCCGGCGAGGCAGAACGCATGGGCGATGCCCGCACCCATGCGTCCGCCGCCGAGGACGCCGACGCGCGCCGGGATGCCGGTGGGGCTGCCGGTGGGGCTGCCGGTGGGGCTGCCGGTGGGGCTGCCGGTGGGGCTGCCGGTGGGGATACTGGTCGGGATGCTGGTGGGGTCGCCGCTCATGAGTCCTTCTTCCGGTCGAGGAACCGCTGCATGCGATCGAACTTCGCGTCGGACTCGAAGAGGACGGCCTGCGCCAGCTGGTCGATCACCGGGTGCGCGTCCCGGGGCGCATGGAAGACGCTCTTGGTGATGCGGACGGCGAGAGGGTCCTGCCGCGCGATGCGGTCGGCGAGCGCGTGGGCCGCCGGCAGGAGGTCCTCCGGCGCGTGGATCTCCGTGATGAGGCGCGCGGCCAGGGCCTCCTCGGCGGAGAGGATGCGCCCGGCGAGGAGGATCTCCAGGGCGAGGGGCTCCCCCACGAGCTCCTTGAGCCGCCAGCTGGCGCCGGCGGCGGGCAGGATGCCGAGGCCCGTCTCCGGGTTGCCGATCCTGAGGCGCGGTGTCCCCAGACGGAAGTCCGCGGCGAACGCGAGTTCCGCGCCCCCGCCGAGCGCGAACCCGTCGAGCGCCGCGATGACGGGCATGGGCAGTCCGGCGATGCGCGCGAAGAGCGTCGAGTTGATGCCGGCCAGGGCATCGTCGCGCCGGCGCTCGCGGAGCTCGGCGATGTCGGCGCCCGAGGCGAAGACGCCGTCGGACCCGGTGAGGATGAGCGTGCGCGGTGACTGCTCGAGGTCCTGGCACACGGCGTGCAGCTCGTCGACCATGCGGCGGTCGATCGCGTTGCGGGCCTCCGGCCGCTGCAGTGCGACGACGAGGCGGCCGGGTGCGTCCGTGAGCGTCAGCGACGACGGCATCAGACGGCCTCGACGAGCAGGGCGGTACCCTGGCCGACGCCGACGCACATGGTGGCGAGGCCGAGGCTCCGGGACGGGCCGGCGAGTTCGCGCTCGAGCCTGCCGAGCAGGGTGACGGCGATCCGGGCGCCCGAGGATCCGAGGGGGTGGCCGAGCGCGATCGCGCCGCCGTCGCGGTTCACGATCCCCTCGTCGAGCCCGAGCCGGCGGATGCACGCGAGCGACTGCGTGGCGAACGCCTCGTTGAGTTCGACGGTGCCGAGCTGGGCGACGGTGAGCCCGGTGCGCTCGAGCACCTTCTGCGTGGCCGGGACCGGGCCGATGCCCATGATCTCCGGCGGGACGCCCGCGGACGCGCCGTCGAGGATGCGGGCGCGCGGCGTGAGTCCGTACCGCTCGATGGCCTCCTCGGAGGCGACGATGACGGCGGAGGCGCCGTCGTTCAGTGAGCTGGAATTGCCGGCGGTGACGACGCCGTCCGGGCGGACCACGGGGCGGAGCCCGGCGAGGACCTCGAGCGTGGTGTCGGCCCGCGGCCCCTCGTCGGTGTCCACCGAGAAGGACGTCCTGCCGCGGTTCACCTGCACGGGGACGATCTCGTCCGCGAAGCGCCCGGCGTCGATGGCCGCGAGGGCACGCTGGTGGGACCGGAGCGCGAAGGCGTCGGCGTCGTCGCGGCTGATGCGGTCCAGCGCCGCGAGTTCCTCCGCGGTCTCGGGCATCGAGTACGTGGCCTTGTCGCGGGCGGCGAGCCGCGGGTTGGTGAAGCGCCATCCGATGGAGGTGTCCACCACGGCGCCGGGCTTCGCGAAGGCCTTGGCGGGCTTCTCCATGACCCACGGCGCGCGGCTCATGGACTCCACCCCGCCGGCGATGACGATGTCCGCGGCCCCGGCCTTGACCATGTGGGACGCCATGATGATGGCGGAGAGGCCGGAAGCGCAGAGCCGATTGACGGTGATGCCGGGGACGCTGTCCGGGAAGCCCGCGAGGAGGGACGCGAGCCGTGCGACGTTGCGGTTCTCCTCCCCGGCGCCGTTGGCGTTGCCGAGGATCACCTCGTCCACGGTGGCCGGGTCGACGCCGGCGCGCTGGACGACGGCGGAGAGCACGAGCGCCGCGAGGTCGTCCGGCCGGACGCCCGAGAGGGCCCCGCCGTAGCGGCCCACGGGGGTGCGGACACCACCCACCAGGAAAGCCTCGGCCATGTTCGTCTCCCTCGTCGTCGTGGTGGGCCCGCTCCTGTCGAACGAATTACGGAACGAATTACCGAACGTTCGTTCTGTAAAGGCCTGCTCCAGAATTGCACGGCCGCCCAGCACGGTCAACCGGCCGCTGCAGCGGGGCCACGGACCGGCAGTGGCAAGATGGAAGCCATGACCGCTGACGCCACCAGGACCGAGATCCCCCTCCCCTCGCCCGCCCGGAAGGTGCCCTCCGAGCGCACCCACCACGGGGACACGTTCATCGACCACTACGAATGGATGCGCGACAAGGAGAGCCCGGAGCTGATCGAGCACCTCGAGCGCGAGAACGCCTACACCGAGGCCGTCACCCGCTCCCAGGCACCACTGCGCGAGGCCATCTTCGGCGAGATCAGGGACCGGACGCAGGAGACGGACCTGTCCGTGCCCGCCCGGAAGAAGGGCTGGTGGTACTACTCCCGCACCGAGGAGGGCAAGCAGTACGGCATCCAGTGCCGGGTGGCCGCCCGGGACACCGGCGATCTCAGCCGCGACTGGACGCCGCCCGTGGTGGTCCCCGGGCAGCCCGTCCCCGGCGAGCAGATCATGCTCGACGGCAACGAGCTCGCCGAGGGCAAGCCGTTCTTCTCGCTGGGCGGCCTGTCCGTCACCGAGGACGGCACGCTGCTCGCCTACAGCGAGGACAATGCCGGCGACGAGCGCTTCACGCTGCGCATCAAGAACCTCGGGACGGGGGAACTGCTGCCGGACGCCGTGCCGAACGTCTTCTACGGCCTGGCCTTCTCCCCGGACGGCGCGCGGGTCTACTACACCGTCGTCGACGACTCCTGGCGCCCCTACCAGGTGCGGGCGCACACGCTGGGCACCCCGGTCGAGGAGGACGCCGTCGTCTTCCAGGAGGACGACGTGGCCCTGTGGACCGGCTTCGAGGTCTCCGCGGACCGCACGCAGCTGCTCATCAGCATCGGCTGCTCCGAGTACAGCGAGTACCGCGTCCTGGACCTCGCCGCGCCGGAGCGCGGCCTGACCACGCTGCTCTCCCGGGACGAGCGCATCCTGTACGACGTCGAGCCCCTCACCCTCGACGGCGCGCCGTACTACCTGCTCACCCACGACCGTGGCGCGAAGAACTCGATGGTGAGCCTCGTGGCCGCGGGCGAGTTCGCGAAGCCGCTCGCCGAGCAGTCATGGACGACGGTCGTCCCGCACGACGACGCCGTCCGCGTCGAGGGCGCCACCGTCACCCGCACCCACCTCGTCCTGTCCGTGCGGAAGGACACCATCGAGCGTGTGCAGGTCCTGCCCCTGGCCGGCCTCGGGACGTCCGGCCAGGGCATGCCCGCGGAGCCCGACTTCGACGAGGAGCTGTTCACGAGCAACCTCGCCAACGCCGAGTTCGACTCCCCGATCATCCGGCTCTCCTACACCTCCTATCTCACGCCTCCGCGCGTCTACGACTACGTGCTCGAGGACGGTTCGCTGGAGCTGCGGAAGGAGACCGAGGTGCGCGGCGGCTACGACCCCGCCGACTACGTCGCCGAACGGCACTGGGCACCGGCCGCGGACGGGACGCTGATCCCGCTGTCCGTGATCCGCCGCGCGGACCTCGCCCAGGACGGCACCAATCCGGGTCTGATCTACGCGTACGGCAGCTACGAGGTCAGCATGGACCCGGCGTTCTCGATCGCCCGGCTCTCCCTGCTGGACCGGGGCATCGTCTTCGTCGTCGCGCACATCCGCGGCGGCGGCGAGATGGGCCGCAGCTGGTACGAGCAGGGCAAGAAGCTGGCGAAGAAGAACACGTTCACGGACTTCGTGGACGCCACGACCTACCTCGGCACCTCGGGGTGGGTGGACGCCGACCGGATCGCGGCGATGGGCGGGTCCGCGGGAGGGCTGCTCATGGGCGCCGTCGCGAACCTGGCCCCGGAGAAGTACCGGGCCATCGTGGCGCAGGTGCCCTTCGTGGACGCCCTCACGACGATCCTCGACCCGCACCTGCCGCTCTCGGCGCTCGAGTGGGAGGAGTGGGGCAACCCGATCACGGACCCGGCGGTGTACCGGTACATGAAGGAGTACACGCCCTACGAGAGCGTGCGCCCCGTGGCCTACCCGCGCATCGCCGCGGTGACCAGCTTCAACGACACGCGGGTGCTCTACGTGGAGCCCGCGAAGTGGGTGGCCCAGCTGCGCGAGACCACCACGGGCACCGAGCCGATCGTCCTGAAGACCGAGATGGACGGCGGCCACGGCGGGGCCAGCGGCCGCTATTCGCGCTGGCGCGACATCGCCTGGGACTACGCGTTCGCTGCGGACGCGGTGGGTGCGACGGCGGTACTGGCCCGTTCGACGAGCTCCGTCGAGTAGATGACGGGCTCCGGGTGCGAGCCCGGGGCCTCAATCTCCTCGAGGAGCATCGTCCCCGCCCTGACCGCCATCTCGACCATGGGCTGCGTGATCGTGGTGAGGGGCGTCGGCGCCGTCCCGGCGACCGCGTGGTTGTCGTAGCCGATCACCGCGATGCCCCCGGGGACGGTCCTCCCCGTGGCCTGGACGGCCTCGATCACGCCGAGCGCCATGAGGTCCGATGCCGCGAAGACGCCGTCGATGTCCGGGTGGTCGGCGAGCAGCCTGCGGACCGCCGACGCGCCGCCGTCGGTGGTGAAGTCGCCGTGCACCACGGGCGATGCGGGCAGCCCCGCCGCGGCGAGCCCCTCGTTCCAGCCGCGCAGGCGGTCGACCGCGGCCGTCATGTCGGCCGGACCGGCGACGGTCGCGAGGCGGCGGCGGCCGAGTCCGACGAGGTGCCGGGCCGCCAGCCGGCCACCGCCCACGTTGTCGGAGTCCACATACGTGACCTCGTATCCCGTGTCCCATGGCCGGCCGATGAAGATGGTGGGAAGGCCCGTCTCGGCGAGCGACCTCGCCCAGGAGTCGGCCTCGTGGTGCGAGACCACGATGGCCCCGTCCACGTGCCCGCCGCGCAGGTAGCGCAGTGTGCGGGACGAGTCGTCGTCGGTCCGCGACATCAGCAGCACCAGCTGCACGTCGGTCTCCCGGAGGGCCTCCGTGATGCCGGTGATGACGACGGCGAAGAAGGGATCCATCATGACGCGGACGTCGGGCTCCGGGATGACCAGGGCGATCGAGGACGTCCGGCGCGTCACGAGGCTGCGGGCCGCCCGGTTGGGGATGTACCCGAGGGCGACGACCGCGCGGTCCACCGCCGCCTGGGCCTCGGGGCTGACGCGGTCCCCGCCGTTGATGGCGCGCGACGCCGTGGACCGCGACACCCCGGCCGCCAGCGCAAGATCCTCGAGCGTGGGACTCGGGCGGCTTGCGGTCCGGCGCAGCGACCGGGGCGGGGACGTGTTCATCATCCCGACAATACGACACCCGCCGTCCCGGCGTCCTGCGTCGAACCGATGTCCGGCACGGTGTTCGAGGCGGCCAGGCGCGCGTACCAGAGGGCGCTCGCCTTCGGGGTGCGCTGCAGCGTCTCGTAGTCCACCCGCACCAGGCCGAAGCGCTGGTGGTAGCCCCAGGCCCATTCGAAGTTGTCCATGAGCGACCACGCGAGGTAGCCGCGGAGGTCCACGCCGTCGTCGATCGCGTCCTTCATGGCCCGGACGTGGGCGTCGAAGAAGCCGAGGCGATCCTGGTCGTCCACGAAGCCGTCGGCGTCCGCGACGTCGTCGTAGGCGGCGCCGTTCTCCGTGACGTAGATCGGGATGCCGGCGGGCCCCGTGTACTCGTCCTGCAGCCGGTTGAGCAGGCGGCGGAGCCCCTCGGGCTGCACCTCCCAGTCCATGGCCGTCACGGGCAGACCGCGCGGCACGGAACGGACACCGTGCGCGGCGACGTAGGGCGAGGAGACCGGACGCTCGAGCGGGGCGTGGCCCTCCTGCGGCGCGGCCCCGGCCGCCGGCGTCATGGTCACGGCCTCGCCGTGGTAGTAGTTCACGCCCAGCACGTCGATGGGGGTGCCGATGATCTCCAGGTCCCCTGCACGGATGTGGCCCGCCAGCCCCAGGTGCTCGACGTCGCGGAGGACGTCCTCGGGGTAGGCGGCCCGCAGCACGGGGTCGAGGAAGATCCGGTTGAACTGCCCGTCGATCCGCCGGGCGGCGTCGCGGTCCTCCTCGCTGGCGGGATCGAGGGGATCCGGGACCGTGAGGTTCAGGGTGATGCCGAGCGTCGCCCCGAGGTCGCGGCGGCGCAGCTCCTGCGTCGCGAGTCCGTGCCCCAGCAGCAGGTGGTGCGCGGCGGCGAGCGCCGCCGTCGGCTCCTGCCGGCCGGGCGCGTGCACACCGGCGGCGTAGCCGAGGAACGCCGCGCACCAGGGCTCGTTGAGCGTGGTCCAGATGCGGACGCGGTCACCGAGGGCCTCGTGCATCACCGCCGCGTACTCGGCGAAGCGGTAGGCCGTGTCCCGGTTGGTCCAGCCGCCCTGGTCCTCGAGCGCCTGCGGGAGGTCCCAGTGGTACAGGGTGAGCCAGGGCTTGATCCCGGCGGCGATCAGCTGGTCCACGAGGCGGGAGTAGAAGCGGATGCCCTCGACGTTCGGCGTCACGCCGTCCGGCATGCAGCGCGACCACGACGTCGAGAAACGGTACGCCTGCAGGTTGAGGCTCTTCATGAGCGCGACGTCGTCGGCCGAGCGGTGGTAGTGGTCGCAGGCGACGTCGCCGTTGTGGGCGTCCGCGACGGCGCCGGGGACGCGGGAGAACGTGTCCCAGATGGACGGCCCCCGTCCGCCCTCGCGCGCTGCGCCCTCGATCTGGTAGGCGGCGGTCGCCGCGCCCCAGAGGAAGCCCTCGGGGAAGGTGATCTCGGTACTGCTCATCCTTTGACTGCTCCTTGCATGATTCCTGAAACGAGTTGGCGTCCCGCGACTGCGAAGAGGAGCAGCAGGGGGATGGTGGAGAGCACGGCTCCGGCGAGCACGATCGAGTAGTCGACGAAGTGCGCGGCCTGGAGCAGCTGCAGTGCCACCGGGAGGGTGGGGTTGGACGGGTCGAGCACGATGAAGGGCCAGAAGAAATTGGTCCAGGTGGCGACGAACGTGAACAGGGCGAGCATAGCCGCCGCCGGGCGCGCCGCAGGCAGTCCCACGTACCAGAATGCCTGGATCATCGACGCCCCGTCGATGCGCACGGCCTCGATCAGCTCGTCCGGCAGCGCGTCCCGGAGGTATTGCGTCATCCAGAAGACGCCGAACGCCGTGACGACGCCGGGCACGATGACCGCCCAGAGCGACCCGGTCCAGCCCAGCTTCGCCATGACGATGAACAGCGGCACCACGCCGAGCTGGGTGGGCACCGCCATGGTGGCGATCACGAACACCAGGAGGGCCTTGCTGCCCCGGAACCGGAGCTTGGCGAAGGCGAACCCGGCCAGCGTGGAGAACAGGACCACGGAGAACGCCGTGACGGTCGAGACGAGGACGCTGTTGCCGAGCGCCTTCCAGAACGGGATGGTGTCGAGCACACTGGCCGCATTCGCGAGGAAGTTGCCGCCAGGGACGAGGGGCACGCCCTTGCTGATGACCGAGCTGTCATGGGTTCCCACGAGGAAGGACCACCAGAGCGGGAACACCGAGCCGAGGATCACCGCCGCCAGGAACCCGTAGGTCAGGAACCCCGGCCGGCGCGCGGTGCCGCCGGGGGCGCCGCGGCGCCGGGAGCCGAGGCCCCGCTGGGCGGCACGGGCGGCCCCCTTGCCCGCGGTCTGTTCGATCATGGGGATGGAGCTCATCGTCGGCCTCCCTGGGTGGCGATGCGGCGGGTGATGAGGAAGTTGGCCATCGCGATGACCACGATGATCAGGAACAGCAGCCAGGCGACCGCCGAGGCCCTGCCGAAGTTGCGCTGCCCCCAGCCGAGCTCCCAGATGTACATGGTGAGGGTCTGCCACTGCCGGTCCGCCCCGCCGAGGCCCGCCTGGTCGAAGACCCTGGCCTCGTCGAAGATCTGGAGCCCCCCGATGGTCGCCGTGATCACCACGAAGATGATGGTCGGCCGCAGCATCGGGACGGTGACGGAGAAGAACTGGCGGAGCCGCCCCGCGCCGTCGATGGTCGCCGCCTCGTAGACGTCCCTGGGGACGGCCTGCATGGCGGCGAGGAAGATCAGCGCGTTGTAGCCGGTCCAGCGGAAGTTGACCATCGTGGCGATGGCCGCGTGACTCGCGAGCGAGTCGGAGTGCCAGCGGACCGGATCCAGCCCTATCCCCGTCAATATCTCGTTGACCAGGCCTGCCTGATCAGCGAAGAGGTTGTTGAAGATCAACCCGACGGCCACGGGGGCCACCACGAACGGTACGAGGACGCCCATCCTCCAGAACGTCCTGGCCCGGAGGTTCGCATCGAGCACCGCCGCGATGGCGATGGCGAGGACGACCTGCGGGACGGACGAGAGGAGGAAGATGCTGAACGTATTGCCTACCGCGTTCCAGAAGAACGGTTGCGCGAGAACGAACGCGTAGTTCTCCAGTCCCGTGAAGTCGCCCTGGCCACCGATGAGGTTCCAGGAGTGGAGCGAGACCCACGCCGTGTAGAGCAGGGGGAACAGTCCGGTGATGGCGAAGAGGAGGAAGAACGGCGAGATGTAGAGATACGGGGACAGCTTGACGTCCCACTTCGACACCTTCTGGGAGAAGGCCAGCCGCTTCACGCTCTTCCCGCGCGAGGCCCGCGGGTTGGTGTCGGGAGGTGGGGGTTGGACCCGGTCCGTGACGGCCATGGGCTACAGAGCGCCTACAGCGGTGACGAACTTCTCCCAGGAGGAGGCGGGGTCGTCGGTCTCGTCGACGTCGACACGGGTCAGGGCCTGCTGCATCGCATCGTTGATGGGGAAGTACTTGGGACCCTTGAACGGCCTGATGTCGATCGCGTTGGCGCGGTTGACGAGGATCTCACCGGTCGGGGCGTCGTTGAAGAACGCGTTGGTCTGGCCCAGCAGCGTCTCGCTCTCGAGCGCGTCGACCTGGCTGGGGAAGTTGCCCTTCGACTCGAAGGCCTTGATCTGCTGCTCCGGGGCGGTGAGCCACTCGGCGAGCTTCTTGGCCTCGGCCTGGTTGGCGCCCTGGGTGGGGATGGTCAGGTAGGACCCGCCCCAGTTGCCGGCGCCGCCGGGGAAGACATCGGCGATGTCCCAGCCGTCGATACCCTCGGCGTTGCCCTCGATGATGCCGAGCATCCAGCCCGGGCAGAGCTTCGTGGCGAACGCGTCGGACTGGAAACTGGCCGTCCAGTCGTCCTCCCACTGGGTGAGGTGGGCGGAGAGACCGTCGGTGACGGAGGCCTGGAGGACCTGCTCGTAGATGTCCTTGACCTCGGGGTTCTCGGTCGCGATGACGGTGCCGTCCTCCTCCTCGTACGCGTTCTCGACCTGGTTGATCATGCCCTGGTAGGTGGCTCCGGCGGAGTCGAACCAGGCCGTGCCGTCGCTGGCGGCGACGAACTTCTTACCGGCGTCGAAGTAGTCCTGCCAGGAGCCGTCGAGCATGTCCGCGACGGACTCGCGGTCGCTGGGGAGCCCGGCCTTCTCGAACAGGTCGGCGCGGTAGCAGACGGCCTGGGGCCCTGCGTCGGTGCCGTAGCCGATGAGCTGCCCGTCCTCTGTGGTGGCGGCAGCGCTCTTCCAGTCGAGCCAGCGTCCCTCGACGGCGGGGTCGCTGAGGTCGGCGAACTGGTCGGAGTACTCGAGCAGCTCGGGCAGCCAGTCCATCTCGATGCCCTCGATGTCGGAGAGCCCGGATCCGGCGGCGAGCCGCGTGGTGAGGTTGTCGCGGGCCTCGTTCGAGGTGGCTGCCTTCTTGTGCTCGATGGTGACGTTCGGGTTGAGCTCCTCGTATTCGGTGAAGAGCTCCTCGTAGCCGAATTCGTTGAACGTGCCGACCGAGAGGGTGACCTCCTCGGTACCGGTCTCCCCCTCCACTCCGGCGTTCTCCTCGCCGCCCGAACCACAGGCGGCGAGGGTCAGGGCGAGGCATGCGGCCGCGGCCGAGAGGGCGGTGATTCGTGCTCGGTTCTGCACGGGTGACTCCTTTGTCAGTTCGGATCCCACTGCGTCTGCAGCGGATTCTGGGTGGAACTTCCTGGTGGTCTCCGCGTCCGCAGGAGGACGCAGGCCGGAACGGTCGACTGGTGCGCCTTCTTCAGGAGGTCGAAGACGCCGACGGGACGCGGGAGCGCACGAATGAGCCTTCCGCGGGTGCAGGGGGTGGTGCCGGCGAAGGGTGCACTTCCACCTGTGACACGCTCTGTGACGGACTCGGTGGGAGCGCTCTCACGCTGAGCCTCCATCCTGACTGTGACGTAGGACACTGTCAAGTGGGAGCGCTTCCACGGGCACCGGAACGACTCGGATGTCAGAATCGCCGCAGGTCAGCGCGGGAAGTGCGAGGGTCCCGTCATCGGATCGTTATGGAACACACCTGCCGTGGGCCGGGCGCGCGGGCGCTACAGTGGCGGACGACCCACGACCCCATCCGCAGGAGCAGCTCGCCGTGACGCATGAATCCCTACCCCCCTGGACGATCACTCTCGGAGAGCTCGACGAGCGGATGGGAGTCGCCATCGAGGAACAGTCCGTCGAGCGGGTGGTGGCGACCATGCCGGTGGAGGGGAACCGCCAGTCCTTCGGGCTCCTCCACGGCGGAGCGTCCCTCGCCGTCGGAGAGGCCGTGGGGTCGTGGGCCGCCGTGATCCATGCGTCCACCCTCGGGAAGACGGCGGTGGGCGTCGACGTGTCCGCGACGCACCACCGGAGCGTGAGGGAAGGCACCGTCACCGTCACGGCGACGCCCATCCACCTCGGCCGGACCCTCACCACGCACGAGGTACTGATCACCGACGACGCGGGACGGCGCCTGTGCACGCTGCGCATCACGAACCTGCTGCTGGACCGGCCGATCCCCGGTACGGTGAGCCCATGAACCGCACGAAGCACTCCGCCGGGATCCGGCCCAGGCTCGTCGCCCTTGCCGCAGCAGCCACGGCAGCCCTGATCGGGGGCACCGCGGGCCCCGTGGCAGCCGCCCCGCCGGCACCGCTGTCCTATGTGGCGCTCGGGGATTCGTACGCCTCGGGTTTCGGCGCCGGGTCCTACGTGAACGCGTGCGGCCAGACGCCCCTGGGGCTGCCCGGGATCCTCGACACGAAGAAGCAGGTGGAGCTGGTGGCCGATGCCACCTGCGCCGGCGCGAAGGCGGCCACCGAGGCCGGGGGCGCCCTGGACCTGCCCGAACAGGTGGGCCGCGTCGTCGCCTCCGGCGCCCTCTCCCCGTCCACGGACCTCGTGACCATCTCCGCCGGCGGGAACGACGCAGGCTTCGGGCAGGTCGCCGGAGTATGTGCCACGCGTCCCACGGCGGAGTGCGAGCAGTTCATCGCCGCCCAGAACGCCACGGCCCTGCCGGCGCTGGGATGCACGCTCGACGCGCTGTACAGCACCATCGGGTCCGCGGCGCCCCACGCCACCGTGGTGGTCACCGGCTATCCGCACCTGTTCACTCCCGAGGCGGGGACGCCCGTCCTGCTGCCCGTCGCCTCGCAGACCGCGTTCAACGACGGCACGGACGCCGTGAACGCGGTGATCAGGAGCCGGGCCGAGGCGCACGGTTTCACGTTCGTCGACCTGGTGCGGAAGTTCGAGGGGCACGGGCTCGGATCCGCGGATCCCTGGATCACCTTCCGGCCCGGCGCGGTGGACAACCTGCACCCGACGGACGAGGGCTACCGGTCCGGCTACTTCCCCGCCGTGCGCAGCTCCGTGAACTTCTCCCGGCTGCAGCGCTAGAGGGGCCAGGCGGGGTGCGTCAGGCGCGCTCCCAGGGCGGTGAGTTCCTCCGCCGTCAGCCCGGCGTCGCGGAGGTAGCGTGCGGCGTCGAGGGATGACAGCAGGTCCCCGAGCTGCCTCCGCGCTCCCGTGAGCCACGCGGCGAGCTCGTCGTCCGTCCTCGGCGTCTCGTGCGGCGCCTCCTGGCCGCGGTAGCGCTCGTTCATGGCGGTGACGGCCCGCTCGTAGTCGGCGATGATCGCCGAAGGCCCTATCCCCGCCGCGCTGAGCAGCACGGCGACCACGAGACCCGTGCGGTCCCTCCCGGCGGCGCAGTGGACCACCACTCCCCCGGCAGGAGCGGCCACGAATGCCCGGGCCACGCGGGCGAACTTCTCCGGCCACCGCCGGAGGTTCTCCCCGTAGTGCTCCGGCGAGCTGAGATACGGTCCGCAGAGCGCCATGAACTCCCCGTCCGACTGGTCCTCCGTCGGGAGGTCGTGGAACTCGAACCGCTCGACGGCATGCGCGCCGACGAGCGGATCCGCTGCCCGGCGACCGCGCTCGAAGGGGTGCCGGAGATCGACGACGGTCCGGACGCCCTGCTCCCAGGCCTGGTGCCAGCCCGCCTCCGTGAGCCACTCGTTCCGGCCCATCCGGTAGAGCCGACCCGGCTGGACGGATCCCCCGAGACCGCCGAGGTCCCGTGCGTTCACCGCGCCGTCCCACCGGACGGCTCCCGCCGCCGGTCGGGTGGCGGCAGTTCCCGTGACGGCGGCGGTTCCCGTGACGGCGGCCGTGATGTCGCTGCCGGCGAGCGGGGTGTCGTCCATGGCCGAAGCGTAGCAACCGCCGCAGGGGCCTCCCCTCCCTCCGCGCGGCGTGCGGTCGGGCCCTTCCCCTCCCGTGCCGGGGGGCCTAACCTGCCGTCATGCCCTTCTCCATCCAGGTCTCGATCGACTGCAGCAATGCCCACGCCCAGGCGGACTGGTGGGCGGAGACGCTCGGCTGGGTCGTCGAACCCACCGACGAGGCGTTCATCGACCGGATGATCGCGCAGGGCTCCGCGCGGGAATCGGACGTCGTCACGCACAACGGCTCGCGCGTCTGGAAGACCGGCGCCGGCATCTGCCGGGCGGACGACGTCGGTCGTCCGGGCCGCGAGCGCATCCTCTTCCAGCCGGTCCCGGAGCCGAAGACCACCAAGAACCGCGTGCATCTCGACGTCGACCTGGCCGGCGCCGACCGCGACGCCCAGCGGGCACGGCTCGAGGCGCGGGGCGCGCGCTACGTGGAGCGGCACTCCCAGGGCCCGTACGCCTGGTACGTCATGCTCGATCCCGAGGGCAACGAGTTCTGCATTGCCTGACCGGCGAGGGCCGCGGCGCCCGGCCGGGCCCGCGCCGCTAGACTCGACGGGTGACTTCAGAGCTCCCCGCCAAGGTATCCGACATCTTCGACCCCACCCGCTGGCGGGTCGTGACGGGCTTCGAGGACTTCGCGGACCTCACCTACCACCGCCAGGTGGAGCGCGACGCCGACGGCGGGATCGTCCGCGACCTGCCCACCGTGCGGATCGCCTTCGACCGCCCCGAGGTGCGCAACGCGTTCCGGCCCGGGACCGTCGACGAGCTGTACCGGGCCCTCGACCACGCCCGCATGACGCCGGACGTCGCCACCGTCCTGCTCACGGGCAACGGGCCCAGCCCGCGCGACGGCGGCCATTCCTTCTGCTCCGGCGGCGACCAGCGGATCCGCGGCCGGGACGGCTACCGGTACGCGGAGGGCGAGACGAAGGAGACGATCGATCCGGCGCGGGCCGGCCGCCTCCACATCCTCGAGGTGCAGCGGCTGATCCGCACCATGCCGAAGGTGGTCATCGCCGTCGTCAACGGGTGGGCCGCCGGCGGCGGGCACAGCCTGCACGTCGTCGCGGACCTGACCATCGCGTCGGCGCAGCACGGCAGGTTCAAGCAGACGGATGCCACCGTGGGCAGCTTCGACGCCGGCTACGGCTCCGCCCTCCTGGCCCGCCAGATCGGCCAGAAGAAGGCGCGGGAGATCTTCTTCCTCGCCCGTGAATATTCCGCGCAGGACATGGTGGACATGGGCGCGGTCAACGAGGCCGTGGACCACGGGGAGCTGGAGGTGACCGCGCTCGCGTACGCGGCGGACATCGCCCGGCAGAGCCCGCAGGCCCTCCGGATGCTCAAGTTCGCCTTCAACCTGGCCGACGACGGCCTCGCCGGCCAGCAGGTCTTCGCCGGCGAGGCGACCCGCCTCGCGTACATGACGGACGAGGCGGTGGAGGGCAAGGAGGCGTTCCTCGAGAAGCGCGCCCCCGACTGGTCCTCGTTCCCCTACTACTTCTAGGAGCGGCGTGGAACTCCTCCCCGTGCACACCCCCGAGGGCTTCGACGCCCTCGGGCTGCTCAAGCCCCTCGCCGCGGCCCTCGCCGGCGAGGGTCCCGCCGTCGCCCCCCACGTGAGGCCGGACCAGGTGTTCGGCCGGGAACTGCCCAATGACGAGATCGCAGCGGTCATCAGCACTTCGGGATCCACGGGGACCCCCAAGCAGACCATGCTCAGTGTCGACGCGCTCGCGGCCTCGGCCATGGGCACCGCGTTCGCCCTGAAGGCGGAGGGGCAGTGGCTCCTCACGCTGCCCGTGCACTACGTCGCGGGCTTCCAGGTCCTCGTGCGTTCCCTGTATGCCGGGACGCAGCCGTGGGTCATGGACACCTCCGCGGGATTCACGCCGCAGGCCTTCACCGACGCCGCGGCCGAACTCACCGACCGCGTCCGGTTCACCTCCCTGGTGCCCACGCAGCTCCACCGGCTGCTGGCCGACCCGTCGCCCGAGACGCTCCGCCTCCTGCGCCGCTTCGACGCCATCCTGCTCGGGGGAGCCCCCGCCGGGGCATCCCTGCGGTCACTCGCCCGCAGCCAGGACCTGAAGATCGTCGAGACCTACGGCATGAGCGAGACCTGCGGCGGGTGCGTCTACGACGGCACACCGCTCGACGGCGTCGAGCTCCGCTCCGTGGACGGCCGGCTGCGCATCGGCGGCCCCGTTCTCGCGGACGGCTACCTCGACGCGCCCGGGCTCACCGAGGAGAAGTTCGTCTTCAACTCCGGGCAGCGCTGGTTCGTGACCGACGACGCCGGGGAGGTGGCGACGGACGGTTCCGCGACCGTGCACGGCCGGCTCGACGACGTCATCATCACCGGGGCGCTCAAGGTCTCGGCGACGAGGGTCTCCGACGTCATCCAGGCGCTGCCCGGCGTCGAACAGGCCATGGTGCTCGGGATCCGCAGCGAGGAGTGGGGCACGGCGGTCGCCGCGGCGATCGTGGGTGACGTCGACGCCGACGTCGTCCGGCAGGCGGTGCACGTGGAACTGGGCGCGCACGCCGTCCCCAAGGCCATCGTGACGCTCGACGCCCTTCCCCTGCTGCCGGGCGGCAAGCCCGACCGCCGGACCATCCACACGCTCCTCGAACGCGCCTAGCCGTTCGACGGAGATCCCGCATCGACGCACCCGACCTGAAGGACTGACCCGTGGCGACTGCCGCCCAGTGGCTCGAAGGAGCCCGCCCCCGCACGCTGCCGATGGCGTTCGCCCCCGTGATCGTCGGAAGTGCTGCCGCCGTCGGGCTCGGATCCTTCAAGCCCCTCCACGCGCTGCTCGCGTTGATCGTCTCGGTGCTCCTGCAGGTCGGCGTGAACTACGCCAACGACTACTCCGACGGCATCCGCGGGACGGACGACGTCCGGGTGGGACCGCTGCGCCTGACCGGCTCGGGGGCAGCGCAGCCCCGGCACGTGAAGCTCGCCGCCTTCGCCTGCTTCGGCCTGGCCATGGTGGCGGGGCTGGTCCTGATCCTGCTGTCGCAGGCCTCGTGGATCCTGCTGCTCGTCGGCGTGGGCTGCATCGCGGCCGCCTGGGGCTATACGGGCGGCAAGAACCCGTACGGGTACCGCGGGCTGGGCGATGTGTTCGTCTTCGTGTTCTTCGGGCTGGTCGCCACCCTCGGCACCACGTTCACGCAGGCGGGCCAGCTCAGCGCCGCGGCGTGGATCGGTGCGGTGAGCACGGGACTGATCGCCATGGCACTGCTGATGGCCAACAACGTCCGCGACATCCCGACCGACACCGCCGTGGGGAAGAAGACCCTGGCCGTGAGGCTCGGCGACACCGCCGCGCGGATCAGCTACGTGGTGATGCTCGCCGCCGCCGTCCTGCTGCCGCTGTTCCTGATCGGCGAGTATCCGTGGATGCTGCTCGTCCTGCTGCTCGTCCCGGCCTGCCTCGTGCCGAGCCGGCTGATGCTCACCGGCACCCGGCGCACGAGCCTGATCCCCGTCCTCAAGCAGACGGGGCTGATCAACCTGGCGTTCAGCATCCTGTTCGCGGCGGGCATCGTGATCACGCGGGCCCTCGGCTAGCAGTGCTCCCGACGGCTACCGGCCGGCCGTGACCACAGGGGTCCAGCGACCGGGCGCCTGCATGCGGCCGTCCGGTCCGCAGCCGCCTTCTGCTCGCCGCTCACGGTACGGCGCTCCTGCTTCGAGCGGCTGCTGCGACGCCGGGATGCGCCTCAGGCGGCGTCGCGGCGCGGCTTGCGGTCGGCGTTGACGGGCATGTTGGGGTCGAGGGCGTCCTCGGCGGCGGCGTCGTCGAGCTCGACGGCGGTCCGGACCGGAGGGGCGCCCGGGGCCATGCGGCGCTGCAGGGTGGCCGCGGCGGCATCGCGGAGATCCCGGGCGAACAGGTAGGTCACGCACCAGGCGAGGATGGCGGCCACGACCGCCGAGAGGAAGAGCCCGAGGCCCAGCAGTACGCACGCCACGTAGAAGACGACGATCAGGAGCAGTCGGAGGGCGGTGAATTTGAGGAAGGCCACTCTCCAAGTTTACTCGCCTACAATTGGCGCATGCCCCGCCTCCTGCTGTTCGCCGCGATCCTCGGAGTCGCCGTCATCATCTACGCGCTGATCGACTGCGTCATGAGCCGAAAACACGAAGTGCGGAGCATCTCGAAGACCGCGTGGTTCATCACCATCCTGATCCTGCCGCTCATCGGCGCGGGGATGTGGTTCCTCCTCGGCCGCCCACGCAGCGAGCGGCCCCCGGGCCCGCGCCGCCCGGCACCCCGCCAGCCGACCGCCCCGGACGACGATCCCGCCTTCCTGCAGAACCTCGAGACCCAGCGGTGGCAGCAGGCCCGCGAGCAGGAGAGGCGCCGTCGCGAGCAGGAGCAGAAGGAGCGCGAGGCGAAGGCCCGCGACGACGGGAAGAACGAGCCGGCGCAGGACGACAAGCACGACGGCGACGGCAACGACGACGCCGGGCCCGGCCCCACGGGAGCTCACCAGCCCTGACGGGCGTGCCGTGCGGTGGTGGTCGCGACGTCACCCTCACCACGCCTGCTCCCACCGTACGAGGCTGCGGAGCGGGAATGCCCGGACCCTCCCACTCCGTGACGGCGCAGACCGGGACGTAGCGCCACGACACCCGACCAGCATCCGGACACGAGAGAGCCCCGCAGCAGGAGCTGCGGGGCTCTTCCGTGTCCGGGGGCCTCAGGCGGCTCCCGGAGCTGGAGTCGTCAGACCCCCGAGTAGCTGTGGAGGCCCGAGAAGTAGATGTTCACGATCGTGAAGTTGAAGACGATGCAGAGGTAGCCGACGATCGAGAGCCATGCGGCGCGCGTCCCCGTCCAGCCGCGCGTTGCGCGGGCGTGCAGGTAGCCCGCGTAGACGGTCCAGATCACGAAGGTCCAGACCTCCTTGGTGTCCCAGCCCCAGTACCGGCCCCAGGCCTGTTCGGCCCAGATGGCACCGGCCATGAGGGTGAAGGTCCAGCCCACGAACGCGATGGCGTTGAGGCGGTAGGCGAGGTTCTCGAGGCTCAGCGCGGAGGGCACCAGGCGCAGGAACTTCGCGGTGTCCGCCTTGCCCGCGAGGAGCTTGGCCTCCCGCGAGGACTGGAGGAGCTGCAGCACCGACATCGCGAACGTGATGGTGAACAGTGCGGAGGAGGCCACTGCGATGGAGACGTGCACGATCAGCCAGTAGCTCTGCAGCGCGGGGATGAGCCGCGCGACGGGCGTGGGGAAGCCGACGGTGGCTGCGCACAGCATGACGACGACGAGCCCGACCACGAAGGACCCGACGAAGCGGAGGTCCTTGCGGGTGAGCGTGATCAGGAAGATCGCGGCGACGAGGAACGCACCCGTGGTGCAGAACTCGTACATGTTGCCCCACGGCACGCGGTTCGCCGCGATGCCGCGGGTGACGACGGCGGCACCGTGGATGACGGCGGCGAGGACCGTCAGCGCGACGGCGATGCGCGCGGCGCCACGCCGCGGACCGGAACCGTAGTCCATGGAGTCGTCGGCCGTGGCGGGAGCGGTCGGCGCGGCGTCCGACGTCGAGCCCCCGCGCGCACCGACGCCGGCGAGGGCGGGGGTGGCCTTCTCCTGGGCGAGCCGGGTCTCGAGCGAGCCGATGGTCGTGCTCGAGCGCACGAGGTCGAGCACGAAGAAGATCAGGGCCGCCACGTAGGCGATGGAGGCCAGCAGCATGAAGAGCTCACTGACCTGCCCGAGCTCTGCGTTGACTGGTTGTGGCATCAGTTGTCCTTTGAGTTGTGGTGCGACTGCCCCGTGCCTGCTGCCGACGACGCGGCCTCCGGCACCTTGTTTTCTCCCGTGCCGCCGCCCGGCACCGACCAGCGGTCCGTGAGCAGCTTCTCGACGGTCTGGCCCTCCGCGGGCAGCCGGTGGTCCTCGCCCCGCGCGAGCAGCCCGTACTCGACCATGAGGCGGCCGTCGGGGTGCTGCCCGGTGCGGACCCAGAGCCTGCGGCGTCCGATGAACAGCGACGCCGTCAGGCCGAGCAGCGCGAGCGTCGAGAAGACGAGCGCGCCGACCTCCCCGGGGTCGTGGTGGATGTCGAGGGCCGCGTACCGCTTCAGCCCGTCGAACGTGATCGACCCCTTGCCCTCGGGCAGGTCGTAGGTCTGGCCCACGCTGAGTACGATCCCGCCGTCGTCGCTGGTGCGGCTGTTCAGCTCCGTCAGGTTCTCGGTGTCCAGGACGTACACGTTCTCCGGTGTGCCGTCGTCGAGCCCGAGGTCCCCGTAGTAGGAGTTGAGGTTGAGCTGCGGGTTGAAGGGGTCCGGGTCCCGGGAGAAGGACACACCCTGCTCGTCCACGAACGCCGTGGGGAGGAAGAATCCCACGAACCCGAGCTGGTCCGGCTTGGCGTCCGGGGCCTTGATGACGATCAGCGACGTGTAGAGGCCGTCCGACGGCACCGAGACGACGGGCCCCTCCGAGGCGATGTTGCCCTCGCCGTCGCGGACCGTCACCACCGGCGCGTAGCCGTTGCCCACGAGGTACACGTTCGTCCCGCCGATCGTGATCGGCGCGTTGACCTTGAGGACCTGGGACTCCTCGGCCGCACCGGGGCCGTCCTGCGTGGTCACCTCGGCGGTGAAGTCCAGCGGCTGGCCGTAGTGGCTCTCCTGGTCGCGGTCGAAGCGGACGTCGAAGGAGTCCAGCCGGAGGGAGTAAGGCTCGAGCCGGTCGTCGGAGAAGTTGGAGCCCGGGTTGAAGGAGTCGTAGCCGATCAGGGTGTTGACGAAGCTGTCGCCCTCGACCACGACCTTCTGGCCGTTGTAGCCGAACAGCCCTCCGACGGCCACCGAGACCAGGACCCCGATGAGGGAGGTGTGGAACACGAGGTTGCCGAGTTCCTTGGCCAGTCCGCGTTCGGCACCCACCGAGGGGCGGTCGGTGTCGGCGTCCCGCACGTCCACGCGGTAGCCGCGCTTCCGGAGGATGGCCGCGGCCTGCTCGGCGGCGATGGCGGGGGTGAGCCCCGACCCGCGGGCCTGGTCCGACGGCACCTCGAGCGTGCCGTGGACGGGCAGGCGCGAGAGCCGCTTCGGCGTGCGCGGCGGCGTGGAGCGCACCGCCCTGAAGTGCGCGATCGCGCGGGGGATCACGCAGCCGATGAGGGAGACGAACAGCAGGAGGTAGATGGCGGAGAACCAGACCGACGAGTAGACGTCGAAGAGCTGGAACCAGTCGAGGACGGGGCCCGTGTCCGGGTTGTCCTGGATGTACTGCGTGACGATGGCGGGATTGGCCGGGCGCTGCGGGAACAGCGAGCCGGGAACCGCGGCGACGGCGAGCAGCAGGAGCAGGAAGAGTGCGGTGCGCATGCTCGTGAGCTGCGTCCAGGCCCACCGGAGGGTCCCGAGGAACCCGAGGGAGGGCAGGACGACGTCGGACCGGGCCGCGGAGGTGCCCGGCCTGTCCCTCGCGTCCTGTGTGACGTCCTGCTTCACTGTGGGCCTTCCATCAAGTCGATTCGATTCCGTGCCGTGCGCGTCCGCCGATCAGATCGGGAGGACGACGTTGCCGATCAGCAGATCCTGCAACTGGGTGATCCAGAGGTTCCAGACGCCCGTGACCATGAGGACGCCCACGAGCACCAGGAGCCCTCCCCCGGAGCGCTGCAGCAGGAGCCGGTGCTTCCGGAAGAACGCGAGCGCGCCCATGCCGCGCCGCACGCCGAGTGCGATCAGCAGGAACGGCAGACCGAGCCCGAGGCAGTACACGAAGGTGAGCACGGCGCCCTTCAGCGCCGTGGCGTCGTTGCCGGAGATGGCGAGCAGCTGCACCGCGCCCAGGGTGGGCCCGATGCACGGCGCCCAGCCGAGCCCGAAGGTCACCCCCAGCAGCGGAGCGCCCAAAAGCCCCGCCGGGACCCTCGCATGGAGGCGGCTCTCCCGCTGGAACCAGGAGAACCCGCCCATGAAGATGATGCCCAGGAGGATCACGACGACGCCGAGCACCTGGAGGAGCCATCCCTGCGAGACTCGCAGGAAGGCTCCCAGCTGGCCGAAGAGCGTCCCGTAGGCCATGAAGACCACCGAGAAGCCGACGACGAACAGGCCGATCCCGGCGAGCATGCGGCCTTTCCTCTGCTTCTCGAGATCGACGCCGGTCAGTCCCGTCACGTACCCGAGGTAGCCGGGGACCAGGGGCAGGACGCAGGGAGAGACGAAGGAGACGAGACCCGCCAGGAGGGCGACGGGCAACGCCAGGAGCATGGAGCCGTTCAGGACGGCGTCGGCGAAGGCGTTGCCCACGGCGAGCGGCATCGACGCGGCCGGCGGCCCCGTCATCGGCATGCCCGGCCCGGCGCGCTATTCAGCGAGGGCATCGGAGATCAGGGCCTTGAGTGTGCTGCGGTCCGCGAGCCCGAGGATCCGCGCCGAGACGCGCCCCTCGCGGTCCAGCACGATCGTGGTGGGGACAGCCTGCGGCGGGACGTACTGCGTCATGTCCAGCAGCACCCCGCCGTCCTTGTCGGCGAAGCTCTGGTACGGGATGTCGAAGCTGCGCTCGAAGGCTTCCGCCGTGGCCTTCTCGTCGCGGATGTTCACCCCGTAGAACGCGGCGCCCTGCGGCGCATAGTCGTCGTGCAGCGAGACGAGGTCGGGTGCTTCCTCACGGCAGGGAGCACAGGCGGCGTACCAGAAGTTGAGCACGGTGACCTGGCCGTCCCACTCGGCACTCGACACGGAGGTGCCGTCGAACAGGGTGCCGGAGACCTCGACGGGCTCTCCCCTGTCGCCCGCGGCGTACTCGGTGACGGAGCCGTCACCCGCGATGTAGTTCTTGCCGTCCCCCGCCGCGGCCTGCTGCGCCAACGGATCATCCGCCGCGCAGGACGTCAGCGCGAGCGAGACCGGCACGGCGAAGGCCAGCGCCGTACGCAGCGTGAGCAGGCGGCGGCGCGGTGCGGGACGGACGGGTGTGATCACGGCTTCTTCCGTTGATTTCTACGACGTGTAGTAATTCTATTACGCGCCGGGGACATTCGCCGCCTCGGGCAGCAGGTCGGCGCACGGCTCCGCGTAGCGGACGCGCCGGATGGTCTCGCCGTCGAAGTCGAGGGACGTGACGGACGTGAGCGTGCATTCACGCTGGCGCGGGTCGTGCCAGAGCCGGCGGTGCTCGGCGGCGAGCCTCGTCACCCAGATCGGGAGCTGGTGGCTGACGAGGATGGCCTCCGCGGGGCGGCCCTCCCCCCTGTCGGCACCGAGCTCGAGGGCCAGCCGCCGCGCGTCGTGGACTCCCGCCATCATGCGTTCGACCTGCAGGCGGTAGGGCTCGCCCCAGGAGGGGCGGAGGGGATTGACGAGCAGCGGCCAGTTGCGGGGCTGCCGGAGCCGGCTCTTGATCCCGGACATGCCCTCGAAGCGGTTCTCCGCCTCGATGATCCGCTCGTCGGTGGCGATCGCGAGCCCGAGGGTGTCCGCGAGCGGCTGCGCCGTCTCCTGCGCACGGTCGAGCGGCGAGGCCACGAGGTGCACGATGTCGGCGCCGTCGTCGCGCCGTGCCTGGAAGTACCGGGCCATCTGCGCGGCCATCTGACGGCCGAGATCGGAGAGATGGAACTCGGGGAGCCGTCCGTAGAGGACTCCCCCGGGGTTGTGGACCTCACCGTGGCGCACCAGGTGGACGGTTGATCGCTGCATCCTTCCAGTTTCGCGCATGCTGCGTGCGACGGCCAATCGATACTTGCGCGGGAGTTTGTTGAACGTTTTACTGATCCATGGAATAAAACATGCATATGCATGCTTCTACTCCCTGTAAGCATCCGCCAGCCACCCTTCTCAGGAGTTCCTCATGACTGTCCCCTCAGGCCTCACCTCCGGCACCTGGTCCTTCGACCCCTCCCACAGCGAGGTGGGCTTCAGCGTCCGCCACGCAGGCATCAGCAAGGTCCGCGGCTCGTTCAAGGACGTCGACGCCGCACTCACCGTCGGCTCGTCGCTCGAGGACTCGAGCATCTCCGCGACCATCAGCACCGCATCCTTCACCTCCGGCGACGAGAACCGCGACGGCCACGTCAAGGGCGCCGACTTCTTCGACGTCGAGCAGTTCCCCGAGATGACCTTCGTCTCCACCTCCCACGAGGGCTCCGGCGAGACCTATCGGATCAACGGTGACCTCACCATCCGCGGCATCACCAAGCCCGTGACCCTCGACGCCGAGTTCAACGGCGTGGCCGTGGACCCCTTCGGCGCCACCCGCGCCGGCGTCTCGGCCTCCACGAGCATCTCGCGCAAGGACTTCGGCCTCACCTGGAACGCGGCCCTCGAGGCCGGCGGCGTCCTCGTCGGCGACAAGGTGACCATCACCATCGAAGCCGCCTTCGTGGCTCCCGCGGTCGCCACGGTCTGATCCGCCACCCGGGCTACCGCCCGCCCGCAGGCCCCGACGGCCGGCGTCGTCCTCCCGACGACGCCGGCCGTCGGCGTTTCGTCCCGCCTTCGGGGGGAGCCCACGAACTAGGCTGACGGTGACCACATCCACGGGGGCCGCGTCCATGGGGGGCGCCACCGGCCGGATGACCACTCCCTGATCAGCGAAGGACGCGACGATGAGCACACCACAGGACACTCCGAACGGGCAGGACAACGGGCCCGCCTGGAACGCACCGGGAGCGGGCGGCAGCGGCCAGAACCCCTCTGCCCAGCAGTCCCCGTCCCCGAGCTACGCCTACCCGGCATCGGGCGCGCCGGGTCTCACCGAGAAGGGACCGGCGCCGAAGGAGGTCCAGCGGGCGTACTACCTCATCCTCGCTGCGGGCGTCCTCCACTTCCTCTCCTCCGTCGTCGGGGTGACGGAGATCCCCGAGGGCGCCGGATCATCGGTCCAGATGGTGTCCCAGCTGCTGTTCGCGGCCCTCGCCGCCGCGGTCTACGTGGTCCTGGCGATCTTCATCCGCCGGGGTCGCAACTGGGCCCGCATCACCGCGACGGTCCTCGCGGCCCTCAACGTGCTGGTGACCGTCGGCGGCCTGCTGCTCCTGCCGCTTGCCAACCAGGCCGTCGAGGCCTCGGGCCAGGAAGCGGTGCCGGTCTCCGGTCTGTCGATCACACTCAGTGTGATCGTCCTGCTCCTGGGCGTGGCGGGCGTCGTCCTGACCTACCTGAAGCCGGCGCGGCCGTACTTCGCCCCGCAGAAGCTCGGGTACTGAGGGCGCGGGCGCTCGTACCCCCGCCTACTGGGCGCGGGAGACCGGACCGAGGTCCGGCTCCTGCGCCCTTTGTGCGTGGTAGGCCAGGATCTGGAGCTCGGTGGACATGTCCACCTTGCGCAGCTGGACGTGCGGCGGTACCTGCAGCACCACGGGCGCGAAGCTGAGGATGCTGGAGATCCCGGCCGCGACGAGGCGGTCGCACAGCTCCTGGGCGACCGCCGCGGGAACCGCGAGCACCGCCATGTTGGTGCGGGTGCGCTCCAGCACCGCCTCGAGGTCGTCGACCGCACTGACCCGGAGGTAGCCCACCTCGGACCCGACGACCAGCTGGTCGGCGTCGAAGAGCGCCACGATCTCGAACCCGCGCGAGCCGAACCCCGAGTAGCCGGCGAGGGCCCGTCCGAGGTTGCCCGCGCCGAGGATCGCGACGCGCCAGTCGAGCGTGAGCCCGAGGGCCACCGAGATCTGCCGGTTGAGGTACTGCACGTCGTACCCGACGCCCCGGGTGCCGTAGGACCCGAGGTAGGAGAGGTCCTTGCGGAGTTTGGGCGAGTTCACTCCGGCGGCATCCGCGAGTTCCTCGGAGGACACCCGTTCGATGCCCTCGGCGAGCAGGGAATTCAGCGCCCGCAGGTAGATGGTGAGACGCGCGACCGATGCGGGAGGGATGTGGCGCGCCGCATCGTCCACGGGGTGAAGGCCTGGCATGTCCGGCGTTGTCACTGTCATCGGCTCCGTTGCTAGCACCGCCGCGCCCGGTCCGGGAGCTGCGGTTCCGGGGTCCCTCGGCATCGGGGGCGGAAGTACCACCCACTGTATGCCGACGACGCGGGGCCTCCAAGCCGGGCGGCGAGCATCGTGGGGGGAACGGAGGGGCGGCCGGTCGGGGCCCCTCAGGCGCCCGCCAGCAGCCGCCTCAGCCTCGCCTCGTCGATCGACCAGAAGTCCCGCTGGACGCCGTCGATGAACAGGACGGGCAGTTCCTCCGCGAAGCGTGCACCGAGCGCGGGGACCTCGGCGGCGCTCACCTCGCGCCAGCCCAGGCCGAGGTCGTCGGTCACCCGCCGCACCACGGCGCGGGCATCCTCGCAGAGATGACACCCGGGCCGGGTGAGGAGCACCACGCCGGTGCCGGGCATCTCCGCAGGGGTTTGCATCCCTCCACGGTACTGCGCCCGTGCGGTGCCGGCAGCAGCGGCAGGAGATGCCGTCGAGCGGCGGGGCCGAAGAACTAGACTCGGAGCATGCCGGACGCCGCCCGGGTCACGCACCCCATCCTCCAGCCTTCGGCGACCGTCGCGGGCGAAGCAGCCTTCTTCGACGTGGACAACACGCTGATGCGCGGCGCCAGCCTGTTCCATGTGGGCCGCAAGATGTACCAGCGCAAGGCCTTCACGCTGCGCTTCGCCGCGGGCCTGGCCTGGAAGCAGCTCCGCTTCATCATGCGCGGCGAGACGATGACGGACGTGAACTCGGTGCGCGACGCCGCCCTCGCCTTCGCCATCGGGATCGCCCACGAGGACATCCTGGCCCTGGGCGAGGAGGTCTACGACGAGATGATCGCCTCGAAGATCTGGCCCGGCGCGCGCGCCCTGGCCGAACAGCACCTGACCTCGCACCGGCAGGTCTGGCTGGTGACCGGCACCCCCGTGGAGGTGGCCGGCGTGATCGCGAGCCGCCTCGGGCTCACCGGGGCCCTCGGCACCGTGGGGGAGGTCGCCGACGGCCTCTACACCGGCAAACTGGTCGGCGAGTTCCTCCACGGGCCGGCCAAGGCCGTCGCGGTGCTGGAACTGGCGCAGCGGGAGAACCTGGACCTCTCGCGGTGCTGGGGCTACAGCGACTCCTACAACGACATCCCGCTGCTGACCGCCGTCGGGCATCCGGTGGCCATCAACCCGGACGCCCGGCTCCGCCGCCATGCCCGGGCGAACAACTGGCCCGTCTACGACTTCCGCAGCGGACGGCGGGCCGCGACCCTGGGCCTGCGCGCGGCCACCGTCGTCGGATCCGTCTACGGGCTGTGGCGCGGGTACTCACGGTTCAGGAGCCACTGACCCCGGACGGGCCGGGAGCCCGGCCGACGACGGAGAGTCCGCCAGACGACGACGGCCCGGCTTCCACGCCGAGAAGGCGGGAATCCGGGCCGGTCGGCACGCTCCGGCTCTGGGCCGGGCGCCTGCCTACTTCTTGTTGCGGCGCTGGTGACGGGTCTTGCGAAGCAGCTTGCGGTGCTTCTTCTTTGCCATACGCTTGCGGCGCTTCTTGATTACTGAACCCATAGAGTCCTCACAAACTGTTGTGTTGCCAGGTCGGACCGCGGCGAAGAGCCTCGGGGCACACCCTGGTGATGACGAAAGGCGCGTGCCTGGTGGCAGTTGCCCGTTTGATGCAATAAGTCGAGCAGGCTCGAAACCCGCCCAAAACGCTCCTTAACAGGGTACATCCGTTTGCGGACCCCACGGACGACCGGCGATCAGGCGGTCTCGGACTGCCCGTCGACCTGCGCCCGGCGGAGGAAGTCCTCCACCGCGGACTCGGGGACACGGTAGGAGCGGCCGAACTGGACGGCCGGCAACTCTCCTGCGTGCACGAGCCTGTACACGGTCATCTTCGACACGCGCATGAGTCCCGCCACTTCCGCGACCGTCAGGAACTGCACATCCGAGACGTTGTTCCCGTCTGCCATCTCACCACTATTCCTTTGCATGGAGGCTTGCACGTCACCCTGGGACCG
Organism: Arthrobacter antioxidans; assembly: GCF_023100725.1. NCBI lineage: Bacteria > Bacillati > Actinomycetota > Actinomycetes > Micrococcales > Micrococcaceae > Arthrobacter > Arthrobacter antioxidans. The sequence continues at coordinate 3,190,451 of NZ_CP095501.1, forward strand.
GTGCCGGAGAGCTACCGGCGGGTGACCGTTCGGCGTGTCGCCTTGAAGCAAAAGGATAATCCGCCTAAGGAGTCATTCTAGGGGCAGATGTGACTGGAGTGAAAGACGGCCGACCCGCCGGACCTACGACGACGGATCGCGGCGCCGGCGCAGTTGGGACAGCAGGTCTGCCGCGCGTTCCGCCGCCCGACCCATGGTCCGGCCCATCGGGGGACGCGGTGCGTCCGGCCCGCCGGACACCGGAGGTGCCACCAGGACCGCGGCGGCCAGCGCCGTCTTGTCCTCGGTGCTCGGCGCAGCGGTCGTCTCCGGCTCGAGCACCGCGACGACGTCCGCCACCGTCATCACCTCGGCGGACTGCTCCTCCGGACGGGCACCCCCGGAGGCCGCAGCGGGGACCGGGTCCGCGCTCGGCTCGAACCCGGCGAGCCAGTCGCGCACCAGGCCGAGCGGCGCGGTGTCCAGCGAGTAGTAGCGTTTCTGCCCCTGCGCCCGCATGCTCACCAAGCCCGCCTCCCGCAGCACCTTCAGGTGCTTCGACACCGTCGGCTGGCTGACCTGCAGTTGGATCACGAGCTCCCCCACCGCCTTGTCGCCGTCGCGCAGGTTCTCGAGGATCTGCCTGCGCGTTCCTTCGGCGATGACGGCGAATACATCATCGATTCCCATTCGCCCACCCTAGCGACATATACGCCACGCGGCATCCTGACGCGATCGGCGGGTCACGGTCAGTCGAACCAGGGGTCCAGTCCGTGGAGCGGGAACAGGGCCTTCCGGGTCGCCATCACCGTCCGGTCGAGGTCGTCGTTGGGGTCGTAGCCGATCTCCCACGAGCGCCACCAGATGTCCGCGCCGTCGCCCATCAGGCGGGGCGCCTCGACGCCGTGCCGTTCCAGCACGTACTCCCGCCAGACGGCCGGGACGGGCGTCGCCGGGCCCATCGGTGCGCCGGCGGCCACCGCGACGAGCAACGACCACGACCGCGGCACCACGCTCGCCAGGGCGTAGCCGCCTCCCCCGGTCGCGATCCACCGCCCCCCGCACAGGCGGTCCGCCAGTTCCCGGACGCCCAGCATCAGCGCGTGCTGGGCGTCGACACTGACCCGCAGGTTCGTGAGGGGGTCCTCACGGTGGGAATCACAGCCGTGCTGGCTCACGACGACCTCGGGCGCGAAGGCCCCGGCGAGCTGCGGCACGACGGCGTGGAAGGCCCGCAGTACCGCGGCGTCGCCGGCGACGGTGGGCAGCGCGACATTCACCGCGTACCCCTCCGCCCCTGGCCCCCCGGTCTCGCTGGCGAAGCCTGTGCCCGGGAAGAGGCTCATGCCCGTCTCGTGCAGCGAGATCGTCATGACGCGGGGGTCGTCCCAGAAGATGCTCTGGGTCCCGTCACCGTGGTGTGCGTCGACGTCGATGTAGAGGACGCGCTGGACGCCGCGGTCGAGCAGTCGCTGGATGGAGGCCGCGGCGTCGTTGTAGATGCAGAAGCCGCTGGCCCTGGAGCGGGCCGCGTGGTGCATGCCGCCGCCGAAGTTGACGGCCCTGACCGCGGAACCCCGGAGGATCGCCTCGGCGGCATCGAGCGACCCGCCGGCGAGCCGGGCACTGGCCTCGTGCATCCCCGCGAAGGCGGGCGTGTCCTCCGTGCCGAGGCCACGGGCGGCATCCGAGGTGTCCGGGTTGCTGCTGACCTGGCGGACCGCCCTGATGTAGTCCGGGCTGTGGACCGCCGCCAGGTCCTCGTCCGAGGCCACGCCGGGAGCGGCGACCGTCACGCCGTCGAGGTCCAGCAGTCCGCAGTCCCGCGCGAGCCGGGCCGTCAGATGCAGCCGCTCCGGGTTCATGGGGTGCTGGCCGCCGAAGTTGTAGGCCAGCATCGACTCGTCCCAGGCGACCTGGAGGGGCACCGCCGACCTTGAGTGCGTAGACATTCCTGAAAGGCTACGCGATGCGCGATATTCCGACGACGCACGCCGGTGAGATGCTTTACTACTGCAAGGGACAAATCAGGCTTGGTTACGCGCCGATGCGGCGGATGGACCAGCGGACAGGGCAGAGCGGACGTCAATGGTAGGTCAACAGCCGCGATGGCTGACGGACGATCGCCGCGGGTACATCAGGCTGCTGGCCTCGATCCGCGACTTCGCCGACTCCTTCGCCAACAGTTCACCCGCACGCCTGGCCCTCTTCATCTTCACCGCCGTGATCCTGGTGTTCACCGCACTGCTGAGCCTGCCGATGTCCGCCAGCAGCGGCACCGTGACCCCTCTGCACGATGCCTTCTTCACGGCGGTGTCCGCCGTGTGCGTCACGGGCCTCACCGTGGTGTCCACGGCCACCCACTGGTCCTTCTTCGGCCAGTTCGTGATCTTGCTCGGCATCTTCATCGGTGGGCTCGGCACGCTCACGCTGGCCTCGCTGCTCGCGCTGATCGTGAGCAAGCGGCTCGGGGTGCGCGGCAAGCTGCTGGCCCAGGAGGCGCTCAACAATGCGAGCCGCCTCGGCGAGATCGGCACGCTCCTGCGGATCGTCATCACGACGTCGGTGGTGATCGAGATCGTCCTGGCCGTCGTGCTCATCCCGCGCTTCATGCTCCTGGGGGAGCCCTGGTGGCAGGCGCTCTGGCACGGCATCTTCTACTCCATCTCCGCCTTCAACAACGCCGGCTTCACCCCCCACAGCGACGGCCTGGTCCCGTACGAGACGGACCCGTGGATCCTGACCCCGCTCATGGTCGGGGTGTTCCTCGGGAGCCTCGGCTTCCCGGTGATCATGGTCCTCGTGCAGGTGCGCCACCGCTTCAGCAAATGGACGCTGCACGCCAAGCTCACGGTGTCCGTGTCGCTGATCCTGCTCGTGGCGGGGACGTTCGCCTGGGGCTTCCTCGAATGGGAGAACCCCGACACCATCGGCACCCTGAGCGTCACGGACCGGGTGATCCATGCCCTCTTCGCCTCGGTCATGACCCGCTCCGGCGGGTTCAACCTCGTGGACCAGAATGACATGACGACGACGACGATGCTCCTGACGGACGCCCTCATGTTCGCCGGCGGGGGGTCCGCGTCCACGGCCGGCGGCATCAAGGTGACCACCATCGCGGTCATGTTCCTCGCCATCGTGGCCGAGGCCCGCGGCGACTCCGATGTCCGGGCCTGGGGCCGGACCATCCCCTCCGGTGTCATGCGTGTCGCGATCTCCGTGATCTTCATGGGCGCCACCCTCGTCCTGATCGGGAGCGGCCTGCTCCTCCGTATGACGGACGAGCCGCTCGACAAGGTGGTCTTCGAGGTCATCTCCGCCTTCGCGACCTGCGGCCTCAGCACCAACCTGAGCGCCGAGCTGCCACCCGAAGGAAAATACGTCCTGTCCGCCCTGATGTTCGCCGGGCGCATGGGCACCATCACCCTCGCCTCGGCCCTCGCGCTGAGGCAACGCAGCACGCTGTACCGCTACCCCGACGAGAGGCCGATCATTGGCTGAAAGACCCGCCCACAACGCACCCGTCCTCGTGATCGGCCTCGGCCGGTTCGGCGCGGCCACCGCGGAACAGCTCGTCCGCCAGGGACGGGAGGTCCTCGCGATCGAACGGGACCCGCAGCTCGTGCAGAAGTTCTCGGGCATCCTCACCCACGTGGTCGAGGCCGACGCGACGAACCTCGACGCCCTCCGCCAGCTCGGCGCCCAGGAGTTCTCCGCCGCCGTGGTGGGGGTGGGCACCTCGATCGAATCGAGCGTGCTGATCACCGCCAACCTCGTGGACCTCGGCATCGACCACCTGTGGGTCAAGGCCATCACGCCCTCGCACGGCAAGATCCTCAAGCGCATCGGCGCCAACCATGTGATCTACCCGGAGGCGGATGCCGGCCAGCGCGCCGCGCACCTCGTCGGCGGCCGCATGCTGGACTTCATCGAGTTCGACGACGGCTTCGCGATCGTGAAGATGTACCCGCCGAAGGAGACCCAGGGCTTCACGCTCGCGGAGTCCTCGGTGCGGTCGAAGTACGGCGTCACCGTGGTCGGCGTGAAGTCGCCGGGCGAGGACTTCACCTACGCGCGCCCCGACACCAAGGTGTCCAGCCGCGACATGCTCATCGTGTCCGGGCACGTGGACCTGCTGGAGCGTTTTGCCGGCCGCCCCTGACCGCACGGAGGAGACCGGGGCGCCGGTGCGGCGCAGGCGCAGCTCCGGCGGGTCCCGCCGTCGGACATCCACCCCCGCCGCGCGGTCGGCGGTCGGCCGGTGGGCCGCCGGGCTCGGCGGCGCCCTCGTGCTCGCCGTCGTCCTGCTGGCCGCCGGGATCCACGGCCTGGACCTGTCGGTGTACCGCGAGGGGGCCCTCGCCCTGACCGGCCGCGCAGGCGGGAAGGACCTGTACGACGACGCCCTGATCCAGACCGACACGCGCGGCCTGCCCTTCACCTACCCGCCCTTCGCCGCCCTCCTCTTCGTGCCCCTCGCGCTCGTCCCGGAGGCCCTCGCCCTCGGGATCGTGACCGCCCTGACGTGCGCGTGCCTCGTGGGCGTGGCGTTCGTCGTCGTCCGCTACCTGCGCGCGGCGGGCGTGGTGTCGGGGGCGGGGACACGTGCCGGCTGGCGGGGTCCGGCCGCCGTGCTCGCCGCCGTGCTGCTCATCGGCGTCAGCGGGCCGTGGCGTGAGGGCCTCGGATTCGGCCAGATCAACGCCCTGCTGATGGTGCTGATCCTCGCCGACCTGCTGCGCTCCACCAGGCTTCCCTCGGGCGTGCTCATCGGGATCGCCGCCGGGATCAAGCTGACGCCCCTCGCGTTCGGCCTAGTGTTCCTCGCACGCCGTGATTGGCGGTCCCTGGCGTGGCTGGCGGCGTCCTTCACCGGGACGGTGGCCGCGGGCTGGTTCCTCGCGCCCCGCGAGTCGGCGATCTTCTGGCTGGACGCGCTCTTCGACGCCTCGCGGGTGGGGGCGACGGCCGATCTCTACAACGTGTCCCTGAACTCGATCGTGGCGCAGTCGGGCCTGGCCGAGGACCTGCAGCGGCCCGTGTGGGTCGTGGCGTCCCTGGCGGTCGTCGCGGTCGGCTACCTGGCGATCCGCCGGGCGGACGACGACGGCGACCCCGTGCGGGCCATCGCCGCGAACGCCGTCGTCATGCTCGCGATCTCACCCATCTCGTGGTTCCACCACTGGGTGTGGATCGCCCTCGTGTTCCCGGCCGGCTGGGTCCTCGCCCGGCAGCAGGCGGGCGCACCGCGCGCGGCGGGCCGGGCGCTGCTCGCGCTCCTGGTGCCTGTGATGGTGTTCTCCTCGATCACCGTCACCCTCACGCTCACCGGCGCGGTCTCCGGCGAGGGGCCGCTACCGCTCCGGCTCTTCACCGCCCTCGGCGTGGTCCTGCCCGTCGCGCTGCTGGTCCTGTGGTCGCTCCGTCCCGTCAGTCGGCCGGGCCCGTCAGTTCCCGGGTGATCTCCGCCGCGCGGGCCGTGGCGGCGCGGGCGCCGTCCGCGACGATGCCGGGAAGGCCCAGCTCCTCGAAGGCCTCGATGGCGCTCTGCGTGGTCCCGTTGGGGCTGGTGACGGCGCGGCGGAGGGCGGCGGCGTCCGCGCCCTCCTCGGCGAGCATGAAGCCCGCGCCCGCGACGGTCTCCCTGGCGATCAGCGCGGCCAGGCCGGCGTCGAGGCCCAGACCGACGCCGGCGGCGGCCATCGCCTCCGCCAGGTAGAACGCGTACGCCGGCCCGGACCCGCTGACGGCGGAGAGGGCGTCCACCTGGTCCTCGGGGATCTCGACGACCGTCCCGGCGGACGCCAGGAGCTCCCGGGCCTGCGCCATCTGCTCGGGGCCGGCCGCGGTCCCGGCGGAGATCGAGAGCACACCCCTGCCGAGCCGCGACGGGGTGTTGGGCATCGACCGGATGACGGGTTGCCCCTCGGGGAGGACGGCCTCGATCATCGCGATCGTCACGGCCGCGGCGACGCTGAGGACGAGGGCGGTCGGCTTCAGGGACGATCCGATCCCGCGGGCGAGCGCGACGGTGCCGGCGGGCTTCACCCCGAGGATGACGACGTCGGCATCCCGGACGGCGGTGGTGTTCGCGGCGCCGTCGTCCGTGGTGGCGAGGGCCGTGACGCCGTGCCGCTGCCGGAGCTCCTCCGCGCGCCCGGTGCGTCGGACCGTGGCGGTGACCCGTCGGGGGTCGAGGCCGGCGGCGAGGAGACCGGCCAGGATGGACTCGTTCATGGATCCGCAGCCGAGGAAGGCGATGCGCGGGGCGCCCGGGGTAGTCATGATCCCATCCTGCCATGAGGGTCTCACAGGCTACTCCCAGCCTGTGTGGTGTTGCAGCACAAGGAGGAGCCCTAATGTGGGAGCTACCTCATAAGGGTGCGAGTGATGCGGCCGGAACTTCCTGATCCGGCCCGGCGTCGGTGGCACCGGATGGATTCCCCCACCATCCGGACCGTCCACCGGCGCCATTCCTCGTTGATGCCCCATTCGATCCCCGATCCGACCGGAGTGGGACGTCAGTGGCCCAGGTGCTCCCGGGCGAAACGCAGCGTCTCCGCGAGCCAGTCCTCGCGCTCCCCGGCGGCCCGGGCGCGGCGCGTGCTGACCTCCACGGCGACCACGCCGTCCCATTCCGACGCCGCGAGGTGGCCCAGCGCCTCCGCGCACCGCTGCTGCCCCTGGCCGGGGAGCAGGTGTTCGTCCTTGCCGTTGGGCGTGCCGTCCGTCAGGTGTACGTGGGCGAGCCTGCTGCCGAGCGTCCTGATCTCCTCGTAGGAGTCCATGCCGGCGATCGCGGCGTGCGAGAAGTCCCACGTGATGCGCTCGTACGGCTCGGGGATCGGGTTCCAGTGCGGCAGGTAGGCCTTCGCCTCGCGGCCCCGGACCTTCCACGGGTACATGTTCTCGACGGCGATGTCGACGCCGTACTCGGTCGCGATACGCGCGATGCCCTCGGGGAACGCCTCGGCGTACCCGGTCTGCCAGCGGAACGGCGGGTGGGTCACGACGGTCGCGGCGCCCACCTCGGCGGCCATCGCCGCGGACATCTCGATCTTCGTCCAGGCCTTGCCCCACACCTGCTGGGTGAGCAGCAGGGTCGGGGCGTGGATGGCGAGGATCGGGAGCTCGTAGCGTTCGCTCAGCATGGACAGCTGGTTCGGGTCCTGGCTGACCGAGTTGTTGGTGACCATCACCTCGACGCCGTCGTACCCGAGGTCCTGGGCCAGCGCGAAGGCGTCGTGGACGGCGAGCGGGTAGACCGACGCGCTGGAGAGCGCGACGGGGATGGAGGGCAGGCTGCCGGCGCGGGACACGTCAGGCTCCTCGCCCGACGGGGGTGCGCGCTGTCGCGTCGAGCTGGGTGTGGCCCACCCCGGCTCCCGGGAGGGGCTCGTCGGCGTCGAACATCTTGGTGTCGAAGCGCCGCAGCAGCAGTCCCTCGCGCAGCGCCCACGGGCAGATACTGATCGACGGGACGCCGAACAGATCGAGCGCGGACTCGGCGACGAGGGCGCCCGCGAGCACCTGGGGCGCGCGGAGCTCGGAGACGCCGTCCAGGTGGGTGCGGTCCTCCACGGTCATGGCGGCGAGTCGCTTCGTCCACAGGCCGAGGTCCTCGAGGCGCAGCTCACGGCGGACGAACGGCCCGGCGGCCGACGGTGCGGCCCCCGCGATCCGAGCCAGGGAGCGGAAGGTCTTCGACGTGCCAGCGACCAGGTGCGGCGTGCCGAGGTGGGCGAACGAGGGCACGGCCTCGCGGAGGGTCGCCCGGATGTACCGGCGGAGCTCCTTCACGCTCTTGGCCGACGGCGGATCCCCGTGCAGCCAGTCGCGCGTGAGCCTCCCCGCGCCGAGCGGGACGGAGAGGGCCACCTCGGGCAGCTCGTCCGTGCCCATCGCCATCTCGAACGAGCCGCCGCCGATGTCCAGGTTGAGGATGGACTCCGAGCCCCAGCCGTACCAGCGGCGCACGGCCTGGAAGGTCACCGCGGCCTCCTGGTCCCCGGACAGTTCCTGGAGGTCGACGCCGGTCTCCCGGCATACGCGGTCGAGGACCTCGCGGCCGTTGGCGGCCTCCCGGATCGCGGAGGTGCAGAAGGCGAGGAAGTCCTCGGCGTCGTGTCCTGCCGCGAACGCGCGGGCCTCGCGGACGAAGCCGACCAGCTCGTCCTGCCCCCGCCGCGAGATGCTGCCGTCCTCCTCCAGGTAGGCCACGAGCTGCAGGGGCCTCTTGTGGCTCGCGAAGGGGACGGGCCTCCCCCCGGGGTGGGCATCCACGAGGAGCAGATGAACCGTGTTCGACCCTATGTCCAGTACGCCTAGCCGCATTGTTCCCGCGCTTCCAGCTCATCCCCCGCCAACGTGTGTGTACCTGCCGCGCCCTCCGGGCTACTTCCCTGCGGCGACCTTGCGCTTCGCGGGTGCCCGGCGGGTCGACTTCTTGGGGGCCGGACCCTTGGCGCGCTTGTCGGCGAGCATGTCGATCGCCTGTTCGCGCGTCAGTTCCTCGATCGCCATCGAGCCCGGCACGGTGATGTTCGTGTCGCCGTCGGTGATGTAGGGGCCGAAGCGGCCGTCCTTCACCACGATCGGCTTCTCGCTCACCGGATCGTCGCCGAATTCGGCCAGCGGCGGCGTGACGGCGCGGCCGCCTCGCTGCTTGGGCTGCTTGTAGATCTCCAGCGCCTGCTCGAGGGTGATCGTGAAGATCTCCTCCTCCGAGCCGATGGAGCGGGAGTCGCTGCCCTTCTTCAGGTACGGGCCGAACCGGCCGTTCTGTACCGTGACCTCCTTGCCCTCCTCGTCCGTGCCGAGGACCCGCGGCAGGTTCATGAGCTTGAGGGCGTCCTCGAGCGTCACGGTGTCCACGGACATGGACGTGAAGAGGGATCCGGTGCGGGGTTTGACCTTCGCGGGCTTCTTCGGCGGCTTGGGCTTGCCGTTCTTGTAGTACTCGACGGGCTGGCTGGCGAGTTCCTCCGCCGTCGGCTCGGTGATCAGCTCGATCACGTACGGTCCGTAGCGGCCGTCGCGTGCCACGATGGTCCGGCCGGTCTCCGGGTCCGTGCCGAGCACGCGCTCCTGCGACGTCGGGGCTTCCATCAACTCGATGGCCTTCTCCGCGGTCAGCTCGTCCGGAGCGAGGTCCTCGGGGACGTTGGCGCGCTGCGGCTCCGTCCCCTCGGGGGCGTCCTCCGGCAGGGGCTTCTCGAGGTAGGGACCGAACTTGCCCACCCGGAGCGTGATGCCCTCGGCGATCTCCACCGAGTTGATGCGCCGCGCGTCGATCTCGCCGAGATCGTTGACGATGGTGTGCAGCCCGGTGTCCTTGCGGTCGCCGTAGTAGAACCGGTTGAGCCACTCCACCCGGCCGGCCTCCCCGCGGGAGATGCGGTCGAGGTCCTCCTCGAGCTCGGCGGTGAAGTCGTAGTCGACGTAGTCGTTGAAGTGCTCCTCGAGCAGGCGGACCACCGAGAACGCGATCCAGCTCGGCACGAGGGCCTGCCCGCGGGTGCGGACGTAGCCACGGTCCATGATGGTGGACATCGTCGCGGCGTACGTCGACGGACGGCCGATGCCGCGCTCGTCGAGGACCTTGACGAGCGAGGCCTCCGTGTAGCGCGGGGGCGGCGACGTCTCGTGGCCGAGGGCCTCGATCGCCGTCGCGCCGAGCGTGTCGCCCTTGGCGACGTTCGGCAGGCGCGTGCCCTGGGCGTCGTCGTCCGTGGTGTCCTCGTTGCGGCCGGCGTCGCGGCCCTCCTCGTAGGCGGCCATGAAGCCGCGGAAGGTGATGACGGTGCCGGAGGCCGCGAACTCCGCGTCCCGGCCGTCCGCGCTCTTCGCGCCGAGGCGCAGGGACGCCGTCGAGCCCTTGGCGTCAGCCATCTGCGAGGCGACGGTGCGCTTCCAGATCAGTTCGTACAGGCGGAACTCGTCGCCGCGCAGGGACTGGGCCACCTGGGCGGGGGTCCGGAAGGAATCACCGGAGGGACGGATGGCCTCGTGGGCCTCCTGCGCGTTCTTGGCCTTGCCCTTGTAGACGCGCGGGGACTCGGGGACGTACTCGGGACCGTACAGCTCGGAGGCCTGGCGGCGGGCGGCGTTGATGGCCTGGTCCGAGAGCGCCGACGAGTCGGTACGCATGTACGTGATGTAGCCGTTCTCGTACAGTCGCTGCGCCACCTGCATGGTGACCTTGGAGCTGAAGCGCAGCTTGCGGGCCGCCTCCTGCTGCAGGGTCGACGTCGTGAACGGTGCGGCGGGACGGCGCGTGTAGGGCTTGGTCTCGACGGAGCGCACCGCGAAGGCAGCGCTCTCCAGGCCGGTGACGAGCGAGCGTGCGGCCTCCTCGTCGAGCCGGACGACGTTGGCGGCCTTCAGCTCGCCGCGATCGGAGAAGTCCTTGCCGGAGGCGATCCGGCTGCCGTCGACGGCCACGAGCTTGGCCGGGAAGGTGCTGCCCTTGCCCGCGTCCTCGGGCGTGAACGTACCCGTCAGGTCCCAGTACGACGCCGTGCGGAACGCCATGCGCTCACGCTCCCGCTCCACGACGAGGCGGGTGGCTACGGACTGCACGCGGCCGGCGGACAGGCCGCGGGCCACCTTGCGCCACAGCACCGGGGAGATCTCGTAGCCGTACAGGCGGTCGAGGATGCGCCGGGTCTCCTGGGCGTCGACCATGGGAATGTCGACGTCGCGCAGCTCGCCCATGGCGCGCGTCACGGCCTCCTTGGTGATCTCGCCGAAGGTCAGCCGGTAGACGGGGACCTTCGGCTTCAGGACCTGCAGCAGATGCCAGGCGATGGCCTCGCCCTCGCGGTCGTTATCGGTGGCGAGGTAGAGCTCGTCGGCGTCCTTCAGGGCGGCCTTCAGCTCGGCGACGGTCTTCCGCTTCTCCGGGGAGACCACGTAGTAGGGCTCGAAGTCCTTGTCGAGGTCCACCGCGAACTTGCCCACCGAGGACTTCTTCAGCTCGGCAGGGAGGTCGGACGGCTGGGGGAGGTCGCGGATGTGCCCCATGGACGCGGCGACCTGGAAACCCTCGCCGAGGTAGCCCGAGATGCTCTTGATCTTGCTGGGGGACTCAACGATGACGAGCTTCTTGCCGTGCTTCTTGTCCGTGGCCTTGGTCGGCACTTCTCTCCTATATATACGGGTGAATGCCGCGGCAGATCCTGGGTATCCGGTCCGGATCCCGCTGCCGGGGTCACCTCACAGTATGCGCCATGAGTACCTGCACAAGACTAATGGCAGGTCTCAGGGGGCCGGAAGGAGGAAGCCCTCCCGGACGAGTTGCTCGACATCGAGCAGCAGTTCCGAGGTGAACGCGGCATCGGGCCGGTCCAGCAGCATGGCGAGGGCTCCCGCGATCTGCCCGGCCGTGAGATCGCCGTCGCACGCGGACGCGAACCCGGCCAGCTCGGTGCTGAGCAGGCTGGTCCGCCGCAGGCCCGCACCCTGCCGCAGCAGGATGACGCCGGGGTGCTCGGCGCCGGGCCGCTGGTGGCGTTCCTCGGTGACATCCTCGGCGACGAGCAGGAACTCGTCGGCGATGCCGATCCCGGACGCCGCCTGCTCGGTGTGGGCGGCGAGCCAGTCGCTGCGGCCGATCGCCGCCGCGAGGTGCGGCCCCACGGGCTGCTCGATGTCATGGGTGATCTCCTCGAGCGTCACCCGGACGAGGTCGCTCGGATGCCGGGGACGCCTCAGCCAGACGGACCCGAAGCCGATGCCCTCGACGTCCCGGCCGGCGAAGTCGGCGAGATAGGCGGCGAAGCTCGCCATGTAGCCCTCGCGGTCGCGGTTCTCGGCGGCGTCCCGCAGCCAGGTCTCCGCGTACTGCATCGGCGTCAGCTGCTCGCGCTGGATGATCCAGGCGTCGACGCCGGGAGGCACGAACCCGCGGATGCGGCGATCCCAGGGCGTCCCCTCGGAGATCTCCCAGTTGCCGAGCAGCTGCGCCGCCCCGCCCGGCGCGAGGATGCCAGGAAGCTCCCGCACGAGCGTGCTGACGATGGCGTCACCCGCGAGACCGCCGTCCCGGTAGGTGTACGCCTGGCCGGGTCCACCCGTGCGGGGCGTGATCACGAAGGGAGGATTGGAGACCACGAGGTCGAACTCCTCCCCGCGGACCGGTTCGAGGAGGCTGCCGAGCCGGAGGCTGACCCGCCTGCCGGGCCGCACGGGGTCGATGCCCAGGGCCGGCGCGTTCAGGAGCAGGTTGAAGCGGGCGAAGGCGAGGGCCCGATCCGAGATGTCGGTCACCGTCACGTGCCCGGCGTGCGCCAGCAGGTGGAAGGCCTGGATGCCGCACCCCGTCCCCAGGTCCAGCGCCCGATCCACCGGCGTCCTCATGACGGTCTGGGCGAGGGTCAGTGAGGCTCCGCCGATCCCGAGGACGTGGTCGTGCGGCAGGGGGCCGGGACGCTGCTCCGACCCGAGGTCGCTCGCCACCCAGAGGTTCCCTCCGACGTCCGAGCCATAGGGGCGGAGCTCGACGGCGGCACGCCAGCAGCGGGCGTCGGCGGCGGCGACCCGCTCGGTGACATGTTCGGTGACATGTTCGGTGACAGCAGGGGCCGCGGTGTTCTCCGCGGCCCCTCCCTCGGCGCTGTCTGCGGGGCCTTCCGCGGCGCTGTCTGCGGGACTGTTTGCGGCGCTGTCTCCGGCGCTGTTTGCGGCGCTGTCTGCGGGGCCTTCTGCGGGGCTGTCCGTCGTGCGCTCGATGAGCCTCAGCTGCTCGAGGCCCGCCACGCCGCTGCCGGGGAAGGCCTGCCCGAGCTCCTGCTCCGTCACGGTCTCGCCGAGCAGCCACAGCAGCACGGGAACGGCTCGTGCGGCATCTCCTGCGGTGGCTCCTGATCCGGATCCGCCGTCCGCGAGGCGACGGCATGCCAGCAGTGCCGGGACCAGCTGGTCCCGGCCGAGGGCCGCGTATGCCGCCGCGCCGAGGAGTGCCTCGACGCCGTCGACCGTGTAGTCGAGGGCCGTCAGGTCAGCGGCCAGCGCCGTGAGCGCAGCGAGGTCGCTGCTCGACGGCGCCGACTCGACCTCGTCGTCGAACTCCGGCCAGGCCGGGGCCTCCGCCGGCATCACGCGGCACCCGCGGCAGTCGCCTCGGCCTCGTCCGACTCGCAGCCCTGCGGGCAGCGGAGGGTCGAGGGGTCGGCCGCGCAGGCGGCGCAGTACAGGGTGAGGTTGCGGCAGGACTGGTTGGAGCAGTTCTCGAACGTGTTGGTCGGCGCCTGGCAGCGCACGCACTTGCCGATCGTCACGGCGTCGTCGCTGAACTCGAGGTGCATCCGCTTGTCGAAGACGTACAGCGAGCCCTCCCACAGTCCGGCGTCCCGGTACTTCTCGCCGTAGCGGACGATCCCGCCGTCGAGCTGGTAGACCTCCTGGAAGCCACGGTTGACCATGAGGCTGGAGAGCACCTCGCAGCGGATGCCGCCCGTGCAGTAGGTGACCACGGGCTTGTCCTTCAGGTCGTCGTACTTGCCCGAATCGAGTTCGCGGACGAAGTCGTGCGTCGTCCGGACGTCGGGGACCACTGCGCCCTTGAAGCGGCCGATCTGCGCCTCGAGCGCATTCCGCCCGTCGAAGAAGACGACCTCCTCCCCCGCCGCGCGCCTGGTGTCGACGAGCGCGTGCAGTTCCTCCGGGGCGAGGTGGATGCCGCCGCCCACGACGCCGTTCCCGTCGACCTTCAGCTCACCGGGCGCGCCGAAGGAGACGATCTCGTCGCGCACCTTGACGCTGAGCCGCGGGAAGTCCTCCGCACCGCCGTCGGACCACTTGATCTCGAGGCCCTTGAAGGCCGGGTATTCGCGCGTGGTCCTGACGTACTGCTTCACCGCGCCGATCTCGCCGCCCACGGTGCCGTTGATCCCGTCCTTCGAGATGAGGATCCTGCCGCGCAGTCCCCACTTCTCGCAGAGGGCCCGCTGCCACAGCCTGATGGCTTCGGGATCGGGCAGGGGCGCAAACACGTAATACAGGGCAATCCGGTTCATCGACACGGTTCACAGCCTACTTCGCGACTCATAACCGTTACCTCGCGGCCGCCTATATCATCGGCGGCGCCGGAGAACTATCGTCAGCACATGAACGCCCATGCAGACAGCCAACTTCTCCAGACCTGGATCACGGGATGGTCCAGATGTCGTGGCTACGAGCGTCGTGATGACGGACACAGCACCTCCGTCCTGCTCACCGACCAGCAGAACCAGACGGAGCATTTCCTGTTCGAGCCGACGACCGAGCAGTTCCTCGAGCTGGCAGCCGACACGCAGCGGGACCCGACGCGTGTCCTGACGGTGGTCACCAACCGGATGCGGGAACTGATCGACGCGGCCCACCCGCTCGGCATGCGGGTCACGGACCGTCAGCAGGCGCTGATGAGCGTCGACATGAGCGGCCAGGATGTCGAGGATCCACGCCCTCCCGGTGACGACTACACGCTGGAGCATGCCATCGACGGCGGATGCCGCCGCGTCCTGGTGCGGGCCTCCGGGGAGCTCGCGGCCCGCGGGTCGGTGGCGGCCGTGGACGACTACGCGGTCTATGACCGCATCATCACGGAGGAGGCCTTCCGGCGGCGGGGCCTGGGCAGCTTCGTCATGCGCGCGCTCACCGCCGGGGTCCTGGAGGACGACGTCACCACGGGCCTGCTCATGGCCTCGGCCGACGGCCGGGCACTCTACGCGTTCCTCGGCTGGGAGCACCTCGCCGACGTGTTCGTCATCAGAGGATAAGGCGCGTTTCCGCGGTTCGGTCCGTGCACCGATGGGAGAATGGCCCGATGGCTGCGCGCGATTCCCTCATCGACCTGCTCGGGGGTGGACCCGATCCCGAGCAGCTGCTGCATGTCCGTGAGATTCCCGCTCGCGACGCGGAGAACGCGCCGTGGCCCGCCTGGGCGCACCCCGACGTCGTCGGGGCCTTCACCCGGCGCGGCGTGCACCAGCCGTGGCGTCACCAGGTGGAGGGTGCCACGTCCGCCCACGACGGCGCGCACACCATCATCGCGACGGGGACAGCCTCGGGGAAGTCCCTCTGCTATCAGCTGCCGGTGCTCGACGAGATCCACCGCAGCGAACTGCTGGACCGCGCCACGCTGGCGCCCACCGGGTCGGTCGCCCTGTACCTGGCTCCCACGAAGGCACTGGCCGCCGACCAGCTGTCCGCCATCAAGGCACTGGGCATCCCCACCGTCCGCGCCGAGACCTACGACGGCGACACGGAGTCGGGTGCCCGCCGCTGGATCCGCGACCACGCCAACCTGGTCCTCGCGAACCCCGACATGCTCCACTACGGCATCCTGCCCAACCACACCTGGTGGGCCCGGTTCTTCCGCCGCCTGAAGTACGTGATCATCGACGAGGCCCACAGCTACCGGGGTGTGTTCGGGTCCCACGTCGCGAACCTCCTGCGGCGCCTGCGGCGCATCTGCGCGAGCTACGGCGCGAATCCGGTGTTCATCGGTGCGTCCGCGACGTCGGCGGAGCCCGCCGCGTCCTTCGGGAAACTGATCGGCGCCCCGGTGCGCGCCGTCGACCGGGACAGCTCGCCGCACGGCTCCACGACGGTCGCGTTCTGGGAGCCGCAGCTCACCGGCAAGAAGGGCGAGAACGGGGCACCCACCCGGCGGACCGTGATCGCCGAGACCTCGGACCTCCTGGCCAACCTCGTCTCCTCCTCGGTGCGGACCATCGCGTTCATCAAATCCCGGCGGGGCGCGGAGAGCATCGCGCAGACCTCGCGCCGGATGCTCGAGGACGTGCATCCGAGCCTGCCGCACCGCATCGCCGCCTACCGTTCCGGGTACCTGCCGGAGGAGCGGCGCGCCCTCGAGGCGTCGCTGCGCAGCGGTGAGCTGCTGGGTGTGGCGAGCACCTCGGCCCTGGAACTCGGGATCGACATCTCCGGCCTCGATGCCGTCCTCGTGGCGGGGTGGCCCGGCACCCGCGCGTCCCTGATGCAGCAGATCGGCAGGGCGGGCCGCTCCGGCCAGGACGCCATCGCGGCCTTCGTGGCGAGCGACGACCCCCTGGACACCTATCTCGTGCACCACCCGGAAGCGGTGTTCGACCTCGCCGTCGAAGCGACGGTCTTCGATCCGTCGAACCCGTACGTGCTCGGCCCGCACCTCTGCGCCGCCGCGGCCGAGCTGCCGCTGACCGAGAAGGACCTGGGCATGTTCGGTCCCACCTCGGAGGACCTGCTGGGCACTCTGTGCGAGCAGGGCTTCCTGAGGCGCCGCCCGGCCGGCTGGTTCTGGACCCACCCCCAGAGTGCCGCCGGGATGGTGAACCTGCGGGCCGACGGCGGTGGCCCGATCAACATCGTCGAGGAAGGATCCGGTGCCCTGCTCGGGACGATGGACTCGCCGCAGAGCCACTACCAGGCCCACCCCGGCGCGGTGTACGTGCACCAGGGCCGGACGTACGTGGTCCAGGACCTCGACGAGCAGGACCACTGCGCCGTGGTGGCCCGTGCGTCCCCGGACTACTACACGCAGGCGCGGGACGTCACGCAGATCGAGGTCATCGACCGGGACGTGAGCGCGCTGTGGGGCGGCGTCCTCGCGAGTTTCGGCGACGTGAAGGTGACGACCCAGGTGGTGTCCTTCCAGCGCAAGGCCTTCTCCTCGAACGAGATCCTCGGCGAGGAGCCACTGGAACTGGCAGCGCGGGACCTCTTCACGAAGAGCGTGTGGTTCGAGATCAGCCCGGAGCTGCTCGAGGCCGAGGGCATCCTCGCCGAGGAGCTCCCGGGTGCGCTCCACGCCGCCGAACACGCGGCGATCGGGCTGCTGCCACTCGTCGCCTCGAGTGACCGCTGGGACATCGGGGGCGTGTCGACGGCCCTCCATGCCGACACCGGCCTGCCGACGATCTTCGTGTACGACGGACACCCCGGGGGCGCCGGGTTCGCCGAGCGGGGGTTCGAGGCCGCCCGCACCTGGCTGTCGGCGACCCGCGACGCCATCGAGGCGTGCGAGTGCGAGTCCGGCTGCCCGTCCTGCGTCCAGTCCCCTAAGTGCGGCAACCGGAACAACCCGTTGAGCAAGGGCGGTGCCGTGGCGGTGCTGTCCCTGATCCTGCAGCAGGCCGCCGGCAGCGTCGCTCCCGGCCCGACCCTCGCCGGCGTCGATCCCGGCGCCTCCGGCGTCGAGCCCGGCGTCGATCCCGGCGTCGATCCCGGTGGGTCCCACGCGCCATCGGCGCTGGACACCGGAGCGGGGGCCGGCGGGGTCTGACGTTCCGGGCGGTGGTCGCGTCCGTCGGGCTGCGTTCGCCGGACCGTCCTCGCCTGGCGCCCCTCGTCTCACTGCCGTCACGGCGGTGGTCCGGCCCGTGCCGCACCGACGGCGTCCGGGAGCACCCCGGGCACACCTACGGATACCCGGATGACGGCGGTCCCCGCGCCGGTCCCGCCGATCTCGCAGGTCTCGATCACGGCACCGTGCTGATCGGCCACTGCCGAGGCCGCCGCGCAGGGGTCCCCGGAGGACAGTCCCCGGGCGGCATCCGCGGCGGCGAGCGCCGCGAGGTCGGCCGCCGTCGCTGCCTTCGAGGCTGCCGAAGCTGCCTGCAGCAGGAGTGCCGCCGACGCGACCAGCAGCAGCGCCAGGAGGGCGAGTGCCCCCATCAGGATGGTGCCGGCCCCGCGCTCGGAGTGGGTATCCCCCGGCAGCACCACGTCACCCTGCACGTCACCCTGCACGTCACCCATCGTGTTCCTTCCTCCCCGCTGCCGACGCATGCAGCTCGAGGTCCATGAGTTCGACGAGAGGACCCTCCACCCGCGCCCGCACCTCGATGGTCGTCCACTCCCCGGCCGACGCGATGTGCGCCGTGGCGTTGTCCCCGGCGAGGCGCCGCACGGTCTGTTGCACGCTGGCGCTGCTCTCGCCCCGCATCACCTCGCGGGCTCCGGCCCGTGCGGCCTCCTCCAGGCGCAGTTGCACGGTCCCGACATGGGCTGTCGCGAGCAGGAGCGCCAGCAGGACGACCAGGGCGGGGAGCACGACGGCGACCTCGGCAGTCACGGATCCCCGCTGCGAGCCCACCGCGCGTTCCCGTCGTATGGTCCCCGCGTGGAAGGCCCCGGCGAGCACCCCGGAGCGCGGCACGGAGGGACACCTGCCCGTCCGTGACGGTGTCGAGGGCTCCCCTCGGTCGCGCGTCGCCCCGCCCTGGCCGGTCCGCATCAGCCGAAGTTCAACGCCGACGTGATGAGGGACATGAGGAGTCCCTTGATCTCGCCGCTGGACAGGACGGCGACGAGGAGGGCGGCGAATCCGACGGCCGCGAGGGTGGCGATGGCGTACTCCGCGGTGGCCATGCCGGCCTCCTGGTCCATGATCCGGCCCCGGCCCTGCCGGATGACCCGATCATTGGCCCGCTGCCGCCGTGCGTCGGCCCGGCGCGTGGCCCTGTCCGCGAACTGGAGGGGTCCACTGTCACCGGACCCCTCCAGCTCGGCTGCGGGTCGGGCCTCCACGGACCGCGACCACCGGATGAAGGACACGGGGGTCGCCCGGCAGTCCTCAACGCGTGGGGGCCGTCGGGGCATCGGGGGCATCGGGGGCATTGCGCTCAGCGGCTCCCGCTCACGCGGCCCGTTCCTCGGCGGCTCGCCCTGAGCTCCGTCCGCGACTGCGTTCGTGGACGTGCTGTCCCGACCGTGGCCGGGGCTCCCGGGCTCCACCTGAGGAGCCTTGGATGTCAAGCCCTTCCCCTCCATACGCTGCGTCTGAATCGACATGGCATGCCCTTTCGTCGGTGGGGCTTCCCCCACGTGCTGTGAGCGACGGACGTCGCTGGACCAACTCTGTCGATCCAGGGGCCGGCCGCGGGGCGGAGGAGTCGCTAAGTGGATAACCGGGGGTTCCCCTGATCGGAGACCTCCGTGATCGTGCCGAACGCGCGAGACGTGGCCGGACAGGGACCGGCCATCACCGGATCGTCCCCGAAGGGACCGTCCGTGCCGGGAGCGGTCGGCGCCGGGATGACGGGAACGACGACCGGCCGGGCTACAGGTCGGGGAGCAGGCCCAGGACGACGGGCACCACGCCCAGGCAGATGAACGCGGGCAGGGAACACAGGCCGAGCGGCAGGACGAGTTGGACGCCGAGCGCTGCGGCCCTCCTGTCCACCTCGCGGTTGTGTCGCCGTCGGAGCTGGGCGGCGTGGGCGTGCAGGAGTGCCGCGGACGGCGCCCCGGTGGCCGTGCCGAACCGCAGACCCTGCCGGACGTCCTCGATGATCGGCAGCGGGTCGGAGCGCCGCCGGGTCCACCGCCCGCGCACCTCTCGCCGGCCGGACGCCTGTCGATCGGTCGCCCACAGGTCGGGGGGCGGGTGGCGGGTGGACGGGTCGTCGGTGGGCAGGCGGCCACCCGCTGCCCCCGCCTCCCACGCCGCATCCCAGGCTGCCCCCGCCTCCCACGCCGCATCCCAGGAGGCCCCGAGGAGGCGAGCCGCACGTACCCGGGTCAACACCGAGCCGACGGACGGATCACACGCTTCCCCGACGACCAGCAGGGAGCTTTCGACGGACGCTCCCGCGGACAGCACGGCAGCCAGCAGGTCGAGGATGAGGGGACCGTCCTGGATACCGCCGCGCAGCGCCCGATCCGTGGGCGCTGTCGTGACCCGCTGCAGGCGACCCGACGGCGCCGTCAGGACCAGTGCTCCCGCGGCGAGGAGGAGGGACACGATCAGCCCTGCCATCACGGGGAGCCGTCGACCCGCCCGACCAGGCGGCGGGACCAGAGGCGGGCGACGAGCATGAGCAGGACTCCGCCGGCGAGCGCAAGGCGTCCGAGCGAGGACCCGAACAGTACCTCCAGCGGATTCACGCCGAGGGCGAAGGCCAGCACCAGCCCCAGGGCCGGAAGCCAGGCCAGGAGCACGACCGTGGCTCGTGGTCCGGCAAGCGCTGTCTCCCGCGCCGACAAGCCGTCGAGCTGGGCATCGAGCTGCGTGGCGTACTGCTCGAGGATCCCGGCGAGGGGCGCACCGCTGCGCTCCGCGACGATCAGGCACCCGGCGAGGTCGACCCACAGTCGGTCGACGCGGCTGCGGGCCATGCCTACCCTCGCAGGGGCGGAGGTGTTGTCCAGCGCCTGGCGGAGAGCATCAGGGACGCTCAACCCGAGCTCGGCAGCCCGCCGGGCCGTCGCGATCACCGGCAGCGCGGTCACCGCGAAGGCGGTGCGTCCGTCAGCATGGACACGTTCCATGTCCTCCCACAGGACATGCGGAGGGCGGCCTGCGCGGAGGAGCCCGGCGAGCTGATGCACGAACAGCGGGAGCTCGTGCAGGTCGACGGTCCGGCGTCCAGCGGACCGCCACGGCCTGCCGTCGAGGACCCTCCGGGACTGCTGCGCGGGGCTGGACGCCGGGATCGGTCCCGTCCCCACCCCGGGCGTCACGCCGCTTCGTCGGCCGGCCCGCGGGAGGGCGAGGGTGATGCCGACGAAGGCCAGCAGGAGGGCCACCGCGATCCCGGTCACGGCGCCCGCCGTCCACGCCCGGGTGCGGCCGCGTGCCCGGGCCCCGGCCCGTCATCGTGGTCGAGGCGCTGTGCCCCATCGGCCCCAGAGCGTGGCCTCAACCCCGACCCCGAACCTGTCCCTGCCCCAGAACCTGACCCTGCCCCTGCCCCAACCCCAGCCCCAGCCCCAGCCCCTGAATCCCGGGCATCCTCGGCATCCTCGGCATCCTCGGCATCCCGGGCATCCTCGGGCCAGCGCACCCGGCGCGCGAAGCCCTCCCAGCCCGCAGCGCGCCGGCACCCCGCCCCGGCGTCCATGAGGACGGGCACCACGGTAAGTTCCCCCGTGGCGGTCCGCTCCAGCCTGCCGATGCCCTCCACGCGCCTGCCTCGCGCATCGCGCACCACGTGCACCACCACGTCGAGGGCGCTCGCCGCCTGCAGCGCGACTGCGTCCGGGCCGAGCCCTGCGAGCGCCGCGAGTGCGTTGAGCCGCGCGGGCACCGCCTCGGCGGAGTTGGCGTGGACGGTCGCTCCGCCGCCGTCGTGTCCAGTGTTCATCGCCGCAAGCAGTTCGCGGACCTCGGCGCCCCGGCACTCCCCCACCACGAGCCGGTCCGGCCGCATGCGCAGCGCCTGCCGGACGAGCTCGGTGAGGTCCAGCACGCCCGCCCCCTCGAGGTTGCCGTGCCGCGCCTGCAGCCCGACCGTGTGCGGGTGCTCGGGGTTCAGCTCCGCGGCGTCCTCGACGAGGACCACGCGCTCGTGGGGCGCGGCCAGGCCGAGCAGGGTGGCCAGGAGCGTGGTCTTGCCCGTCCCCGTCGCTCCACTGATGAGGAAGTTCAGGCGGCGCCGCATCATCAGCCGGAGTGCCTCTGCCATCATCGGCGAGACCGTCCCGCTGCCCACGAGGTCCCCGAGCGAGAACATGCGTGCTCGCCGGATCCTGATGGACAGCAGGGTCCCGGCCGTCGAGATCGGCGGGAGGACGGCGTGCACCCGAAGGCCCCCCAGCCGGACGTCGACGGCGGGGCAGCCGTCGTCGAGGCGCCTTCCCCCCGCCGCCACCAGGCGGACGGCCAGTGCCCGCACGTCCGCCTCGGAGACGAAGGCGCCCCCGATACGGCGCAGGCCCGTCGAGCCGTCGATCCACACGTCGTCCGGCCCGTTGACGAGGATGTCCGTGATCGATTCCTCGGCGAGGAGGTGCTCGAGCGGGCCCAGTCCCCTGAGCTCCGCACGGACACGATCGAGCGCCGACAGGGTGCCCTCCGAGCCGAGCAGCCTGCCACTCGCCCCGACGGCGTCCGCGAAGGCCGCTCCGGTCGCCGGGACGTTCCCGGCCAGAACGGCCCTGCGGACCGTTTCCACCATCGAGGCGGCACCCGGATCATCGCCGGCGACCGCCTCCGCCGCCGGGCCCGCCGTGGTCGGGTGCGGCGACGCCCTCCGATCGGCCGCACGCCGCTCGCGTCTGGTGGGCGCTGCCGCGATCCCGCCGTCCTCCGGCCGATGCGGGGCCATCCCGTTCTCCCCGCTCCTGGTCATCCCGCCTTCTCCAGACCGGCGACGACCGATTCGACGAGCTTCCGGGCCCTTCGGGGCAGCGGGAAGTCCAGGGCCCTGCCGCCGGCTTCCGCCGCCGAGGACCCCCGGACGAAGGGCAGGTACGGCAGCGGACCGGCGCGCCCGGCGAGGTCCGCGACCAGCCAGGCATCCAGTCCGTCGAGCACCGGACCGCGTAGTACGACGGTGGTCGGCAGTGGGCTGTAGGCCTCGAGGATGCGGGTCACCGCGACGGCGCTCCGCGGCCTGGAGGGAACGAGGAGGACCAGCTGGTCGCACAACGGCACCAGGGACTGGATCCCGGCACTGCCGGCGCTGCCGAGATCGACGACGCTCAGGTCGAACGCCCCGCGGGCGGCGTCCAGGACGGCTCCGGCGGATTCCATCCCATGACCGGGGTGCGGACCGGACCCCTCGGAGTGCGCGGCATGGGACAGCACGGCGAGGCGCCCGTCGGAGGGCAGCGCCGCCACGAGCTGCTCCGCATTGAGGGTCCCCCGGAGGTCGCGGAGGTCGCCCCAGCGCACGCCCGGGCGCTCCTCGATCCCGAGCGCCAGGTCGAGGCCTCCCCCCAGGGGATGCCCGTCCACCAGCAGCGTGGAGGTCCCCCGACCGGCGGCATGGCGTGCACACCAGAACGCGAACGTGCTGACGCCCGCCCCGCCGGCGGCCCCGAGGAAGCCGACCACGGTTCCGGAGGCAGCGGGGTTGAGGCGCCGCCCGAGGTGCTCCGCGAGCCAGCCCGCACCCTGCGGCAGGATGACCACCCGGGAGGACGCCAGGTTCGCGGCGGCGGCCCATGCCCGCGTCTCGTCGTCGGCCGCCCCGACGACGATGACGTCACGATGGCCCGGCAGTCCGCCCGCGGCCTGGTCGGCCCCGAGGAGCAGCACGGCAGGCTCGAGGGGAAGGGCCCGCGCGAGGTCGACCGCGAAGTGCGGGGCGACCCCCGCGGCGGCGCAGGCACGCGCCACCTGGTCCTGGACGAACTGGGAACCGCCGGCCAGGACCACGGGCCGTCGTCCCTCCGGGGTCCACGTCTGCTGGGTCATCCCTGAAGCATCCCCGGGCGGGTGGGGCGCGGCGAGTCCGATCCCCCGTATGTGGACAACGCTGCGGATTGCAAAAATGACACCGGCGCCACCGATGATATGGACATGTACATCGCCATGGCGCAGGGGCCGTCGACCCGCGACGGCCGCGTCGCCGTCGCGCTCCAGCCCCTGGACGCCGTCGGCGGCCGCATCGGCGAGCCGCTGCTGGTGGACCGCGACCGGCTCCCCGCAGCCGTCGCGCAGGCCGGGGCCCGACGGCCGGTCTGGGTCTGGGCGGGCACGAGGCTCTGGTACCCGGATCTGCTGGCGGCGGGGGTCGACGTCGACCGCTGCCGCGACATCGGCCTCACCCGCGCCCTCCTCGCGAACGCCCCGTCCTGTGCTCCCTCGCCGTATCTGGCGTCGATCCGGGCCGCGGCCCTCACGGCGGACGGCACCGAACCTCCCCGGACCCTGCTCCCACCGCCGCCTCCGCCGAACCAGCACTCACTGTTCGACGAGCCGCACGAGGCCACCGGACCCCTCCTCGACGACGTCGTCGAGGAGTTCACCCAGCAGCTCTCCACCATCGCCGGCGCCACGGACCCGGGGCGCCTGAACCTCCTCGTCGCCGCCGAATCCGCGGGCGCGCTGATCGCGTCCGAGATGGAGCACTGGGGGCTGCCCTGGCGCAGGGATGTGCACGAGGACCTCCTCGAACGGACCCTCGGACCGCGGCCCGCCGAGGGCGTCCGGCCCGCGAAGCTCGAGTACCTCGCCGGTGAGCTGCGCCGGACCCTGGGCAGTCCGGCACTCAACCCCGATTCCCCCCAGGAGGTCCTGAGGGCCCTGCACCGGGCGGGCGTCGAGGTGAAGACCACGCGGTCGTGGGAGCTCGAGCAGCAGCAGCACCCTGCCATCAGGCCGCTGCTCGCCTACAAGAAGCTGTCGCGGCTCCTCACCGCGAACGGCTGGAACTGGCTCGACGCGTGGATCCGGGACGGGCGTTTCCGGCCGGAGTACGTGGTGGGCGGAAGCGTGTCCGGGCGGTGGGCCTCCCGCGGCGGCGGCGCCCTGCAGATCCCGCGGCAGGTCCGCGACGCCGTCCGCCCGGACGCGGGCCACGTCTTCGTCGTCGCGGACGCCGCCCAGCTCGAGCCCCGGGTCCTCGCCGCCCTCGGACAGGACTCGGCGCTCGCCGCGGCGGCCCGGGGCCGCGACCTCTACCAGGGCATCGCCGACCAGGGCTTCGGTGGTGACCGTTCGCAGGCGAAGCTCGCCATGCTCGGGGCCATGTACGGCGCGACGAGCGGCGAGTCGGGGCGCCTGATGCCCCAGCTGACGCGCGCGTACCCGCGGGCCATCGGCGTGGTCGAGGCGGCCGCGCGGGCCGGCGAATCGGGTGACGGTGTGACGAGCCACCTCGGTCGGGGCTGCCCTCCCGCCTCGGAGGAGTGGCGTGCACGGCAACGGACGACGACGGCGGAGGAGCAGCGCCGCGCGGACGGCGCGGCGCGGGCCCGCGGTCGCTTCACCCGGAACTTCGTGGTCCAGGCGACCGCGGCGGAGTGGGCGTTGTGCTGGCTCGCGGAGATCCGGAGGCGGCTCGCGGAGAGCGCCATCCCGGAGCCACGCAGCAGGATCGCGTTCTTCCTGCACGACGAAGTGGTCCTGCACGTCCCGGAGGACCGGGCCGCCGAGGCGACGACGATCCTCGCCGACGCCGCGCGCGCCGCGACCCGGCTGATGTTCGGGGAGATCCCGATCGAGTTCTCGATCTCGACGGTCACCGTCACCTCCTACGCCGACGCCAAGTAGCGGCACCCGGGCAGCCCGTCCGCGTCGTCCACCCGGCCCTTCATCGGCCGGGCCGCCGGCCGGCCGGACCAGCGGCGGGCGCTACGAACCCGACCGGTTCACAGCGGCGCAGGGATCTCCAGCGACCGGTCCCACGGCGTCGTCCAGCCGAGCCCGTCGAAGATCGCGTCCAGGAGCATCGCCGTGAACCCCCAGATCACGGCGTCCGGCGTGAGGAAGGCGGGGGTCCTGCTGACGAATCCGTTCCGTCGCACCACGGCCGTCCTCCGACGGGACGGGTCGAGGAGCGTGCCCACGGCACACCGGAAGACGAGCTCGGACTCCGCCGTGTCCACTGCATGGACCGGCGACTGCTCCGTCCACCACGCCAGGACGGGCGTGACCATGAAGTTGCTGACCGGAAGCCCCACTTCGGGCAGCAGGCCCAGGATCTCGATGCCCCCGGAATCCACGCCGGTCTCCTCGCGCGCCTCGCGCAGCGCCGCCGCGCCTTCGTCCAGGTCCTCGGGGTCGATGGTCCCGCCGGGAAACGCTACCTGCCCGGGATGGTGGGCCAGGGAACTGGCGCGCATCACGAAGAGGAGGTCGACGTCGTCGGGTGCGGGCCGCGGCGAGGAGGCGGGTGGCATATCGTTCCTCGCCCCGAACAGGATGAGCACGGCGGCACGGCGGCTCTTCGCGGGATCGAGTGTCGCGAACTGCCAGCCGTCCGTGCGTACGAGGGGTGTCGTCGTCACCTGCAGGGACCTCACCCAGTGGGCGAGCTCGTCGCGCGCCGTCATGCCCCAGTCTCCGGGGGTCGCGCGGTGACCACGTCCCGGGCCGTCCGGGCCGGGCGCCCGCCACAGCGCTGCCGCGCGGGCCGCGGGCGGGCGGTCCTAAGCACCCAGCCCGTGCCCGGCTTCGCGGAGCTCGGCACGGGTTCGTCCGGCGCGCATCGACTCGAGCAGGTCCTCCCGACCGGGCGCAAGTTCGTACTTCAGCAGCTTCGCCGCCTTCACCGGGTCCGTCTCCCCGTCCCCGTAGGACGGGCACAGTGCGGCCACGGGACAGGCGCCACATGCGGGCTTCTTCGCATGGCAGATCCGACGGCCGTGGAAGACCACGTGGTGCGAGAGCATGGTCCAGTCCCTGCGCTCGAACAGTACTGCCACGTCCTGCTCGACCTTCACCGGATCATCCGATGCCGTCCATCGGAAGCGGCGGGCGAGCCGACCGAAGTGCGTGTCCACCGTAATGCCGGGGATGCCGAAGGCGTTTCCCAGGACGACGTTGGCGGTCTTCCGACCGACCCCGGGAAGGGTCACCAGATCGGCCAAAGTGCCCGGCACCTCGCCGTCGAACTCGTCGACCAGCCGCCGGGACAGCGCGAGCAGGCTGGTGGCCTTCGCACGGTAGAACCCCGTGGGCCGGATGAGCTCCTGCAGTTCGCTCTCCTCGGCCTCGGCCAACGCCCGCGGGTCGGGATAGCGCGCGAACAGCGCCGGTGTCGTGAGGTTCACGCGCACGTCCGTGGTCTGTGCGGACAGCACCGTCGCGATCAGCAGTTCGAACGCGTTCCCGAAGTCGAGTTCGGCCACCGCGTACGGGTAGGTCTCACCCAGGATCCGGTTGATCTTCCGGGCCCGCCGCTTCAGGGCGACGGGCGACTCCTCGTCGACCTGAGCTTTCCTGCCTGCCACTCGCGTGTCTCCTTCCGATGCTGATGCCCGCCGGCTGCGCCGCGGCAGGGAGTGGTCAGTCCTGGGGGGCGCGTTCGATGTTGCGGAGATCCCGGAGGATGCCGACCGAGCCCGTCCGCTTGTCCTGGACGAGGAAATCGGTGCCGCGGTCCTCGATGCCGACCTCCCAGTCGCCGGGCTGCAGCGTGAAGACCTCACGGCCCGTCTGTTCGTCGAAGACCGGCCGGGGGGACCCGACTGCGAACCAGAACGCCTCGACGACGGGCTCCTCCTCCGCCGACCGCGTCGCGGTGATCGGCTCCTGGCGATGGGGCTCCTCGGCGGGCTGCGCGGTGTCGGTCCGGGTCGACTCGTCCCGGACGACCTCCTGGATCCGGGTCTCGCTCGAGGACGCCGTGTGGACCGCAGTGGAGGATTCCTCCTCATCGGTGCCGCCATGCGCCGCGTCGCGACCCTCGACGGCGTGGGCACCACCCACGGACGATCCCGACGTGCGGGCCGAGCCCTCCGCTCCACGGGCGGACGCGTCGTCAGGGGTGTCGGACGCGGTGACCTTCTCGTCGGCCGCACCGGACGCTTTGCCGGCGACCGCACCGGACACCTTGCCGGACGCCTTGCCGGATGCCTTGCCGGCCGTATCGTCGGCTGCCGGGGCTGATGCTGCGGACGTCCTGGCGGTGCCGGGCTCCATCCCGGACTGGCCCGAGGCGGCGGCGCCGGCACCTACGGCGCCCGCGCCCCCGGCCCCGTACAGGCCGGCGCCGTTCTGCAGGACGGCCGCGGCGGCGGGGTTCACCCCGGACTTCTCCTTCCGGCCGAACCGGGGAGTCGACGCGGCAGTGTCCGTCGCAGCAGTATCGGTCGCAGCAGTATCGGTCGCCGGTGCGTCGAGTGCGCCGGTGTCCGTCGTCGTGAGCGCCGGCTTCTCACGGGCGGGCTTGGCGGGCTTCGCGGGCTTGGCGGGGCGGGGCTGCGCCGCCGTGATGGGGCGCGCCGCCGGGTGGGCCGGCACCTCGGGGCGGTCGGCGAAATCGTCCTTGAGGACGGGCAGGAACGGTGCGAGGACGGTCGCGGTCAGCATGCCGAGCGCACCGATCAGGGCCACCAGGGGCCCCAGATGGAACTGGGTCACCGTCTGCAGGAAGAAGTAGGTGGTGGCGAGTACCGCCGAGACCGAGGCGAACTGGTCGACCGACAGTGAGCCGACGCGCAGCCCCGAGCTGCCCAGACGGCGTCCCGCGACGAGGGCCAGGGACACCACGGGCAGCAGGATGCCGATCCCGACGAAGAAGAGCGGTGCGGTGTTCCAGAAGTTCTCGGAGCGCACGATCCCGTCGATGAACGGCAGCAGGGTGCCGATGAAGACGAGCAGCACTCCGCCGCCGAACAGCACTTCCCGGAGCGTGAAGGGTCCGACGAGGGCCCGGCTCCGGCCGACGGGCCGGGTCTCGGTGGACGTCCCTGCCGATCCCGCCGCCTGGACGGGCGACGAGGACCGCTCCGCGCCGTCCGCCGTCCCGTGGTCCGTGCTGCGATGTTCCTCGGATGCTTCGGTCATGGTGTACTCCCGTTCATGGCGCTGGTGTCCGTCGGAGCACCAGCGGCCTCCGACGTCGATTGCCTCCCTCCACCCTAGCCACCGGCCCAGACCTTCTCCAGCAAGCACGGGCGCCGGCACCGCGCCGCTCATCGCACAATCGCCGCAGTTCGGCTAGGCCGTGTGACCGCGGGCACACGCGGCCGGGGAGAACTCGGTAGGGTTCCCGTAGAGCACGTGGTGGTGCGCCGGAAGGGCGTACCCCGCTTCTTCTGTCCGTTACCGACCACGTCACAAAGGGGTAGATCATGACCGCCGAACGACAAGGCGACGCCTTCGAGAACCTGCTGAACGAGGAGCGCCGCTTCCCGCCGAGCGCGGAGTTCGCGGCACAGGCGATCGCACAGCCGTCGCTCTACGACGAGGCCCGTGAACAGGGCACCGAGTTCTGGGCCAGGCAGGCCCGCGAGCTGCTCACCTGGGACCGCGACTTCACCCAGACCCTCGACTGGTCGGACGCGCCGTTCGCCAAGTGGTTCGTCGGCGGCACCGTGAACGCCGCCTACAACGCGCTGGACCGGCACGTGGAGGCGGGCCTCGGGGACCGCGTGGCCATCTACTTCGAGGGCGAACCCGGGGACACGCGCACCATCACGTACGCGGAGCTCACCCGCGAGGTGAAGAAGGCCGCCAACGCCTTCGAATCCCTCGGCGTGCAGAAGGGCGACCGCGTGGCCGTGTACCTGCCCATGATCCCCGAGGCCGTCGTCACCATGCTCGCCTGCGCCCGGATCGGCGCCGTCCACTCCGTGGTCTTCGGCGGCTTCTCCGCCGAGGCGCTCCGCAGCCGCATCGACGACGCCGAGGCCAAGCTCGTGGTCACCGCCGACGGCACGTACCGCCGCGGCAAGCCGAGCGCCCTCAAGCCGGCCGTGGACGGCGCCCTCGAGGGGGAAGGCCACACCGTCTCCCACGTCGTCGTGGTCCGCCGCAACAACGAGCCCGTCACCTGGACCGAGGGGCGCGACCTCTGGTGGCACGACGTCGTCGACGGCGCCTCGGACGAGCACACGGCGGTCGCGCACGACGCCGAGCACCCCCTGTTCATCCTCTACACCTCGGGGACCACAGGGAAGCCGAAGGGCATCCTGCACACGACCGGCGGCTACCTCACCCAGACCGCGTTCACCCACCGCAACACGTTCGACCTGCATCCGGAGACCGACGTCTTCTGGTGCACCGCGGACATCGGGTGGGTCACCGGGCACAGCTACGTCACGTACGCGCCCCTCGTGAACGGCGCCACCCAGCTCATGTACGAGGGGACGCCGGACACCCCGCACCAGGGCCGCTGGTGGGAACTCATCGAGAAGTACAAGGTGAGCATCCTCTACACGGCGCCGACGGCCATCCGCACCTTCATGAAGTGGGGGCGGGACATCCCGAAGAAGTACGACCTCTCGTCGATCCGCGTGCTCGGCTCCGTCGGGGAGCCCATCAACCCGGAGGCCTGGATGTGGTACCGGGACGTGATCGGCGGAGGCAAGACGCCGATCGTGGACACCTGGTGGCAGACCGAGACCGGGGCGCACATGATCGCCCCCATGCCGGGGGTGACCGCCACCAAGCCCGGCTCGGCGCAGGTCGCCGTGCCCGGGATCGCGATCGACGTCGTCGACGAGATGGGCGAGTCCGTCCCGGACGGCGCCGGCGGCTACCTCGTCATCCGCGAGCCCTGGCCCGCGATGCTGCGCGGTATCTGGGGTGACCCCCAGCGGTTCAAGGACACCTACTGGTCGCGCTTCGACGACATGTACTTCGCCGGCGACGGCGCGAAGAAGGACGCCGACGGCGACATCTGGCTCCTCGGCCGGGTCGACGACGTCATGAACATCTCGGGCCACCGCCTCTCGACCACCGAGATCGAGTCGGCCCTGGTCAGCCACCCCTCGGTGGCGGAGGCCGCCGTCGTCGGGGCGAGCGACGAGACGACGGGCGAGGCGATCGTCGCCTTCGTGATCCTGCGCGGCTCGGCGAAGGACGACGACGACATCGTCACCACCCTGCGCAACCACGTGGCCAAGGAGATCGGCCCGATCGCGAAGCCGCGGAACATCCTGGTGGTCCCCGAACTGCCGAAGACCCGCAGCGGGAAGATCATGCGGCGCCTGCTCAAGGACGTCGCGGAGGGCCGGGAGGTCGGTGACGCCACCACGCTGTCCGATCCGACGATCATGCAGCAGATCGCCGTGTCGCTGCGGAAGTAGCAGTCCGGACGGACACGAGGAAGGCCCCCGCACCTGCGGGGGCCTTCCTCGTGTCGGGACCGATCAGCCGATCGTGGCGTCGACCGTGACCTCGATGTTGCCGCGGGTGGCGTTCGAGTAGGGGCACACCTGGTGTGCCTGCTCCACGAGCCGGTCCGCGGTCTCCTGGTCCACCCCGCCGATCTCGGCGTGCAGGGCGACGGCGAGCTGGAACCCGCCGCCGTCGACCGGATTGATGCTGACCTCCGCGGTGACCGCCGTCTCGCTGATCGTGGCCTTGCCACGGGCCGCGACGAGCTTGAGGGCACTGTGGAAGCAGGCCGCGTAGCCGACGGCGAAGAGCTGCTCGGGGTTGGTCGCGCCGCCCGCACCGCCCATCTCCGTGGGGACCGCGAGGTCCACCACGAGCTGCCCGTCGTCGGTCCGTGCCTTGCCGTTGCGGCCGTCACCGGTCGCCGTCGCCACTGCCGTGTAGAGAGCGCTCATGGTGTCGATTCCTTTCGTCGTGGGGGCCGGATGCCCTTACCGACTATGTAGACTAACTAGTAACTCTACGTCCGCCTAATCGGCACGACGACCGCAGAATGGAGCATGATGACCGTCCCTCCCGTCCGCGAGCGCATCCTCGCGTCGGCGACCCGCCTGTTCGACGCCACGAGTATCCGCTCGGTCAGCGCCGACCGGGTCATCGCCGACGCCGGGACCACGAAGGTGACCTTCTACCGCCACTTCCGGACCAAGGACCACCTCGTCGTCGCGTACCTCGAGGACCAGCTGCGCCGGCTGCAGGCGGCGGTCGACCGCGAGCGGGCCGAGGGTGCCGACGCCTGCGGGGTCCTGCTCCGGCTGGCCGCCGCGAACGGCGACGCGGCGTGCCGGCCGGGCTTCCGCGGGTGCACGTTCATCAACGCGGCCGCCGAGTACCCCGCGGACTCCATGGTGCGGGACGCCGTCGGGCAGTACCGGACCTGGCTGCACGCCGTGGTGACCGATCTGCTGACCGAGCTCGCGGTGGAGGGACCCGACGTCGTCGCCGACCAGCTCATCATGCTGCGCGACGGCGCCATGGTGCACGGCTTCATGGGAGACCCGGCAGCCGTGACCGGGTCCCTCACCACGGCCGGACGGGCGATCATCGACGCCCGCCGCCGTACACCCCTGCCCGCTTGAACCGGGCTCGACCCGGGCAGGGCCGGGTGTGACGTTCGTCCTGAAAGGTGGCTGGGGCCCTGCAGCGAGAGGATGATTTCAGCGTGTCCACAACCCTGCAGCAGCCTCCCGTCACGGATCCACGCATGGCCCGCCGCGTCGCCGGCGCCTCGTTCGTGGGGACGGCCCTCGAGTCCTACGACTTCTACGTGTTCGGCACGGCTGCGGCGCTCGTCTTCAACACGGTCTTCTTCACCGCGCAGGACCCCCTGGCCGGCACCCTCTCGGCGTTCCTGGTCTTCGCGATGGGCTTCGTCGCCCGGCCGCTCGGGGCCATCCTCTTCGGCCACCTCGGCGATCGGATCGGCCGCAAGCGCACGCTGATCTGGACCATCACCCTGATGGGACTGGCGACCGGCGCGGTGGGCCTCCTGCCGGACTACACCACCATCGGCATCTGGGCGCCGATCATCCTGACCGTGCTCCGCCTCCTGCAGGGACTCTCGCTCGGCGGTGAGTGGGGCGGCTCCATCCTCATCGCCACCGAGCACGCCGAACCGCGCAAACGGGCGCTCTACGCCTCCATCCCCCAGCTCGGCTCACCCGTGGGCACCATGCTGATCTCCGCCATCTTCCTGGCCCTCGCCGTCGTCGCGCCGGAGGTCATGACCACCTGGGGCTGGCGCATCCCGTTCCTGCTCGCGTTCCCGTTCCTCGCCGTCGCGATCTACCTGCGGCTCGCGATCGACGAGACGCCCGTCTTCAGGGAGACGAGCCGGGAGCGCGCCCTCCCCCGCGCCCCCTTCCTCGAGGTCCTGAGGTCCCAGCCCGCCGCCATCGTGGTCGCCATCGCCTCCGCCGTGCTGGGGATCGGCTCCTACTTCCTGATGGTCACCTACACGCAGGCGTACGGCACCGGGACCCTCGGCCTGTCCCAGGCGACGGTCCTGAATGCGGCGCTCGTCGGTTCCGTCCTGCAGCTCGTGACCATCCCCGCGTTCGGCTACCTGGCGATGCGCATCGGGTCCGCCCGGGTCGTCGCCGGCGGAGCGCTGGGGACGGCGCTCATCGCCTTCCCGCTGTACTGGGTCATCAGCATCGCCACCGAACCGGTGTACATCGCGGCGATCATCCTCGGCGGCATCCTCCCGACCGCCAGCTGGGCGGCGCTCGGCGGACTCATGGCGGACATCTTCAAGCCCGCGACGGCGTTCACCGCGCTGTCCTTCGCCTACAGCATCGCCGCGATCGTCGCCGGCTTCGCGCCGTCGATCACGCAGCAGTTCGGCATCGCCACCGACGGCGCGTGGTGGCACCCCGGGGTGGTCCTCGCCGCGATGAGCCTCGTCACGGCCGCCGGTGCGCTCGGCGCGGTGCGCCTGCGGTCGCGGCTCACGGATCCGGCCGACTCCGCCGCAGGTGCGGCATAGTTAGGGCATGACCCCGCGCACGCCCAGCATCCTCGTGATCAACGGACCCAACCTGAACCTGCTCGGCACACGGGAACCCGACGTCTACGGGACGGCGACGCTCGACGACGTCGTCCGCCTGGCGTCGGACACCGCGAGGGACCGGGGCTGCACCCTCAGCGCGCTGCAGTCCAACCACGAGGGCGAGATCATCGACGCCATCCACGCCGCGCGCGCGACGGCGGACGGCATCGTCATCAACGCCGGGGCCTACACCCACACCTCGATCGCCATCCGCGACGCGCTCGCGGGCGTCGGCCTGCCCGTGGTCGAGGTCCACATCAGCAACGTGCACCGCCGCGAGGCCTTCCGTCACCACTCGTACATCTCCGGCGTGGCCGACGCCGTGATCGTCGGCGCGGGCATCGACGGCTACCGGCTCGCCGTCGACCACCTCGCCCGGGCGCTCACCGCGGCGGCCCCCGACGCCGCAGCGGCACCAGAAATATAGCGGGCCCGTCCCGCCACGACGCCGATCACCCGACCCATAGGGCACGATGGTCCTATGACGGACATCACTCCCGCCGGAAGCACGGCCGCACTGCCCCAGGACCCCGACGCACCCCTGCTCGAGGTGAGGAACCTCGCGGTGAGCTTCCGCACCACGCACGGCGAGGTCCATGCGGTCGAGGACGCCAGCTTCACCCTCCGGCGCGGCAGTGCCCTCGCGATCGTCGGCGAGTCCGGCTCGGGCAAGTCGACGACGGCGATGGCCTGCATCGGCCTGCTGCCGGGCAACGGCAGGGTGACCTCCGGCAGCATCCTGTTCGAGGGCCAGGACCTCACGAGCCTGCCCGAGGCGAAGATGCGCTCGATCCGCGGCCGGGCGATCGGCCTCGTCCCGCAGGACCCGATGTCCAACCTGAACCCGGTGACGAAGATCGGCACGCAGGTCGCCGAGACCCTCCTCGTCCACGAGATGGCCACGAAGAAGAACGTCAAGCAGCGCGTGATCGAGGTCCTCACCGCGGCAGGGCTCCCCGATGCCGGGGAACGCGCCAAGCAGTACCCGCACGAGTTCTCGGGCGGCATGCGCCAGCGGGCGCTCATCGCGATCGGCCTCGCCTGCCAGCCGCGCCTGCTGATCGCCGACGAGCCGACGTCGGCCCTGGACGTGACGGTGCAGCGCACCATCCTGGACCAGATCGAGACCATGACGGAGCAGCTCGGCACGTCGGTGCTCCTCATCACCCACGACCTCGGCCTCGCCGCCGAGCGCGCCTCGCAGCTCGTGGTCATGCACCGCGGGCGGGTCGTGGAGGCCGGACCGGCCGACCAGCTGCTCAACGACCCGCAGCACCCCTACACGCAGTCGCTGGTGCGCGCAGCCCCCAGCGTCGCCGCCGTCCGCCTGAGCCCGGGGGCCTTCACCGCGGACGCCGCGAGCCGGCTGAAGCTCGCCGAGACCGTCTTCGCGGAGCAGGGCACCGGGGCCGACGACGGGCCCGCCGTGGCGAGCCCTCACGCCTCCGGTCCCGCCGCCCACCCCCTCGGCGGCGCCCCTGCGGGGACGTCGTCGTCGGACCGCCCGGCACAGCCCGCCCGTGGCGGGATGCCCGCCTCCCCCGCGAACATCGTCGAGATCCGGGACCTCACGAAGGTGTACAAGCGGCGGGGCAGCAAGGAGGACTTCTACGCGGCGAAGAACGTCACCCTCGACATCCCGCGCGGGCAGACCGTCGCGATCGTCGGCGAGTCCGGCTCGGGCAAGACCACGACGGCGCGCATGCTGCTGAAGCTCATCGAACCGACGTCGGGCACCATGACGTTCGACGGCCTGGACGTCGCGACCCTCGACAAGGCGCAGCTGAGCGACTTCCGGCAGCGCGTGCAGCCCATCTTCCAGGACCCCTACTCCTCGCTGAACCCGATGTTCACGATCGAGCGCATCGTCGAGGAACCCCTCAACGCGTACAGGCGGGGGTCCAAGAAGGAGCGCGCCGCCCGGGTCCGCGAGCTGATGGACCAGGTCTCGCTGCCACAGAACGCCCTGCGCCGCTACCCGGCGGAGCTCTCGGGCGGGCAGCGGCAGCGCGTCGCGATCGCACGCGCCCTCGCGCTGAAGCCGGAACTGATCGTGTGCGACGAGCCGGTCTCGGCGCTCGACGTACTGGTGCAGGCGCAGATCCTGAAGCTCCTCGGCGACCTGCAGTCGGAGCTCGGCCTCAGCTACCTGTTCATCTCGCACGACCTCGCGGTGGTGCGCCTCATCTCGGACTACGTGTGCGTCATGAAGGACGGCGAACTGGTCGAGGCGGCCAGCTCGGAGGAGGTCTTCCAGAACCCCCGCCACCCGTACACGCGGAAGCTGCTCGCGTCCATCCCGGGCAACGAGCTCAACATCGGCGAACTGGCCTCCTGACGTCCCTCACCAGCTGATCCGTTCGAAGGCGTCCCTGAGCCGGCGTCCCCGCTGCGGGTTCAGGGACTCCACCCAGGAGATCCGCCCGGCGAGGTGCGCCCGGAGGTCGGCCTGCCCGCGCCGCTGGGACTCCGGCCCGTGCACGCGGCAGTTGTGGAGGATCGCCCTGAGGGCGTCGTAGTCCGTTCGCGCCACGTTGGTGCGCACGTTCACGACGATGCCGGTCACGGTCTGCCGGACCGGGGCTCCGCCGACCCGGGTCTTGAGCCGGTTCACCGTGTGGCCTTCGGCGACGACGATGCGCTCGACGCCGCGGACGAACGCGTCGGCGCGCCGGGCGAGGGATGCCGGGCCGCTGAAGGAGAGGTCGTCGGCGTACCGCGTGTAGGTGCCCCCGGCCGCGGCGGCCCAGCCGGCCAGCCGGGAGTCGAGGCGCCGGACGGCGAGGTTGGCGAGGGCCGGCGACGACGGCGCCCCCTGCGGCAGATGCGCAGTCCGCAGCGCCCGTCCGAGGGCGAAGCGTTCACCGGCGCTGCCGCCGTCGGGCATCGACCGCAGCACCGCGTCCGGGACCGCGTGCGTGCACAGTCCCGTGAGGGCGTGGGCGGTCGCTTCCGGGAAGCCCGCCTGGCGGAAGACACCGAAGACCCGGCCCGGCGGGACGCGCGCGAAGAAGGCGACCAGGTCGAGGGCGATGACGACGTCGGCGCCCGTGTGGACCGCAGCGCCCGTCCGCGCGCTGCGTCCCGGCACGAAGCCGTGCGCCGCATCGTGCAGCGGCAGCGGGGCGAGGATGTGGTCCAGCACGCGGCGCTGCAGCGTCCGCAGGCGGATCCCGGGGATCTCCAGGAGCCGCGGCACGCGTCCCGGCCGCACGCGCCACTCGTACCGGTAGTGGTGCAGTGCCCGATGCGCGGCACGCCGATTCCAGTGCCGGGTGTCAGCGAACCAGTCGAGCTCCCCGGGCGTGAGTCGCAGCTCCCGCGCGAGCCAGGCGAGGTCCCTCGTGCCCGGCGTCCGGACGGCATCCGCCGACGCCGTGGTCCGAAGCGGGGTCCGCTCCTCCGGGACCGCGGGGAGATGATGGGCCGGACCGATGGGTGTGCCGCGGGCCGACGCCCTGGCGACCGCCTCCGTGAACGCGGGCTGGGCGGCGATCCAGCGGGCCAACTCCCGGGGCGCGCCGTCCGGAGGCCTGGGGTGACCGGAGAGGACACCGCGGACGAGAGGACCCAGCCAGCGCCGTCGCGCGCCCAGGAGGGCGGCACCCGCCACGATCAGCTCCTCCCGCCGCCACTGGGGAGCGGCGAGGAAGGCGTGGGCCAGGAGGAGCGAGAGGCCCGGGACGCCCGGTGCCGGCTCCCGGGCCAGCGTTGCCGAGGCCGGTGTCGGCCGTGGGGACGGCCTGCCGCGCCCGCCGCCATCCCGCGCCGTGGCGGGACGCATCCGGTCGTCGTCGCCCGTCGTCGGACCGGTCCTGTCCATGGTTTCCCCCCTCTGAACCCGCACGTGCCGCCGCGCGGTGGTGCGACGGACCCCGGCCGACCTGTCCCTCTGTTCGGGCGCTGAGCTGCGCGGAGCGCAGGCGGGCGCCTGAGGCGCCCTGTGCTGGTCGGTCTGCGTGCCCCGGGGTTGCCCCGGAGAGGAACGCGCACTGCGTACGCGTCCCGCCTCGGCCGGGATCCGTCGCTGCCACCCTAGCAAGCGGTCCCGGCCCGTCCCTGGACCGGCTCCCGCCCGGCGCATAGATTGGCGGCACACGACGACGGGGGTCATCATGAGCGGGCGCGGCACCATGAGCGGCACGACGACGGCCGGCGGCTGGCCCGCGCTCCGGGTCGAGGACTGGCAGGACACCCGGGCCACGCTGCACATGTGGTGCCAGGTCGTCGGCAAGATCCGGATGGCCCACGCTCCCCTCGTCAACCACTGGTGGCAGGTGCCGTTCTACGTGACGCCGCGCGGCTGGGGGACGTCGTCGATCCCCTACGGCAACGGCATGTTCGACCTGGAGTTCGACGTCGTGAACCACCGCCTGCTGGTGCGCACCAGTGCGGGTGTGGACCGCAGCGTCCCTCTCGAGCCGCAGTCCGTGGCCCGGTTCCACGAGCGGACCATGGCGGCGCTGGCCGGGGTGGGGATCGATGCCCCGATCCGGCCGGTCCCCACGGAGGTGGATCCGGCGGTGCCCTTCGCCGAGGACCGCGACCACGCCTCCTACGATCCCGCCGCCGTGACGGCGTTCTGGCTCCAGCTCGTCCAGGCCGAGCGGGTCCTCACGCGCTTCAGGGCCGAGTTCCTCGGCAAGGTGAGCCCGGTGCACTTCTTCTGGGGAGGCATGGACCTCGCCTGCACGCGGTTCTCCGGGCGGCCCGCGCCCACCCATCCCGGGGGCGCCCCGAACTGCGCGGACTGGGTCATGGAGGAGGGCTACTCCCACGAGCTCTCGAGCTGCGGGTTCTGGCCCGGCGGCGGCGAGGAGGGCGCGTTCTACTCGTACGCCTACCCCGAACCCGAGGGCTACCGGGACGCGCCCGTCGACGTCGGGGGCGCGTTCTACAGTGCCGAGTTCCGCCAGTTCCTGCTGCCCTACGAAGCCGTCCGCACGGCTGCCGACCCGGATGCGGTGCTGCTCGCCTTCCTGCGGGCCACCTACGCCGCGGCAGCGACGACGGGCGGCTGGGACGCCGGCCTCCTGACGGACCCCCGGCGGCTGGACGTGCACGCCCGCTGAGCGCCCGGGACATGGGAAGCGGCCATCGGCCCGGGGGCTGATGGCCGCTTCCGCAGCGGACCCGGCTACTTCTTGCGGGTCTTCGGGTCGAGCGCCTCGCGCAGGGACTCCCCCAGCAGGGTGAAGCCCAGCGCCGTGATGACGATGCACGCACCCGGGAGGAAGGCGAGCTGCGGCGCGACCCCGAGCTCCGCCTGCGCGTAGGTGAGCATGCGTCCCCACTCAGCGGTCTGCGGCAGCCCGCCGCCGAGGCCGAGGAAGGCCAGCGCGGCGGCGTCGATCACGGCGGTGGCGAGGCTGAGGGTGGCCTGCACGATCACGGGACCCATGCTGTTCGGCAGCAGGTGGCTCATCGTGATCGTCCGGCGGCTGAGGCCCAGGGTCCGCGCCGCGAGGATGTAGTCGGCGCCCCGCTGCGACAGCATCGTGGAGCGCAGGAGCCTTGCGAAGATGGGGATCTGCGAGACGCCGATGGCGATCATGATCGCGTAGGTGCTCTGGCCCAGCATCGCGGCGATACTGACGGCGAGGAGGAGGCTGGGGACGGACAGCAGGATGTCCACGAACCGCATGATCGCGCTGTCCACCCAGCCGCCGAGGCCCCCGGCCAGGACGCCGAGCAGCATCCCGCCCGCGAGGCCGAGCGCCGTCGAGACGACGCCGATCAGCAGCGATGCCCGGGCGCCCCAGATGAGCTTGCTGACGACGTCCCCGCCGAAGCGGTCGAGTCCCAGCGGGAATCCGTCGATCTCGCCCGGACCCGGAATGGTGGTGGGGGTGATCGACGTGCGTCCCGGGAGCTCGTCGCCGCCATAGGGCGCGAGGATCGGCGCGAGGATGGCCACGAGCAGGAAGAGCCCGATGATGACGGCGCCGACGATCGCCTGCGGGTTCCGGCGCAGCCGGAGGTAGGCGTCCTTCCACAGGCCGGTGCCGCGCCCGGTGTCGATGGCGGGATCGTTCGGGGCCACGGAGCCGTCGGCGGCGGGCGGCAGGATGGTACTCATTGCACACGCACCCTCGGGTCGATGACGGAGTAGGAGAGGTCGACGATCAGGTTGATCAGCGCGTAGAGGACGGCGATGAAGATGATGAAGCCCTGGAGGACCGGGTAGTCGAGCCCGAAGATGGCGTCCCGCAGGAACCGGCCGATGCCGTTGAAGGCGAAGACCGTCTCGGTCAGCACCGCGCCGGAGATGAGCAGGCCCAGCTGGAGGCCGATGGTCGTGACGACGGGGAGCATCGCATTCCGCAGGATGAAGCTGCCGCGGATGGTGCTCTCCTTCAGTCCCTTGGCCCGGGCGGTGCGCACGTAGTCGGCGTTCTGCACCTCCAGGACCGAGGCGCGTGTGATGCGGACGATGATCGCGAGCGGGATGGTGCCGAGGGCGAGTCCGGGCAGGATCAGGTGCAGGAAGGCGTCCCAGGCGGCGTCGTACTCGCCGGTCAGCAGGCCGTCCAGCACGTAGAACTGCGTGTAGTGCGTGGCATCCATCCGCGGGTCCTGCCGCCCGTCCGGGGGCAGGAGCGACCACTGGATGGCGAACAGGTACTTGAGGATGAACGCGAGGAAGAAGACCGGCACCGTGATGCCGATCAGGCTGAGGACCACCGAGCTGTGGTCGATGAACCGGCCGTTGTGCCGCGCTGCGAGGTACCCGAGGGGCACGCCGACGCCGACGGCGAAGATCAGGGCGATGACCGTCAGTTCGATGGTCGCCGGGAACCGGGTGGCGAATTCCTCGAGCACGGGGCGCCCGGTGTTGATCGAGACCCCGAAGTCCCCCTGGAACAGCTTGCCCATGTAGGTCAGGTACTGGGTGATCAGAGGGCGGTCGAACCCGTACAGCTCGTTGATCCGGGCGATGGCCTCCGGGGTGGCCTTCTCCCCGAGGAGGGCTGTGGCCGGGCCGCCCGGGAGATTGCGCACCCACAGGAACAGCAGGATGGACAGGCCGAACAGGGTGGGGATGAGCAGGGCTAGCCGCTTACCGATGACGCGTAACACTGGGGATCCTTCCGGGTGAACCGGGATGCCGGGCGGGTGTGTCGCAGCGCGGGCCGACCACCGGGATCAGTGGCCGGCCCGCGCTGCGTGGTACTGCTACTCGCTCAGCTCGATGTCCGTGAAGACCTCGTCGTTGACGGGGCTCGCCGGGTAGGAGGTCACGCGCGGCGCGAAGGCCAGCGATGGAGCGGGGTGGGCGAGCGGGATGGCCGGGTTGAACTCGGCGATCTGCTCGTTGATCTCCTTGTACTTCTCGGTCTGCTCGTCACGATCGCTCATCCCACGGGCCTCGTCGAGGGCCGCGAAGAGCTCGGGGTTGTCGAAGCCGAACTCCTGCTTCTCCTGGCCGAAGAAGACGCCGATGAAGTTGTCGGTGTCGTTGTAGTCGCCGGTCCAGCCGAGCAGGTGCAGGCCGTGGTCGGGTGTCGCCTGGATCTGGTTCAGGTAATCGGGGGACCAGGCGGCGGGAGCGGGCTCGACCGTGATGCCGACATCCGCGAGCTGGGCCTGCAGGTTGGTGAAGACCTCCTCGGGTGTCGGCATGTACGGACGGGAGACGTTCGTCGGGTAGTTGAACGTCACCTCGAAGCCGTCGGGGTAGCCCGCCTCGGCGAGCAGTTCCTTGGCGCGCTCGGGGTCGAAGTCGTAGGTGGTGACGTCCTCGTTGTACCCGTCGACGACGTCGGGGATGAACTGCGTGGCGACCTTGGTGCCTTCGGGCAGGGTCTGCGCCACGAGGGCTTCCTTGTCGATCGCGTGGGCGATGGCCTCGCGGACCTTCGGGTCCTCGAGCTCGGGGATGGCCTGGTTCATGCCCAGGTAGAGGATGGTGAAGGGGTCACGCGCGGTGATGTTGTAGCCGGCGTCCTTCAGGGACTGCGTGTCGGCGGGAGCGACGAGGTCGTAGCCGTCGATGTCCCCGGCCTCGAGGGCCTGGCGGCGTGCCTGCGGGTTGTCGATGATGCGGAAGATCGTCTTGGTGATCTGGCCCTTGTCGCCCCAGTACTCGTCGTAGATCGAGAGCTCGAGCTGCTGGCCGACGTCCCACGAATCGAACTTGAAGGGGCCCGTGCCGACGGGGTGGCCGAGGGCGTATTCGCTCAGCGACGGGGCTTCGGCCGTGCCGCCGATCTCGTCGGCCGAGTACTCCTCGAGCGCCGTCGGGCTCTGCATCCCGAAGGCCGGCAGCGACAGCGCGGGGATGAATCCGGCGAACGGCTTGGCCAGGTTGATGGTGACTTCGTTGTCTCCATTGGCCTCGCAGGACTCGTAGATGGCGTTCTCGGGGCTGTCGGCGAAGCCACGGAACAGCGACCCGTAGTAGTACGACGTCGACTCCGCCTGCTGGATGCCGGTCCAGTTGTACCAGCGGTCGAAGTTGAAGCAGACGGCCTCGGCGTTGAACGGCGTGCCGTCGTGGAAGGTGAC
This sequence comes from Arthrobacter antioxidans, assembly GCF_023100725.1. Taxonomy (NCBI): domain Bacteria; kingdom Bacillati; phylum Actinomycetota; class Actinomycetes; order Micrococcales; family Micrococcaceae; genus Arthrobacter; species Arthrobacter antioxidans. The sequence goes on from NZ_CP095501.1 coordinate 3,231,994, forward strand.
GCCCTCCTTGAGCTGGAAGACCGTGGACAGGCCGTCCTCGGCGGTCTCCCAGGACTCCGCGAGCAGCGGGGCGGGGTCGGCGGTGCCGGGTTCCACACCCACGAGGCCCTCGAAGATCTGCCGGCTGACGCGGAAGGACTCGCCGTCGCTCGCGAAGGCGGGGTCGAGCGACTTCGGGTCGGAGGATGCGGCGAAGACGAAGGTGGAGTCGATGGCGGAGTCGCCCTCGGCGCCGGTGTCCTCCTCGCGCTGGCTCTGGACGCAGCCTGTGAGGAGGAGTGCGGCGATGGAGATTCCCGCGGTGAGCGCAGCGCGTTTCCTCGCGAAACCTGCGCCGCGCACGGATGTGCCTCGGTTAGACATGTAGTACTCCCTGGTGACGAGTGATTCCTGGCGGAAGTGCCGGTATCCCGGAGGATCGCGACGACGAACGCGCTGATAGGTGTGACGAGCCTAACTTCCGGAAGGGGCGCAAACAGTATTTCGGGGGTCGAGGTGGTTACGATTTGGTATCGTCGGCGCGTCGAGCCGACCCGCCGGCGGGCCGTGCCCGCGGACCAGGAGGACCCATGACGGAGACGGAAGCGACCACCGCCGAGCGTTACCGCCGCTTCGCCGAGGTGGAGGCGCGGGGCTACTCGCCGCTGTACGACGAGTGGTGCACGGGGATCAGCGGCGACGACGACGTCCTCGGCCGCCTCGACACCCTGCCGCCCCACCGCCGCCAGCCGGTCCTGTTCCTCGGTGCCGCACGCTTCGTCGGGGTGCCGCTGGGCGACTACTCCGCCTTCCGTGCCTTCGTCCTCGCCGAGTGGGCGTCCATCCGTGCGGTCATGGAGAGCCGGACCACCCAGACCAACGAGGCCGGACGGTGCGCCGTCCTGCTTCCGCTCCTCGCCGCCATCAGTGCCGAGGAGGGCCGGCCGCTCGCCCTCATCGAGGTCGGCGCCTCCGCCGGAGCCTGCCTCTACCCCGATCGGTACGCGTACTCCTACACCCCGGGGCCGGCGCTCGCACCGAGCACCGGCTCGCCGGTCCCTCCCCTCGAGTGCGCGGTATCGGGGGACGTACCGCTGCCCGCGCGGCTGCCGGAGGTCGTCTGGCGGGCCGGGATCGACCTGAATCCGCTCGACGCCCGGAACGAGGACGATGTCCGGTGGCTCGAGGCGCTCGTCTGGCCGGAGCACGGCTTCCGCGCCGAGCGGCTCCGCGCCGCCCTCGGCGTGGTCCGCGCCGATCCGCCGCTGCTCGTCCGCGGTGACCTGAACGAGCACATCGGGCCGCTCGTCGAGCGCGCTCCGCGGGACGCCGTCGTCGTCGTGTTCCACAGCGCGGTGCTCGCCTATCTCGACCAGGCGGGCCGGGACCGCTTCGCCGGGACCATGCTGGGGCTGGCGGCGGACCGGACCCGCCCGGTCCACTGGCTGTCCCACGAAGGCCATCGCACACTCACCGGAGTGCCCGGCGCCATGCAGCCGGCGCCCGGCGAGCAGGACGGACTGTTCGTGCTGCAGCACAACGGCCGGTCGGTGGCCCGGACCGGTCCGCACGGGCAGTCCATCACCTGGCTCCAGCCGTCCCGGTCAGGTGCCTAGCCGCGCGTGCACTGCCCCGCGGAGACGGTGTCGTCCAGGCTCCCGGCGCTCTCGGCGATGGGGCGCAGCTCCGCGAGGGAGAGCGCGTAGCCCACGGGCGCATCCGCCGTGGACTTCGCGAAGACGACCCCCGCCACACGACCCTGCAGGTCCAGCAGCGGACCCCCCGAGTTCCCCTGCTGGACGTTGGCGGCGAGGCTGTAGATCTGCAAGGGCCGGGGGTCCGCGCCGTAGATGTTGTTGACGAGCACGGGCGAGATGCCCTGCACGCTCGCCGGCTGGATCCGGTAGGGGCCGCCCGCGGGGTAGCCGGCGAACGCCGCCGTCGCCCCGCTCGCGAGCTCCTCCCCGAGGGTCAGCGGAGGGGCCTGCAGGCCGTCGACGGCGATCACGGCGACGTCCCGCACGGTCTCGAGCTGCACCACCCGGCCCGGCAGCGCGCCGCCGCCCGGCACTTCCACGACGGGGCGGTCGACGCCGGCCACGACGTGCGCGTTCGTGATGACCCGCCCGGGCGCGATGACGAAGCCCGAGCCGGTCTGGTTCTGCCCGCACTGGAAGGCCGTGCCGGTGATGCGGACCACGGAGGCCCCCGCGGCGGCGAGTTCGGGCGTGTCCACCGAGGCGTCGGGCACCTCGGCGGGGGTGGCGGGTCCCACGCTCTCGAGGATGGTGGGGATGCCGTCGTCGACCGCGATGGACCGCAGCTGGGCCATCCAGGTGCGGACGGGCCCGGGCGTCGCCGTGTCGATGGTCCGGATGACCTGTGAGGAGGCGAGCTGCTGGGACAGGAACGGGACCCCCAGGGTCCCGACGCTGAAGGCGAGCATCGACAGGACCAGGGCGGCGACGACGACGTTCACCACCCCGCCGAGGATGCGGTCGATGAGGCGCAGGGGCGGGAAGTCGGACCAGCGGCGGATGGACGCTCCGAGGGCGGAGCCGACGCCCTGCCCCACGATGATGAGCACGATGACCGTGCCGATGACCGCGATCAGGCGCCATGGATTGTCCGGCACCCACCCGCTGACCAGGGGGACGGCGAAGAAGGCGGCAACGGCTCCGGCGACGAAGCCGGCGATCCCGCCGAGGGTGACGAGGAACCCGTTGCGGAGCCCGGCGACCAGATAGCCGAGGAGGACCACCACCAGGATGATGTCGAGGAGGGTGAACTCCCCGAGGCTGACTTCCGGCACGTACGTTCTCCCCTGGCTATGGCCGCGGGACGGCTGCGCAGGTCCCGGCACTGCGTGCGATTCTAGCTGCGAAGTTTGGGAGAAGGCGGGGAGTCCCACCCCTTCCGGCCCGCAATACGGACCGGAAGGGGTGTATCAGTCGTCACAACCGCTCAGGTACGGCAAGATGGACAGGGGAAGACAGCGGGGACCGCCGCGGAACGACGCACTATAGACGCATCAGGAGAATTAATGGACATCGAGGTACTGCGCCGGGCACCCCTCTTCGCATCACTGGGAGACGACGTCTTCGCCGCACTCACGGACGAGCTGATCGAAGTCGATCTGCCCCGCGGGTCGTCGGTCTTCCGCGAGGGCGATCAGGGCGATCAGCTGTACTTCATCGTCTCCGGCAAGATCAAGCTCGGGCGCACGGCACAGGACGGCCGTGAGAACCTCCTCGCGATCCTCGGCCCCGGGGAGCTGTTCGGTGAGATGGCGCTCTTCGATCCGAGCCCGCGCACCGCGACCGCGACCGCCGTGTCCGAGACGCGCCTGGCCGGGCTGAAGAACGAGAACCTGCGGGCGCTGCTCGAGACGCGCCCCGAGGTCTCGGCCCAGCTGCTGCAGGCCCTGGCCCGCCGCCTCCGCCGCACCAACGAATCACTAGCCGACCTCGTGTTCTCGGACGTGCCGGGCCGCGTGGCCAAGGCCCTGCTCGACCTCGCGGACCGATTCGGCCGGCCCGCCACGGACGGCATCCTCGTGGCCCACGAACTCACGCAGGAGGAACTGGCACAGCTCGTGGGTGCTTCCCGCGAGACGGTCAACAAGGCCCTGGCCGAGTTCGTCCAGCGCGGCTGGCTCCGCCTGGAGGCACGCGCCGTCGTCATCCTCGACATCCAGCGGCTGCGCCAGCGCAGCCGCTGAGCGTCGGCGTCTCCTGGGCACCCTCTCCCGTTCCCCGAGTGCGCAGCCGTGGCGGGTGTTCGGCGCCAGGACCCATCACACGTGGACACTCGAGGCGCGGCCGCCGGTGCTAGCCGTGTGATGACGCCCGGCGCAGCGCGTCCGGCTGCGCGGCACCTCCGATGCCGCGACGAGGGCGAAGGACAGACCACTGATCGACGGCGGCAGATCGGTGCGGCGGGTCAACACCCCGGTCCACTACGGGTTCCCGCGGGAGGGTGAATGTCCACAGGAGAACGCGGTGACTGCGCAGCTACGGTCGGTCCACGACGACGACGCCCACCCCACGTGCCAACGAGCCGAGGACAAGGGCCCGGGACGGAACCGTCAGCGCCCGCGCTGAACCGACCCGCCCTCGGTGAGCTTGGGGCACTCGACCTGCAGCATGAGGTTGCCGTCGTGGTCGGAGAGCTCCGGGTGGTACAGCTTCACGGGCCGCTTGTGGGACAGGTAGGCGATGCAGCCGCGTGAGGAGCCGATCTTCTCGAGGATGATCTCCACGGCCGGCACCGCGAGCTCACTGAGCGTGCAGCCCACGGTGTTCGGCTGGCTCACCTCGTCACCGAGCCGCGTGGTGTCGCGGTCGGCCACCTCCTGGGCGGCCCAGCGCCATTCGCCCCAGACGCCCTTGCTCTCGAGGATGCTCGGTTCCTGGTTCACGGGCTGCGCGGCCGCGAAGTAGTGGGTGTCGAACCGGCGGTGGGCGAAGTCAGGGGTGACCCAGTGCGAGAGCGGCTTGATGAGGTCGGTCCTGACGCCGAGGCCACGGCGGGTGAGGATGTCCGTGAACCGGCATTCCCCCTCGTTGATGGCCTCGCGCGCCTTCATCCACTCCCTGGCCTGGGTGCCCTCGACCATCGACGACGCATCGGGTCCGGCCAGCAGCACGCCGGTCTCCTCGAAGAGCTCTCGGATGGCACACAGCACGTGGCGCCGCGCCACCCGGTGGTCCTCGACGCCCAGCGTCTTCGCCCACATGGACGGCGTGGGGCCGTACCAGGGGATCTCGTCGTCGTCGGACTCCTCGACACTGCCGCCCGGGAAGCCGATGACCCCCAGCGGGGACTGCCCCCGCCGGTAGGACAGGTAGGTCTCGGTGCCGATCGCGCTGTCGCGCAACAGGACCACGGACGACGCCGCGCGGGCCTTGAGGGGTGTGCGCTCCCCGTGTTCGACCCAGCTCTCCGCTGCCGACCGCTGGTCCGGGTGGACGGGGAAGAACCTGGTGCTGAGACGGTCCACGGCCTAGACGAACTCCGCGATGATCTCGACCTCGACGGGCGAGTCGAGGGGGAGGACGGCCACGCCGACGGCGGAGCGGGCGTGCACGCCGGCGTCGCCGAGCACGGTACCGAGGAGGTCCGACGCGCCGTTGATCACGCCCGGCTGACCGGTGAACGAGGGGTCCGAGGCGACGAAGCCCACCACCTTCACGATCCGCGTGATGCGCTCGAGGTCGCCGATCTCGCTCTTGATCGCGGCCAGGGCGTTGACTGCGCAGATCGACGCGAGGGTGGTGGCGGTCGCGGCGTCGACACCCGCACCGACCTTGCCCGAAGCTGGGAGTTTGCCGTCAATGAAGGGGAGCTGCCCCGAGGTGTAGACGTGGTTGCCGCTCACGACGGCGGGAACGTAGGAGGCCACGGGCGGGACGACGGCGGGCAGAGTGATCCCGAGGTCGGCGAGACGTGCCTCGACCCCCGAGATCACCGGATTCCCTGCGGACACTGCTAGCTCTTCTCCCTTTTGAGGTAGGCGACGAGGCCGTTGCCGTCGGGCCCGGGAACCACCTGGACGAGCTCCCATCCGTCGTCGCCCCACTGATCGAGGATCTGCTTCGTCGCGTGGATGATGAGCGGAATCGTGGAGTACTCCCATTTCGTCATGAAGAAAGCGTAGCGCGTGCTTGTAAACTGGAATAATGGCTGCGCGCAAATCACCCCTGTTCGACACGGCGACCACTCTCGGCAAGATCATCGCGTTCCTCGGAATCAGCTGCCTTGCCGGTGTGCTCGCCGCAGGTCTCCTCGTGCCCGTGGCTGCCGCCGCCGGAACGGGGGCCTCCGCGTCGATCGAGTTCTTCGAGGAACTGCCGGCCGAGCTCGAGCGCGAGGCGCTGGCGCAACCGACCAGGATCGAGGCCGCCGACGGGGCGCTCATCGCGACGCTGTTCGAGGAGAACCGTCAGCCGATCACCCTCGACCAGGTGTCGCCGACCATGCAGGACGCGCTGATCTCGATCGAGGACTACCGCTACTACGATCACGGCGGCGTGGACCTCGAGGGCATCCTGGGCGCGATCGCCAGCAACGTCTCGAGCGGGACGAGCCGCGGAGCGTCCACCATCACGCAGCAGTTCGTCAACAATGTGCTGATCGACTCCGCCCGGCAGAACGGCGGGACGATCACCCTGAGCGGCGGCGGGAAGTCGGTGGGCGACAAGCTGCGCGAGATGAAGCTCGCCATCGCCGTCGAGAAGGAGCTCTCGAAGGAGGAGATCCTCGAGGGCTACCTCAACATCGTCCCGTTCAGCGGGAACACCTACGGCGTCCAGGCTGCGTCGAAGTACTTCTTCGATGTTGACGCGAAGGATCTCAACATCCCGCAGAGCGCACTGCTGGCCGGACTCGTCAACGGCCCGAGCGCCTACAGCCCCACGGAGAACCCCGAGGGTGCGCTCCAGCGCCGCAACCTCGTCATCAACTCCATGCTCACGCGCGGCAAGATCACGCAGGAGGAACACGACGCCGCCATCGCCACGGATCTCGGGCTGAACGTCACCCCGACCTTGAGCGGGTGCGTCGGCGCGGCCCAGGCGCCCTACTTCTGCGACTACGTCTCCCACCTCATCCTCAACGATCCCGCCTACGGCGAGACCGTGGAGGACCGCGAGAAGGTGCTGTACCGTTCCGGACTCACGATCAGGACGACCCTCGACACGCGCGTGCAGGCCGCGGCGCAGACCGCGGTCAACGAGACGGCGGATCCGGACACCACCGACGGCTCGGTGGGGCATTCCATGACCAGCATCGAGCCAGGGACCGGCAACATCCTCTCCATGGCGCAGAACACCCGGTACATCCCGGGAGAAGCCGCCGGCGACTCCGTGCTGAACTTCAACGTGGACCAGTACCAGGGCGGGGATCCCGCGAAGAGCCTGGGCGGCGTGGGCGGCTTCCAGCCGGGTTCGACGTTCAAGCCCTTCACCGTGGCCGCCTGGGTGGACTCGGGCCGCTCCCTCAACACCGCGATCGACGGCCGGAAGCGCACCTACCCCGAGGGCGACAGGTGGCCGGCGAGCTGCCTGCGCGGCGGCGCCTACACCGTGCTGACCGACGACGGCAGTGGGTACACGCCGCAGAACTACGGCGACACCAACTACGGGACCTTCACGGTCCTCCGGGGTCTGGCCCAGTCCTACAACACCATCACCATGGAGACCGCCCGCCAGCTGGACATGTGCAGGATCTTCGACATCGCGTACGACATGGGTGTGCACAACGGAAAGAGCGCCGGCGGAGAACCGGAGCGGCTCGACGTCCTCGCGCCCGGCCTGATCGGCGGCGTCCAGGACGTCGCCCCGCTGTCCATGGCGACCGCGTTCGCAGGTTTCGCGGCCGAGGGCAATGTCTGCCAGCCCCGCGCCCTCACCGAGGTGACCGCCGCCGACGGCACGAGCTACCCCGTTGCCCCGGTCGACTGCACGCAGGCCGTGTCGAAGGAGACCGCGCGGGGCGTGAACTACGCGACCCAGGAGGTCATCGAGAGCGGTTCCGGCCAGGAGCTCGAGTTCGGGGACATCCCGATGGCCGGCAAGACGGGCACCAACGACCAGCGGTCGCAGACCTGGTTCATGGGCTACAACTCGGGCATGGCGACCGCGAGCTGGATCGGGAACTGGAAGGAAGGCAACACCTCCCTCAGCGGCCTCCAGATCGGCGGGCGCACCTACCCGGAGATCGACGGCTCGCTCATCGCGGGCCCCTCCTGGGCACGCTTCATGCAGCAGATTCCCGACCTGCACGTGGGGGAGTCCTTCGTGGATCCCCCGTCCAGGATGATCAACGGCACGCAGCGCGGTACCACGCCGGGCACGAACAACCGCGGGACTGGCACGCGTGGCTCCACCGGTGGTACCACTGGAGGAACAACCGGCAACAACGGCACTGGAGGAAACGGCTAGCGTGACATCGACTCAGACATCCCGGAGCGGGGCACCGCTCGGCTGGGCGGCAGGCCTCACCCTGACCGCCGCGGCCGCGACCCTCGCCTACGCTTCGACCGTCGAGCGCACGCTGTACGAGGTGAGGGAGGAGACCCTTCCCATCCTCCCGCCGGGCGCCGCTCCCCTGCGGGTCCTGCACCTCTCGGACATCCACATGGTGCCGGGGCAGAAGTCCAAGTCGGACTGGCTGCTCGGCCTCGCGAGCCTGAAGCCGGATCTCGTGGTCAACACCGGTGACAACCTCAGCCACCGGAAGGCCGTGGGCCCCCTCCTCGACGCGCTCGAGCCGCTGCTGAAGGTTCCCGGGGTCTTCGTCCCGGGGTCCAACGACTACTATGCGCCGGCGCTCAAGAATCCACTGCGCTACTTCGCGGGTCCGTCGATCACGCCCAAGGAGTCGGCACCGAAGGATCTGCCCTGGGCGGACCTGTTCAGCGCGTTCGGGGCGGCCGGCTGGGTGGACCTCACGAACCGGTCCCAGTCGATCGGCTTCCGGGGCATGCGCATCGACTTCACGGGTGTCGACGATCCGCACCTCGACCGCGACCGGTACGTGCCCTACCCCTCCGGGAGCAGCACCTCCGCCCAGGCGCCGCACATCAGGGTGGCCGTCGCCCACGCGCCCTACCAGCGCGTCCTGGACTACTTCACGGTTGGTGGCGCGGACCTCATCCTCGCCGGGCACACGCACGGCGGCCAGGTCTGCGTCCCGGGGTACGGTGCCCTCGTCAGCAACTGCGATCTGCCGACCTGGCGTGCACGGGGACTCACGCAGTGGGAGTCGGACGGGCGCTCCGTCCCGCTCAACGTCTCGGCGGGCATCGGGACCTCACGCTTCGCGCCGATCCGGTTCGCCTGCCGGCCCGAAGCCGTGCTCCTGACGCTCACTCCCGGGAACGGGAGCTAGCCGGCACCCGCCTGCTTCTTCGGGTGCCACGGCTGTGACCGGCGTTACAGCAGCCGTGGCCTAGGATCGTTGCTGAGGGACACCAACAACCATCGATCACCGAAGAGTTGGCATGAAGAACCAGAACACGCTGTGGGAATCGCTCGGCCGCCTGTACCCGCACGTCAAGCCCATCGTTCCCCGACTGATCCTCGGGCTGCTGTGCGCGCTCGGCGCAAGCCTCATGGCGCTCGCGATCCCCCAGGTGCTGCGCGTCCTCATCAACGACGCCCTGGCCGAGGGCGGGTCCGCCCGCACGGTCTGGATCGCGTCCGGGGTCGTCCTGCTCCTCGGCGTCCTCGAGGCCACCTTCGTGGCCCTGCGACGCCAGTTCGTCATCACGCCGGCGACGACGGTCGAGACGAACATGCGCACGTCCTTCTACCGCCACCTGCAGAACCTGACCGTCGAGTTCCACGACCGCTGGGGCAGCGGGCAGCTCCTCTCCCGTGCGATGAGCGATCTCAACCTGATGCGGCGATGGATGGCCTTCGGGCTCATCATGCTGGTGGTCACGTCGCTGACCGTGGTGATCGGCGTCGTCATCATGTTCTTCATGAGCTGGATCCTGGCCCTGATCTTCCTCGCGGCCGCCGTGCCGCTGATGGTCTACGGCTACCGCTTCCGGACCTCCTACAGCCGTGTGTCCCGCAAGAGCCAGGACCAGGCCGGCGACCTCGCGACGACGGTCGAGGAATCCGTCCACGGCATCCGCGTCCTCAAGGCGTTCGGCCGCAGCCAGGAGGCCCTCGACGACTTCGAGGAGCAGGCCGAGGAGCTCCGCCAGACCGAGATCTACAAGGCGAAGGCCCTCGCGAACTTCTCCATGGTCGTCACGCTGCTGCCCGAGCTCGCCCTCGGCGCGTCCCTCGTGGTCGGGGTGATGCTGGCCGCGAACGGCGACGTCAGCATCGGCGCCCTCGTGGCCTTCTTCGCGACCGCCGCCGCGGTGGCCGGCCCCGTCGAGTTCATCGGCCCGCTGCTCGCCATGACCTTCACGGCGAAGACGGCCATCGACAGGCACTACGAGGTCATGGAGTCGGAGAACACCATCACCGACCCGGCCACGCCCGTGCACCTCGAGGCGCCCCGCGGCGACGTCGTGTTCGACGCCGTCCACTTCCGCTACCCCGACGCGCAAAAGGACACCGGCGACGTGATCGACGGCGTCGACCTGACCCTCCGCGCGGGCGAGACCATGGCCCTGGTCGGGGTGACCGGGTGCGGGAAGAGCACGCTCCTGCAGCTCGTCCCCCGCCTGCACGACGTCACGGCCGGCAGTATCACGATCGACGGCGTGGACCTCAGGCAGTTCACGCTCGGCGAGCTGCGGACCCTCGTGGCGGTCGCCTTCGAGGACACCACGCTGTTCTCGAACTCGGTCCGGGACAACGTCCTCATGGGCTCCGACGCCACGGGCGCCGAGGCCGAGCGGATCCTCGCCGAGGCGCTCGAGGTGGCGCAGGCGCGGTTCGCGTACGAGCTGCCCGAGGGGCTCGACACGCTCATCGGCGAGGAGGGCCTCAGCCTGTCCGGGGGCCAGCGCCAGCGCATCGCCCTGGCCCGCGCGATCGCCGCGCAGCCGACCGTCCTGGTCCTCGACGACCCGCTGTCCGCGCTCGACGTCGCCACCGAGGAGCGCGTCGAGGTGGGGCTCCGCGCCATGCTCCGCGCCACCACGACGCTCATCGTGGCCCACCGGCCGTCCACCGTCGCCCTGGCCGACCGGGTGGCCCTCATGCAGGACGGGCGGATCGCCGACGTCGGCACGCACTCCGAGCTGCTCGCCCGCAGCGACCACTACCGCTACGTCATCGCCAGCCTCGACGACGAGGAGATCGCCCAGCTCGGGCGCACCGGTGGATCCACGCACGACGACGAGGAGGCGCTGGCATGAGCCGCACCACGGCCGCGCCCGGCGAGGCGCCGAAGGACAGGGACGGGCAGGGGACCACCTCCGCCGGTGTCCTCAACGAGGACGACGTCCTCCTCGACCGGGCGCAGAGCAAGTCCGTGCGGTCGCGGTCCTTCCGCCTCCTCGGTTCGCTGATCCGGCCCAACCGCCGGCAGTTCATCTGGACCGTCCTGCTGGTCGTGATCTCGCAGGCGGCCCGGGTGGCCGGACCGGCGATCATCGCGTTCGGCATCGACCGCGCGCTGCCCGCCCTCATGGCGGGGGATCCCCGCCTGCTGTGGTTCGCCGGCGGCACCTACCTCCTGGCGGCCGTGCTCGCCTCGGTCCTCACGGCGGGGTACGTGCGGGCGACGGCGCAGCTGAGCCAGGCCATGCTGCTCGACCTCCGGGTGCGGGTCTTCCGGCACACGCAGCGCCTCAGCCTGGAGTTCCACGAGAAGTACACCTCGGGGCGCATCATCTCCCGGCAGACCTCGGATCTCGAGGCGCTCCGGGAGCTGCTCGATTCGGGCGTGAGCTCGCTGGCGTCCGGCGCCATCTTCATGCTGTTCACCGCCGTGACGATCTTCGCCCTCGACTGGCGGACGGGCCTGCTGATCCTGGCCGCGGCGATCCCCATGTTCTTCCTCGCCCGCTGGTACCAGAAGCACTCGCAGATCGCCTACCGGGAGTCCCGCGTGGTGTCGGCGAAGCTGATCGTCCACTTCATCGAGACGATGACCGGCATCCGCGCCGTCAAGGCGTTCCGCCGCGAGACGGTCAACGCCGACCGCTACGACGAGCTGGCGGAGGACTACCGCCTGGTCACGGTCCGCTCCATCAACCTCAACGGCGTCTTCCAGCCCGGGCTCGTGCTGATCGGCAACGTGACCGTCGCCGTCGTCCTCGTCTTCGGCGGCTTCCGGGTCCTCGGCGGGACGCTGGAGGTCGGGGCGCTGCTGGCGCTGCTGCTCTACAGCAAGCGGTTCTTCCAGCCCGTGGACCAGATGGCCATGTTCTACAACTCCTTCCAGTCCGCCGCCGCGGCGCTGGAGAAGGTCTCGGGCCTGCTCGAGGAGGTCCCCACCGTGCGCCCGCCGAAGCACCCGGTGTCCCTCCCCCATCCCCGGGGCGCCGTCGAATTCCGCGCCGTCGAATTCCGCTACGGCACCGGACCCGTGGTGCTGCCACGCCTGGACCTGGCCATCCACGCCGGGCAGACCGTGGCCCTCGTGGGCCAGACGGGTGCCGGCAAGTCCACGCTGGCCAAGCTCATCGCGCGGTTCTACGACGTGTCCGAGGGCAGCCTCACGCTCGACGACGTCGACCTCCGCGATCTCGCGCCGACAGACCTGCGGCGCGCCGTCGTCATGGTGACGCAGGAGGCCTTCCTCTTCAGCGGGTCCGTGGCGGACAACATCGCCCTCGGCAGACCCGAGGCCGGCCGCGAGGAGATCGTCGCGGCAGCCCGTGCCGTGGGCGCCGAGGAGTTCATCCTGGAGCTGCCCGAGGGCTTCGACACCGACGTCAACAAGCGCGGAGGGCGCGTCTCGGCGGGGCAGCGGCAGCTCATCAGCTTCGCCCGCGCGTTCCTCGCCGACCCGGCCGTCCTCATCCTCGACGAGGCGACGTCGTCCCTGGACATCCCGAGCGAGCGCCTGGTGCAGGAGGGCCTGCAGAAGCTGCTCGGGAACCGCACGGCGCTGATCATCGCGCACCGGCTCTCCACCGTGGCCATCGCCGACCGCGTGCTCGTGGTCCACGACGGCCGGGTGGTGGAGGACGGGACGCCCGCCGAGCTCATCGGCGGCACGGGGCGCTTCGCGACGCTGCACGCGGCGTGGAAGGACTCGCTCGTCTGACACCGGCCCGCGGAGCAGGTGCCGGTTTTCCTCGCCGCTGATCCTCCGCTATCCTTGGACAGTTGCTGTTCGGGAGGTCCGCCTTCCAGCGAGCGACATCGGGGTGTGGCGCAGCTTGGTAGCGCGCGTCGTTCGGGACGACGAGGCCGCAGGTTCAAATCCTGTCACCCCGACCAGAGAAGACGGGAGGCGCTGAGGAACCCGCTGCGTCCCGCCGGGCCCGGGTCAGCTGCACGAGGTCCTCCGGGGCATCGATCTCCAGCAGCGCGCATGGACCGACCGACCGCTGCCACCTCCGCGCGAAGGCCTCCGCGTCCGCCCGTCGTCGTCCGAGGAGGGCCGGGACCGGCAGGAGGCGGTCCTTCCGCGTGAGCAGGCGGGTGGCCCACAGGACGAGCTGCAGGAGGGGTTGATGGTGGAGCCTCGCCGGTTCACCACGATCGATCCGGAGGAGGAACCGCGGGCTGCGGACGGGGCCGAACAGTTCGGCGAGCGCCGTCGCGACGACCCGGCGTTCCGCGGGTGAGCCGCCGAGCACCTCCAGCTCGAACCGCTCGACGAGATCCTTGCTCCCCTCCGGGGCCACCCGGATGTCCCCTTCACCGAAGGCGGGGACGTGCCCGGCATCGTGCAGCGCATCGGCGACCGCCCGCACCACCCGGCGGTAGGCGGCGGTCGTGGTGAAGGCCTGCCGGGCCGCGAGGCCCACCTGCCGGACGAGCGGCCGGACGAGCCAGCCGGCGAGGCCGAGCGCGAGGGCCGTGCCGGCGAGCCCCGCAGCGGGGTGGACCTGCCAGAGGGCCCCCAGCGGCCGGCCGGACTGCACCAGGACCGCACCCACGATGACGATGATCGCGGTGAGGATGAACTGCAGCGTCCACCCGGTCCTGAAAGCCCGGGTGCGGGCACGGCTCACGACGGCCGCCGCCCCCTCGCGGTCCGCATAGGGCTCACCGATCCGCCACGACCGGTAGCTGTCCTCACGCGGGGGCAGCGCCGCCGCGGTGCTCTCGTTGAGCCCGGCGACCGTCTGCCGCCGGTCCTTGCCCTCGAGGGCACGCAGCCAGCCTGCCTGCTGCTCCGTGAGCGCGATCGGCAGTCCGCGGACCACCTGGGTGGAGTCCTCCCGCAGCAGGCCCCAGATGCGATCGTGCTTCCGCTTCATCCTGCGGAGGTCGGGCGCGGATGCCAGGGCGATCCTTGCGGGGATCACGGCGGTGACCACCCAGTTGTGGGCCACTTTCCGCGGCCAGGCGGGGTCCAGCCGCAGGGTGCGTCCGCGCAGCTGCTGGGTGGACGACGACGTCGCGACAGCGGTGAGGTCGATCAGCGTGTTGACGGCAGGGCAGTCCCACCCCTCTCCGAGCAGCCCCCGGGTGCCGACCACCACGCGCACCTCCCCCCGCGCGAGCAGGGCGGACACCGCGGCGACGACGGCCGCGGATCCCCGGCCCGCCGTGTCGAGGTCGAGCACGCCCGGGGAACCGTCCACGGGGGTCGGGGTGAGATCGGCGTCGAGGGCTGCGGACAGCGCCGGGACGAGGACGCCGGCATCGCGCGCGGCGATCCGGAGGTGCCGGGCGGTGACGAGCACCGGGCGCAGCGCCGCGAGTGTCGCGTCGCCGGCCACGGCGTCGAACACCCGCAGCGCACCCGCCGGGCGGCGGGCCGCGCCGCGCTTGTTCCCGTGGACCGCGAAGTCGGCGATCACCACGGCGCGCACGAGGTGTCCGGTCGCCTGGCCGAGCTCGAGGCGGAGGATGTCGCCCACGGCGGCGTCCTTCGCCGCCGACGAGGCGAGCAGCGTGTCGATGGGGTCGCGGCCGCGCCGGACGCCGCGGTCCGTCAGGGTGTAGCCGAAGTCCGCCACCGTCCGCTTGATCCGCTGCCACTGGTCGGCGCGTGAGGGGTCCGGCAGCACCCGGTCCAGCGCGTAGCGGGCGAGCAGGCGGACACTCTGCTCGGTGTCGGGCGGCGTGCGCAGGTCGGGGGGCAGCAGGGCGCGCAGCGGATGGTCCGGGGTGAGGTCGAGCAGCATCCGTGCGGCCGACTCGGCGAGGCCGAAGTCGCTCGCGAAGGCCCGCGCGAGGCGCTGCTCCGGTGGCTCGTCACCGCCGTCGGACGATGGCTGGAGGAGCGCGGCGACGTAGGTGACGCCGTCGTCCCCGGCCAGCAGCTCCCGGATGAGGCCGGCCAGGCGGCGCTCGTGGTCGCGCAGGAACACGAGCTCGTCCTCGATCGGTTCCACGAACCAGACGTGGTCCCGGTAGGGCGCGAGATTGCCCTCCTTGACCACGGCAGGGGTGGGCACCTCGTAGTCCACCTCGCCGAGCAGGCCGGCGTAGTTGTCGTAGGACCGCTTGTCCTCGACCGACGGCAGCGTGGCGGTCAGCCCGATCAGCAGGGGGGTCCGTCCGGCGTCGCGGATCCGCGAGGCGAGATAGGCGACGACGAGCGCCCAGTGATCGAGCAGGTGGTGGCATTCGTCCAAGAGGATGGTCTCCACGCCGTGCTCCACGAGGCGGTCCACGAGGGCCAGGGCGTTGGGGTGGAGCACGCGGGCCAGGAGGTCCGCGTCCTGCTGGGCGAACTGCCGCCGTAGCGTGCGGGACCGGCGTGTGACGCCGTCGCGGAACGCCGTCGGATTGGCCGCCCGGAGCGCCTCGATCCATTCGCCGGCCGCCGTGGCCGTGCGCCCGCCCGCCTCGAGTTCGCGGGCCCATTCGGCGACGGCGAGATCGGTGAGGGGGTTCCCTCCCTCGATCACACTGAGCATCTGGTACGTCAGGACGGTCAGGTCGCCGAGCTCGTGCGGGTCCTCCGACACGGCGCCGGATGCGCCCTCGAGTCCTTCCGCCGCCCGGGCCCATTGGGAGCGGATGGTCGCCGTGGGGGCCAGCGCGACGGCGGGGGCGCCGCGCCGCGCGGCGAGCAGCAGGCCGAGCAGGGTCTTGCCCGAGCCGGGCGGCGCCACGATGTGCAGGGGGTCCCCGGCGACGACCGGCACCCGCTCGAGCACGTCGGCCTGGTAGGTGCGCAACCGTCCGGTGAAGCGCCAGGCCGCCAGCGGCCTGGCCTGGACGGCGACGGTCTCCTCGAACTGCTGCATGGCGCTTCCTCCCCCGGGCGTCGTCGCCTGAGCGCGCCGACGTGCCGCGCGCGGCGAGGCCATGCGCGGCAGCCCCATCCTAGTGGGGCCGTCAGGGGTGGCCCGCCGGTCCCGGCCGGTGGGCCTCGCGTGTCTCCGGCCGCGGTCAGCGCGCGGAGACCGTCACCACCTCGTAGCCGCCGGGCTCGGGGTCGCCGAACTTCGCGTTGACGAGTGCCAGCGTGTTGCCGAACAGTGCCACCGTCGTCGGCACCTTGAACAGCGGACTCGTGATGACGTCCTCGACCTCGCCGCGCGTCAGGTCCTTCGACAGGTCGATCCGGCTGACCTGGTTGCTGAAGTTCTGGACGGCATACACGGTGTCCCCCTTGGCGAGGATGCCGTCCACGTCCGGCAGCGCACCGGTCGCGATGTCCGCGCTGACACCCGTCTCCGGGTCCACGGTGTAGAGGGCCTTCTTCGCCGAGTGCGCCACGATCAGCGTCCTGCCGCGGTCCACCGACGTGATGCCGTTGAGGTTGAAGGCCCCCGTCAGCGCCTTTGCCGGGCCGGTCAGCGCGATCGTCTCCGGGTCCCCGAGCTCGCCGTCGTGGTCGACGGGGACGAAGTACAGCTCCGCGGCCTGTGAGTTGGTGAAGTAGGCACCGTCCCGCGTGAGCGTGACGTCGTTGATGAACGCACTGCCCGTGGCGAGCAGGAGGTCCGCCACTTCCGCGCCCGTGTCGGTGTCGTAGACGTATGCCCGGCCCGTCGCGCCGCCCGAGACGAACAGCAGGTCGTTCCGGACGTCGGCCTTGAGGCCGACGGCGGCCCTGCCGTCGGGTGCGTCGATGAAGAGCTCGGCCGTCCCCTTCCGGAGGTCGCCGCGGAAGATGTCGCCGCGGCCCAGGTCTCCTGCATAGAACGTGGAGCCCTTGCCCTTGGCGATGCCCTCGGCGGAGGATGCGCCGGGAAGCGGAATACTGATGTCCTGCTGCCGATGGGAGGACACCGACATCGGGGGAGACGACGTCGGCGGTGCGGCCGCGGCGCCCGCCGCAGGTAACAGGAAGGCGGTCACGGCGAGCGCGAGGGCCGCCCGGGCCGCGCGTCGGGTGGCGGTCGAGCGACGCGGGGTGTGCTGGGTGCTGTTCACGGTGCTCCTCGAGGGGTCGGCGCCGCTGGTTGCCCTGAGGATCCGCACGGCGCTGGTCGAATGAAGCTGGTCGAATGGACCTGGCCGGATGAAGCCGGGCCGACCGGCCGGACTGGACTGCAGGCCGGACCGAGACGACAACGATCCGTGCACGGGCATCGTCCCCGCGCCCCGGCGTGGCGCCGGAAACCTGCCTCAGGCGAAGGTGCGGCCCGTCAGTCGCTCGTACGCCTCGATGTAGCGGGCGCGCGTGCGCTCGACGACGTCGGCGGGCAGCGCCGGCGGCTCCGACTGCCGGTCCCAGCCGGAGGCGTCGGAGGTCAGCCAGTCCCGGACGAACTGCTTGTCGAACGAGGGCTGCGCCTGCCCGGGCGCGTAGAGGGCGGCGTCCCAGAAGCGTGAGGAGTCCGGCGTCAGCACCTCGTCGCCGAGGGTGATGCGGCCGGTGGCCGGGTCGAGGCCGAACTCCACCTTCGTGTCGGCGAGGATGATCCCGCGCTCCCGGGCGATCGCCTCCGCCGCGGTGTAGATGTCGAGGGTGAGGGACCGCAGCTGGGCCGCGGCGTCATCCCCGACCGTCATGACGACCGCGTCGTAGGTGATGTTCTCGTCGTGCTCGCCCACCTCGGCCTTCGCCGACGGCGTGAAGAGCGCCGGCTCGAGCCGGGAGCCGTCCACCAGACCCTCGGGCAGCGGCAGGGAGCAGACGGTGCGGGACTGCCGGTACTCCAGCAGTCCGCTCCCGGTGAGGTAGCCGCGGGCGATGCACTCGATCGGGTACATGACGAGCCGGCGGCAGATCATCGCCCGGCCCTCGACGGCGGCGGGCACGCCGCCGGCGGCGTCGGACGCGATCACGTGGTTCGGGATGCCGCTGAGCCGCTCGAACCACCAGAGGCTGAGCTGCGTGAGCACGCGCCCCTTGTCGGGGATGCCGGTGGCCAGGACGTGGTCGTAGGCACTCATGCGGTCGCTCGCCACCACGAGCACGACGTCGTCGCGCCCGTCCTCCGGCTCGTACAGGTCGCGGACCTTGCCGGAGTAGACGTGCCGCCAGCCCGGCAGGTCGGGATGCTCGGGCGCGAAGGTGCTCATGCGGTGGCCGCCGCGGGGCCCGTGACGGCGATCTCCGAGCGGGAGGCCTTGAGGGCGATGTCCGTGCGGAACTGCCCGCCCGCGAGGTCGATCCGGCCCAGGCTCTCGTAGGCGGTGGCCCGCGCGTCCGCGAGCGAGTCCCCGACGCCGACGACGGCCAGCACCCGGCCGCCGGAGCTCACCACCTTGCCGTCCCGCAGGGCGGTGCCGGCGTGGAGGACGCGAGCGCGCTCCACCTCCGCGGCCTTCCTGAGCCCGCGCACGCGCCGGCCCGTGACCGGGGCGTCGGGGTAGTTCTCGGAGGCGAGGACGACGGCGACGGCGGTCTCGGGCGACCAGTTGAGGGGGTCGATCTGGTCGAGGGCACCCTTCGCGGCGGCGAGCAGCACCCCGCCCAGCGGCGTGGTCAGGCGCGCGAGGACGGCCTGCGTCTCGGGGTCACCGAAGCGTGCGTTGAACTCGATGACGCGCAGGCCGCGCGCCGTGAGTGCCAGGCCGACGTAGAGGACGCCGGCGAAGGGCGTGCCGCGGTGCGCCATCTCGTCGATCACGGGCTGCGCCACGCGCGTGACGACCTCGTCCACGAGGCCGGCCGGCACCCACTCGAGCGGCGAGTAGGCGCCCATGCCGCCCGTGTTGGGGCCCTGGTCGCCGTCGTGGATGCGCTTGAAGTCCTGGGCGGGTGCCAGCGGGACCACGGTGCGGCCGTCGGAGAGGACGAACAGCGAGACCTCGGGTCCGTCGAGGTACTCCTCGATGACCACGGTGCCTCCCGCCGCGAAGCACGCGGAGGCGTGGGCGCGGGCCTCGGCGAGGTCGTCGGTGACCACCACCCCCTTGCCGGCGGCGAGCCCGTCGTCCTTCACCACGTAGGGGGCGCCGAACGCGCAGAGCGCCTCGCCGGCTTCCTCGTCCGTGGCGGCGACGCGGGCCATCGCGGTCGGCACGCCGGCGGCGGCCATGACCTGCTTGGCGAAGGCCTTGGACGCCTCGAGCTGCGCGGCGGCCCGCGTGGGTCCGAAGACGGGGATCCCGGCGTCGAGCAGCGCGTCCGCGACGCCGGCGGCGAGCGGCGCCTCGGGTCCGATCACCACGAGGTCCGAGCCCAGCCGGCGGGCCAGCCCGACGACGACGGCGGGATCGTTCGCGTCGATGTCGTGGGTGGGGACGTCCTCGGCGATCCCGGCGTTGCCGGGGGCGGCCTGCACCTCCCGGACGAAGGGATCGGCCAGCAAGGCCCGGACGATGGCGTGTTCGCGGCCTCCGGGGCCCAGTACAAGAACCTTCACAGTTAGACAGCGTACTGGAGGGGCTCCCGGCCCGACACAGGATCGGCGCCTGTTACGGCGGCCCGCGCGACCCATACGGCCCACGGGCCTCTCCGAATACTTCCCATGAGCAACCTCTCGACGTCCCGCCGCGGCCTTCCCCTGCTCGCCGCGCTCGCCGGCATCATCGCCGCCGGCGTGGTGCTCGGCGTCGCCGAACTCGCCGGGGCCTTCTTCCGGGCGAGCGCCACCCCCGTCATCGCCATGGGATCCACCTTCATCGACTTCACCCCGCCGTGGATGAAGGACTTCGCGATCGCGACGTTCGGGACCAATGACAAGTCGGCGCTGCTCGTGGGCATGGGCATCACGATCGCGCTGCTGGCGGCCGTCCTCGGCATCGTCGCGTTCCGGCGGTGGGCGCTCGGCGTCGCCGGGGTGCTGTTCATGGGGGCCGTCATCCTGGCCTGCGTCCTCACCCGTGCCGGAGCCTCCCTGCCCGATGCCCTTCCGACCGTCGTCGGCACGGCCGCGGGGCTGCTGGCGCTGCGCCGGCTGACCGCCCGCCTGCGCCATGCCGCCGTCGTCCCGTCCTCCGACGAGGCCGCGTCGGCGGACGCCGCCGGACGGACGGGCACCGCCATCACGGAGACCGACGGGACCGACGGCACCCGCACGGTGGCCGTGGCGACCGCTCCCCCGCGGTCCGGCGCCTCGGGCTCCGGTGCGACGTCACGGCGCGGGTTCTTCGCCGCCGCGGGCGTCACCGCCGTCGTCGCTGCCGCGGCCGCCGGCGGGGGCCGGCTGCTCGCGGGCGCCCGCAACAACGTCGCCGCCCTCCGGGACAGCCTGCAGTTCCCGGCGCCGGCCAGTCCCGCGCCGGCGCTGCCCGCGGGCGTGCAGTCCCCCGTGGCGGGCGTGACACCCTTCGTCACCCCGAACGGCGACTTCTACCGGATCGACACGGCGCTCAGCGTCCCGCAGCTCACCACCGACGACTGGGTGCTCCGCGTGCACGGCATGGTGGAGGAGGAGTTCGAACTCTCCTTCCAGGACCTCCTCGACGCCGATCTCATCGAACGCCACATCACCCTCACGTGTGTCTCCAACCCCGTGGGCGGCTACCTGGCCGGGACCGCGAAGTGGCTCGGCTACCCGCTGCGCGACGTCCTCGCGCGGGCCAGGCCCCTGGACGGCGCGGACATGGTCCTGTCCACGAGTTCGGACGGCTTCAGCGCCTCCACGCCCCTGCCCGTGCTGCAGGACGACCGCGACGCCATCCTCGCCCTCGCCATGAACGGCGAGCCGCTGCCCGTGGAGCACGGCTTCCCCGTCCGCATGGTGGTCCCCGGCCTGTACGGCTACGTCTCGGCGACCAAGTGGGTCGTGGACCTCGAGGTCACCCGCTTCGCCGACCGGACGGCGTACTGGACGGACCGCGGGTGGTCCGAGCTGGGCCCCATCAAGACGATGGCGCGCGTGGAGGTCCCGACGTCCTTCGCCCAGGTGGACGGCGGCGCCGTCATGCTGGGCGGCGTCGCCTGGTCCCAGCAGCGCGGCATCACCGCGGTCGAGGTCTCCGTGGACGGCGGTGACTGGGAGCCCGTGAACCTCGCCGCCGAGGCCTCCGTGGACACCTGGCGCCAGTGGTCGCACGAGGTCTCGCTGGAGTCCGGGCTGCACACGGTCAGGGCGAGGGCCACCGACGCCGTCGACGGCCTCCAGACCGACGAGCGCGCGGACACCGTCCCGAACGGCGCGTCCGGCTGGCAGTCGGTGCAGTTCACGGTGACGTGACCCCGGGCCTGCGCCCACCGAATGACCCTCCTCTCCGGTGGGCGCAGTGGTGTCAACGGGGGATCCCCGCGGGCCGGCGCAGCGGATAAGGAATACTGGGACCATGCCCTCCACTTTCACTACGGCTGACGCCGTGGACTTCGCCGTCCTCGAACGCAACGGTTTCATCGAGTCCCGCCACGTGGGGGCCGCCGTCGTTCTCGCCGCCGACGGCTCCGTGGTGACCGGGCTCGGGGACATCACGAGCCCGATCTTCCCGCGGTCCACGCTCAAGCCGTTCCAGGCCCTGGCCAGCATGAAGGCGGGGGTCCCCCTGCGGGGACCCCAGGTGGCCCTCGCGGCGGCAAGCCACGTGGCCAGCAGGGAGCACATGGACGTGGTGCGGACCATGCTCGCCGCCGCCGGGGTCACCGAGGACCACCTGCAGTGCCCCGAGGACTGGCCGCAGGACGAGGAGGCCCGCAACGAGCTCGTCCGCAGCGGCAAGGGCAGGCAGCGCATCGCCTTCAACTGCTCCGGCAAGCACGCGGCCTTCCTGTGGGCGTGCACGGAGAACGGCTGGGACACCGACACCTACCTCGACCCCACCCACCCGCTGCAGCGCTCCGTGGCCTCCGTCATCGAGGAGTACACGGAGGAGTCGGTATCGGCCTGGGGCGTGGACGGATGCGGTGCGCCCGTCGCCGCCGTCTCGCTGACCGGCCTGGCCCGCGGGATCGGGAAGATCGCGAAGGCGCCGTCGGACAAGCACGCGGACGCGCGCGCGGCGACGATCGCCACCGCGATGCTGGACTACCCCTGGGCCGTGCACGGCAACGGCATGGAGAACTCGGTGGTCATGGAGGACCTCGGCGTGCTCGCCAAGAGCGGGGCCGAGGGCGTCCTCGTCCTCGCCGCGCCGACCGGAGCGACCCTGGCCCTGAAGGTCCTCGACGGCAACGCCCGCGCGGCGACCCTCGTGGGCCTCACGCTCCTCGCCGCATCCGGCGCGATCGACGCCGAGAAGGTCGGGGCCACCCTCGAGAAGGTCGTCTCCCCGGTCCTCGGCGGGGGCCGCTCCGTGGGCAGCCTGCGCCTGGCCGCCCCGGTCCTGGCCCTGCTCGACTAGGAGCGGCAGCCCATGGCACGACGACGCATCACCGGTGAGGACGGCCGCCGCGCGCTGGCACAGGTGGCGGACGGCTCGGCCGGCCGCCCCGAACTCGCCATGGCGGTGCGGTTCACCCTCGAGGAGCTCGCGGAGCTCGCACCCGGCAACAGCGTCGAGGTGCGCGTCCCCCCGTTCGGCGTCACCCAGTGCGTCGAGGGGCCCCGCCACACCCGCGGCACGCCGCCGAACGTCGTCGAGACCGACGCCACCACCTGGCTCGCGCTCGTCACCGGGGCCACGACCTGGCCGGACGCCGTCGCGGCGGGCAGGGTGGCGGCCTCCGGTCAGCGTGCCGATCTCAGCGCCTGGCTCCCCCTCGTCGGGCGCCCGTGAACGGTGACGCGCCCAGCGCCGACCTGACACCGCCATCGGGCCCGGCGCCCGTCGCCGGGCCGGCCACGCGTCCGACGACGGCGGCACCGTCCCTGCGACGCGCGGCCGGCCCGGCGGAGCACCGCCCGGACCGCCCCGCCACCGCTCCCGCCACGCTCCGGGGGCGGACCGCCGCGGCGGTCCGCCGGCAGCCGCCCGGCGCCTGGCTGACCGGCCTCGCCGCAGCCCTCCTCTACACCGTCTTCTCCGTCACCCAGTGGAACCGACTGGAGGCGCCCTCCTGGGACCTCGGGATCTTCACGCAGCTCGCGAAGGCCTACGCGGGCGTCGACACGCCGATCGTCCCCATCAAGGGCGAGGACTTCAACCTCCTGGGTGACCACTTCCACCCGCTGCTCGTGCTGCTGGGACCCGCGTACGCGGTCGCGCCGTCCGGCCTGACCCTCCTTCTCGTGCAGAACCTGCTCTTCGGGCTGTCCGTGGCGGTCGTCGCGCGCACGGGCATACGGCTCCTCGGGTCCGCCGCCGGGATCGCCGTCGGGGTCGCCTATGCGCTGTCCTGGGGACTGCAGTCCGCCGTCGCCGCGCAGTTCCACGAGATCGCGTTCGCCGTGCCGCTCCTGGCCCTCGGCCTCGAAGCCCTGCTGGCAGGGCGTGTGCTGCCCGCCGTCCTGTGGAGCGGCGTGCTCGTCTTCGTGAAGGAGGACCTCGGGCTCACCGTCATGGCCCTCGGGCTGGTGATCGCGTGGCGGCTCCGGTCGGTGGCCGGCCTGTGGCTCGCCGCCTGGGGGGCGCTGTGGCTGGTCCTCTCCGTGCGCGTGGTCCTGCCGGCCCTGAACGCCGCCGGCCAGTACGACTACTCGGACCGCATCGACGCCGGTGCGATGATCGCGGACCCCGCCGGCGCCGTCGTCGGCCTCCTCACCGGCACCGCGAAGCACGAGACGCTCCTGCTGCTCCTGCTCGCCGGCGGCGTCCTGTTCCTCCGCTCGTCGCTGAGCCTGGTCCTCCTGCCCACCCTGCTGTGGCGGTTCGCCTCCGGCCAAGAGGGGTACTGGGGTCCCGAGTGGCACTACAGCGCGGTCCTCATGCCCGTGCTCTTCCTCGGCCTGGTGGACGGCGCGCACTCCCTCCGGAGCACCCGCCGCCGCTGGGTGCGGTCGGTGGCGCTGCTGGGGGTCCCCGCCGCCGTCGCCGCCTGCCTGGTCCTGCTGCCGACCCAGAAGTTCGCCGTCCTCGCCGAGCCGGACACCTACCGCCAGTCCGCCCGCTGGGACGCCGCCCACCGCATGATGGGCCTCATCCCCGAGGGGGCCACGGTGGAGAGCGGCGTGGTCCTCATGGCGTACCTCGTGCCGGAGACCCGCGTGTACTGGCTCGGCAACGCCAATCCCGCGCCCGACTACCTGATCGTCGACGCCGACGACTGGAGCTGGGGTGCAACCCGCCCGGCCGACGCCGAGGCCCACGCGGAGCAGCGTTTCCCGGGGACGGACTACACCCTCGCGTTCGACGAAGCGGGCTACCAGCTCGTCCGGCTGGAACGCTGACGCCCGGTAGCCTTAATCCATGACCTCCGAGCAGCCGCACACCTCCCCCGACCAGCCGGATCCGCGGGGCGACGATGGGGTGCCGGCGGACGGCCGGACCGCCCCCGGGGATCGCCCGACCGCCGGCCCTGACGCACCGGTCCACGGCGCCGATCCCGTCCGGCCGCCGTCGCCCGCGCCGGCGGCGCCGGCTGTCCGTGAGGTGACCGTCCGCCGGGCGCCGAAGTTCGTACCGTTCATGCTGGTCGGTGCGGTCCTCGGGTTCCTCGCGGCCCTGGTGCTCGCCTACACCGGCCCGGAGGACCCGACCCTCACGCGCGAGTCCGTCCTCGGGTTCTTCACCGTGGCCTTCGCCCTGCCCGGGCTGCTCCTCGCCGCGCTGCTGGTGCTCGTCATCGACCGCCGCAGCGTCAGGCGTGCCGAGCGGGCACGGGCGGAGCGCACGGACGACGCCTGAGTCCCTCCACCGGCGGATGCCGCTGCTTACACCCCGGGCCCGGGTGACGACAGTAGGGCGTGATGGGGGAACCATCGAGCCGGAGAAGAGGACTGTGCCATGAAGGCATTCGCATGTGGAGATGTCGTACCGGGCTGCGAAGCCCGCTGGGTCTGCAGCACGGAGGACGAGGTCCTCGCCCGCGTGGGAGCGCACGCGGCGTCGGCGCACGGCCTGACCGAGATCTCGCCCGAGCTCGTCGGCGCTGTCCGCGGCAGCATCGTCGCCGTCTGATCCCGCTCCCGATGGAGGCCCTGGACCAGGCGGTGGCCGCGCGGGAGAGCGCCGAGCTCGCGGCCGCGTGCCTCGGCGAGGGGATCACCTCCGCCTACCAACCCATCATCGATACCGCCCGCGGCACGGTGGTGGGCTACGAGGCCCTCGTCCGCTTCCCGGGGTACGGCGAGGGGAATCCCGAGGTGTGGTTCGCCCGGGCGCGGCGCGAGGGGCGCGCGGCGGAGCTCGAGGCGGCCGCGCTCCGCAGCGCCTTCCTGCACCGGGGAACACTCCCGCCGAACTGCTTCCTCACCGTGAACGTCTCGCCCGCCCTGCTCCTCTCACCCCTGGTGCGGCAGGTGTGGGCCGAGCAGGGCGGCCTCGGCGGCGTCGTCGTGGAGCTGACGGAGCAGACGCCCATCGAGTCCTACCTGCAGCTGGAACCCCACCTGAACTCCCTGCGCGCAGCCGGCGCCATGATCGCCGTCGACGACGCCGGGTCCGGCTACGCGGGCCTGCAGCACCTGCTCGCGCTCCGGCCGTCCATCATCAAGATGGACCGGGAACTGGTGCGCGACATCGACGCCGACGAGGCCAAGCGGGCCCTCATGGAGATGATCGGGCTCTTCGCCAGCAGGGTCGACGCCTGGATCCTCGCCGAGGGCATCGAGCGGGTGGAGGAACTCGACACCCTCGCCGCCCTCGGGGTCCCCCTCGTGCAGGGGTACCTGCTGGGCCGGCCCGCTGCGCCCTGGCAGGACCTCGACCTCGACCTCGCGCTCCGCCTGTCCACCCGGGTGCGCGACGCCGCCGCGTCGACGGTCCGCGGCGTCCTCGAACCGGCGGCGACCGCCCCCTCCCCCGGCGCGGCGGCGGCCCTGTTCACCCGGGACCCGGACCTCACCGACGTCGTACTCCTCGACGGGAGGCGACCGCAGGCGGTCCTCAGCGAGGAGGCGGCGCGCCTGGGCATCGTCACCACCGGCCTGGTCGTCAACGTGGACACACCCGTCGACGAGGCCCTCGCCCGGTCCATCACCCGGGAGGCGGGCTCGCGCTTCGCTCCGCTCCTCGTGACGGACAACGCTGGACGATTCGTCGGCATCGCCCGGATGGAACGGCTCATCGGAAAGCTCGCCGGCACGAAATAAGCGCCCCCGGAAGAAGGGCGGCACACCGTACCGTGAGAGAATGGCCGCATGCTGCGCGGCGACGGAACCCTCTCCCACGATCTTCTTCCCGGCGAAAAAGGACCCCAGGACGCCTGCGGCGTCTTCGGGGTCTGGGCGCCCGGCGAGGAGGTGGCCAAGCTCGCCTACTACGGCCTGTACGCACTGCAGCACCGAGGCCAGGAGTCGGCGGGCATCGCCACGAGCGACGGCCGCCGGATCAACGTCTACAAGGACATGGGCCTCGTGTCCCAGGTCTTCGACGAATCCACGCTCAACACCCTGACCGGGCACATCGCCGTCGGCCACTGCCGCTACTCCACCACCGGCTCCTCGCACTGGGCCAACGCACAGCCGACCCTCGGCGCCACCGCGGCGGGCACCGTGGCCCTTGCCCACAACGGCAACCTCACCAACTCGGCCGAGCTCCACCAGATGATCCTCGCGCGCCACGGCAAGCCCCGCGCCGGCGAGATGGCGCAGGGCAACACCACCGATACCGCCCTCGTCACCGCGCTCCTCGGCGGCGACGACGACCGCTCGCTCGAGCAGACGGCCCTGGCGCTGCTGCCGAGCATCCGCGGCGCGTTCTGCTTCGTCTTCATGGACGAGGGGACGCTCTATGCGGCCCGCGACACCTACGGCGTCCGCCCGCTCGTCCTCGGCCGGCTCGAGCGCGGCTGGGTGGTCGCCTCCGAGCAGGCGGCGCTCGCCACCGTCGGCGCGAGCTTCATCCGGGAGATCGAGCCCGGCGAGTTCATCGCGATCGACGAGGACGGCGTGCGCAGCAGCCGCTTCGGCTCCCCCACCCCCGCCGGCTGCGTCTTCGAGTACGTGTACCTGGCGCGGCCCGACGCCGCGATTGCCGGGCGCTCCGTGTACGAGGCCCGCGTGGAGATGGGCCGCCAGCTGGCCCGCGAGAACACGGCCGAGGCGGACATCGTGATCCCGGTCCCCGAGTCCGGGACGCCCGCCGCCGTCGGCTTCGCCGAGGAATCCGGCATCCCCTTCGCCCACGGCTTCGTGAAGAACGCGTATGTGGGCCGCACCTTCATCCAGCCCAGCCAGACGCTGCGCCAGCTCGGCATCCGGCTCAAGCTCAACGCCCTCGAGTCCGTCATCCGCGGCAAGCGCATCATCGTGGTGGACGATTCGATCGTCCGCGGCAACACGCAGCGCGCCGTCGTCCGCATGCTGCGCGAGGCCGGCGCCGCCGAGGTCCACGTCAAGATCTCCTCGCCGCCCGTGCGGTGGCCCTGCTTCTACGGCATCGACTTCGCATCCCGCGCGGAGCTCATCGCGAACGGCGCGGCGATCGACGAGATCAGCAAGTCCGTCGGCGCCGACAGCCTCGCCTACATCTCCGAGGACGGCATGATCGACGCCACGCAGCAGCCCCGCGAGCGCCTCTGCACGGCCTGCTTCACCGGGACGTACCCCATCGAACTGCCCGGCGACGACCGCCTGGGCAAGAACCTGCTCGAGCGCCTCGACCCGGCCGACCGCTCCGGCGCCGTGGGCTGCGACCCCGGGCCGGACGCCGAGTTCGAAGCCGTACTGACCGACGACGACAAGAAGGAGCGGGTATGAGCGCGCCCAACCCCATCACGTATGCCAGCGCAGGAGTGGACGTCGAAGCGGGAGACCGCGCCGTCGAGCTCATGAAGGACGCCGTCCGTGCCACGCACGGCGAGCAGGTCATCGGCGGGGTGGGTGGTTTCGCGGGGCTCTTCGACGTCTCCCGCCTCCTCACCTACACGCGCCCGCTGCTCGCGACGTCCACCGACGGCGTGGGCACCAAGGTCGCGATCGCCCAGGCCATGGACATCCACGACACCATCGGGTTCGACCTCGTGGGCATGGTCGTGGACGACATCGTGGTGGTCGGCGCGGAACCGCTGTTCATGACGGACTACATCGCCTGCGGGAAGGTGGTCCCGGAGCGCATCGCGGACATCGTCCGGGGCATCGCCGCCGGCTGCTCGGTGGCCGGCACCGCCTTGGTGGGCGGGGAGACCGCGGAGCACCCGGGGCTGCTCGGCGAGCACGAGTACGACGTCGCGGGGGCCGCGACCGGCGTGGTCGAGGCGGACCGCGTCCTCGGTCCCGAGCGGGTCCGGGCGGGCGACGTCGTGATCGGCATGGCCTCCTCCGGCCTGCACTCCAACGGCTACTCCCTCGTCCGCCGCGTCATCAACCAGGCGGGGTGGTCGCTGGACCGGCAGGTCTCCGAGCTCGGCCGGACGCTCGGCGAGGAGCTGCTCGAGCCCACGCGCGTCTACGCCTCGGACTGCCTCGCGCTGGCACGGAACGACGCCGCGCAGGTGCACGGCTTCAGCCATGTCACCGGTGGCGGGCTCGCGGCGAATCTGGCCCGGGTGCTGCCCCGCGGACTGGAAGCCACCGTGGACCGCTCCACCTGGGGCCTCCCCCCGATCTTCACGATCGTCGCGCAGCTCGGTTCCGTCCCGCTGCCGGACCTCGAACGCACCCTCAACCTCGGCGTCGGCATGGTCGCGATCGTCGGGGCCGCGGGCGCCGACACCGCCCTGGCGCAGCTGAATGCGGCGGGTGTCCCGTCCTGGGTCATGGGCAGCGTGCAGGTCGCGGGCGGCGGGAGCACCGACGGACCGGACTACGTCCAGGGCGCCAAGGGCGTGGACGGCGGCTCCGTGCGGCTCCTGGGCGCCTACGCCTCCTGATCCCGTCACTCCCGACGACGAAGCCCCTGCCCTCCGGAGAGGACAGGGGCTTCGTCGTGCTGCCGGGAGTGCCGCGGACCGTCAGGGCTTCCCGGGCTGCTTGCGGGTCACGACGACGTCGAACGAGCCGGTGCGGGTGTTGCCCGCCTCGTCCGTGGCGGTGCAGGTGACCGTCGTGACACCGATGACGAAGCGTGAGCCCGGTGCCGGATCGCAGTCCAGCGGGACCGCGCCGTCGAGGGTGTCGATGGCGGACGGCAGGGCGTACTTCACCTTCGCGCCGCTGGCACCGTTCGAGACCGCCTGCACATCGGACCGGTCCGCGATCCGGGGCGGCAGCACGTCGGCCGGCCGCGCGGGCAGGCGTGACGGATCGACGATGCCCCAGTAGGCCGGGGTGGCCTGCAGCTCGTCGTCGAACGGGAGGGGCTGCTCCCAGGGCCGGGCCATCGGCCAGGTCCGCAGCCAGGTGCGGGCGTTGCTGATGCCCCAGAAGGTCACCGAGTCCACGGACTCGTCGTGCTCCCGCAGCATCGCGAACAGGTCGCGGTAGTAGTAGCCCACCTCGGCCGCCGCGTCCGCGTCGTCCTCGAACGCCGGACTGTACGGGTCCTGCGGGGCACCACTGACATCGGCGCCCTGGTTCTCCGTGGAGGCGTTCACGTCGAGCTCGGTGATGGCCTGCAGCAGCTCCGGGTTCAGGCGCTCCACCGCCACGATGGAGTCCTCGAGCCACTCCACCGGCCGGGCGACGTCCACGTGGGCCTGGTGGCCCACCCCGTCGATCGGCACGTCGCGTGCCTCGAGCGCACTGATCAGCGAGAGGTAGTCGGCGCGCTTCTCCGGCATCTCGGTGTTGTAGTCGTTGATGAACAGGGCCGCGTCGGGGAAGTAGCGGTCGGCGAGGCGGAAGGCCTCGTCCACGAACCCCTCGCCGAGGACCTGGAACCACCGGCTGTCCCGCATGTCGTGCGGGTTGGCGGTGCCGCCGTCGGCGATGACCTCGTTGACGACGTCCCATGCCCAGACGGGGCTGTCCCCGTCGGGGTAGCGGGCGTCGATGTGGTCGGCGATGCCCTTGATGTGGGCTTCCATGCGGGCCTTCAGCAGCGCCTGGTCGGCGGGGCTGTCGGTCAGGTCGCGTGTCCCGTCCCTGAAGAACCAGGCCGGGGTCTGCGAGTGCCAGGCCAGGACGTGCCCGTAGACCTCGACGTCGTTCGCATCGGCGAAGTCCAGGAGCTGGTCCAGCTGGGTGAAGGCGAACTGGCCCTCGACCGGCTGCACGCTCTCCGGCTTGCCCGCGTTCTCCGGGGTGACGGCGTTGTAGTGCTGCCGGAGGAGGTCGGCGGCCGTCCCCACGGTCTCGCGCGCGTCGATGGCCACCCCGACGTGCTCGATCCCGTCGACCCCGAGGACGTCCTTCAGCCCCGGCAGGTCCGTCTGGACGGGCTTCTCGACGATCGGCGCGAGGCTGAAGTCGTCGAGGAGGAAGTCGGTGCCCACCGGGCCCTCGACGTACACCTGGGCCCTGTCCGCCGCGGCCCCGAGCGTGTAGGTGCCCCTGAGCTGTGTCCAGCCGTCGGCCGAGACGGTCGCCGCGGCGCCGGCCACGCCCTCGTAGGCGCTTCCCGCACCGTTGTCGCGCTGCACGGAGACCTTGAGGGAGGCGGGAGCCTCCCCCGGGGCGAGCTTCGCCCACACGGAGACCTCCACGGCCGTGCCCACGGGCAGTCCTGCGGTCACGTCGAGGGCGGCACCGTGCCAGGGCTGCGTGCGGTCGGTGACGAGCAGGCTGCCCGTCCCGGTGCGCGCGTCGGTGCCGGGGGTGACTCCGACGCCGTCGCCCCGAGCCGTCCAGCCGTCGGCGCCGGTCTCGAAGCCGCTCGTGATCGTCGTGGCGACGCCGGCACCGCCGCGTGGGAGGGTGAACGTCCAGCCCTCGGCGAGCTTCTCGTTCACGACCGTCGTCACGGCCCGGACCGTGGTGGTGCGGTCCCCGCCGCCGTCGTGCGCGAGCACCACGGCGCCGGGGGTGAACGCCCCGCGGAGGTTCGCCGTGAGGGTGGCCTCACCGAGGTCGTTGCCGTCCCAGTCGGCGATGACGTTCCCGAGGCCGAGCGGCTGCATGCCGAGTGCTGCGGCCACCTCGCCGGTGGAGCCCCAGCTGCCGTTGGGTGCCCTGAAGTACGGCACCTGCAGGGCGGGATCGCCCGCGGCGTCACGGATGATGCGCAGGTTCTCCTTGAGGTCGGCCTCGATCTGCGCCGGGCTCCACGATCCCATGTCCGCGAAGGACGTGCCGTGGTTGCACAGCGTGTGCCCCTCGGCGACGATGCGCCGCAGCAGCGCCGCCCCGCCGTCGGCCTGCACGTTCTGGCCGATGACGCAGAAGGTCGCGGTGATGCCCTTGTCCTTCAGGAGGTCGAGGACAGCGGCGGTCTCGCCCGGGTTGGGGCCGTCGTCGAAGGTGAGGGCGACGGCGTTCCCGGCGCCGCGGGCTGCAGCGAGAGGGGTGGTCGAGGGGTTCGTGGCGCCGCCCGGGACGAAGGCGGGATCCGGGGTGGGCTGCCAGGCGCCGCCGTCGCCCGGCCCGGCGGTGCCGGTGATCACGACGTCGTCCACGAGGTAGTCGTACGGTGCACCGAGGTCTCCCGTTCCGAGGTAGGCCCGCAGCGTGGCCGGGTCCGCACCGGCGGGGGCGGTGAACGTCCCGCTCACGGTGGTCCACGCATCGGCGGAGACCGTGGTGTTCCCCACCCAGCTGTACGCGGGTTCGACGACGAAGCGCGCCGACGTCGTCGTCCCGGCTGCGGCGAGCTTCACCTGCGCGGAGAAGGAGTAGGTGCCACCGGCCTGCAGGAGGGCGGCCGGCGTCTTCACGCCGTCGTAGTCGTTGGTCCTGCCCTTCACCAGCAGCGCCTTGTCGCCGTCGGCGTCGACCACCGACAGCGTGGCTCCGCCGTTCTGGACCAGCGGCCCGAAGGCGCCGTCCTCGAAGTCCTCACTGAGGAGCACCGCGGGCTCCTCGGCGTTCGCCGCGGGCAGCGCCAGGGCGCCGGCTCCGGCCACCAGGCCGACGGCCGTGGCGCCCGCGATCAGGCAGCGTCGTCCCATGGTTCTTCCTGTCCTGTGGTCCATCACGGATCAGCGGTTGCCGCGACCGGGGGACGCCTGCTCCAGGGTGTCCTGCAGCGCGTAGTAGGCGGGCTTGCGGGTGAAGTCGTTCCACATGACGGTCGCCTCGCCCTCGCCGCTGAAGAACACGGGCACCCACGAGTACTTGTCGGTGAAGCCCCAGATGGTGAAGGAATTGCACTCGTCGACACTCACGCACGCGTCCAGGGCGCGCTGGTAGTAGCTCGCCTGCGTCGCGAGCTGGGCGTCCGTCGGCGAGGACCCCGCCGCGACGTCCATGCGCACGTCGATCTCGGTGATCGCCGTCTCGAGGCCCAGGTCGTCGAAGCGCTGCAGGTTGGCCTGCAGGTCGCCCGGGAAACCGTAGCGCGTGCTCAGGTGGCCCTGGATGGCGAAGCCGTCCACCGGGACACCCTGTGCCTGCAGCCGCGGGATCAGTTCGAGGTAGGCGTTGCTCTTCGCGTTGATGCCCTCCACGCCGTAGTCGTTGAAGAACAGCGTGGCCTTGGGATCCGCCTCGTGCGCCCAGCGGAACGCATCGGCGATGATCTCCGGGCCGAGCTCGCGGATCCAGATGTTGTCCGTGGTGCGCAGGGTCCCGTCGTCGTTGAAGATCTCGTTGGCGACGTCCCACTGCTGGATCTTCCCCGCGTACCGGCCCACCACGGTCTGGATGTGGTCCTTGAGGATGGCGCGCAGCTCGTTCTTTGTGAAGTCGCCCTCCTCGAGCCAGGCGGGGTTCTGGCTGTGCCAGAACAGGGTGTGGCCGCGGACCACCTGCTTGTTCTCCTGGGCGAACTGCACGATCGCGTCCATCTCGGCGAACCGGTAGGTGCCCTGCTCCGGGTGGACGAACTCCCACTTCAGCTGGTTCTCGGGTGAGACCGAGCTGAACTCCGCCGCAAGGCCCTCCCGGTACTCCTGGTCGAAGGTGAAGGGATCCGGGTAGGGCTGCGTCTCGTGGTGGCCGCCGCCCGCGACGGCCGTGCCGACCTCGAGGTCCTGCGGGGCCACCCAGCGGAGGGTGTCCTTCTTCTCGATCCCGTGGGGGCGGGGCGGCTGGTGCTGCGCCGCGAGCGCGGGCGCCGCCGCGGGAAGGACCATGGCGGACGCGAGGACTGCCGCGGCGATGGATGAACGAACCTGCATGAGCTCTCCTTTGAGGTACGTGAGGAACGGAGCCGATCCCAGCGATCGAACGTTTCCGGAAGTTTCCGGAAATACCGTTGCTGTAGGTTAGGAACACCGCGTCGGGAAGGTCAAGGGTGCGGTGGTTTTCGACCCCGGAGATGCCCTGCTGCAGCGTCGGGGCTTCCCCAGGAGGACGCCATGCAGGACAATGCCCACCCCGCGGTGACGATCTCCGCTATCGCCTCCGCGGCGGGCGTGTCGGTCCCCACGGTGTCCCGCGTCCTCAACGGACGATCCGACGTCGCCCCCGCGACCCGCGAGCGGGTCGAGGTCCTGCTGCGGGAGTACGGTTACCGGCGGCGCGGCGCGGGGCGGCCGGCCGCGGCCGGCCTGGTGGACCTGGTGTTCAACGATCTCGACAGCCCTTGGGCGGTCGAGATCATCCGCGGCGTCGAGGAGTCGCTGAACACGGAGGGCCTGTCCATGGTGGTCTCGGCGATCCACCGCCGCGGCGGCAGCGACTCGACCCGCAAGTGGCTCGACACCCTGGGTGCTCGGGCCAGCGACGGCGCCATCCTCGTCACGACGGACCTCGATTCCTTCCTGCATGCGGAACTGCAGCGCCTCAACCTGCCCCTCGTCGTCGTGGACCCGGCCGGTGTACCCGATCTCGAAGTGCCGACCATCGGGGCGACCAACTGGACGGGCGCCGTCACCGCGACCGAGCACCTCCTCCAGCACAACCACCGCCGGATCGGGTTCGTCGCCGGCCGCCCGGGGCTCTGGTGCAGCAGGGCGCGCCTCGACGGCTACCGGGCGGGGCTCGACGCCGCCGGTATCGCCGTCGACCCCGAGCTCGTCATCGGCGGGGACTTCGACTACGCATCCGGATTCGCCGCCGGAACGGAGCTCCTCGCGCGGACCGAGCGGCCCACCGCGATCTTCGCGGCCAGCGACCAGATGGCCCTCGGGGTGTACGAGGCGGCCCGCCAGCAGGGGCTGCGGATCCCGGACGATCTCAGCGTGGTCGGCTTCGACGACCTCCCCGAGGCCGGCTGGGCCTCTCCTCCCCTCACCACGGTGCGCCAGCCCCTCTCCGAGATGGGGAGCCTCGCGGCCCGCACGCTCGTCCGCCTCATCCGCGGCGAGGCGGTCGAGAGCCCGCGGATCGAGCTCTCCACGCGTCTCGTCCAGCGGGCCAGCGTCCGCGCACTGCATCCCTAGGGTGCTCGGGGCAAGGACGGCACCATGCTTGACTCTGGGCTCAAACCTAATATGTTTGTAACGGCAACATATTAATCACACACACTTCCTGGAGCACTCAATGACGATCGAGCCCACCCGCGACGACAAATTCTCCTTCGGCCTCTGGACGGTGGGCTGGGAGGCCCAGGACCAGTTCGGTTCCGCGACCCGAGCCCCCCTCGACGTGGTCGAGGCCGTCAACCGCCTGAGCGACCTCGGCGCCTACGGCATCACCTTCCACGACAACGACCTGTTCCCGTTCGGCTGCTCGGCGGCGGACCGCCAGCGCGAGATCGACCGGCTCACCGGGGTGCTGAAGTCCACCGGCATGGTGGTCCCCATGGTCACCACCAACCTGTTCAGCCACCCGGTCTTCAAGGACGGCGGCTTCACCAGCAACGACCGCGGCGTCCGCCGCTTCGCCCTCCGCAAGGTCCTGGACAACATCGACCTCGCCGCCGAGCTCGGCGCCAAGACGTTCGTCATGTGGGGCGGCCGCGAAGGCAGCGAGTACGACGCCGCCAAGGACATCCGCGGAGCCCTCGAGCGCTACCGCGAGGCCGTGAACCTGCTCGGCGACTACGTCACCGACAAGGGCTACGACATCCGCTTCGCGATCGAGCCCAAGCCCAACGAACCGCGCGGCGACATCCTCCTGCCCACGCTCGGACACGCGATGGCCTTCATCGAGACCCTCGAGCGCCCCGAACTGGTGGGCATCAACCCGGAGACCGGCCACGAGCAGATGGCGGGCCTGAACTTCACCCACGGCATCGCGCAGGCCCTCTACCAGGGCAAGCTGTTCCACATCGACCTCAACGGCCAGCGCAGCATCAAGTTCGACCAGGACCTCGTGTTCGGCCACGGCGACCTGCAGAACGCGTTCTCGCTCGTGGACCTGCTGGAGAACGGCGGCCCCACGGGCGGCCCGTCCTACGACGGACCGCGCCACTTCGACTACAAGCCCAGCCGCACCGAGGACATGGACGGCGTGTGGGACTCGGCGGCCGCGAACATGCAGACCTACCTGCTGCTCAAGGAGCGCGCCGCCGCGTTCCGCGCCGACCCCGAGGTCCAGGCCGCCCTCACGGCGTCCCGCGTCTCCGAGATCAACGAGCCCACGCTCAACGAGGGCGAGGGCTACGAGGCCCTCCGCGCCGACCGCGCCTCCTACGAGGACTTCGACGCCGACGCCTACTTCAACGGCAAGGGCTTCGGCTTCGTGAAGCTGCAGCAGCTCTTCATCGAGCACCTGCTCGGAGCCCGCTGACCCATGGCCCTCGTTGCCGGCGTCGACTCCTCGACGCAGAGCTGCAAGGTCGTCGTCGTCGACACCGTGACCGGCGCCGAGGTCCGCACCGGCCGTGCCCTCCATCCGGCGGGCACGGCCGTGGACCCGGAGGCCTGGTGGAGCGCACTGCGCGCTGCGCTGGAGTCCGCGGACGGCCTCGGGGCCGACGTCGACGCGATCTCCGTCGCGGGCCAGCAGCACGGGATGGTGCTGCTCGGCCATGACGGGAGGGTCCTCCGGGACGCCCTGCTGTGGAACGACACCCGGTCCGCGGACGCCGCCCGGGACCTGATCGGCGAACTGGGCCTCGGGGAGATCGTCGCCCGCACCGGGTCCGCCCCCGTGGCGTCCTTCACCGGCACCAAGGTGCGGTGGGTGCGCGACGCCGAGCCCGACGTCGTCCCGGCCATCGCCGCCGTGGCACTCCCCCACGACTGGCTGACCTGGCGGCTGCGCGGCTTCGGCCCGGAGGGCGAGTCGCCGCTCGGGCCGGTGCTGGAGGAACTGGTGACCGACCGCTCGGATGCGAGCGGCACCGGCTACTGGAGCCCCGCGGCGGACGCGTACGACCTCGCATTGTTCGAGCACGTGCTCGGTCGTCCGGGCCGTGAGGCACGCCCGGACCACGGAACCCCGGGAGAGGAGGCCCGCCCGGGCGCGGTGGTCCTCCCCCGCGTGCTGCAGGCGGATCAGGCCGCGGGCGTGGTCCACGGCTCCTTCACCGCGTCGGGTGACGGTCGCATCGTGGTCGGCGCGGGCGCAGGAGACAACGCGGGGGCCGCCCTCGGGCTCGGTGCGGAGGAGGGCGACGTCGTCGTGTCCCTCGGCACCAGCGGCACGGTCTTCGCCGTCGCCGCCGACGCCGTCGCGGATGGCACCGGGACCGTCGCCGGGTTCGCCGACGCCAGCGGGCTGTTCCTGCCGCTGGTGGCCACCCTCAACGCGGCGCGCGTCCTGTCCTCGGTGGCGGAGATCCTCGGCGTGGACCATGACGGCTTCGCGGAGCTGGCCAGGGCTGCCGGGCCGGGCTCGGACGGCGTGGTTCTCGTCCCCTACTTCGAGGGAGAGCGCACGCCCAACCTCCCGACGGCGAAGGCCAGCTTCCACAACCTCAGCATCATGTCCGCCACGCGGCCGAACCTGGCGCGGGCGGCCATCGAGGGCATGCTGTGCGGACTGGCCGACGCCCTGGACGCGGTGCGGGCCACGGGGGTGCAGCCGCGCCACCTGCTGCTGATCGGTGGCGCCGCCCAGAACGCGGCCGTGCAGGAGGTGGCGGCGCAGGTGTTCGACCTCCCCGTCCGCGTCCCGGCCCCCGGCGAATACGTGGCACGGGGGGCAGCGGCCCAGGCCGCATGGGCCCTGACGGGCTCGCGGCCGTCCTGGACGCTCGACACCGTGGAGGACCGCGCCGTCGATCACCGGCCGGTGATCCGGGAGCAGTACCGGGCGGCGGTGGGGTCCCTCCGGCTCTGAGGTCCCCTGGAACGACGAGAGGCGCCACCCGACCGGGTGGCGCCTCTCGCTGTCCGTGGTGCGTGCCTGCTACACGCCGGCGCGGTGGTCGATGCCGACCTGGTCGACCTTGCGGTGGAAGCGCATGCCGGCCTTGCCGCCGAGGATCGCGGCGATCAGCGGGACGAGGACGGCGATGGCGAGGCCGATCAATCCGCTCGTGGTCAGCGCGCTGCCGTCCACGGGGATGCTGGGCGCACCGTTGAGGTCGGACAGCACATTGAACCGGTCACCGGCGACGACGGCGAGGATCGCCAGGACGATTGCGACGATGATGCCCCACAGCCAGACGGCGAGGCCCTGCTTGGCGCCGTCGAACCGTGCCATGCGGCCGGCGACGTAGCCGCCACAGTAGTAGGCGACGAACAGGATGACCGCGAGGACGATCCCGCTGACGATGCCGATGGTCCCGGCGTTCTCGGTGGCCTGGTTCGCGGCGTCGCCTGCCGTCCCCGACCCGGAGGCCCCGATGCCGACGCCGATCGCGGTCGCGAGGGCGCTGAGGATGACGGTCAGGCCGATCGCGGTGAGCCAGCCGAAGAAGGCCGACCCGAACTTGATGCCGCCGAACTGCTCCTTCTCCGCGGCCACGACGTCGTTGCGGCGCCCCCTCGGGGTGCTCGCGCCCGCTGTGTTCTCTGCTGCCATGATGCTGGTCCTCTTCGATAGTGGGGTGATCCTGCCACCCGCGGCTCGCGCCGGAGGACAACATGATCAGTCTACTTACTATCGTGGGTCACATCGATGCCGGCTGCAACCCGTCTCTACGGGTCGACGCGCGGCGTGCGGCTCAGCTAGCGTGCGGTCTTCTTCGCGGGGAGTTCACCGCTGGTGATGAGGTGGTCGGCGACGTCCTTCAGCTTGGTGTTGCTGCGCTGGCTGGCCATCGACAGGACGAAGAACGCCTGGTCCCCGGTCACCTTGTGGCGTTCCATGAGGATGCCCTTGGCCTGGCCGATGGCATCCCTCGAATCGACGGCTGCATGGAGTTGCCGGCTCTTCTCGGCCTCGGCGAACGCCACGGCGGCATGGGAGGCCACGAGCAGGCCCACGTTCTCCGACTCGTCCGTGAACGCGTTGGCCTCGTACGAATAGAGGTTCAGGGCCCCGAGGTCGTCACCTTCGACCCACAGCTGGATGGACAGCATACCCTTGGCGCCGGCCTCGGTGGCCCGCTGGGCGAAGAGCGGCCACCGTTCCTCGTGCGCCATGTCCGGGACCCGCACCGTCCGGTGCTCGTATGCCGCTTCCAGGCACGGGCCCTCCCCGGTCTCCATCTGCAGCGCATCGATCCGCGCCGGAAGATCCCCGGATGCGCCCCGCGAACCGACGTTCTTCCGTCCGATGACGACGCTGACTGAACCTTCGTCGACCCCGGGGATCAGTTCGAGGGCCGCGTGGACGAACCCGGCGAGGACCGCGTCCGAGTCCGGTTCCTGCTGCAGCGATCGGGCGAGCTCGGCCAGTTCCGTGGCGAGATCACGCTCCCGGTCGTTGTCGCCGTGATGCGACGACGGCTTGCCCCGACGTTCGCTGGAATCCTCACCCGTCACGGGGCCCTCTCCTGTCGCCGGATCCTCACGGACGCGGCCTTCATTGTGCTCAGTCATAGCAATCATCGTGCCAGACGGAACGAACCGCACCCACCACCAATCATCACGGCCGGTCCGGTCCGTCCGCCACATGGTCGTGGTAGAGCCGGTCCGCGGATCACCCGGTCCGACGCCGCTGGAGGAAGCCGGCGATGGCGGTTGCCACGGCGCCGGCGGCGCTGTGATGGGCGGCGTGGGGTGCGCCGTCGATGGTGGCCGCTTCGCCCCGCCGCGCTGTGCGTGCGAGCCGGTCCGACCAGGCGGCGCCGGCGACGACGTCGCGTGAACCGCGCAGCACGAGCACGGGCTGTTCCACCCGGGGCAGCCGGTCCTCGAGCGGATAGCTCATCGCGAGTCCGAGCTGGGTGACGTACCACCGCGGGCCGCACCGCAGGACGTCCAGAAACTGGACCGTGCTCAGCAGCGGCTTCTCGAAGACGGAGTTGATGCCCAGCCTCAGGGCCTGCTGGCGGGCGGTGCGGCGTTCGGCGTCCACGGCGGCTCCGATCAGCACGAGATGGGAGACCAGGTCCGGGCGTTCGATGGCCAGTTCCGTCGCGCTCTGCGCCCCCATGGAATGCCCGACGACGACACAGGACGACGCACCGGCCTCGTCGAGGAGTTTCCCGATGAGCTCCGCCGTACCCTCGTTGGTCGTCGCGTGCGCCGGTCGCCTCGTCCATCCGTACCCCGGCAGGTCGATGAGGTGCACCTCGCCGTAGGCGGAGAGGAGGGCGCCGAGCCGACGGAAGTACCGGTGGGACATGCCGATGCCATGAATCAGCACGAAGACCGGCACGGATGCCCCGCCGTCGGGCTCGGTACGGCCGGCGGACGAGCCGTGGGCGTCGGGGTAGGAGCGGCACTGCCGGTCCTGCACCGTGACGCTCCGCATCTCGATGACCTCCCCGGACGGGCGCGGCCCCGGCGGGTAGGTACGCACCGTGCGGGTGCGATGGGTGGGCGTCAGCCCTTCCTGCCGGGGGGCATCGGCCTGCGCCGACTCCCGGAACCGTTCCCCCCGATCGGGGAGGGATGCGAGGATGGCGGCCGCGATGTCCATGGCGCCTCCCCTGTGCGCGGCATGCGGCCGGCCCGTGAGTTCGACCAGGCGTCCGTGCCGTGCCGTACGGGTGAGTTTCTCGCACCAGTCATGGCCCGAGATGATGTCGAGGGTGCCCCGGACCACCAGGACGGGGCAGGTGACCAGGGGCAGCCTGTCGTCGAGGCGGTACCCGAGCATGACCGGCAACTCCTTCAGGTACCAGCGGATCCCGCATCGCGCGTACGCCGATCCGACCATCAGGTTGTTGACCGGGGGTTCGACGAGCGTGTCCGCGGCGAGCATGAGGGCGTGCTGGACCACGGAACTGCGTGCGGAGTCGGTGACCGGCCCGATCAGCACGAGCCGGGAGACGAGATCGGGCCGGCCGATGGCGAGCTCGGTCACGAACTGGGCACCCATCGAGTGGCCGACCACCACGCAGTCCTGCACGCCCTCCTCGTCCAGCACCCGGGCGATGACCGCCGCGTACGCCTCGACGCCGAGCTGATGGTCCGGAGTGGGCGTCCCGCCGAAGCCGGGAAGATCCAGGACGAGGGTGTCGCCGTGCCCGATGAGCGTGCGCTGCAGCCTCTCGAAGTAGCGGTGGGACATCCCGAGCCCGTGCACCAGCACGAAGAGCCGGCGCGGGGACCCCGGGTCCGGTGCCTGCCGGGCGCGATGCACGCGGCAGGTCAGCCCGCCGCGCACCGGCAGGGCTGCGACGTCCGCGGTACCGGCAGCGGCGCTGTCATCGAGGGTGGGAGTGGGGTGCATGGGATTCACGGTGGTCCAGTGGGTCGGGATCGGTGGCTCAGGGGCGGCGGTAGCGATGGAGGGTGGGGCAGTCGAAGGGGTCGCGGGCGGCGAGGCCGACGCGGTTGAGGTAGGTGATGACGGCGGTATAGGAGGCGGTGACGCCGACTTCGGTGTAGGGCACGCGGAGGCGTTCGCAGTGCTCCTTCACGATGACCGCGGCGCGGCGCAGGTGCGGGCGCGGCATGTCGGGGAAGAGGTGGTGCTCGATCTGGAAATTCAGTCCGCCGAAGGCGTTGTTGATGAAGGAACCGCCGCGGATGTTGCGGGAGGTCATCACCTGTTTCTGGAAGAAGTCCAGGGTGCTGTCCTTCGGCACCACGGGCATGCCCTTGTGGTTGGGGGCGAAGCTGGCGCCCATGTAGAGGCCGAAGACGGCCAGTTGCACGCCCAGGAACGCGAACGCCATCCCGACGGGCAGGAACCAGAAGAGGATGCCCAGGTAGGCGCCGAACCGGGCACCGAGGAGGGCCAGTTCGGCCCACCGGCCGGGGATGGTGCGGCGGGCGAAGAGGGTGGCGATGGAGCGGGCGTGGAGGTTGATGCCCTCCAGGGTGAGCAGGGGGAAGAACAGGTAGCCCTGGCGGCGGGTGATCCAGGCCTGGAGGCCGCGGGCCTTCGCGGCGTCCTCCTCGAGGAAGGAGATGGTGTCGACCTCGATGTCGGGGTCCTTGCCGCGGGTGTTGGGGTCGTTGTGGTGGCGGGTGTGCTTGTCCATCCACCAGGCGTAGCTGATGCCCACGACGCCGGCAGCGAGGATCCGCCCGGACCAGTCGTTCGCGCGACGGCTGGCGAAGATCTGGCGGTGGGAGGCTTCGTGGGCGAGGAACGCGACCTGCGTGAGCAGGATGCCGAGGACGGCGGCGACGAACAGCTGGAACCAGGTGTCGCCCAGGAGCGCGAAGCCGGTCCAGGCCACCCCCATGGCCAGGGCCAGGACTGCGAACACGCTGATGTAGAAGCGGCGCCGCCGGGTCAGCAGGCCTTCCTTGCGGACCTGCTTCAGCAGCACCGAATATGACGCCACCACGTCGTTGGGCCGTGACAGGCGAACAGAACGCGGGGCTGCTGCCGGCGGGGAGGGCGGGACGGCGAGATCGCTCATGGGTGTCCTTGGCGGTCGTGATGGGTGCTGGGTGGGTCGGTGTCGGCGGTGGCGCCGACCGGTGGCCGTCAGGATCGAGCGGGCAGGGGCGCGGGATACAGGTCATCCCCGTGCCGGAGGACCTCCGACACGGGGATGACGATGCGGGC
Organism: Arthrobacter antioxidans; assembly: GCF_023100725.1. Taxonomy (NCBI): domain Bacteria; kingdom Bacillati; phylum Actinomycetota; class Actinomycetes; order Micrococcales; family Micrococcaceae; genus Arthrobacter; species Arthrobacter antioxidans. The sequence continues at coordinate 3,273,701 of NZ_CP095501.1, forward strand.
TATGCGCTGTAGTGCTCGCGGCTTCCGGACTTCGCCAGTCCACGGGCCACCATGTAGCCGATGGTCAGGTACGTGATCAGCTGCATGGCGTCACGGCCGTCGAAGATGTCATCGCCGCCGCCCTCGCCATTACCCACCATCACCGAGGTGACGATCGTGGCGAGGACCATCGCGATGTAGGCGAAGAACTCGGTGGTCTTGGTCGAGGCCTTCGTCTCGGTCGAGCGGCGGGTGTCGGCCGCGTGATCACCGGTGTTGGTGTTGTTGGAGTGGGTGTTGTTGTGCGCGTTGGTGTTAGCCAAGAGATGCTCCTGAAATGTAAGGGGGCCGGTGTACGGCGATGGACGCCCTGATCGGGCTCGTCCATGGGTGTGTGAGCCGGAAGATCCGCAGTGTTCTCTACGGCCGCTCTACACCCACAACGCTACGGCCTGCGATCCGAAATAGCAAGACGGCTTAGTATTATCCGGATCGTTCCACCAGCACCCCCGGTCAAAAGGTAAGCTAGCTTGCAATAAGTGTCCGCCCGGGGCTTTTCCGGTTCCCCGGTGGTGTTTTCAAGAGCACGGACATGACTCGTTTCCCGGTCGAAGCCTGAGCAGGCATTGAGATGACCTCACAGACCCAGCAGCACAGCGCCTGGCTCGCAGCGCATCACGCGGAGCTGACCGCGGGCGACCTCTGGCTCCACTACTTCAGCATCGGCGGCTACCTCACGGAGTTCGAGCTGGACGCCTACCTGCACGGCATGTTCCCGATCCCCCAGGGCGAGGGCAATACCGTCGCGCTGGCCCTGAACGAGCTGATCGACGATCTCCCGCGACGGCCCCGGGCCCACTACGTGGTGGGGCCGCCCCCGGACCAGCACCGGCCCGCAGCCCCCTCCAGCAGGAGCCCGGACGACGACTAGGCCCGCGCCTGCCGGAGCGGGCACGGGCCTCGGCCTCGGACGGCTCCCGTCAGAGCGTCGTGACCTGCACGCCGCAGTGCAGCCGGCGCGTGTGGTCCACGGCCCGCGTGCTCCCGGTCAGGGTGAGGGGCAGGGCCGCGCGGAGATCACTGCTCGACGCCCCCAACCGCAGCTCGATCGCGCCCGGTTCGACGATCCGCCCGCCGTCCCGGCCCGTGAAGGACGTGACGTCGGCCGGCACCGTGAAGGCGATCCGCGCCGAGGCCCCCGCGGCGAGGGCCACCCGCGCGTAGCCGATCAGGCGCTGCACCGGGCGTACGACGGACGCCACCGGATCGTGCAGGTACAGCTGCACCACCTCGACGCCGTCGCGCTCCCCGGTGTTCGTGACCGTCACGTGGACGCCCGCCTCGCCGTCGGTCGCGGCGGTGTCCGCGGTGGTTCCTGCGTCCGACCAGGCGAACCCGGTGTAGCCGAGCCCGTGGCCGAAGGCGAAGGCCGCCGTCGGATCGATGTTCGACACCCCGCTCGCCTGCGCGAGCGGTGCGGCCAGATAGGTGGATGGCTGGGCGCCCGGTGATCCCGGGATACTAACCGGCAGGCGCCCGGCCGGGTTGATCCTCCCGCTGAGCACCCCGGCCACGGCGGCCGCGCCCTCCTCCCCGGGGAAGAAACCCTGGACGATCGCGGCCGCGCCGCCCGCAGCCGCTCCGAGCGCGTACGGCCGCCCGGTCAGCAGGACGACGACGACGGGCTTCCCCGTCGCGAGCAGCCCGTCGAGGAGCTGCTGCTGGACGCCCGGGAGGTCCAGCGATTCGGCGTCGCACCCCTCGCCGCTCGTGCCGCGACCGAACAGCCCGGCACGGTCGCCGAGGACGGCCACGACGACGTCGGAGCCCTGCGCGACGGCGAGCGCCTCGTCGAAGCCCGTGGTCGCGGTCCCGTCGATGGTGCACCCGGCGGCGATCGTGATGTCGCTGCCCGGGAACTCGTCCTGGAGCGCCTCCGCGACCGTCGGGATGTCGAGGCCCATCTCGACGTCGGGATGCTGCTCGCCGACGTGCGCCGGGAACGAGTAGCAGCCGAGGAAGGCGCGGTGCGTGTCCGCGTTGGGCCCGATGAGCCCGATGCGGGGTACCGCGGCGAGCGGGAGGATGCCCTCGTTGCGGACCAGGACGATCGACTGCTCGGCGAGCTCGCGGGCGATGGACCGGTTGCCCGGGGAGTCGAGGTCGACCACGGGCGTACCGCCGCCCGCGAGCGCCGACGGGACCGGCGACCAGTCCGCGTCGAGGAGGCCGAGGTCCAGTTTCTGCCGCAGCACGCGTCGGAGCGCACGGTCCACCAGCCCCTCGTCGAGCCGGCCGCCGTCGATCTCGGCGATCAGGTGCTCGCCGAAGGTGTGGATGGTGGGCAGTTCGACGTCCACCCCTGCGGTGAGGGCCGCCCCGGCGGCCTCGCCGAGGGTCGCGGCCACACGGTGGAGTTCCTTGAGGAACGCGATGCCGAAGTAGTCGGCCACCACGGTGCCGTCGAAGCCCCAGGTCTCGCGGAGCAGCGCGGTGAGGAGGGACGCGTCGGCCGCCGTCGGGACGCCGTCGATGTCCGTGTACGCATGCATGACCGAACGCACGCCGGACTCGCGGATGGCCATCTCGAACGGCGGCAGGAGCACATCCGCCCGCTCACGGTCGCCGACGGACACGGGGGCGAGGTTGCGGCCCGCCTTCGACGCCGAGTAGCCGACGAAGTGCTTGAGCGTGGCCACGACCCCGGCCCGCTCGAGCCCCTGGACGTACGCGGTCGCGATGGTGCCGATGAGGTACGGGTCCTCACCGATGGTCTCCTCGACCCGGCCCCAGCGGGCGTCGCGGACGACGTCGAGCACGGGGGCGAGGCCCTGATGTACGCCGACGGAGCGGAGGTCGGCGCCGATCGCGGAGGACATGCGCCGCACCAGGTCCGGATTGAACGTGGCCCCCCAGGCGAGGGGCACCGGGTACGCCGTCGCCTTCCAGGCTGCGAAGCCGGCGAGGCACTCCTCGTGCACGAGGGCGGGGATGCCGAAGCGGTTCGCCGCAATGATCCGCTCCTGCGTGCGCTGCAGGGACAGCGCGCCGAGGCCGGGTTCCACCGGGGCGGTGCCGAAGGGGCGCGTCAGCTGTCCGAGGCCGTGGGGCAGGAGCTCGTCGAGGTCCACGGCCTCGTTCATCTCGTGCTGGTGCGGGGCCACCTCGCCGCCCTCGGTGTTGGCGCCGACCCACACGCCCACCAGCTGGGCGACCTTCTCACGCAGGGTCATCTCCCCGAGCAGGGCCTCGACGCGGTCTGCGGGGGCGGCGGTGGTGTCCTGCCAGGGGGCGTCGTTCAGTGTTGTCTCGGTCATGATCACTTTCCGCCAGCGCCCATGAGGCCCTGGACAAGCGCGCGGCGCGCGAAGAGGTAGACGAGCAGGACGGGCACCATCGAGAGGGTCACCGCGGCGAGCAGCCCCGGGATGTTGATGCCGTACTGGGTCTGGAAGTTGAAGAGGCCGAGGGTCACCACGCGGGTGCTCTCGGACTGGGTCAGGATCAGGGGGAACAGGAAGCCGTTCCACGCCTGGAGGGCGGAGAAGACCGCGATCGTGGAGATCCCGCCCTTGGACAGCGGGACCACCAGCCGGAAGAAGGCGCGCGCGGGGCTCGCACCGTCCATCGCCATCGCCTCGTACAGCTCGCCCGTGATGTCGCGCATGGTGCCGCTGAGGATGAGCGTGCAGATCGGCAGGGCGAACGCCGCGGTGGGGAGGATGACGCCGAGCAGGTTGTCGTAGAGCCCCACCGAGTTGATCAGGTAGAACACCGGGACGATCACGGCCTGCGCAGGGATGGCGAGGCCCAGCAGGAAGAACCGGAACACGAACGACGCCGCCCTGCTCTGGCTGCGCACGATTGCGTAGCTGAGCGGCGGGACGAGCAGCAGGACGATCGCGACGACGCCGACCGTCACCACCACGGTGTTGAGGAAGTACCGGCCGAAGCCGCTGGTGATGGCGTCCGCGTAGTTCTGCAGCGTGAAGCTCGTGGGGAAGGACAGCGGACCGTTGTCGCCGAACTCCTCCCGTGTCTGGAACGTGCCCGAGAGCATCACGTACAGCGGGATCGCGACGATCAGCAGCCAGACGACGGAGCCGATGCCGGCGAGGTAATTGGGGCGGGTCTTCATCACAGGCCTTCCAGCGAGCTGTTCATCTTGTCGTAGCCGGACACCTTGACCACCACGAGGGAGATCAGGGTGGCGACGACGACGAGCACCAGGGCGATCGCGCTGCCGACGCCGAAGTCGAAGCTCTGGAACGCCTGCTGGTACATGTAGAAGGCGGTGATCGTGGTGTCCGTGCCGGGCCCGCCGTTGGTCAGGATGAGCACGGTCTCGAAGGTCGTCAGGCCACCGACCACCATGAGGATGATCGAGGTGATCGCCGTGTTGCGGAGCTGGGGCAGCGTGATGGAGAAGAACTGCCGCACCGTGCCCGCGCCGTCGATCGACGCCGCCTGGTAGAGGACGGTCGGGATGCTTTTGGCCGCGCCCTGGTAGATCAGGGTGTGGAAGGGCGTGAACTGCCACATGCCGACGAAGATCAGGACGCCGATCGCGCCGGCCTGCGTGCCGAGCAGGTTGCCGTCCCCGAAGAGCCAGGGGAGCTGGCCCGGGATGCCGAAGTTCGGATCGAGGAGGGCACGCCACAGGACGGAGATCGCGGCCGAGGAGAGCAGCAGCGGGATGAAGTAGATGGCGCTGAGGACGGCGCGGTTGCGCTGGTTGCCCGCGGCCCACACGCCGAGCAGGATGCTCAGCGGTGTCTGCGTGACGACACCGAGGACGATGAACAGCAGGCTGAGCCAGAGGCTCTTCAGCATCACGGGATCGGCGATCAGCGTCTTCCAGTTCTCGAGCCCCACGAATTCGGGGTCACCGAGGCCGCTCCACGAGGTGAAGGACAGGACGGCGACCGCTGCCAGCGGCACGAGGGCGAAGAGGGCGAAGAAGATGGTGGCGGGCAGGGCCCAGGCGAAGCCGGGGCGCCCCACGGAGGAGGCGCCCCGGCGGGCCGGGCGGCTCGGTGTTGAGCCGCCCGGCGTCGCCTGCCTGCGCGTTGCAAGCGTTGTCATGGTGTGTCCTACAGACTCTGCATGGCCTTGATGAAGCCGTCTTCATCGATCTGGCCGCTGAAGAACTGTGCGATGGCGGTGTGGATGGTCACCGTAGCCTCGGGCGGGTAGGCCTGGTCCCAGGAGAGCTGGAAGTGCGGGGCATCCTTCACGAGGTCGAACTGGTACTTCGCGTACTCGGGGTTGGAGGCCTCGTCGAGGAACTCCTCCGTGTTGGTGGTGGTGGGCAGGTTGCCGATGGCGATCTGCTCCTGCACGAACTCGTCCGAGTACATGAGCTTCAGGAACTCGGCCACCTCGTCGGGGTAGCGGGTGTCCTTGTGGACCGAGTAGAAGTTGTTCGTGTTGCCGGCGAGGTTGGCGGGGTCTCCCTCTCCACCCTCGATCGCGGGGAACTCGCTGTAGCTGAGCACGTTCTCCGCGAACTCGGGGTTCGCGTCGAGGTGGGTCGCGTAGGCCCAGGAGCCCATGAGCTCGAAGCCTGCCCGGCCGCTGGAGAGCAGCGTGGGCGACCCGCCGTCGGTGAACTTCACGGAGTCGAAGTTGGTCCCGAAGGCACCGGCGTCGACCAGTTCGCGCAGCTTGCCGAGCGCCTCGCGGCTCTCCTCGGAGTCCCAGACACTGGTGTCGCCGTCGAGCGCGGCCTGGAACAGGTCCTCGCCGGCGACGCGGTCGAACACGTACTGGAACCACATCTGCGTGGGCCACTGGTCCGCGCCGCCGAGCGCGATCGGGGTCACGCCCGCGGCCTTCAGCTTCTCGACGGCGTCCAGCAGTTCGTCCCAGGTGGCCGGGGGCGCGTCGATGCCGGCCTGTTCCAGGACCTCGGAGTTGTTGAAGAGCATCACGGGCTGGGTACCGCGCATCGGGATGCCGTAGCTCTTGTCGTCGATGACGGCCGTCTCGAAGACGGAGGGCAGGAAGGCCTCCTTCAGCTGCGGGTCCTCCTCGATGAAGTCGTCGAGAGGCATGAGCAGGTCGGCCTCCACGAAGTTCGCGATGCTTCCACCGCCCCAGTTGAAGAAGATGTCCGGGGCCGACTCGGTGTCGATGATGGTCTGCAGCTTGGTCTGGTAGTCCGCGCCGGGAATCGTGTCGAGCACGATCTTGACGTCGGAGGTCTCGTTGAACTTCGCCACCATGGCCTCTTCGACCTTGTTGCTGGCGTCGCCGTACACGGCCAGATGCAGTTCGTTCTCGGGTCGGCTCGACGCGTCACCGCCTCCGCCACCGCACCCGGCGAGGGTGAAGCCCAGCATCAGGACCGCGGTGCCCGCGAGACTGCGGGACATCCAGGTTCGGTTGTTCATCGTTGAACGCCTCTCGAAAGTTTCGACGATATAGCCGAAAGTTATGTGATGCGTTGAGTGTATGTAGCGCTCATGCCGATGCGCAAGACCTGCTGTGCAGCCGGTCACATTCTGCGCCGAGCGGCAGCCCGAACCGCGGAAGATGGCGGGGGTATGCTGTGGGTCATGTCGATTCCGGCCAAAGAACCGCGTGTCACCCTCGCCCAGCTCGCAACGGCAGCCGGCGTCTCGCTGTCCACGATCTCGAAGGTGCTCAACGGACGCGCCGACGTGTCCCCGACAACCCGGGCGAAAGTTGAGGAGCTCCTCGAGGACCACGGCTACCGGCGGCGCAAGGTCTCCGCGGCCAAGGCCGGCCTGGTCGAACTCGTGTTCCACGAGCTCGAGAGCGCCTGGGCTCTCGAGCTCATCCGCGGGGTGGAGAACGTGGCCCGCGAGCACGGCATGAGCGTGGTGCTGACCGAGACGGGGACGCGGCATGCCCCCGGGCCCGACTGGATCGAGGGCGTGATGTCCCGGCGGCCCGCCGGCGTGGTCCTCGTGTTCTCCGACCTGCCGCAGGACTTCCGCCGCAAGCTCGACGCCCGCTCCATCCCGTTCGTCATCATCGATCCCGCGGGGGACCCCTCCCCCGACGTCCCGTCGGTGGGCTCCGCCAACTGGGCGGGCGGGATGATGGCCACGCGCCACCTGATCGACCTCGGGCACACCAGGATCGCCGCGATCAGCGGGCCCGAGGACATGATGTGCTCCCTCGCCCGCATCGACGGCTACCGGTCCGCGATGGGCATGGCCTCCCTGCCGATCGACCAGGACCTCATCAGGTACGGGAACTTCCATGTCGACGGCGGACGCGACCACGCGTTCTCGCTGCTGCGTGGCCCCCACCCGCCCACGGCGATCTTCGCCGGCAGCGACCTGCAGGCGCTGGGCGTACTCGATGCCGCCCGGCAGATCGGGCTCCGTGTCCCCGAGGAGCTGTCGATCGTGGGCTACGACGACCTGCAGCTGGCGCAGTGGTCCAGCCCCGCCCTGACCACGGTGCATCAGCCGCTCATCCAGATGGCCGAGGAGGCCACGCGGATGGTGCTGCGCCTGCGGGACGGCGAACGACCGAACAATCTCCGGCTCGACCTCGCCACGAGCCTGGTGGTGCGCCAGAGCACCGCGGCGCCGCCCGCAACCCGCGCCCGGGCAGCCCGACCGGCACAGCAGCGCGCCTGACCGGCAGCACCCCGGCAGGGGCTGGATACGATAGGGCGAGGCAACGCGCAGGAGGCTCCTGCAGGACGAAGGAGAACCCGAGACTGTGCGGTCACTACCCGGCGGGGCGAACGGCACCGAGGGCCTGCGCGCACAGAACCTCTCCCAGATCCTGACGATGGTCCACCGCAACGGCCCGCTGTCCCGGTCCGACGTCACCCGCCGCAGCGGCTTCAACCGCTCCACGGTGGGCGCCCTGGTCTCGGCGCTCACCGAGAAGAACCTCGTCCGTGAGTCGGATCCGGCCGTCGGCGGCCGGGTGGGCCGCCCGAGCCCCATCGTGCAGGCGAACCCGGCCGTCGCGGTGATCGCCGTCAACCCCGACATCGACGCCCTGACCGTCGGTGTCATCGGGCTCGGCGGTCATGTGCACGCGAGGGTCCGCCGCGAGACCCGAGGCATCCCCTCGCTCGATGACGCGGTCGGGCTCACCGAGGAGATCGTGGCCGGCCTCCGGCCCACCCTGGCCGGACTCGACCGCGTGCTCGGCGCGGGGATCGCGCTGCCCGGGCTCGTCAATGCGGGCACGGGGCGCGTGCTCGTCGCGCCGCACCTCGGCTGGCACGACGCCGACCTCACGGGCCCCTTCGGCAGCGCCCTCGGACTCCCGACCGTGGCCGCGAACGACGCCTCCCTCGGCTCCCTCGCGGAGAGCATCTTCGGCGCGGCGCTCGGCGTCGACGACGCGGTCTACCTCAACGGCAGCGCGAGCGGCATCGGCGGCGGCATCGTGAGCGGCGGCGCGCAGCTGGTCGGCAGCCGGGGGTACGGCGGCGAACTGGGCCACACGCTCGTCAGCCCGGGCGGCCGGGCATGCCACTGCGGGCGTGCGGGCTGCCTCGACGCCGAGGTCCGCCTCGAGCGGCTGCTCGAGGCGGCCGGCCTGGACGGCGGAGGCATCGAGGCCCTCGAACGGGTGCTGTCGGACGACCCGCCCGACGCCGTGCGGGTGGAGGCCGACCGGCAGCTGGAACTGCTCGCCGTCGCGCTCACGGACTTCGTCAACATCTTCGACCCGGAGCTGATCGTCCTCGGCGGATTCCTGGGGTCGCTCGTCGGCTTCCGGGGCGGTCAGCTCGCGGAAACCGTCAACGCGGGCTCGCTGGCCGGCCGTGTCACGGTGCGGCGCGCAGCCCTGGGGCCGGAGCTCCTGCTCGTCGGCGCCGCGGAACTGGCCTTCCAGCCCCTCCTCGCCTCACCGGCCTGATGCCTGCCGCCCGAGACCCGACCCCGGGCCGGGATCCGGGCACGCAGAACGGCGCACCGTCCCCGAAGGGGCGATGCGCCGGGTGGTTCACGTTCCAGTCCACGGAGGACCGGCCGATCGCGGTCAGCCGGTGCGGCGCGAGCCGCTCTCCTCGCCGTCGTCGTCGAGCTCATCGGCGTACTTGTCCGCATACTCCGAGTAGTCAGGCTCGACCGGCTCGAGAGGTTCGGTACGTCGGGTGGATGCACGACTACCCGGGCCTGTGAGCTCTCGCTGCAGTGCCGAATAGTCAGTGGCCGGGCTGAAATACTTCATGTCCCTGGCCTGCTTGGTTGCTTTTGCCTTTTGACGGCCGCGCCCCATGGCGTGACCCCCTTTGTGCGTCGATCCGAGGTGGTCACTGGGGCGCGAGGCCCAAGGCTGCAGCGAGGCCCCGGATTATTTGGTCGTTTTGTCGTAAGTATAGGTTACATGTTTTCGAGGGGACCCGAGTGCGCGGCCGCCGAGACCCCGCCGTCCACCGGCGCACCGTCCGCGGCGCAGGTTTTTCCGCCGGGCCGTCTCCGAGCCGACGATCTTGGATAGAGTCGACTCCACGTCGGAGCGCCGGCCATGGTGATGACCATCCGGCACCAGGAGTGCGAGGAGACAGCAGCCCACCATGAGCAACGAGGAGCAGGCGCCGAGGGAGTCCGGGCACGAGCCCGGACCGGACGGCACCGAGGAACCCGAGAGCACCGCCGTGCTCGATCCCGACACCGTGGTCCTCGAGGACCCGGATATCTCCGCCGAGACGCTGGAGCCCGAGCTGACGGTATCCCCGGACACCCTCGACCTCGCGGAACCCGCCCTCGAACCGGCGCAGATCAGTCCGGAGGTCGCGGAGGCGGCCTCGCTCGACGATGCCGCCGCCGAAGCCCGCGCCGTGGCCGCCGAGGCCGCGAAGGCGGGGACCCTCGTGGGTGGGCCGCTGCCGCCCGGAGCCCCGTCCGTCGAGGCCGCTCCGGCCGGCTCGGCGCCCGCGGGAGGAACCGCCGGTGATGCGGCGGGCCGCGCAAGAGACAGGACGGAAGACAGGACGGAAGACAGGACGGAAGGCAGGACGGAGGCAGCGGGAGTGACGGCGGAGGGGGCGATCGGCGGCCCCTACGCCTTCCCTCCGGAGGGCGGCGGCACCGATTCGGGAGATCCCGGCCCCTACCCCGGCTTCGACCCCGGCATCGATCCCGGCATCGATCCCGGCATCGGCCGGGGACGCACCGGATCCTCGGCACCGGGGATCGCCGGCGGATCCCCCGAGGAGCCGGTCGTGGACCCCGTGACCCCCGCAGGCCGGGCCCCGGCGCCGGAGAACAGCGGACCGGCGCCGGAGAAGAGCGGGCCGACGGCCGAGGGCGGCGGGCCGACGCCCGAGGCGCAGCCGACACGGGACAGGACCCGGTCCGGGAGCAGCATCGTCCCGCTCCTGCTGCTCGTGGGCGGCGCCGTCGTGCTGCTCGGGCTCCTCGTCTGGCTGCTGCTCTCGCTGCTGGGCGGATCGGAGGACGAGGGCCGCGTGGATCCGTCGTCGCTCGCGGCCGGCGCATGCCTGGCGGAGTTCACGGACATCACGGAGGAGGCCGTCCTGGTCGACTGCTCGGAGCCGCACAACGCGCAGCTCGTGGCGAGCGAGGACTACGCCGACGACGCCGCGTTCCCGGGACGCGACCAGCTGGGCCTGCGCGCCGAGGCGGCGTGCTCGGCGGCATCCTCCGGCATCGACCCGGATGTCGTCACCGAGGACCTCCAGGTCACGCTCCTGCGCGCCACGCCCACGGAGGGGACCTGGGCGGACGGGGACCGCCGCGTGGACTGCTTCGCGGTCGTCGAGGACGGCGGGCCCGTCAGCCAGAGCCTTCTGGCCCGCTGAGGGGACCCCGGAACACGCGGACGGGACAGGGCGGGACGCACCCGGCACCCCAGGCCCCGTGCCCCGCGCCCCGCGCCCCGGTCAGCGGACGGCGTGGACCAGCAGGCCCCCGGCGTCGGGTCCGGCCTCGGCGAGGGCGTCCACGTCCGGTGCGGGACGGTCGACGAGGACGGTGTCGCCGTCGACGATCTCCCCGGCGAGGATGCCCTTCGCCAGCCGGTCACCGATCTCGCGCTGCACGAGCCGGCGCAGCGGACGTGCGCCGTACGCCGGGTCGAACCCCGTGAGGGCAAGCCATTCGCCGGCCGCCGCCGTGACGTCGAGCTCGAGCCGGCGATCGTGCAGCCGGTCGCCGAGGGCCCTGACCTGGAGGTCGACGATCCTCGAGAGCTCATCGAGGCTCAGGGGATCGAAGACCACGACGTCGTCGAGCCGGTTCAGGAACTCGGGCCGGAAGTTCGCGTTCACCGCGGACATCACGGCGGCACGCTTCGCGGCGTCGTCGAGGGACGGGTCCACGAGGAACTGCGAGCCGAGGTTGGACGTCAGCACGAGGATGACGTTCCGGAAGTCCACGGTCCGGCCCTGGCCGTCGGTCAGCCGCCCGTCGTCGAGCACCTGCAGCAGCAGGTCGAAGACCTCCGGGTGCGCCTTCTCCACCTCGTCCAGCAGCACCACGCTGTACGGGCGGCGCCGCACGGCCTCGGTGAGCTGGCCGCCCTCCTCGTAGCCCACGTAGCCCGGAGGGGCGCCGACGAGACGGGCCACCGAGTGCTTCTCCGAGTACTCGGACATGTCGATCCGGATCATCGCGCGTTCGTCGTCGAACAGGAAGTCCGCGAGGGCCTTGGCGAGCTCCGTCTTGCCCACGCCCGTGGGCCCGAGGAACAGGAAGGACCCGGTGGGGCGGTTCGGGTCCGAGACTCCGGCCCGGGCGCGCCGGACGGCGTCGGACACCGCGGAGACCGCCCGCTGCTGACCGATCAGCCGCGCGCCGATGACCTGCTCCATGGCGAGCAGCTTCTCGCTCTCGCCCTGCAGCATGCGTCCGGCCGGGATGCCCGTCCAGGCGGAGATGACCTCGGCGATGTCGTTCGCCGTGACCTCCTCGGCGACCATCAGCTCGGGGGTGGTCGCCGTCTGCTCCTCGGCGGCCTGGGCCTCGCGCAGCTCGCGTTCCACACCCGGGATCTCGCCGTACAGGATGCGCGACGCCGTCTCGAGGTCGCCTTCGCGCTGGGCGCGGTCGGCCTGCGAGCGCAGCCCGTCGAGGGAGGCCTTCAGGTCACCCACGCGGTTCAGGCCCGCCTTCTCCGCCTCCCATCGTGCGTTCAGGGCGTCGAGCTCCTCCTGGCGGTCGGCCATCTCGGCCCGCAGGGCCTGCAGCCGTTCGAGGGACGCCTCGTCCTTCTCGCGGGAGAGAGCCATCTCCTCCATGTGCATGCGCTCCAGGGAGCGGCGCAGCTCGTCGATCTCCACCGGGGCCGAGTCGATCTCCATGCGCAGATGCGACGCGGCCTCGTCCACGAGGTCGATCGCCTTGTCCGGGAGCTGCCGGCCGGGGATGTACCGGTGGGAGAGGGTGGCCGCGGCGACGAGCGCGGAGTCCGCGATGGAGACCTTGTGGTGTGCCTCGTAGCGCTGCTTCAGCCCGCGCAGGATGCCGATGGTGTCCGTCACGGACGGCTCCCCCACGTAGACCTGCTGGAACCGGCGCTCCAGCGCCGGGTCCTTCTCGACGTTCTCGCGGTACTCGTCCAGCGTCGTCGCGCCGATCAGCCGGAGTTCACCGCGCGCCAGCATGGGCTTGAGCATGTTGCCGGCGTCCATCGAGCCCTCGGACGCGCCGGCCCCCACCACGGTGTGGAGCTCGTCGATGAAGGTCACCACCTGGCCGTTGGAGCCCTTGATCTCCTCGAGCACGGCCTTCAGGCGCTCCTCGAACTCGCCACGGTACTTGGCGCCGGCGATCATCGATCCGAGGTCCAGGCTGATGAGCCGCTTGCCGCGGAGCGACTCGGGGACGTCCCCGGCGACCATGCGCTGTGCCAGTCCCTCGACGACGGCGGTCTTGCCGACGCCGGGCTCGCCGATGAGCACGGGGTTGTTCTTGGTGCGGCGGCTGAGCACCTGCACCACGCGGCGGATCTCGGCGTCGCGGCCGATGACCGGGTCGAGCTTGCCGCTGCGGGCCACCTCGGTCAGGTCCACCCCGAACTTCTCGAGCGCCTGGAACGTGTTCTCGGGGTCCGGCGTCGTCACACGCTTCTCGCCCCGCACGCCGGGCAGCTCCGCGGCGAGCGCCTCGCGGGTGAGCCCCACGGACCGCAGGATGCCGCCCGCCGCTCCCCCGTCGGCCGCCAGGGCCAGCAGGAGGTGCTCGGTGGACACGAACTGGTCGCCGAGCGTCTCCGCTTCCTGCTGCGCGACGCTGACGACCTGCAGGGCGCCGCGCGAGAACTGCGGCTGCGCCACGGACGAACCGGACGACGACGGCAGGGCCTTGATCGCGGCGCTCGCCTGGACGCTCACGGTGTCCGGATCGGCGCCCGCCGCCCGCAGCAGGGCGACGGCGATGCCGTCCCGCTGGTCCATCAGCGCCTTGAGGAAGTGCGGCGCCTCGATCTGGGCGTTGCCCGCCGTGGACGCGTTCATCGCAGCGGCTGACAAGACCTCACGGCTCTTGGTGGTGAAGTTGGTATCCACGCGCGGTTCCTTTCCGATGCGGTGACGATCCCGGTGACACCTTGAGTGTACTCGACTCAACTTTCGGCGTCGCCGGGGTGTTCCGGCTCCGCGCGCCGTGCCGTCCGCTGCGGACGGCACGGTACGGCACAGGGAAGCAGCCGGGCCAGATGTGATCGAGATCAACTTTTTCCCGGCCCTCCGTGTGGTTCCCGTAGCGTTGACGACCCACGGCGAATGTCGACGGTCGCCGCCTGCCCGCATCCGGGCCTGCCGCGCCCGTACCATTCCGCCCGCACGAACAGCGCCACGACGTGGCGCCGACGAGAGGGACGACATGAGTCAGACAGCCGACGCTCCGCCCGGGACGGACACGGGAGGCGGTGACGCCACAGCCGCCGATGCCCCGAGGACCCGGGTCAACTGGACCGTCTTCATCGGATCGGCCGCCGGGATCCTCGCGATCACCATCTGGGCCATCGCCGACGCGGCGGGGGCCGAGGCGGTCATCGGATCGCTGGTCACCTGGGTCTCCACCAACATGGGGTGGTACTACTTCCTGATCGTCACCCTCGTGGTGGTGTTCGTCCTGGTCCTCGCCCTGACCCGGGTGGGCAAGACCAAGCTGGGCCCGGACCACTCGAAACCCCAGTTCAGCATGTTCACGTGGGCATCGATGCTCTTCGCCGCAGGCATCGGCATCGACCTCATGTTCTTCTCGGTGTCCGAGCCCGTGACGCAGTACCTGGCACCCCCGCAGGGCGACGGCAGCACCGTCGAGGCCGCGCGGCACGCCATGGTCCTCACGCTCTTCCACTACGGCATCACCGGCTGGGCGCTGTACGCGCTCATGGGCCTTGCCCTCGGCTACTTCGCCTACCGGCACAACCTGCCCCTGAGCATCCGCAGCGCGCTGTACCCCATCTTCGGCAGGAAGGTCGACGGCCCGCTCGGCCACGGCGTGGACATCGCCGCCCTCCTGGGCACCATCTTCGGGATCGCCACCTCGCTCGGCATCGGGGTCGTGCAGCTGAACTACGGCCTGAGCCTCATGTTCGGCCTGCCCGAGAACGTCTCCGTCCAGATCGGTCTGATCGCCGTCGCCGTCGTCATGGCGACCGCCTCCGTGCTCTCCGGCGTCGAGAAGGGCATCCGGCGGCTCGCGGAGCTGAATGTCCTCCTCGCCCTGGCGCTGATGGTGTTCATCCTGCTCAGCGGGAAGACGAGCTTCCTGCTCGACGGCATCATCCAGAACACCGGGGACGTGCTCAGCCGCTTCCCGGCCATGACGCTGGACACCTTCGCCTACGACCGGCCCGGCGACTGGCTGCAGGGCTGGACGCTCTTCTTCTGGGCCTGGTGGATCGCCTGGGCGCCCTTCGTCGGGCTCTTCCTCGCCCGCATCTCCCGCGGCCGCACCATCCGGCAGTTCGTCCTGGGGACCCTGCTGGTCCCCTTCACCTTCATCCTGCTGTTCATCTCGATCTTCGGGAACAGCGCCCTGGACATCGTGATGAACGGCAACGCGGCGTTCGGGGAGACGGCCATGGCCCAGCCGGAGCGGGCGTTCTACGGCCTTCTCGAGCAGTACCCCGCCGCGCCACTCGTCATCGGCGTCGCGACCTTCACGGGCCTGCTCTTCTACGTGACCTCCGCCGATTCGGGGGCACTGGTCATGGCGAACTTCACCAGCCACCTCAAGGACCCCGAGGCGGACGGCCCCAAGTGGCTGCGCGTCTTCTGGGCCCTCGTGACCGGCCTGCTGACGCTCGCGATGCTGACGGTGGGCGGCGTGACGACGCTGCAGAACGCGACGATCATCATGGGGCTGCCGCTGTCGATCCTGCTGCTGTTCATCATGCTCGGCCTGTATCGGGCCCTGCGGGTGGAGAACTCGCTGGCGGACAGCTACCGCGCGAGCCTGCCCGGCATCATCTCGGGGCGGAGCACGGGCGGTACCTCCTCGCGCACCTGGCGGCAGCGACTCAGCCGGGCCATGAGCTACCCGGGGCCGCGGCAGGCCAACCACTTCGTGGACACCGTCGCGCTTCCCGCGCTGCAGGAGGTGCACGACGAACTGCTCGCGCAGGGCGCCGACGTCGGCCTCGCGACCGGCATCGTCGAGCCCTGCGGGATCCGCCACGTGGATCTCCTGGTGGAGCTCGGCGACGAGCGTCCGTTCAAGTACCAGATCTACCCCGTCCAGTACGACGTGCCGTCCTATGCGCGCGGCGGTGCGTCGACGGAGGCCAAGTACTACCGCATGGAGGTCTTCTCCCTCGAGGGGAGCCACAGCTACGACCTCGCGGGCTACAGCACGGACCAGGTCATCACCGACGTCCTGGACCACTACGAGACCCACCTCGAGTTCCTGCACCTGAACCGGGCGGCGCCGGGCAACACGGCCTTCGCCGAGGACCAGTCGGCCAGGGACAACTGGGAATCCGATTTCGCACACCAGGAGGACACCAAATGACCGAGACACCGACCGGGACGACGCCGGCCACCCTGTTCATCGACGGCGCGTGGGTACCCGCATCCGACGGCGGCACCCGCACCATCAGCTGCCCGGCGGACGGCTCGTTCGTCGCCGAGGTGTCCGAGGGCACCCGTGAGGACACCGAGCGGGCCATCGCGGCCGCGCGCCGGGCGTTCGACGGCGGCGAGTGGGCCTCGGTCCCGGCCCCGCAGCGCGGCGACTTCCTCCTGAAGGTGGCCGCGGAACTGCGCGCCCGCAAGGACGAGTTCGCACGGGCCGAGACCCTGGACACCGGCAAGCGCCTCGTGGAGAGCGAGGTGGACATGAGCGACATCGCCGACTGCTTCGCGTACTTCGGCAAACTCGCCGGGCAGGACGCAGGCCGCATCGTCGACGCCGGCAACAACAGCGTGGTCAGCAGGATCGTCTACGAGCCCGTGGGGGTCTGCGGCCTCATCTCGCCGTGGAACTACCCGCTGCTGCAGGCGGCCTGGAAGATCGCCCCGGCGCTCGGCGCCGGGTGCTCGATCGTGCTCAAGCCCAGCGAGCTCACGCCCTCGACCGCCATCCTCATGATGGACGTCCTCGACACGCTCGGGCTCCCGAAGGGCGTCGCGAACCTCGTCCTCGGCCCCGGCGCCGTGGTCGGCGCGCCGCTCTCCGAGAGCCCCGACGTCGACATGGTGTCCTTCACGGGCGGCCTGGAGACGGGGCGCACCATCGCCGCGGCCGCGGCGGGCACCGTCAAGAAGGTGGCCCTCGAACTCGGCGGCAAGAACCCGAACATCGTCTTCGCCGACGCGGACTTCGACGCCGCCCTCGACAACGCCCTCAACGCCGCGTTCGTGCACTCCGGCCAGGTCTGCTCGGCCGGCGCCCGGCTCCTCGTCGAGGAACCCATCGCCGATCGCTTCGTCGACGAACTCGTGCGCCGTGCGCAGCAGATCCGGCTCGGCGGCCCGTTCGACGAGGCCAGCGAGACCGGCCCCCTGATCTCCGCCGCCCACCGGGACAAGGTCACGGCCTACGTGCAGAAGGGCATCGAGGAGGGCGCCCGACTGCGCTGCGGCGGGACCTGGGGCGAAGGCGAGCTCGAGACCGGCTTCTACTACACGCCGACCGTGCTCGACCAGGTCACGCGCGGCTCGTCCGTGCTCGTCGACGAGGCCTTCGGCCCCGTCGTGACCGTGGAGACGTTCAACGGCGAGGACGAGGCCGTGGAGCTCGGCAACGACACCCACTACGGGCTTGCCGGCGCGGTGTGGAGCCAGGACGCCGGCAAGGGCCAGCGCGTCGCGGCCCGCCTGCGCCACGGCACCATCTGGATCAACGACTTCCACCCCTACCTGCCGCAGGCGGAGTGGGGCGGCTTCAAGCACTCCGGCGTCGGTCGCGAGCTCGGCCCCACCGGTTTCGCGGAATACCAGGAGGCCAAGCACATCTACCACAACATCGACCCGGCGGTCACGGGCTGGTTCGACGCCCGGATCGAGGAGGAATCCGCATGAGCACCCCCGACGAGCAGCTGCAGAGGACAACGTTCGACTACGTCGTCGTCGGCGGTGGATCCGCCGGCGCGGCCGTCGCGGCGCGCCTGAGCGAGGACCCCGACGTCGAGGTGGCCCTCGTCGAGGCCGGACCGGACGACCGCGGCAAGGAAGTCATCCTCCGCCTCGACCGGTGGATGGAACTGCTGGAATCCGGGTACGACTGGGACTACCCGATCGAACCCCAGGAGCACGGCAACTCCTTCATGCGCCATTCACGCGCCAGGGTCATGGGCGGTTGCTCGAGCCACAACTCGTGCATCGCGTTCTGGGCGCCGCGCGAGGACATCGACGAGTGGGAGCAGCGCTTCGGCGCCACCGGCTGGAACGCGGAGACGGCCTACGCGCTGTACAAGCGGCTCGAGCAGAACGAGGACGCAGGGCCCGACGCCCCGCACCACGGCGACAGCGGCCCCGTCCACCTGATGAACATCCCCCCGGAGGACCCCTCCGGGCAGGCACTGCTGGACGCGTGCGAGCAGGCCGGCATCCCGAGGACGAGGTTCAACACGGGTGGGACGGTCATCAACGGCGCCGGCCTCTTCCAGATCAACCGGCAGGCCGACGGCACCCGGGCGTCGTCGTCCGTGTCCTACATCCACCCGATCACGGACCGGCCCAACTTCACGCTGCTCACCGATCTCCGGGCGCGGGAACTGCGCATCGACGCGGACAACACCTGCACCGGCGTCGACGTCGTGGACGGCGCCTTCGGGCGCACGCACGCGCTGACCGCACGACTCGAGGTCATCGTGTCCACGGGTGCCATCGACACGCCGAAGCTGCTGATGCTGTCGGGCATCGGCCCTGCCGCCCACCTCGAGGAACGCGGCGTGCGCGTGCGCGTCGACTCCCCCGGCGTGGGCGAGCACCTGCAGGACCACCCCGAGGGCGTGATCCAGTGGGAGGCGAAGAAGCCCATGCCGCAGACCTCCACCCAGTGGTGGGAGATCGGGATCTTCACCACCACCGAGGACGGGCTCGACCGCCCGGACCTCATGTTCCACTACGGATCGGTGCCGTTCGACATGCACACGCTGCGGCACGGCTACCCGACCACGGAGAACGGCTTCTGCCTCACGCCGAACGTCACGCACGCCCGCTCGCGCGGGACGGTCCGGCTCCGCAGCCGGGACTTCCGGGACAAGCCCATGGTGGATCCGCGGTACTTCACCGACCCGCACGACATGCGCGTCATGATCGCCGGCATCCGGAAGGCCCGCGAGATCGTGGCGCAGCCCGCCATGGCCGAATGGGCCGGGCAGGAACTGTACCCCGGGGCCGAGGTGCAGACCGACGAGCAGCTCCAGGACTACGTCCGCAGGACGCACAACACCGTCTACCACCCGGCCGGGACGGTGCGCATGGGAGCGGTCGACGATCCCCTGTCCCCGCTGGATCCCGAGCTGCGGGTGAAGGGGATCCGGAACCTGCGGGTCGCCGATGCGTCCGTCATGCCCGAGCTCACCACCGTGAACCCGAACATCACCACCATGATGATCGGTGAGCGCTGCGCCGACCTCGTGAAGCGGGCGCGCGTGCTTCCGGGTTCCGGCAGGACGGCCGCGACCGTCTGATACCGCCGGGCCTGTGCCCCTGGCCGCCGCACCGTCCCGCCCGGCACGCCGTCCCGCCCGGCACGCCGTCGCCGCGGCGGGGCGGGGCGTCGCGGCGTTCTCGGACATAATGGGCCGCATGGGGAAACTGCAGCGTGCCACATCCGTCCTGACCACCCTCGCCCTCGCCCTCACCCTCGCGGCCTGCACGGATGACCGCCCGACGGCGGAGGACGCCGCCGGCACGCTGGCCGAGGGGCTCGCCCGGCTCGACGTCGGACAGTCCTCCTTCACCTCCGGGGAGCCCGCCGAGGTGACCGCCCAGCTCGCCGCCATCACGGAGGGCTTCGCCCCGGAACCGCCGCAGGTCACGGTGGCGGGCGTCGAGGAGACCGGCGAGGACACGGCGACGGCGACGCTCGACTATGCCTGGGACCTCGACGCGACCGACCAGGACTGGACCTACAGCACGACGGCGGACCTCACGCGCGTCGAGGACACCTGGCAGGCGGCCTGGGACCCCGGCGTCTTCGTCCCCGACCTCCTGCCGGAGGAGAAGCTCACCCTGACGCGCGTCCCCGGGGACCGCGGCGACATCACGGGAGCGGGCGGCGCGGTCATCGTCACGCAGCGCCCCGTGGTCCGCGTGGGGATCGACAAGACCCTGGTCCCCGAGGCGCAGCAGGCCGCCTCCGCCCGCGCCCTCGCGACGCTGCTCGACCTCGACCCCGCCGGCTACGAGGAGCAGGTCGCCACGGCCGGCGCCGAAGCCTTCGTCGTGGCCCTCGTCCTGCGTGACGACGCCACCCGGACCGTGACCGACGCGCAGATCGACGCCGTCCCGGGGGCACTCCGGCAGGCGGACACGCTCGAGCTCGCCCCCACCCGCACCTTCGCCCGGGAACTCCTCGGCGGCGTCGGGGAGGCCACCGCGGAGCTCGTGGAGCAGTCCGACGGCGCCATCCGTGCGGGGGACGTCACGGGCCTGGGCGGGCTGCAGCTGCAGCACAATGACCGACTCGCCGGCACCCCGGGGCTGTCCGTCGACGCCGTGGCGGCGGGCGACGCGCCGGCGGCCCCCCGGACCCTCTTCACCACCGCGCCCGTGGACGGCGAGGACCTCGCCACCACCCTCGACCCCCGGCTGCAGGGCCTCGGCGAGGAGGTGCTCGCGGACGAGCCGTCGGCGTCGTCGATCGTGGCCATCCGCCCCAGCACGGGCGAGATCCTCGCGGCCGCCAACGGGCCGGGCAGCGAGGGCCTGCAGACGGCGCTGCTCGGCCAGTACCCGCCGGGTTCCACGTTCAAGATCGCCACGAGCCTCGCACTGCTGCGCAAGGGCTTCACGCCGGAGACGCCGACCGAATGCAGCGAGGAGGTCGTGGTGGACGGCCGGACGTTCAAGAACGCCAGCACCTACCCCGCGCAGTCCGTCGGCACCGTCCCCCTCCTCGAGACCTTCGCGCAGTCCTGCAACACCGGGTTCATCTCCGCACGGGACAGGATCAGCCAGGCCGACCTGGCGAGCGCCGCCACCGACCTCGGGATCGGCGTCGAGGCGGGCATCGGGACGCCCGCCTTCTTCGGCTCCGTGCCGGGCGAGGCCGAGGGTACCGCCCACGCCGCCGCCATGATCGGCCAGGGCGAGGTCCTCGTCTCGCCCCTCGCGCTCGCGACACTGACCGCGACCGTGGGCGCCGGTGCCCGCGTCACCCCGACGCTCCTCGCGCCCGGGGAGTCCACCGAGGGCGCGACCGGCTCGCCGTCCGCCGCCGCGGGGTCATCGACCGCGGCACCCTCCGGTGCCGCCTCCACCGACGCCCCTCCCACGGAGGCCGCGCCACCGAGCGCGCTCACGGCCGCGGAGTCGGCGACGCTGAAGACGCTCATGGGCGCCGTCGTCGCCCAGGGCGGCGCGCAGCTGCTGCAGGATGTTCCCGGGGCCCCCGTCCTGGCCAAGACCGGCACGGCAGAATTCGGCAGCGAGGATCCCCCGCGCACGCACGCCTGGGTCGTCGCCCTGCAGGGAGACCTCGCCGTCGCCGTCTTCGTCGAGGAGGGCGAGCTGGGCTCCACCTCCGGCGGACCCCTCATGCAGGCATTCCTCACCGGAGCGGCCTCCTAGAACCACGGGCCCGCAGCATGCGGGTCATCCACGTCGACGACATGGGGGTCGGATCAACACAGTGCGCTCAACAGCTTGATCACGCTCCGGCGCGCACCCGCGCGGCCGGGGCCTCTTCGAAGACCATTGAAAGGGTCGCAAGTGGATCTCACGTTCATCCCGCTCATCATCGGCGCGGTGGTACTCCTCGTCCTCGTCGTCGCCGCCGTCGTGCTCGCCCGCATGGCGCTGCACATCGCCAGCCCGGACCAGGCACTCATCATCTCGTCCAAGGACAGCAAGGGGCAGCCCGATCCGGACAGCCAGCGCGTCGTCTTCGGCCGCATCTTCATCAACCCGTTCTCGCAGCGGGCCTACCCGCTGTCCCTGGCCTCCCGGCAGGTGTCCCTGCGCATCGAGGGCATCTCGAAGAACGGCATCAAGCTCCACCTGACCGGCGTCGCGCAGGTCAAGGTGGGCGGCGACGCCGACGCCGTCCGCAAGGCGGCCCAGCGCTTCCTCAACCAGCAGGACGCCATCGACCACTACACGCAGGAGACGCTGTCCGGTTCACTGCGCTCCATCGTGGGCACCCTGACCGTCGAGTCGATCATCCGCGACCGCGCCACCTTCGCCAAGAGCGTGAAGGAGGAGGCGGAGCACTCCATGCACAACCAGGGGCTGGAGATCGACACCTTCCAGATCCAGTCCGTGGACGACGACTCCGGGTACCTGAAGAACCTCGGCCGGCCCGAGGCGGCCCTCGCCGAACGGAACGCGAAGATCGCCGAGGCACGCTCCATGCAGGAGTCGGAGCAGGCACGCGCCCTGTCCGACGAGCAGGTGGCTCTCGCGCAGCAGCAGCTGATCATCCGGCGCGCGGAACTCAAGGAGGAGGCCGACGCCCGCCAGGCGCGGGCCGACGCCTCGGGACCGCTCGCCCAGGCGGAACAGCAGGAGCAGGTCATCATGCGCGAGCAGCAGGTGGCGCAGCGGCGTTCGGAACTGCGCGAGCGCGAGCTCGACACCGAGGTGCGCAAGCCCGCGGACGCCGAGAAGTACCGCCTCATCCAGCAGGCGGACGCGAAGCTCGAGGAGCGCCGTCGTGCCTCCGAGGCCTCCGAGATCGAGGCTCGCGTGGACCTCGCACGCCGCAAGCTCGTCGCCGAGGGTGACCGCGTGGCCGCAGAGGCCGACGCCGCCGCGAACACCGCACGCGGCACCGCCGAGGCGTCCATCAGCGAGGCCAAGGGCCGCGCCGACGCCGCCGTCATCGCGTCCCGCGGTGACGCGGAGGCCGGGTCCGCGGAAGCACGCGGCAAGGCGGAGGCTGCCGGGATCGCCGCGCAGGCGGAGGCCTACGAGAAGTTCAACCAGGCCGCCATCCTGTCGAAGGTCCTCGAGGTCCTGCCCGCGATGGCCCGTGAGATCGCCGCGCCGATGTCGGCGATCGACACCATGACCGTCGTCTCCAACGACGGCGCGAGCCAGCTCAGCAAGAACGTCTCGAGCGGCGTCCACCAGACCACGCAGATGGTCAAGGACACCACCGGGCTCGACATCATCGCGCTGCTCGGCGACCTGCTGAAGAACGCGGACAAGCCCGGGCAGAACGGGGCCGCGGTCCACAGCTCCACGTCGGACTGACCGCCGGATGCGGGCCGTCGCCGGTGATCCGGCGGCGGCCCGTCAGCGGGGAGGCCGGCGGGATGGCCGGCGGGGAGGCCGGCGGGATGGCCGGCGGGGTGGCCGGCGGGGTGGCCGGCGGGGTGGTCAGCGGTACGTCGGCAGGTAGGTCCCCTGTGACGGGACGATGACCTTGCCGAGCGGTGCCAGCGACACCGGGATCAGCTTGAGGTTCGCGATGCCCAGGGGGATGCCGATGATGCTGACGAACATCGGGATGGCCGTGACCACGTGGCCGATGGCGATCCAGATGCCCGCGACGAGCAGCCAGATCACATTGCCGATCGTGGACCACGCACCCGTCTGCCCGCCCCGGTTCACGACGGTCTGGCCGAACGGCCACAGCGCATACACGCCGATCCGGAACGAGGCGATGCCGAAGGGGATGGTCACGATCAGCAGGCAGCAGACCACGCCCGCGGCGAAATAGCCGAGGGCGAGCCAGATGCCGCCGAACAGGAGCCAGATGACGTTCAGGAGTGCGTTCATCCGGCCATTGTTCACCACCCGGCGCACGCCCGCACCACCCGGGACGCGTGAGGCCCCCTACCCGGACGGGTAGGGGGCCTCATCAGCGCGTGGATGCTAGCGCGGGCGGCGGTCGTTCGACGCCGGTGCGCTGGCCCTGCGGGAGCCGCCGGAACGGCGGGCGCCCTCGGAGCGTGCTCCTTCGGAGCGTGCGGCCGACGGCGCGTGGCTGCGCTGTCCACCGGCTGCGGGAACCCCCGCGGCCGTGCGGGGGACGGCGTCGCCGACGCGCTGGCCCGACGCAGGACGGCGGCTGCGCGACGTCGTCTCCGAAGCCGTGCGGGGCTCCTCGGAGCGGCGGCGGGAGCCACCGGACTTCGCCGCGGCACCGGTGTCGGAGCCGAAGCGGGGTGCCTGTGGCTGGTCCTTGCGGCGCTCGGCGCGGTTGCCCTGGGCGCCCTGCGGATCGGCGGAGACGCGTCCCCGGCCGCCACGGCCACCGCGACCGCCGGCGGTCGGTGCTGCAGCACCGCGGCGTGCGCGCTTGCGCTCGGCGTTCGCCCCGGTGGACGTGCCCTGACCGCGGGCGGCGTCGCGGGAGACGAGGAGCGCCGCACGGGTGCGGGGGTCGATCTTCTCGGCCAGGTCACCGGTCAGCGACTGGACCAGGGGCGAGGTCGCCTTCACGTTTTCGAACGCGACGTCGACGCCCGCGGCCTTCATGAGCTTCTGCACCTCGGACTTCTGCTCGGGCAGCGTGATCGTGACCACGGTGCCCGACGAGCCGGCGCGGGCCGTGCGGCCCGAACGGTGCAGGTACGCCTTGTGCTCCGTGGGCGGATCCACATGGACCACCAGTTCGACGTCGTCGACGTGCACGCCGCGCGCGGCGACGTCGGTGGCGACGAGCACGCGGACGTCACCCGAGGAGAACTCCGCGAGGTTGCGGTCGCGGGCGTTCTGCGACAGGTTGCCGTGCAGGTCGACGGCGGGGATCCCGGCGTCGGTGAGGGTCTTGGCGAGCTTCCGCGCGTGGTGCTTGGTGCGCATGAAGAGCAGGCGGCGGCCGGAGCCGGAAGCGAGCTGGACGATCAGCTGCTTCTTCTGGGTCTGGTCGCCGATCAGCAGCACGTGGTGCTCCATGGTGGTGACCGCGGCCTGGGGGTCGTCGACCGAGTGGGTGACCGGGTTGGTCATGTAGCGGTTGACCACCTTGTCCACGCCGTTGTCGAGCGTCGCCGAGAACAGCAGGCGCTGGCCGTCGGCCGGGGTGGTGTCGAGCAGCTTCTTCACGACGGGGAGGAAGCCGAGGTCCGCCATGTGGTCGGCCTCGTCGAGGATGGTGATCTCCACGGACTCGAGCGTGATCAGCTTCTGCCGCATCAGGTCCTCGAGGCGCCCGGGGCAGGCGATGACGATGTCGACGCCGGCGCGGAGTGCCTTCTCCTGGCGCTGCTGGGAGACGCCGCCGTAGATGACGGTGGTGTTCAGGCCCAGTTCCTTGGCCAGCGGCTCGACCGTGGCGTTGATCTGCGTGGCGAGCTCACGCGTGGGGGCGAGGACCAGGGCCAGCGGGCGCCCGGGCTTGCGGCGGTAGGCCGCCTCCTGCTCGGCGAGGCGAGCGACCATGGGGAGGGCGAAGGCGAGGGTCTTGCCCGAGCCGGTGCGGCCGCGGCCGAGGACGTCGCGCCCGGCCAGGGAGTCGGGCAGCGACTTGACCTGGATGGGGAATGGTTCGGCGATTCCCTGCGCGGCGAGGTTCTCGACCAGCGCTTTGGGCACACCGAGGGCAGCAAAAGTAGTCATGTGGGGTACACGAACTTTCTTCTCATGTTCCCCGGCACCGGTCGGCGCAGGGGTTCGCCGAAGAAGAGTCAGACAGTGTCCACCGCGCTCACGATCGTGCGAGCTGGATGCGGGACAAAAGAATGCGTTCTATCGACGCAGGCTGCGCGCTGTTCTGGCTGACGCCAGTCTGGATGACATGGTCGGCCGTGCGCAGGCAAGTTCCCCCAGTTTATCAGCCGGAGCGCCGGAACCCCGCATCGCGGACCCTGCCGGAGCGCCGCGGGGACCCGCTGCCGGTAGCCTTGGGAGTGATGGATCCTCATGTACAGACCCCCGACCAGCCGCACCGCACCCAGCCCGTGTCCTTCGTCCGGCGCGGCTCGCGCCTCCAGGGCCGGCGGCGCGAGGCCTGGGACGAACTGGCCGAGGCCTTCCTCCTGGACGTCCCGCGCGTCCACAACGCCGACACCTCCGTGGCACCCGGCTTCGTGCTCGACGTCGGGGCCGCCTTCGGCCGGTCGGCGCCGCTCGTCGTCGAGGTGGGGTCGGGGCTGGGCGAAGCCATCACCCACGCCGCGGAACTCGACCCGGACCGTGACTACCTCGCCCTCGAGGTGTACCGTCCCGGGCTCGCCCAGACCATGCTGCGCATCAGCCAGAAGGACCTGACGAACGTGCGGACCGCGCAGGTCAACGCGGCGGAGGCCTTCGAGGGGATGATCCCGGCGTCGTCCGTCGCCGAGCTCTGGACCTTCTTCCCCGACCCCTGGCACAAGGCCCGCCACCACAAGCGCCGGCTCGTGAAGGAGGACTACGTCGAGCTCGCCGCCCGCATCATCGCCCCGGGCGGGCTGTTCCGCCTCGCGACCGACTGGTCGAGCTACGCGGTGCAGATGCGCGCCGTCCTCGACGCGCACCCGCTCTTCGAAAACCTGCACGACGGCGAACGCAGCGGCGCGGACAGTCCGCTCACCCAGGTCTGGGAGAGCGGCGTGGAGTCGGTGGTCGGCGGTGCGCCCGTGCGGGAGGGCCGCGACCCGGTGAGCACCGGGAACACCGGCGTCAACGAGGGGACGGACACACTCGGCGGCTGGGCCCCCCGCTTCGAGGACCGCACCCTCACCAGCTTCGAGAACAAGGCGATCGAGGCCGGGCGCATGGTGTTCGACCTCACCTACCGCCGCCGCTGAGCGCCCGCGGATACCGGGGGACGCAGGAGTGAGGGGTATCTTCAGCCGCCGCAGGGGTTCCGCCCGCAGGGCCGGGGCGGACCCGATCGAGGCCTTCTGGCGCTGGTGGGCGGACGACGGCGAGGAGCTCCTGACCGAGGCCACGCGGGCCGGGGACTTCGACGCCTACGTGGACGTCATGACCCGGCGCGTGCGGGCGATCGCGCGCGGCCTCGAGTGGGAGACCCGCACGGGCACCGACGCCGAGCACACGCTCTGCGTCTCGAGCGGCGGTGACGCGTCGCTGCGTCCGGTGGCCGAACGCTGGTACCGGGCGTCCCCGCCGCCCGGCCCCCGGTGGGACTTCGTGCCTGCCCGCAGCGCCAAGCCGGACATGCTGGAATCGAGCATCACCTACCGCGGCCGGACCTTCGACCTCCGCCGGACCCGCGTGCATGCCGCGGTGACCCGCGCGGGCGACGGCTTCATCGTCTCGGTGTACAACCCCGGCTTCACCGGGCAGTGGGACGACGAGTACGGATTGTGCGTCCTGCTGCTCGAATGGCTGCTCGGCGAGGACGACGTCGAACGCTGGGTCCGCCGCGTCGACTGCATCGCCCGTGACGTCGTGGACAGCATCCCCGCCGCGGAGCTGCCGGCCCGGGTGGCGGACCTGGCCCGCACCCTCCCCGCACCGGACTGGCTGCTCATGCAGGGGACGCTCGGGGCGGGCGATCCGATCCTCGTGCGGGTCCTGCGCCCGCTGCGCTGGATCGACCATCCGCGCTTCGACCTCCACACGGCCTTGCGGGTCCCGTTCGACGCCGACGGGCAGGGCCTTCCCCGGCCCGCGGCCCTCGACGACCTCGACGACCTCGAGGACTCGCTCGTGAAGGCCCTCGGGATCCGGGGGATGCTGGTGGCGGCCGAGACGTCCCGGGGCGTGAGGACCCTCCACTTCTACTCGGATTCGGAGGACCAGAACGGGAGGGACGTCCTCGACGCCGCGGCCCGCGCACAGCGCGCCGTCACCGCGAGGCACGCGCTCGACCCCGGCTGGAAGAAGGTCCGGGACTTCGCCTGACCCGCGTGCCGGCGCTGGTCGAGGCATGCGCTCAGGGCGCGGAGGACGGTGGTCCGGCGGCGGCGCGCAGAGTCATGCCGGCGATGTGCCGGCCCTCGGCGGTGGCGGTGTCCACGTCCGTCCCGCGCAGGATCATCCCGAGGACGCCGGTGTAGATCAGGACGAGCCGGCGCGCCAGCAGCGGCGCCTGCTGCGCGCCGACGAGGGTGGCCGCCAGTTCCTCCAGCCTGCCCAGCAGCAGCCGGGTGTCGGCGGCGAGTATGTCCTCGAGGTCCCGCCCGGGGTGCGGGGTCTCCGCGGCGACGCCGAGGAACACGCACCACCGCGAGGGCGTGAGGGCGTGCCTGTGCCGGGAGAGCGCGGTGAAGACGGCGAGCAGCTTCTCCTCGGGGGTGGGCGCCTCGTCGACGCACTCCTGCCAGGTGGTGTCCCACCGCGCCAGCCGCCGGCGCAGGGCCTGCGTGATCAGGCCTTCCTTGTTGCCGAAGTGCGCGTAGAGCGTGGCCGGCGAGACCCGGGCGCGTTCGAGGATCGCGTCGACGGGGGTGACG
Source organism: Arthrobacter antioxidans (assembly GCF_023100725.1). Lineage (NCBI taxonomy): Bacteria > Bacillati > Actinomycetota > Actinomycetes > Micrococcales > Micrococcaceae > Arthrobacter > Arthrobacter antioxidans. The sequence continues at coordinate 3,301,571 of NZ_CP095501.1, forward strand.
CCCACCCCCTGCGTCGCGGCGAGGTCCTCCGCCGCGTCGAGCAGCCGGTCGCGTGCCGTCGGTTGTGGTGTCATGGGACAAGGGTATAACGTCCGTTTCAATGAAACGTTCGTTACAGTCACCGGTCCGGCCCCATCCCCTGCTGTTCGCCACGTCCGGCGTGGCACTCATCGCCGTCACCTACGGTCTGGCCCGCCTCGGCTACGGTCTGTTCCTGCCCGCGTTCTCCGCGGCGTTCCCCCTGACGCCGGCGGTGAGCGGACTGCTGGCGTCGGGCGCCTCGATCCTCTACTGCGTGTCCGCCGGCATCGGTTTCCGCCACGCCTCCCTCCGGCCCCGCGGGGTGGCCGGGCTGGCCGGGCTCTCGGCGGCCCTGGGCAGCCTGGGCGTCGCCGCCGCCCCCAGCACCCCGGTGTTCGTGGGAGGAGTCCTGCTCGCCGGGATGGGAGCGGGGTTCGCGTCTCCCGCCATGGTGGAGCTGGTCCGCCGCAACGCCGACTCCTCGGCCCAGGGGCGGCTCCAGTCGGTGGTCAATTCGGGGACGGGGTTCGGCGTGGTCCTCGCGGGAGCCCTGTCCCTCGTGCTCGGCGAGGCGTGGCGCCTGGCCTGGGTGCTGGTGGCGGTCCTCGCCGCGGCATCGATGCTCGCCGTCCTGCGGCTGGATCGGAGCAGCGACCGGCCCTCCGCCCGTCCTGCCGGGCGATGGGCCGCACCCTCGCTCGTCACGCGGTCGAGTGTCCACGGACTGGCCCGGCCGCTCTGCGGGGCCCTCGTCTTCGGGAGCGGGTCCGCGGCCGTGTGGGTCTACGGCAGGGCGACGCTCGAGCAGGCGGGCGGCATGGGCGTCAGCCTGTCCGCCGGCGCCTGGATAGCCCTGGGGCTGGGTGGCGCCGGCGCCGCCGCAGTGTCCCGCCGGCTCGCAGAGCATTCGATCCGCGTGACGTGGCCGCTGTCGACCCTCGTGACGGCAGCGGCGACCGCGCTCGTCGGGACGGCGCCCGGCTCCCTCCTCCTGGCCTACGCGGCAGCCTTCTCCTTCGGCCTCGCCTACACGGCAGCGACGTCCGTGCTCATCCTGTGGGCCTCCGCCGTGGCGGCCGACAGCGCGGCCGGGACCTCGGTCCTGTTCATCGCCCTCGTGCTCGGGCAGGCGGCCGGGGCATCGCTCACGGGACTCCTGCTCCAGGAAGGCACCGCCGCCGCCTTCCTGGTGGCGGCTCTCGCGTGCGCAACCAGTGCCGTCGTCGCCGTCCCCACGACGGCCGGCGTCGCGCGGGTGCGGTAGGTCGGCGCAAACTCGGGGCTGCCGGCCTCAGAACGCGGACGAGGCCAGATCCCGCTCACCGTCGCGGATCGCGGTGACGATGCGCCCGGCGACGGCCACCGGGTCCTTACCCCGGGGCAGCTTCGGGGCCTCGCCCGCGATCGGCCGGGTGGCCAGGCCGGTCTCGGTGTGCGGCGGACGGACATCCAGGACGCGGACGCCCTGGCGGCGCAGCTCCAGCGTCAGCGCCTTCCCGTACGCGCTGAGGCCGGCCTTCGTGGCCGAGTATGCGGCCATGCCCGCCGTCGGGCTCTCCGCGACGACGGCGCTGATCTGCACCACGAAGGAGTCCTTGCCGAGCCTCGGCCCCACCTCCCGCATGAGCCGCATGTAGCCGAGCAGGTTCACGAGCACGAGTTCGTCGAGGGTGTCGTCGTCGACCTCCATGGCCGGGCCGAAGGCGACGACGCCGGCGGCGAACACCACTCCGTCGAGTTCCCGGCCGTAGACCGCCGCGGCGATGTCGGCGGGCCCCGAGGGCCTGCTGAGATCCGCGGCGACGGTCCCGACGACGGCGTCCCCGAGCTCCTCGGCGAGACCCGCGAGCTTCGTCCCGGAGCGGCCGGACAGCATCAGCCCGGCACCCTGCGCCGCGAGCTGCCGGGACAGTTCCGCCCCGAGGACTCCGGTGGCACCGACGACGAGGACGTGGGAACCGCTCAGCTCAGTCATGGCCAGAGTCTAGCGGCCCGTCACTCCCCCGCCGGGCCGGGGTGCCGCGGGCCGGCCACGGTGGAGTCGACGGCGGGCCGCGGGGTCAGTGCGGCGCGGGCGGGTAGCGCCGCGCGTCCCTCCGCTTGAGGTCCTCGAGTTCCTGCTGCGTCGCGGCCTCGGCCTCGAGCTCCTCGAAGGCCTGCTGGAGGCGCGGGGAGGACGGGTCGGTCCAGGAGAGCTCCTCGCGCGCCTGCGCCTGGGCCTCGAAGCGCCGCACCTCGAGTTCGGCGTTGCGGCGTGCCGCGTCGATCGCAGCCCCCTCACGCGAGGAGGAGGCGAGGGCGTCGTGCACGCCGATGGCGGCCTGCGCGGCAGCACGCCGGGCCAGCATGGCGTCGTACTCCATGGCGTTCTGCTGCACGCGCTGTTCGAGCCGCCGGACGTCCTGCTGCAACCGGCGGGACTGCTCCTCCGCCTCGCGGAGCTGCCGGGTGAGCGTGTCGAGGCGTCGGCGTGCCGTCATCGACTCCCGGATCGCGGCGCGGGCGGCGTCGTCGTCCCCGCGCCGGACGGCGGCCGCCGCGGCCGCTTCGACCCGGTTGAGGTAGGCGGCGGCGTCATTGGCGGCGAGGCCCACGCGGTGGTGGTGCGCCGCGACGTCGGCGGCCCCGCGGCGCGCCTGGTCCAGCAGCGAGTGCTGCGACACCTGGGCGTTCTGCGCCTGGACCCGGGGGTCCTGCTTCGCGTCGGCCGCCGCGTTCCGGTTGGCCTGCACGATGCGCGTGATGCGGCGTTTGATCGACATTGCTCGGACCCCCGGCTGGTTGTGGTGTGGCTACCTGATCAAACCTCTCACCACGTCTGCCGGTTCCCGTAGGTGTCCCGCCATGCCCCCATGGCCGAGATCTCGGTGCGCAGGCGCGTGGTGGCACGCTCCAGCTGGAGGGTGTCGATGGACCGCGACGTCTGCAGGAGGCTCCGGCGCAGATCGGCGGAGAGTTCGTCGAGGGCCTGCGCCTGGGCGGAGAGGTCCGTGGTCCACTCCTGCTTGAGCGCACGGTTCGGTTCCCGGTCCGCGGCCCGCAGCAGGTTCTCCAGGGAAGCGGCCGCCTGGTCGATCTCCGCGGCGGCCCGCGGCAGGTCGCCGACCGGACGGCCCTGGGCCTTCGCCTCCGACAGGGCGAGGTGCGTGGCGCGCGAGGACCGCGCGAGGTTGGCGATCAGCCGTGCGGGTTCCCGGGTCAGCGCGTCCGGCGAGTAGGCGCGGGCGGCCAGCATGCTGCGCTCCCTGGTCCGCTCGATGATGCGCGAGTTCCTGACCTTCCGCACCACCACCCAGCCGGCCACGCCGGTACCGGCGCCGAGGGCGAGGAGCACCCCGAGACCGATCGCGAAGGCTTCGATGAGCTCCTCAAGCATGGTGGTGTCCCGAGATGTGGTTCATCCATCCAGTCTGCCCGCCTCCCCTGACAAATTCCACCCGTCGAAGGGCCTGTCATCCCCGGCGCGTGGGTGCGGGGACGCCGGGAAGACGCCACACCCCGAGTCCCGGGCCGCGGCCGGAGACCACGAGCGCATGCGCCGTCTCCTCCGCCGGGGCCCCCCGCGGGCCCACGTCGATCGGCCGGGCCGCGGCCCACGGGCCGGGCAGCAGGTCGAGCGGCACCCGGACGTCGTCGTGATCCGCCCGGGCCGCCGCGACCACGAGGCATTCCTCCTCGTGCTCCCGCACGAACACGACGACGTCGGGCGTCGCGGCCAGCCAGCGCACCGCGCCGTCCCGCAGGGCCGGCGAATCGCGTCGGAGCGCCGCCAGGTCCGCGATCAGGGCGCGCACGTCGGCGGGCCGGCGGTCCGGGGCGTCCCACGGCATGGGCGTCCGGGCGTCCTCGCCGTTGGTGCCCCGCAGCCCGAACTCGTCGCCGGCGAAGAGCGTGGGCAGGCCGGGCAGCAGGAAGGCGAGCGCGAGCCCGACGGCGGCGCCGCCGTCGACCATCACCGTGGCGGCGCGCGCGGTGTCGTGGGTGTTCAGTGCCGTCATGTTCTGCGAGCGGACCCGCCAGGAGAATCCGGAGGACAGCGCCGTGTGCGTGGCGACGAGGTCGCCGCCGTCGATCCTGGGCACGCCGGGCGCGGGCGTGCCGAAGAAGTTGATGCCCGCCGTCGCCCGGTCCTCGCGGGCCAGCCACTGCCAGAGCGGGCGGGTGAAGTTCGAGTAGGTCATGCCGCCGTCCCAGGTCCCCCCGGAGAGGTCCTCGGTGGCGTCGCCCGTGGATTCGGCGAGCAGCATCAGCCCGGGCCGGACGGCGTCCATGGTGCCGCGGACGAGTGCTGCCACCTCCCGGTTGAGGTCCACGTGCCCGTGCCGACCGGTCATGTTGGCGACGTCGATGCGCCAGCCGTCGAGGTTGAAGGGCGGGAGCAGCCACCGGGCCACCACCGACTCCGGGCCCTCGACGAAGCGCCGCCGCAGTTCCGCCGAGGACCAGTCCAGTTTCGGCAGGCTGGGGACGCCGAACCAGCTGGCGTACTCCGTGCCGTCCTCGCTGAAGTAGTAGAAGCCCGCCTCCTCGCTGGTCGGGTCGGCGGAGGCCTTCCGGAACCAGTCGTGGGCGTCGCCGGTGTGGTTGACGGTGAGGTCCCCGAGGACAGCGATCCCGCGGGCGTGGGCGGCCTCGACGAGCCGGACGAGGGCGGCGTCGCCCCCGAGGAGCGGGTCCACCTCGTCGAAGGTCGAGGCGTCGTACCGGTGGTTGGACCGCGCGGGGAAGAAGGGCGTCAGGTACAGGACCGTCGCGCCCAGCGCCTGGATGTGGTCGAGGCGTCCGGCGATGCCGTCGAGGTCTCCCCCGTACACCTGCCGCGGAGTGAGCTGGCCGCGCGGCTGCACCGGCTCGTCCCAGGAGCAGCCGACGGCCCAGCCCGGGAGGGCGTCGAGGGGCGCCGCGGCGGACGATCTCGCGTACCGGTCGGGGAACACCTGGTAGATGACGGCGTCGCGGGCCCACGGCGCGGGCGCCGGCCGGCAGTCGATCCGGAAGTCGTCGCGGTCGGGGGTGTCCCGGCGGGACGTGCCGACGGCGTTGAGCCACGCGAGCGAGGGCCCGCCGGTGCCCGGCAGCTCGAACAGGAACCGGTAGCGGAGCGTTGGGTTGACGGCGGTGACGCGCGCCTCCCAGCACGCCCAGCCGCCGTCGTCGCCCTCCCCGGCGAGGAGCCGCGCCTCGTCGTAGTGCCCCTCGCCGTCCCGGATCGACCGGACGAACACCCGCCCGGGCGCCCCCCACCGGGCGGGGATCCGCACGCGCACCGCCAGCGTGCCGCCCACGCCCGGCGACTGCTCGGGCACGTACAGGGGCGAGCCGTCGTGGTGCGGTGCGAGGAACGGATCCTGCACGGGTCAGCCCTTGACGGAGCCGGAGACGAGGCCGGTGGTGATGTACTTCTGCAGGAAGAGGAACAGGGCCATGACCGGCACGGCCGCGAGCACCGCGCCCGCCGCGAAGACGCCCCAGTTCTCCGAGCGCTGCTGCGCCACGTAGGAGTACAGGCCCACGGCGAGGGTCTGCGAGTCGGGATCCGTGAGCACCACGCTGGCGATCACGAACTCGCTGCTCAGGCCGATGAACGCGAGGAGCCCCACGACGGCGAGGATGGGCGTGACGAGCGGCAGGATGATGGTGAAGAACACCTGTACGTGGCTGGCGCCGTCGATGCGCGCGGCCTCGTCGAGGGACTTCGGGACGGTGTTGAAGAACCCGTACATGAGGTACGTGTTCACGCCCAGCGCTCCGCCCAGGTAGACCATGATCAGGCCGAGCTGGCTGCCGAGGCCCAGCCACGGGACGACGTCGGTGATGGCGTTCAGGAGGAGGAAGATGGCGACGACGGCGAGCAGCTGGGGGAACATCTGCAGGATCAGCAGCGAGAGCAGGCTCACGCGGCGGCCCTTGAAGCGCATGCGGCTGAACGCGTAGGCGGCGAGGGCGCCGAGGAACACGGTGGCCGCGGAGGTCACCACGCCGATGATCATGGTGTTCATGAACCACCGCCCGAAGGGCCTGCTCGGGTTGGAGAACAGGGCCTCGAAGTTGCCGGTGTCGAACCGGCTGAACAGGACGTTGGAGCCGGCCATCGTGCCGTTGGAGTTCAGGGCCGCGGAGAGCACATAGAGCAGCGGGAACACGGCGAAGAGCGTGGTCACGACGCCGACGACGTGGCGCCAGCCCTTGTGCCTGAACCACTGGCCGAACGTGCGCTTGCGCTGCTCAGGGACACGACCGGACCCGCCTGCGCGCGTCTCGGCGGGGGCGACTGCCTGGGGATCGGTGAACGTGGTCATCAGTTGATGTCCTCCAGTGCCTTGGTCTGCCGGAAGCTGATGGCGGAGATCACGGCGACGATGATGAAGATGATGATGGACAGGGCACTGGCGAGGCCGTAGTCGCGGCCCACACCGGTGCCGAACGCGATCTCGTAGACCATGGTGATGAGGATGTCGGTGTGGCCGATGTTCGCCGTCGTGCCGTCGAAGCGGGGGCCGCCGTCGGTCAGCATGTAGATGACGTTGAAGTTGTTGAAGTTGAACGCGAAGCTCGCGATGAGCAGCGGCGCGACCGAGACCAGCAGCAGGGGCAGCTTGATGGCGGTGAACGTGCGCCACGCGGTCGCGCCGTCCATACGGGCGGCCTCGGTGACCTCCTCGGGCAGGGACTGCAGGGCCCCGGTGCACACCAGGAACATGTACGGGAAGCCGAGCCAGAGGTTCACCACGAGGACGCTGACCTTCGCGAGCAGCGGGTCCGTCAGCCACGGGATGTCCGCGCCGCCGAAGAAGGTGTTGTTGACGAAGCCGAACTCGGGGTTCAGCAGGCCGGACCACACGAGGCCGGCGAGGAAGGCCGGGAAGGCGTAGGGCAGGATCATCAGGATGCGGTAGATCCGCTTGCCGCGGAGGTCCGGGAGGTTGAAGGCGTTCGCGAGGAACAGGCCGAGCGCGAACGTGGACAGCACGGAGACGATCGCGAAGGTGAAGGTCCACAGGACCACCTGCACCAGCGGGCCGCGGATGTTCGGGTCCGTGAACGCCTTCACGAAGTTGTCGAAGCCGACATTGATCTTCCAGCCGGTGCTCAGCTGCTCGCCCTCGGCGGACCGGAAGGAGCCCTCGCCCGTGTCGGCGTAGGTGGTCCCGGTCTCGAGGTCGGTGAAGGTGCTCGTGGTCTCGTCGTAGCTCAGCGACGGGCGGTACACGTAGGCGTTCGATCCGTCGCTGGTCTTGAGGCTGCCGTCCTCCGGGTCGTCGGAGAACGGGACGGTGATCGCGAGGATGTCCGCCTGGTTCGCGAGGACCTCACCGAACTGCAGCGTGCGGTAGCCCTCGAGCTCCACGCCCTTGCCGGTGCCGTCGGTGACGGCGTCGTCGGCCTCCTCGAGCGGTACGCCGGTGGTGCCCACGGACACCCCGCCGTCGGGGTCGGTGGCGAGGAGGTGGAAGTCGCCGTCGGCCTCGAGGACGGAGACGCGGTAGGCGGGCGAGTCCGGGACCCGCTGCTGCGCGGAGAGCTGGATGGCGTTCACGGCGTCGGCCTTGGTGCTGTTGTGGCCGTCGCCGTAGTTGGTGAAGGCCACATAGCCGCTGTAGATCATGACGAACACCTGGAAGACCACCAGGAAGAAGATCCCGGGGGCCAGGTACTTCGCCGGCAGGCCGCCCCTGCGCAGGTAGATCCAGTTGATGAGGACCGTCACGGCCGCGCCGACGAGGAGGATCACCCACTTCTCCTGCAGGAAGAGCGTGATGAGGACGTAGACCGCGAAGGCGTCCACGAGGCCGAGCAGCACGATCTTCGCGAGCAGGCCGAGGGTGGAATCGGAGCGGGCTGCGGTCTTCTGGGGAGGACGCGTTGCGGCCGGGCCGGGAGGGGCCGAAGTGAGCATGGCGGAGGCTTTCGGTGATCGGCGGGGACGGCCGCTGCTGTGGTGCCGCCACCTCGAAGGGGTGGCGATGAGAAGGGTGGCGCCCGTCGCCGGGGCGACGGGCGCCAGTGGTACTGCGGTGCTGCGCTACTGCGGGTACTGCGGGTACTGCGGGTACTGCGGGTACTGCGCTACTACGGGGACTACTGTTCGGCGATCTTCGCCTCGATGTTGCTCACCATGGTGGTCCAGGCTGCGGCGGGATCGCCGCTGCCCTTGATCAGCGCGAGCTCGGTTCCTCCCCAGTCGGCCCAGACGGCCTGCATCTCGGGCAGGGCGGGCATCGGGACGCCGTTGGCGCCGATCTCACCGAATGCCGCGACGATGGGGTCGGACGCCGCCTTGTCGAAGCTGGCCTTGAGGGCCGGCGGGCGGCCTCCGACGTCGTACATCGCATCCTGGGCGGCTTCGGTGCTCAGGTAGTTCACGGCGAACTCGTTCGCGGCGAGGGCGTTGGCGCTCTTCGAGGAGATGAAGAAGCCGTTGACGCCGATGAAGGGCTGGGCGTCCTGGTCGCCGACCGTGGGGAGCTTGTCGACGGCGAGGTTCAGGCCTGCGGCCTGGGCATCGGGGACGTTCCAGGGACCGGTCAGGAAGTAGGGCGACTCGCCGGCGTTGAACTTCTCCTTGGCGATGTCACCCGTGATGTTCGAGTTGATGACCTTCGATCCGGTGTCGCCCCACTCCACGAGCTTCTTGGCGAATTCCACGCCGTTCGGCTCGCCGAGCAGCAGCTCGTCGGCGTTGTAGCTGCCGTCCTCGTTCTGCCCGAACACCGGCACGCCCATCGAGGTCTGCAGCGGGTACAGGTGGTAGGGGTCGCCCTGCTTGGGGTCCATGCCCACCAGGAACGGGTAGGTCGCGTCTCCGGCGGCGACGGCGGCCTCGCCGTTGGCGATGACCTCGTCGAACGTGGCGGCGGCCTCGGGGACGAGGTCCGTGTTGCGCAGGAGGGCGATGTTCTCCAGGGCGTAGGGCACGCCGTAGACGTTGCCGTCGTAGGTCATGGCCTGGACGGCGGACTCCTGGAACTCGGAGGCCTTGTCGCCGAGCTCCACGGGGGCGACGACGCCGTTCTGCACGAACGTGCCCAGCCAGTCGTGGGGGCCCACGATCAGGTCGGGTCCCTTGCCGGTGGGCACCTGGGTGATGAAGTCGTCGCGCACGGCGGCGAAGTCCTTGACCGCGAGCTTGACCTCGATGCCGGTGTCCTCCTTGAAGGACCTGGTGATCTCCTCGAGGGCGGGGGCGCGCTCGGCGTCGACCCACATGGTGAGGGTGGTGGCGCCGCCCTCCGCGAGATTCGGGGCGGCGGAGCTGGAGCCGGCCGAGGGGGACTCGGCGGCTCCTCCGCCGCAGGCCGTGAGGGCCAGGACGGCCACCGACATGACGCCGGTGATCAGAGCGTGCCGACGGGTCGGCTGGTTGGATCGCACCTTCATTGGTGAACCTTTCATGAGCGGCTTCTGTCGATCGCCCGGACGAAGCACGGAGCTTCGCAGGCCGGGAGATGTGCGTGTCGCAGCCGCTCCCTACTCGGAGGCGACGGTGACCCGAGTCACAACTGTAAACGCTTGCATCACGTTTACCCAACGCGTCATATCCGACGCGCCGGTACCCGAGGAAAGACGCAAGATCAAGGCACTTCCTCTTGAAAGCGCTTCCATAATCCGGCCGTCGGCGGTCTAGGATGATTCGCATGTCTGAGATCGCCCCCCTCCTGCACGGCGAGGACCTGTCCTCCCCCGATGCCTTCCATGCACCGCTCCACACCCCGTCCGAGGGCGACCAGTGGTGGCGCTCGTCCGTCATCTACCAGGTGTACCCGCGGTCGTTCCGCGACTCGAACGGTGACGGGATGGGCGACCTCCCGGGCATCACGGCCGAGCTGGGGCACCTCGCCGAGCTCAGCATCGACGCGCTCTGGCTCTCGCCGTTCTTCACCTCGCCCCAGCGCGACGGCGGCTACGACGTCGCGGACTACTGCGACGTCGACCCCCTGTTCGGCACGCTCGCCGACTTCGACGCGCTCGTGGCCCGTGCGGACAGCCTGGACATCCGCGTGATCGTCGACCTCGTACCCAATCACTGCTCCAGTGAGCACGTGCTCTTCCGGGCCGCGCTCGCGGCTCCCGCGGGCTCCGCGGAACGCGCGATGTTCATCTTCCGGGACGGCCGCGGCGCCGACGGCAGCGAGCCGCCCAACAACTGGCAGTCGCACTTCGGCGGGCCGGCCTGGACCCGCGTCGTCGACGCCGACGGCACGCCCGGCCAGTGGTACCTCCACCTGTTCGACTCCTCGCAGCCCGACTTCAACTGGGACAACCCCGCGGTGCGGGCCGAGTTCGAGAGGGTCCTGCGCTTCTGGCTCGACCGCGGCGTCGGCGGCTTCCGCGTGGACGTGGCCCATGCCCTCATCAAGGCCGAGGGGCTGCCGGACTGGGGCGGACGCGCCGACGGCGGATCCTCCGAGGGCTTCCCCGGCTGGGAGGCGCCCATGTTCGGCCAGGAGGAGATCCACGACATCTACCGGCAGTGGCGCGCCATCCTCGCCGAGTACGACGGCGAGCGCATCCTGTGCGCGGAGGCCTCGATCGATCCCCTGCCGCGGCTCACGAACTGGGTCCGTTCCGACCAGATGCACCAGGCCTTCAACTTCGCCTACCTCCACCACCCGTGGAACGCGCACGGCCTCCGGCACGTCATCTCCTCCTCCCTCACCGCGTTCGACGCCGTGGACGCCCCCACCACCTGGGTGCTGAGCAACCACGACGTCGTCCGGCACGCCAGCCGCTTCGGCCTGACGGACGGCCCGCCGCGGGGCGGTGACGGCATCGGCCGTTCGGACGCGCAGCCCGACACCGCGACCGGCCTCGCCCGCGCCCGTGCCGCGTCGCTCGCCATGTTCGCGCTGCCCGGCGGGATCTACCTCTACCAGGGCGAGGAGCTCGGCCTGCCCGACCACACCGCCATGCCCGACGACGCGCGGCAGGACCCGACCTTCGTCCGCACGGCCGGCGAGAGGATCGGCCGCGACGGATGCCGCGTCCCCCTTCCCTGGCAGGCCGAGGCGCCCGCGTTCGGGTTCGGGGACGCCGAGGCGCCCGCGGCACCGTGGCTGCCGCAGCCGGAGGGCTGGGCGGACTACGCCCGCGACGTGCAGTCCGTCGACCCCGAGTCCACCCTCTCGCTGTACCGGACGGCCCTGCAGCTCCGCCGGGACCTGCGCCTCGGCGCCGGATCCCTCAGCTGGTCCCGGAACTTCGAGTGTTCCGACGTCGTGGCGTTCCGCAACGGCGAGGTGCTGGTGGTGCTCAACATGGGCGAGTTCGCCGCTCCCCTGCCGGAGGGCACCGTCATCGCCGCCAGCACGCCGGGCTCGGTCACGGAGGGCATGCTCGCCCCGAACGCCTGCGTCTGGCTGATGGCCGCCGGGTAGGAGATCGGCGGAGGATCGGCAATGATCGGACGGGGACACCCGGGTAGGGTGTCCCCGTCACTGCTGCCACGTGGAAAGGGGACCATGGCCGGCATCAAGGACGTCGCCCAGCTGGCCGGCGTGTCCACCGCGACCGTGTCCCGGGCCCTCAGCGGCAACGGCCGGGTCTCCGAACGGTCGCGCGCCCGCGTCCTGCAGGCGGCGAGGGAGCTGGATTTCGTCGTCAGCTCCACGGCGTCCTCCCTGGCGTCCGGGCGGCACCGCAACATCGGCGTCGTCGTGCCGTCCGTGGCCCGCTGGTACTACTCCCAGATCGTGGACAGCCTCGCGGCGTCGCTCCTCACCGCCGGCTACGACCTCACGCTCTACAACCTGAACGAGGACGCCGGCCTCCGCGACCGCGTCCTGTCCGAGTTCCTGCTGCGCCAGCGCTGCGACGGCGTCATCCCGGTCTCCCTCGAACTGAGCAGGGAGGAACTGGGACAGCTCCTCGCCGTCGGCAAGCCCGTCGTGGGGATCGGCGGTCCGCTGCCCGGCGCCGAGACCTACAGCGTCAACGACCGCGAGATCGCGGAGCTCGCCACCGAGCACCTCATCACCCTGGGGCACCGGCGCATCGCCCACATCGGCGGGTCGGACGCCTTCGAGAACGATTTCCGGATCGCCGGCACGCGCCGCCACGGCTACGAGTCGGCGATGGCCGCGGCGGGGCTGGAGATCCTCGACTCCTGGCGGGTGGACGCCGACTTCACCATCCAGGGCGCGCACAGCCAGGCGAAGCAGCTCCTCGGCTACCCGCGGGACACCCCGACGGCCGTCTTCTGCGCCTCGGACGAGATGGCCATCGGCGCCATCCTGGCCGCCCGCGAGCTGGGTCTGCGCGTCCCCGAGGACGTCTCCGTGATCGGCATCGACGGGCACGAGCTCGGTGAGGCGCTCGGCCTGACCACCGTGGCCCAGTTCCCGCAGCAGCAGGGCCAGCGCGCCGTCGAGCGCCTGCTGCAGATCCTGCAGGACCCCGGCGCCTACCGTCCCGCGCACCACTCCGCCCGGACCGCGCTGATCATCCGGTCGAGCACCGCCGCGCCGTCCACCTGACCCGGTACCGTCCCCGGGGACTTCCGGCCTCGGAGGTGCGTGTCGGGCTGCGACACGCCGTGCACCCTGACGGGGCCGGCGCCGAAGTCCCCGGCTCCGGCCCGGACGCACGAGGGCCCGGCACCCCGAGAGGGATGCCGGGCCCCGGGGACGGACTACCGCGCCTCGAACACCGCCACCGTGCGGGCCGGAACCGTGAAGGTCCCGTCCTGCGTGGCCGCGGACTGGCGGACGACGTCGTCGCTCCCCTCCGCCTGGACGGCGTGCAGCGCGAAGCCCCTGCCGGCGGCGGCCGGGACGCGCTGGGAGGTGGGCTCGTCGGAGGCGTTGAAGACCACCACGATGCCCTTCCGGCCGGGATCGACGTCGGGGCCGACGGTGTCGTCCAGGTGCATCACGATCACGCCGGGCGTCTGGTCGGGGCCGCTGCCCGGGAAGGACAGCTTCTGCTGGACGAGCCCGGCCGTGCCGAGGCTGAACAGCGGGCTGCCCTGCCGGATCCGCAGCAGCTCCTGCGCCTGCCCGCTCGCGGCCTCGATGTCCGCGGGCGAGGGCTTGAGTGCCGGGTCGGCCAGCAGCGGCTGCATGAACCCGTACTTCGCCTCGTTGTCCGCCCGCGGCGGCAGGCCCCGGCCGAAGCCGTTGTCCGTGCCCGTGTGGTCGAGGATGTTGAACCAGTCGCCGGAATCGTAGCTGTTGCGGTCCAGGGACTTGCTGCGCAGCGCCTCGCCACCCGCGTGCCAGAAGGAGACGCCCTGTCCCAGTGCGGTGGTGGAGAGCGCCAGGGTCTGCATCCTGACGCGGTCGGCCATCGGCGTGTCGGCCGGCAGCTTGAACGCGAGCGCGTCGAAGAGCGTCTCGTTGTCGTGCGCCTCGACGTAGGTGATGCTCTCCTGGGGGTCCGCCGCGTACCCGGTCGGCGACCCGTTGTAGTCCACGTCGGCGCCCGTGACCTGCTCACCGTTGCGGTCGGTGAACGTGTAGTCCTTCAGGTTGCCGGTCAGTCCCACCCGGATCTGGTCCTGCGACAGGAGCAGCTCGGCGCGCTGTTCGGCCTCCGTGCCGTTGCCGGCGACGCCGTTCGGGTCGGTCAGCAGCCCGGAGGCGAAGCCCTGGATCCGCGGATCCTCGTCGAAGGGCCCACCGCCGCGCACGGCGTCGCGGAGGCGGTCGTTGAACGTGCCGATGCCGGTGCCGGCCATCGTGGCCTGCGTGGCCTGGACGAACCGGGCGTTGTCCGCGACCTCCCCGAAGTTCCAGCCCTCGCCGTACAGGTAGATGGACCTGCCGTCCACGCCGTCGCGCTTGAGCGTCAGCTTGTCGAGGGCCGCGCGGACGTCGAGGATGTTCTGCTTCGAGTGGTGCCCCATGAGGTCGAACCGGAACCCGTCGAGCTTGTAGGTGCGTGCGAGCGTCACGATCGAGTCGACCATCAGCTTGCCCATCATGGTGTGCTCGGTCGCCGTGTTCGGGCAGCACGTCGAGGTCTCGACGGCGCCCGACTCGGGGTTCAGGCGGTGGTAGTAGCCGGGTACGATCCGGTCGAGGTTGTTGTCCGAGGCCTGACCGGCGCCCGCGGTGTGGTTGTAGACGATGTCCTGGATGACGCGCAGTCCCGACTCGTTGAGCGAGGCGACCATGCCGCGGAACTCGCGGATGCGCGTGGCGTCCTCGGGGTTCGTGGAGTAGGAACCCTCCGGCGTCGTGTAGTGCAGGGGGTCGTACCCCCAGTTGAAGCCGTCCCGGGAGGCGACGTCGGTGACGCACTGCTGCTGTTCGGTGCTGTCGGGCGCGAACGCCTCGAGGTCGCAGGCGGGTTCGGCCTGCTGTGCGCGGTCCTCCTCGATGGTGCCGATGTCGTTCACGGGCAGGAGGTGGATGGCGTTGAGCCCGTTGTCCGCCAGCTCCGAGAGCCGCTGCATGCCGGCGCTGTCCGGCCTGCTGAACGCGGCGTAGGTGCCGCGTTCGGCCTCGGGCACGGTGGTGTCGGTGATCGAGAAGTCGCGCACGTGGAGTTCGTAGACGGACAGCTCCTCGGGGCGATCGAGGGCCGGTTTCGGCAGGCGCGCCCACGACGACGGCATGAGCGACGGGTCCGTGAGGTCCACGAACAGGGACCGCTCCGAGTTCGTGGACAGCCCGACGCTGTAGGGGTCGGTCACGAGGTTGTGTTCCACGGCGCCGGTCTCGGGGACGAAGACCTCGACGTCGTAGAGGTAGTACGCGCCGTCCCAGTCCTTCTCGCCGTCGACGCTCCAGACGCCGTCCTTGCCCGCGCGGAGCGGACGGGTGGCGATCGGGTCCCCACCCGAGCCGTCGCGGAAGACCTGCACGGAGACACTGCGGGCCGTCGGGGCCCAGAGATCCAGGTGGGGCTTCCTGCCCTTCCAGCTGAGGCCGAGCTGCTCGCGGGCGGCCCCTGCGTAGAGGTCGTCGAGCACGCCGGGCACCTGGACGCCCGTGGTGGCCAGGACCGTCCCGTCCGGCCCGACGGCGGCGAGGAGCAGCTGACCCTTGAGCAGGTCCCCGGCCTTCCGGGCGTCCTTCCTGCCGAGCGTCACCGTCGCGAGGTCGGCCAGATGGGGGTACCGCGCGGCGAGACGCGCGGGCAGGGCGTCCCTGCCGCGCTCGAGGTCGATGTAGCTGCCGCCCGTGACGTTCCCGTCGCCGGCGACGAGTCCGCCCTCCGGGGCGGAGTAGAGGCGGAAACGGGCATCGGCCGGCACCTCGGCACCCCAGGCGAGGGTGTCCGCGGTGAGCCAGTGCGCCGCCGTCGACCCGGTGGGTGCCTGGGGCGCGTCGCTCGAGACGACGTGGGTTCGGTGGTTGTAGGTGAAGGTCACGGGGCCGCCCGGAGCCTGCAGCGCCAGGTTCGCGCCACCGGCGGCGCCGTCGACGCCGTAGTTCTCACCCCAGGACCCATTCAGCGCCACCTTGTACTCGTAGGATCCGGCGGGGACGTCGAAGGTCGCCGACCAGGTGTCCGGCGCCCCGTCCACGGGGACGAGCCCCGTGGCTGCGCACTCCGGCTGCCAGTCGTCGGGGCAGCCGAGTTCTGCCTGGAGGGAACCCACGAGGGCCACCGTGCCCGGCGGGGTGGTGTGGTCGGCGAGCGCCGGCGCCGGCATGAGGGTCGCCAGGAGCGGCGCGGTCAGGACGACGGCGGCCAGCCGGGACCGGCGCCGAAGGGCCGGCCTCCCGCTGGTCCGGGGTGTGTCCGTGGTGTTCGGGGTCATGGTGGTCCTTCCCCGACCCTGCGTCACTGCAGGCCGGACTGAGGAGGGGTGAATACCCTGATCCTAGGGACGCGGCGCGGCGAGCAGAAGAGCTTTGCAAAAGTTTCACGCAATCTTTCGGGTCGAACGAAGGCCTGCGCTAGATTGGGGCCATGACTCCCGGCAAGCGTACCGAGCGGCCGCGCCTGGACGACGTCGCCCGCACCGCCGGCGTCAGCGTGCCCACCGTGTCGCGCGTCCTGAACGGCAAGGGTGGGGCGTCCCAGGAGACCCGGCAGGCCGTCCTCGCGGCGATGGACAGCCTGGGCTACGAGCGGCCCTCCCGCACGGCAGGGCGCTCCAAGGGACAGATCGGCGTCGTCGTGCCGGACCTCGTGAATCCGATCTTCCCGGCGTTCGCCGGCGCCATCGCGGCCCTGCTGGCACCCAACGACTACATCCCCGCCCTGTGCACCCTGCCCGGCGGGGGCATCACCGAGGACGAGTACGTCGCCCTCCTGCTGGACCAGGGCGTCAGCGGGATCATCTTCGTCTGCGCCGCGCACTCCGACGGCCGGGCGAACCTGGAACGCTACCGGCGCCTGCGCGGGCGGGTGCCGTTCGTCCTCGTCAACGGCGCCAGGCCCGAGATCGACGCACCGTCCGTCTCCAACGACGACGCCACGGCCATCCGCACGGCTGTCCGGCACGTCGTGGCGCAGGGCCATCAGCGTGTCGGCTTCGCGACCGGTCCCGACCGCTTCATCCCGAGCCGCCGCAAGCTGGAGGGCTTCCGCTCCGGGCTGGTCCAGTTCCTCGGCGAGGACGACGCCGGGCCGCACATCGCGACGAGCATGTTCACCATCGAGGGCGGGCAGAGCGCGGCGAACGAGCTCATCGACTCGGGACACACGGCGATCATCTGCGCTTCGGACGTCATGGCCCTCGGTGCCGTCCGCGCCGCGCAGACCCGGGGCCTCAGGGTGCCGGAGGACATCTCTGTGGTCGGCTTCGACGACTCCCCACTCATGGCCTTCACCGATCCGCCACTGACGACCCTGCGGCAGAACGTGGCGGCGATGGCGGAGGCTGCCGTCCACGCCCTGGTCACGGAGCTGGACGGGGATCGGGTCACGCGGAACGAGATCCTGTTCCAGTCGGACCTGGTGGTCCGCGGTTCCACCGGGGCGGGACCCGCGGTGCGGACAGGCCCCGGGGTGTCCGGAGGCTAGCTGCGCCTGGTCGGGCGCCTAGCTGCGCGACTGGTTGGCGGTCCGCGCCGACTCCGGGCGCCACACCATGAGCGCCTGGGTGCGGGCGCGGGGACGCTGCCCGCGGACGAGGGTGACGACGTCCCCCGCGAGACCCGCGGCGAACACCCGGCTCGACTCGGCCTGGACGCGACGGGCCGCCAGTTCGGAGGACAGCTCCGCGACGCGCGCCTGCAGGGCCGCGACCTGGTTCTCGAGGTCGAGGATCCGCCGGATGCCTTCCAGCGACACGCCTTCCTGCGACAGCCGCTGGACCTCGCGCAGGGTGCTGACGTCCTTCTGTGAGTAGCGCCGCGCCCGGCCCGGCGCACGGCTCGGCGTCACGAGCCCCAGCCGGTCGTACTGGCGGAGCGTCTGCGGGTGCATGTCGGCGAGCTCGGCGGCCACCGAGATGACATAGATGGGCAGGGTGTGGTCCATGACGGACCTCCTTCCGATGCCGATGTTCCCGGGTGCTGCTCGGATGTGCCGTTCGGACGTGCTGTTACAGGCGCGCCTTCGCGGCCAGGCCTGCCCGCGGATCCGCGTCCTTCGTGGCGGCGCGGAACGTCTCCACGGCGGCTTCCGCCTCCTTCGAGAGGTTCTGCGGAACGACGACGTCGACGATGACCAGCAGGTCGCCGGTCGTCTTCGACGTCTTCACCCCCCGGCCCTTGAGCCGGAGCGTCCTGCCCGACGGCGTGCCGGCTGGTACCCGCATGGTGACCATCTCGCCGGTGAGCGTCGGCACCTTGATCTCGGCACCGAGCGCCGCCTCGGGGAATGTGACGGGCACGTGGACGCGGATGTTGTCGCCGTCGCGCTTGAAGAGCGGATGCTCCTTCACGTTCACGCTGACCATGAGGTCGCCGGGGCCGGCCTGGCCCGGCTGCCCCTTGCCCTTGACCCGGACCTTCTGGCCGTCGCGGATGCCGGCCGGGATGCGGACGTCGATCTGCTCCCCGGAGGGTTCGCGCAGCCCGATCGTCGTGCCGTTGATGGCACCGCCGAAGGAGATGGACGTGCTCGCCGTACGGTCCGCGCCCTTCTGCGGGCGGGTGGACTGGAACCCGCCGGGAAATCCGCCGCCGCCGCCCATGCCCCCGCCACCGAACAGGTCGGCGAATTCGGGGGGCAGGTTGCCGTTCGAGAACCCGGTGCGCTGGCGGGTGCCCGCGCCCTGGCCGAAGAGGTTGCCGAAGACGTCCTCGAAGCCGGCGTTGCCGCCGGCGCCGCCGCCCGCTCCGCCTGCGGAGAAGCGCGCGCCGCCCCCCATCGCGCGGATGGCGTCGTACTGCTGGCGCTCCTCGGCGTCGGACAGGACGGAGTAGGCCTCCGAGACGTCCTTGAAGGTGCGCTCCGACGCCGCGGCCCCCTGGTTCTGGTCGGGGTGGTGCTTGCGCGCGAGCTTCCGGTACGCCTTCTTGATCTCGTCACCGGACGCATCTTTGGAGACACCCAGGATCTTGTAGAAATCCTTGTCGACCCAATCCTGACTAGCCAATTGGCGTCTCCTTCCGTTGTTCTTCCGAATAAAAAGGTGAGTAAGCGGCGCAAGCCGGGGCAGCCCTCGAGGAAGGCGGCTTCAATATCTCCCGGCGAGCTCTGCGAGCAGGGAGATTTCGTTGCCGCCGTTCGAGGGCTGCTCCGGCGTTCACGGTGCTGATTACTCGGGCACTGCCACGATCACCTGGGCGGCGCGCAGGACGCGCTCCCCCTTGCGGTAGCCCGCGCGGAGGATCTGGCTGACGCTGTCCGCCTGGACATCCGCGCTCGGCTGCTGCATGAGCGCCTCGTGGATGTTCGGGTCGAACGCGACACCCACCTCGTCGATCCGGGTCAGCTCGTACGTCTTCAGGACGTTCTCGAGCTTTCCCGCGATCGCCGCGAACGGGCCCTCCGCGAGATCGCCGTGCTGGCGTGCGGCGTCGATGTCGTCGAGGACGGGCATCAGCGAGTTGAGGACGCCGATGACCGCCTGGTCGCGGGCGACGTCCCGGTCGCGCTCGACGCGGCGCCGGTAGTTGACGTACTCCGCCTGCAGGCGGAGCAGATCGTTGCGGAGCTCCGCGACGACGTCCACTGCCGGGTTGCTCTCGCCCTCGGCACCTGCCTCGTTCAGGATCGCCTCGGCCTGGGCCAGGGCATCCCCTTCGGAAGGGTCGGCCGCGGGCGTGGCCTGTGCTCCGGCCGCGGATTCCTCCGCGGCCGGCTCGCCGGCGTCCTGCTGCTGCCCACGGACTTCGCCCGTGTCCGGGTCGATCTCCCGGTTGTCGGATGAGTTCACCGGCTCTGACTGGTGCTCTTCTTCATTTCCGTGGTGCGGCATGACTACTTCTTCTCGTTGGTGTCTTCGTCAACCACTTCGGCGTCGACGATGTCCTCGTCGGTGCCTGCGGAGGCTGGCTGGTCGTCGGCGGGCGCTGCGCCGGCCTGGCCGGCGTCCTGCTGGGCCGAGGCGTAGATCGCTTCGCCGAGCTTGGACTGCGAGGCCTGCAGCTTCTCGAACGCCGCCTTGACCTCGTCGTCGTTGTCCTGCGTCTCGAGGGCCTTCTTGAGGGCGTCCACGTCGGCCTGGACCTCGGTCCTGACCTCCTCCGGCAGCTTGTCCGCGTTGTCGGCGATGAGCTTGTCCACGGAGTAGGCGAGCTGCTCGGCGCCGTTGCGGACATCGGCGGCCTCGCGGCGCTTCTTGTCCTCGGCGGCGTGCTCCTCGGCCTCGCGCACCATGCGGTCGATGTCCTCCTTGGAGAGCGAGGAACCACCGGTGATGGTCATCGACTGCTCGGTCCCGGTGCCCTTGTCCTTGGCGGACACGTGCACGATGCCGTTGGCGTCGATGTCGAAGGTGACCTCGACCTGCGGGACGCCGCGCGGGGCCGGCGCGATGCCGGTCAGCTCGAACGTACCCAGCGGCTTGTTGTCGCGGGTGAACTCACGCTCGCCCTGGAACACCTGGATGGCCACCGACGGCTGGTTGTCGTCCGCCGTGGTGAAGGTTTCGCTGCGCTTGGTGGGGATGGCCGTGTTGCGCTCGATGAGCTTGGTCATCATGCCGCCCTTGGTCTCGATGCCCAGGGACAGCGGAGTGACGTCGATGAGGAGGACGTCCTTGCGCTCACCCTTCAGGACACCGGCCTGCAGTGCGGCACCGACGGCCACGACCTCGTCCGGGTTGACGCCCTTGTTGGGCTCCTTGCCACCGGCGAGCTCCTTGACGAGCTCTCCGACGGCGGGCATGCGGGTGGAGCCGCCGACGAGGACGATGTGGTCGATGTCGGCCACCTTGATGCCGGCTTCGGTGATGACGTCGTGGAACGGCTTCTTCGTGCGGTCCAGGAGGTCCTTGGTGAGGTCCTGGAACTTGGCGCGGGAGAGGTGCTCGTCGAGGTGGACGGGCCCGTCGGGCGTCACCGAGAGGTACTGCAGGGAGATGTTGGTGGACGTCGCCGAGGACAGCTCCTTCTTGGCCTGCTCGGCGGCTTCCTTCAGCCTCTGCAGGGCGATCTTGTCCTTGGAGAGGTCGGCGCCCTTGGCCTTGGCCTGCGAGAGCAGGTAGTCCACGACGCGCTGGTCCCAGTCGTCGCCGCCGAGGCGGTTGTCGCCGGCGGTCGAGCGGACCTGGATGGTGGAGAAGGCGTCCTCGTCCTTGCCGACCTCGAGCAGGGAGACGTCGAACGTTCCGCCGCCGAGGTCGAACACGAGGATCAGCTCGTCTTCCTTGCCCTTGTCGAGGCCGTAGGCGAGGGCCGCGGCGGTGGGCTCGTTGACGATGCGCAGCACCTTCAGGCCTGCGACCTCGCCGGCCTCCTTGGTGGCCTGGCGCTCGGCGTCGTTGAAGTACGCCGGCACGGTGATCACGGCGTCGGTGACCTTCTCGCCGAGGTAGCTCTCGGCGTCGGTCTTGAGCTTCTGGAGGATACGCGCCGAGATCTCCTGCGGCGTGTACTTCTTGTCGTCGACGGCGATGTTCCAGTCGGTGCCCATGTGGCGCTTGACCGACGCGATGGTGCGGTCGATGTTGTTGACGGCCTGGCGCTTGGCGATCTCGCCGACCAGGACCTCGCCGGACTTGGAGAATGCGACGATCGACGGCGTGGTGCGGGCGCCCTCGGCGTTCGCGATGACGGTGGGCTCGCCGCCTTCGAGAACCGAGACGACCGAGTTGGTGGTTCCGAGGTCAATACCTACTGCACGTGACATGCAAATTCCTTTCGACTGCCCGGGGTTTGCGAGGCGCTCATCCGCCGGGCGCGTAGATTGAGCGTTCTGCACTCAACTATACGGGCGCACCGGGTCAGGTCAAAACGAAGTTGAGTCCCACCGACTCAACTCCGGCTTCCTAGGCCGCCGGCACGGCGGTGATGAGCCCTTCCCGGAAGGCGTCGACGAAGAGCGCGTGGTCCTCGCGCACCGTCGCGGCGTAGGCCTCCCCGAACCCGACGATGTCCTCGACGAAGTCCTCGCGCGAGCGGTCCACGGCGGCCAGGATGGCGGTCTCCGTGCGGAACGGCACGAGGTCGTGGTCGCTGTCCTCGTCGGTCGAGCAGTGGATCTTCGCCGTCGCCTGTCCGAGCGCCTCGAGCACCGGCACCATCTGCTCGGGTTCCGTGAGGTCCTCCCACGAGAGGTCCCGCTTGTAGGGCGAGAGCTCCGACACCACGAAGGAGACCCCGCGGATGGTCGTGTAGCCGAGGAACGGGTCGGTGTGGGTCTGCAGGGACCGCTGGCTGATGACGGCGCGGTGCCCGTCGTCCACGAAGTAGCCGCGGACCCGCTCGTCGTCGACGATCCGGCTGGGCGCGGCGATGTTCGACTGCTTCATCGTGAGGATGATGTCGTTCTCCTGGGCCTCGTCGAAGCCCTCGATCAGCACGTTGTAGGTGGGGAGGCCGGCGCTGCCGATCCCGAACCCCTTCTTGCCCACGATGCCCTTCACCCGGTAGAACACCCGCCGCCGGGAGCGGTCGCTGTCCGGGATGGTGGAGAGGTAGCGGTCGAAGGCGTCCGCGACCTCCCGGCGCTCGTCGTCGTCGAGCACCCGGATCGAGCCGTCGTCGCGGAACTGGCGTTCGTAGTCCTCGATGAGCGTGAGCGCGTCGAGCAGCCGCGTCCTGCGGGCCGCCCGGGCCTGCTGCAGCACCCGGTAGACGGGGCCGTCCGTGTTGTCGAGCCCGAAGGCGAAGGCGGACTGCTCGTCGTCCACGTAGTCCCCGACCCGGCCGAGGTAGGCCTCCAGATAGATGCGCGAGAGGTCGCGCACCGACTGCGACGGCAGCGCCTTCTGCCAGCACAGCAGCGTCAGCGACGCGACGAAGCGTCGGAGGTCCCACGAGAAGTGGCCCACGTACGCCTCGTCGAAGTCGTTGACGTCGAAGGTGAGCCGGCCCTCGTTGCTCATGTAGGTGCCGAAGTTCTCCGCGTGCAGGTCGCCGTGGATCCACACGCGGCTGGTGCGCTCGTCCGCCCAGGCGTCGTCGAGCCGTGCCATGTCGGTGTAGAACAGGGCCGCGCTGCCCCGGTAGAAGGCATACGGGTCCGCGGCCATCTTCCGGAACCTCGCCCGGAAGGCGAGGGGGTCCACGCCCATGAGGTCCTGGTGGGCCTCCACGAGGGTGCTGACGATGTGCTGCTGACGGGACTCGGTGGCTGCCATCACGCCACCGTACGCGCGTTCCCTGTGGACCGCCGGGGATCAGGGGTGCGTGGGAACCGGTTGCAGGGCGGGCGCACCCGCCCGCCGCGCCTTCAGGAACCCGTCCACCACATCCCAGGCGACGAACAGGACCAGCACTCCCGTGACGATGGAGGCGATGGTCCAGCCGCCGCCGGTCGGGGCGGCCGGATCCCAGCCGACGGCGTCGGTGAACTCCGGGTTGAGCAGCCGCCCCTCGGACCACAGGAGGATCACGGGCACCGCGAAGGCGAGATCGAGCGCGAGATTCACGACGGCGGCCGCCCAGGACCAGTCCCGCAGGTACAGCCAGAGGGCGAACGCGGCCTCCGCGATGATCAGCCCGAGGAACCACGGGAGCCAGAAGGACCACAGGGCGGGATCGAGGAACGGGATGGCACGTCCGTCCGGGTCCCGGACGACGGAGGACACCTGCTGCCAGAGGACAGCCACCGCCAGGGCGGCGAGGAAGACGAGGGAGGCGATGAAGTCCGGCAGCCGGCTGCGGCGGGAGTGGTCGGGCACTGCAGGGAGGCGGTCGGGCGACCACTCCGTCCCGGTGTCGGTGGTGCCCGAACGCTCGAGGACGGCGAACACCAGCGTGGTCCAGAAGCCCACGTGCACCGTGACGCCCAGCGCGGTCGCCGCCGCACTGCCGATGGCCGCACCGAGGTCACCCTGGCTCAGGAACTGCACCAGGAAGACCACCGTGGTGCTGATCGGCACCACGATGGACAGGAGGGTCTTCAGGAGCCGCAGCCAGTCGAGGTAGTACCGGGGCCCGATCAGCAGCAGCGGGCGCTGCACGTAGTCGGCCGCGAGGCGTTCCGGGTCCCCCAGTTCCGCGAGGGCCGAGCGTTCGGCCGCACCGGGCTCCTCCCCTGCGGTGCGGTGCGCGTCGACGGCGTCGCCGATCATCACCCGGATCTCGGGTTCGATCTCGGCGCGCTGGGCGTCGGGTACGGTGCGGACGGCCGCCCAGACGTACCGGTCGGTCAGCGTGGTCATGGCAGTTCCCCTTCGGCGAGGCGGTGCAGCGATGCGGTCAGCCGATCCCAGTCGGCCGTGAGGGTGGCGGCGAGGTCGTCGCCGGCCGGGCTCGTCCGGTAGAACTTCCGCGGACGGGATTCGGCGGTGTTCCACTCGCTGGTCAGCAGGCCCTGCTTCTCGAGGCGCCGAAGGAGTGGGTAGAGCGTGTTCGCGTCGACCTGGAGGTCCAGGGCGTCGAGCGAGCCGAGGAGTGCGTACCCGTAGTCGGGGGTGCGCAGCCGGGTGAGGCATGCCAGGACCACCGTCCCGCGCCGCAGTTCCTGCAGGTGCCCGGCAACCAGGCCCTCATTGATGTCCATGCCGACACCATAGTGTGCGACACACAGTGCAGGAAGAGGCGACGGTCCGGTGGTCCGACGATCACCCGGCGTGGGTGAGACCCGCGGGTGCCATACTGTCGGCCATGGATCTCGACCAATGGTGGAACAGCGTCACGCCGCACACCCGGGAGTGGCTGATCGCCCACAACGGGGAGGCACTCACTCCCGAGGTGGTCGCCGACATCGGTAGCGCCGGCGGCCTGGTGGCCTCGGAGTCGTGGTGGATGGGCGGGCGTGGCCCCGACGGCATCTTCCTCTCGGACGCGGCGACGGACTGGATCGAGGAGCGCGCCAACCAGGAGTAGCCCCGGGGTGCGCCACACCGCGCGGACGGCGTTCACCACGCGTCCCGCCCGTCGTCGCACTGCCCTGTCGCGGTGGGGCGGACCTGCGAGCCGCCGCCCTCGGACTCCAGGAATCAGGGGACGCGCCTGATCGTCTCCCATGACCAGTTCGAGACGAGTTCGGTCACCCCGAGTTCCCGCAGTCGTCGGTTCCCGAGCTGGGTGTCATCGAATCGGGCACCGCCGCACCACGCACCCACTCGGGGCGCGCGGCCGGCGATGCGGGTGAGCCGGTGCACCACGTCGGTCACCTCGGAGGTCACCGTCGCGGGCGTGATCTCGTCCGCCAGTCGATGGGTGAGCGTGTGGAAGCCCAGTGCGTGCTTGCGAGCCAGCTCGATCAGTTCGTCGTCGGTCAGGGTGCCGGCACGGTCGTCCGCGACCTCGAGGGCGATGGGCAGGATCAGGACGCGGAGTCCGAGCCTCTCGCAGATCGGGACGACCATCTCCGCCGCATCCCTGTACCCGTCGAACAGGAGGACGCCCACCTGCGGGTGGGTCTCCTCGTTCGTACGGCCTTCCAGGAGATCCCGGACCCGTGCCAGCCCGGTCAACCGTCTGTCGGCGATCTCGAGGTGTTCCGGTGAGACATCGTGGAAGTTCAGCGTCAGTCGCGGGATCGCCGAGAGCTCTTCACGGGACCACCCTGCACCTCCACTCTCGAGCAGGAGCTCGCCGAGGACGCTCTGCAGGACGTAGGCCTCGTACGTGAACGGGGCGGGTCGTCGCAGTGCTGCCGGGAGTGGGCCGAGGGTGTCCGGGATCAAGGTGGACGGGTCGGCTCCCGCCGCTACGGCGGCATCGTCGAGCAGGACCACGGGGACTCCCCCGGGTCGCTCACCCTGATCGAGGATGTACGTCTCGAGCTCATCGGCACCCTGTTCGCCCGTCATCGCGAGCGTCGCGTCCGTCGTGGATGCGGGGGCACTAACGCTCACCGAGGACGAGTCGGGCGGTATGCCGGCCGGGTTCCCGGTACAGCGGCAGCAGCCCGGTCGCGACGGCGTCGACAGCGTCGCGCTCCAGCCAGGCGGGCCCGCCGAGCCGCTCCTGGGCCTCGGCCGTCAGGATCACCTCTCGCCATCCGTCGCCCTCGGGCCGGCCGCCCACGCGCGCCAGATCGTCCCGACCGGCGTCGACCAGTCTCTGCACCCCCGCCTCGCCGATCCGACCATAGGCGACCGTCTCCACCTCGGTCCCGGGCACGACGACCTTGACCGCCCGCGCCCCGCCGTCGTCGGTCGATCCGGGTGGCGTCAGGTCGGCGACGAGGATCCCGAGACCGTGTTCGGCCATGACCGCCAGCGGATCGGCGGTCGCGCTGGTCGGCAGATCGCCGAACCGGACGGCGGACCGGCGGGAGAACACCGTCGCGGCCAGGCGCGTTCGCACGGCGGTGTCCTGCTCCCCGTCCGCGGTCAGCCAGGCCACGGTCGCGTCGAGGACGCGCGGTTCCTCGGCGCCGGGATCGACGATCGTCAGCGCGTCGTCCAGATAGTCCTGCGGTGCGATACGTCGGACCGCTGCCAGGGGTCCGTGCATGAACGCCTTGCGGGCCCGGGCCGAAGCGAACTCGAGCACGGCCTTGCGCAGTGCCACGTCCCGGTCGGGATGCGCCGCCTCCCCGCAGGCCGTGGCGACGACGAGATCGTCGCCCGGGGCGTGGCCGACGACGTAGAGGTTCGGCACCCCGCGCTCGATCGAGCCGACCTTCACCATCACGTCCACTCCGGCTCCGCGGAGGGCGTCGAGCGCCCGGCGGGTCTCGGCGTCCCCGTCGTCGGGGCCCAGCTCGACGACGGCGCCCCGGTCGAGCGCCCGGAAGTTGAGACCGTTGCCGTCCCGCTGGAGGATCTCGAGGACGCCGTGGATGACGGCGTGCCGCAGGTTCGTCCCCGCGCCCATCCCGTTCGCCACAGGCATCAGGAGCCGCCCGACCATGTCACGATCCTTCAGCTCCGACGGGCTGCTCGCGACGAGATCGACCGGAACGAGCACGGACTCCCCGTCGAGGTCGAGGCCCGGTACGCCTTTCCGGCCGGCGCTGTCCGCGCCCTGGGTTGCGAGGGCACGACGCATGGGCAGCCAGGTGAGAACCATGTCGTCGTGATAGGGAGAGCCCGCCGGCAGACCCAGGGTGCGCGGGTCGGCGACTCCCGCTGCGCCGCGTCGACGTCGGAGTTCGTTGTACGACGCCGTCGTCCGCTCGAGGCGCGCGAACGCCAGGAGCGAGAATGCGTTCTCGACCGTCTCGCCGAGGGCGCCGACGCGTGCCTGCGCTGCTGACGGGCCGTACCCGACGCCGCCCAGAGCCGCACCCGAGTCCCGCCACCACGTCGCCCACGTCGGGACGCCGGTCCGGTCGAGGCCGTCGATGGCGAACTGCGCGCGTAACCCCGGTAGCGCGGCTTCGTAGGCTTCCGCGGCAGCCGCAAGCACCCCGTCCGCCGGCAGCGACGTCCCGCGTCCATGCATCATGCCCCCAGTAGAGCACACGACCTCCCGATCCCATCCGGGCCGATTCCGGCCCCGGTCGCTGCTCTCCTCGGCGGACGGTCGCTGCGCCGAACAGTCTGCCCGGGCCCCGCCCGAGTGTCGGTGCAGCGTTGTATGTTGTGATCACCCTCACTCGGAAGGCATGACGATGACCATTTCCAGACGGCAGATCCTTGGCGGAGCAGGTTTCCTCGCGGCGGCGGCAGCGCTGAACGGATGCGCGGGGTTCTCGGGCGGCACGAACACCGGTGGCGGTGACAGCGGGGAGAACACCCTGACGTTCACGACCTGGGGCAGCCCTGCCGAGGAGGAGGGTTTCCGCCGCGGGATCGAGGCCTTCAAAGCAGCCAACTCCGGTGTGGATGTGCAACTCGATCTCGTGCCGTACGAACAGATCTTCCAGAACATCGACGCCCAGTTGCAGGCGGGGACGGCGCCGGATCTCTTCCGCGTCGACTACGGCACCATCGGCGCCTACAGCAGTCAGGACCAGCTCCTGGACCTCAGCAGCTATTTCGATACGGCTGCCGGCGAGGAATTCCTGCCCGCCATGTGGCAGGCCGTCCAGTTCGACGGCAGACCGTACGGCGTTCCGCACCAGACCGACACCTCGGCCCTCGTGTACCGCACCGATCTCTTCGAGCAGGCCGGGATCACCGGTGTCCCCGACAGCCTCGACTCCGCGTGGACGTGGGAGGAGTTCCGGCAGGTCGCGGAGCAGCTCCGCGGCTCGCTCCCCGACGATCTCTACCCCTTCGTCTACAACTGGCAGCTCGGGGGTTCCACCCGCTGGCTGAGCTGGCTCTTCCAGGCCGGGGGCCGGCTCTTCAACGACGATCTCACCGGCTCGGCCATCCAGTCCGACGCCGGGACGAAGGCCCTGGCCTTCACCCAGGGCTTCTTCACCGACAACCTCGTACCTCCCAGCAGCTCCGTGAAATCCTCCACCTACGCGGACACCGCCTTCTCCGCCGGGACCACCGCCATGGCCTTCGTGGGCAACTTCGTGCTCCCGAGCCTGGATGAGGCCATCACCGACTTCGAGTGGAGCGCCACCTACCTGCCCCGTGACGAGCGTGGCGCCTGCGACCTGGGCGGCAACGCCCTCGTGGCCACGAAGAACGCCCGGAACCCCGAGCTGGCAGCGGAGTTCCTGAGATTCATGACCCAGCCGGACCAGATGTCGGACTTCTGTGCTCGCGCCATGGAACTGCCGACCCTGAACAGCCTTGTCGGTACAGAACTCGATTACCAGACGCGGCCGGACATCGCGGGCATCTTCGTGGAACAGGCGACCACCCTGGAGCCCTCCGACGTGGAGCAGCTCACCTCCCCCGCCATGGCGGCCATCAATCCCACACTGCGCGACCAGCTCGAGGCTGCCTTCACCCAGGGCCAGCCGGTCGAGGAGACCCTGGCGAACATCGCAGCAGCCGTGGATGAGGCAGCAGGCTGATGTCGGCCGGAACCTCGGCCCGCGAGGGGTCCACCGGCGACACCCAGGGGCTGTCCCCTCCGGTGGCCACCTCCGCGGCGAGGCCGGGCCATGGTACGGTTCGGCGGCGCACCCTCGCCTCCTACGGCTTCCTCGGGCCCAATCTCGTGCTGCTCGGGGTCTTCCTCTTCCTGCCCCTGGGCTGGGCCTTCCTGATCAGCTTCCAGGAGTCCAGTGGCTTCGGAGCGAGCGGGTGGGTGGGGCTGCAGAACTACCAGCGGCTCGTCACCGATCCCACCTTCTGGCAGTCGGCGCTCAACACCGCAGTCTTCACTGTGATCACGGTGCCCTTGAGCCTCGCCCTCGGACTCGCCCTGGCCGTCCTCATGAACTCCGTCCTTCCGGGACGCAGGCTCTTCCGCACCCTCATCTACCTGCCCATGGTCATCTCGGGGGTCGCCACCGCGCTCATGGGGGTACTGCTCTTCGACGAGGCGACGGGCATCATCAACAAGCTGCTACGCGAGGGCGGGCTGGCGACCATCCCCTGGCAGTCGCAAGGTTCTGCGGCGTTCGCCTCGATCGTCCTGGTGACACTGTGGATCCGAGTCGGGTTCAACATGGTCATCTACCTCGCCGGGTTGCAGAGCATCTCCCCGGAGCTCTACGAAGCGGCGAAACTGGAGGGCGCCAGTTCCTGGCAGCAGTTCCGCTACCTCACGGTGCCGCTCGTCGGCCCGTCCACCTTCTTCCTGCTGATCATGGACGTCATCTACTCCTTCCAGGTCTTCGACACCATCTTCGTCATGACCGGGGGAGGTCCCGGCCGGTCGACGTCGGTGCTCGTCACCTACGCCTACGAGAACGGCTTCGTCACCCGCGATCAGAGCTACGCGGCGGCCATCGGCATCGTCATCTTCCTGCTCACCCTCGCTTTCACGGCCCTCCAGTGGCGAGGCAACCGCACCCGCGACACCACCGGATAGCTCGGCTCGACCCGGCCGGCACCGGTCGGCAGGTTCGATCGACCACGACAGCCCACGACAGCCCACGAGGACAGGATTCCCATGGCGCACCCACTCTCCCCCAGGGGCGGCAACCAGGCGACGCGCCCCGTCGGTCCCACCAGCGGGCCCGACGGCTTCGTCCCGCGCGTCAAGCGGGTCTCGCCCGCGCAGCGTGCCTCCGCCGCGGCCCGCCTGGTGACCGCCGTCATCGTCGGCCTGATCATGATGTTCCCGCTGTACTGGATGGTCACCCTCGCCTTCTCCCCGAACACCGATGTCTTCAGCCGCGAGCTGCGCATCTGGCCCTCCGAGTGGTCGCTCGAGAATTTCCGCACCATTTTCAGCCGCTTCCCGACGGCCACCTGGTTCGGCAACTCCGTGGTCATCACCGTGATCGTCACGGCCCTCACCGTGACCGTGAACCTGCTGGCCGGCTACGCCTTCGCGAAGCTCGACTTCCGAGGCAAGGGTGCGATCTTCCTGCTGGTGCTGAGCACGATGATGGTTCCCGTCCAGGTCCTGATGGTGGCGCAGTTCCGTCTCGTCACGGAACTCGGGATCTACGGCACGTTCTGGGCGGTCATCCTCCCGTCGTCCGCCTCCGCGTTCGGAATCTTCCTCGCCCGCCAGTTCATCATCGCCATTCCCGACGAACTCATCGAGGCAGCCAAGGTCGACGGCGCGGGCACCATCCGGATCTTCCTGCAGATCGTCCTGCCGCTGTGCAAACCACTGATCGCCGTACTCGTGCTCCTCACCGTGATGTACCAGTGGAACGACTTCGCCTGGCCGCTCATCGCACTCAAGGACAGCCAACTCTTCACCCTTCCGATCGGCCTGCTGTATCTGAGAGGGCAATACGGAGCCGACTACGGCGCCATCATGGCCCTGGCCCTTGTGTCCATCACGCCGATCGTCCTCATGTTCCTCGCCTTCCAGAAATACTTCGTGCAGGGCCTGGCGCGCAGCGGCATCCGGTAGCGGGCGCAGGAGTAGCCCCGCGCCGCGCCGGCCCACCGTAGCGCGCGCTACCGCAGGATCAGGAGCACGGCCAGCAGGAGCATGACGGCGGCGATCAGCGCATCGAGGACGCGCCAGGCCCACGGGCGGGCGAAGACGGGGGCGAGGAAGCGCGCACCCACGCCGAGCGCCGAGAACCACAGGATGCTGCCGAGGGCGGCGCCGGCGCCGAACCACCACCGGCCCGGCGTGCCGTGCGTGTTCGCGAGTGATCCCAGCAGCAGCACGGTGTCCAGGTACACGTGGGGATTGAGCCAGGTCAGGGCGAGGCAGGTCCCGAGCGCGGCACGCCAGGACAGCGTGGCGGGTCCGCCGTCGACGTCGAGACGCTCCCCCCGGAGCGCCCGCCGCGCCGCGAGGACCGCGTACCCCGCGAGGAAGGCCGCCCCGGCCCACCGCACCACCTCCAGGAGCACGGGGGCCCGCTCGATCGCAGCTCCCAACCCGCCGACGCCGAGCGCGATCAGGAGGAGGTCCGAGACGGCGCACACCGTCACGACCAGCGCCACGTGGGACCGTCGCAGGCCCTGGCGCAGCACGAAGGCGTTCTGCGAGCCGATGGCGACGATCAGGGTCAGGCCGGCGGCGAGGCCGGTGGCGGCGGTGGAGATCACGCACCCCAAGCTAGGCGTGGCATCGATGGTTAGACAAACTAATTCTACTTCAGCGTGATAAGAGTTGCTTATGAAGTCCGTCGATCCGGGACAGGCCGAGGCTCTTGCGGCGATCATCGACCAGGGGAGTTTCGAGGCAGCGGCCTCCGCGCTGTCCGTCTCGCCCTCGGCGATCAGCCAGCGGATCCGGGCGCTCGAGGTGGCCGTGGGGCGCCCCGTCGTCACCCGTACACGCCCCCTCCGCCCCACCGACGCGGGAGAGGCGGTCATCCGCTTCGCCCGCCGGCTCGAACTGCTGTCGGCGGACCTCGCCACCGAGCTCGACTCCGCCCGGGACGGCCCCCGTCGACGGATCACGATCGTGGTCAACGGCGACTCGCTGCACACGTGGGTCCTGCCGGCCCTCGCCCAGGTCGCCGGCACCCTGCAACTGGAGATCCTGCGCGAGGACGAGGACTACTCCCTCGAGCTGCTGCGCGACGGCACCGCCTCGGCGGCCATCACCTCCGTGGCCTCTCCCGTACAGGGGTGCTCCTCGCGGCCGCTCGGCATCATGCGCTACGTGCCGGTCTGTTCCCGGGACTTCCGGGACACCTGGTTCGCCGACGGGGCGACGCCCGAACGGCTCTCCCTCGCACCCGTGGTCCTCTTCGATCGGAAGGACGACCTCCAGGACCAGTACCTGCGTTCACGCACCCGCCGTGCCGTCGACCCGCCGCGCCACTACCTGCCCGCGGCGCAGGAGTTCGCCGACGCGGTCCGCCTCGGCATGGGCTGGGGCCTCGTATCCGAAGCGGAGTTGCGGTCCGACCCGCGGGACCTGGTCCGCCTCGACCCGGGAGGCCACGTGGACGTGCCGCTGTACTGGCAGCAGTGGCGCCACGGTTCCACGGCCCTGGCCGCCGTCAGCGATGCGGTACTGCGGTCCGCGGCGCTCCTTCTCCGCCCACCCGTGCGGAGGAGCCGACCACGGGGGTGACGCCCTGCACCGGGCGCCGTGACGCCACGGCTCGACGGTGCTCCCGCTCGTTCACGAAGGCGTCGGTGGGGGTTGCTACTATCGTCGAGCGAGCAGCCGCTCGTCGACAAAGGCAAACCCGGTGCGAGCCGGGGACGCAAAGCCACGGGACCCTCGAGGTCAGCCGGGCCGCCGAAGAGAACAGGTCCATGGACTATGCCCCGGACACGCGAAGTCCCAACCGTTCCCATACCTGCCTGCCGGTACGTGCCGGCCGCCCCGCAGGGTCGTCCCCGGACAACGCGCGATGACTAGCTCCGCGCCCGGCGATCGCCGGGGCGCCGTGGTCATCGAGGACGATCTCGACATCCGGAACCTGGTGTGTGCCGTCCTCGAGCAGGGCGGCTTCGTGGTCAGCAGTGCGACCACCGGGCGCGAGGGCGTCGACGTGATCCGGCAGCAGCATCCCATGGTGGTGACCCTGGACATCGGGCTCCCCGATATCGACGGGTACGAGGTCCTGCGGCGGATCCGCAACACCACCGACTGCTACGTGATCGTGCTCAGCGGCCACAGCGACGAGATGGACATCCTCACCGCGCTCCAGGCAGGGGCCGACGACTACGTCCTGAAGCCGTTCAGGCCCCGCGAGCTGCGGGCCCGCATCGACGCGATGCTCCGCAGGCCCCGCATCGGCCAGAACGCCCAGCACCCGCCGAGCCGGCCTGCGGCGCCCGCTGCACCCGCCCCGACCGACGACGTGCCGGTGAAGTCCGCCAACGTCCTGCGGAACGGCGGCATCACGGTGGACGGCGACGCACGCATCGCCAGCTGCGCCGGCGTGGAACTGCCGCTCACGAAGACCGAATTCAACCTGCTGTACGAGCTGATGCAGGGCAACGGGGCCGTCCGGACCAAGGAGGAGCTGGTCCGCGTGTCCCGGGGCGGGGACTACCGGGGGTACAACTTCGTCAGCCGCACGGACGAGCGGGCCATCGAGGTGCACATCGCGAATCTCCGCCAGAAGCTGGCACGCGTGGACGGCGGCCCGGAACTCATCACGACGGTGCGGGGCGTGGGGTTCCGCGTCGTGCCCCGGGCCACGGACTAGACCGGGACCGTCGACGGCTCAGGGTTCTCCGGGTAGCCCGCCCGCAGTTCCCCGAGCGTGTCCGCGGCGCACGCGCGCAGCGGGGCGACCGCGCGCCGGGCGCCGTCGAGGTCGTCGGCGGTGATCATGCCGTGGACTGCACGTGCCGCCTGGTTGAGGCGCACCGCGCCCACCATCATGGCCGACGTCGTCACGCTGAGGACGGCGTCCTCGGCGCCCGTGGCATCGCCGGCCTCGATCCCCCGCTCCAACCGCTCGAGCTTTCCCTCGAGCGTCGCGGAGAAGTCCCGTGCGAACCGGTGGACGACGGCGGGGTCGGAGAAGTCCCGCACCATGTCCGCGAGGACCGTGGGATCGACGAGGGGCGCCGCTGTCCGCGGGGCATCGGCGGACGGGGCGGCATCGTGGGAGAGAGGTGCCGCGCCGTCCACCGGGGACGGGCCCTGATACTGGTCAGGGCCTGACGGAGTCGAAGGTAGGGGCACCGTCCAAGCCTAGCGACGGCGGGTGGGCGGCGCGCGCCTGCACGGAGTTCTTGCGCAAAGCTTGCGCTCGAGCATGCCGTTTGCCGACATGACTGCTGCGCTTCACCATCCCGCCACCCGGCGCCGGTCGGTGTCGCGGGCCCCGGGCCTCCTGGTCCGCCCTCCGCTCAGGCCTTCCACTCCGGCCGGTAGCCGCCGTGGCCGGCCCACGGCCCGGCGAGCAGCTTCAGCACGCTCGAGCCGTGGGGCTCACCGAGATCGGACAGCGCGAACTGCAGGAGCCGTCGCTTGGCCTCGCATTCGGACAGGACCCGCGCGGGCTCGTACCAGCCGCGCGCACCCCACACTTCTTCGGGGAGGGTGCCCGTGCGGGCTGCTTTCTCGTCCTCGGTGATGCGGGCGTCGAGGAAGGCGGCGATCTCATTCATACCTGGAACCCTATCGAGCAGGAGCAGCGGCACCGTCCACCCCACGCGCAGGGCGGCCCGCCGTCGAATGCCGCCTCCCGGGGAGGCAGGTGCTGCCGGTTGCGTCCGCTGGCATCAGGCGCTGCGCCCCTCCCACGACGATCTCCTCGAGCTCATCGAGGACGGCGAGCAGCGACCCGTCGGCATCCACGCGCCGGAAGCCGCCGAATTCGGGGAGCCCGAGGTAGCCGTCGCGGTAGGCCCGGAGGTCGTCGACACGTTCGGTGTCCGTCCCCCGCTCGACGATCCGGCGGACGGCCTCCTCCGGGCTGACGTCGAGGAACACGACGATGTCCGCCGCCGGCAGCACCCGCGTCAGCGCGGTGAGGAACGTGCCGCGCGGCAGTCCCCGGGTGGAACGCAGCGCCTGCTGGCAGTGCAGATGCCGGTCCATGATGACGACCCCGTCGAACCGGCGGGCCCGCAGGTGGTTGGCCACCACGTTGACCACCCGCACCGCCGACTCCAGGAGGTCGAGGATCCGGGGCGGAACGGCGAGTCCGAACCGCGCGGTCCACGCCGTCATGGTGCGCCGCCCCGAAGGGTTGGCGAGGACCATCGTGGGCGTCGTCGTTCCGAGGAGCCCGCCGAGCGCGGAGGCCGCCGTCGTCTTGCCCGCGCCGTCGATGCCCACCAGGGCGACGACGAAGCGACGCTCCTGAGGGCGGGAGCGCCTGTCGTCGGGTTCCATGCGGGAAGTCATCCCTCCGTTATACGGGCACATGCTAGGAGTGCTCCCTGCCCGCGATGTGCAGGGGCTGTGAAACGGGCAGGTCCACGCGGCACCGACCGCGGCCGGAGGGTCACGGGCGGACGATGCGGTCGGCATCCGCACCCCTCGTCGTGCACGTGGGGCGGGTTCCGCCGTCGGACACCGACCGGAGCTGCGCGCCCGGCCCGCGCACGCCCGGGCCCGCGGGACCCGGGCGCGCCCTGCGGCTACCGCGGCGACGGCACCGTGCCGAGCTTGGACGGCCACCAGATCTTCGGGCCGATGTCGTACGCCAGGGCCGGGATCAGCAGCGAGCGCACCAGGATGGTGTCCAGCAGCACGCCGAAGGCCACGATGAACGCGATCTGCGCCAGGAACAGGATCGGGATCACGCCCAGCGCGGCGAACGTCGCCGCCAGGACCACGCCCGCCGAGGTGATGACGCCGCCCGTCACGCCGAGGCCGCGCAGGATGCCGGGTCGGGTGCCGATCCGGAGGGACTCCTCCCGGACCCGGGTCATGAGGAAGATGTTGTAGTCCACGCCCAGCGCCACGAGGAACACGAAGCCGAACAGCGGCACCGATGCGTCCGCCCCCTCGAACCCGAGGACGGTGTTGAACACCACCGCCGAGACACCGAGGGCCGTGGCATAGGAGAGCGCCACGCTGGCGACGAGGAGCACCGGCGCGAGCACGGAGCGGAGCAGGATGATCAGCACCACGAGGATGACCGCCAGGACGATCGGGATGATCTTGACGAGGTCGGCGAGCGCGGTGTCGTTCGTGTCGATCGCCACCGCCGTGACACCGCCGACCAGCGCGTCTCCTTCGCCGACGTCGTCGAGCGCGGTCCGCAGCTCGCGCACCACGTCCTCGGCCTGCTCGGAGTCGGCCTGGTACTCGAGCGTGCCGCTGATGAGGACCTGCCCGTCCTCGACGACGGCGGCGCCGCTCGGGTCCTCGGTCAGGGCGGCGTCGGAGATGCCCTCCTGCGCCGAGACGACCTCCAGCGCGGCCTCCTGGTCCGCCTCGGGGGCGACGACGTAGACGGGGCTCCCGGAGCCGGCGTCGAAGTGGCGGCCGAGGGCCTCCTGGCCGTCGACCGCGTTGGACGGCGTCAGGATCAGGGCGGACTGCGGGACGCCGTTGGCCTGCAGCTGGGTCAGCCCGAGGGCGCCCGCGACCAGGATCAGCAGCGACGCGATCCACAGCACGCGCGGGCGCCGGCCCACGAGCAGGGCCACGCGCCTCCAGAGGCCCTTCAGCCGTTCGAGGCCGGTCTCCGGCCCGGCACCGGTCGGCGCGGCGTGCCTGCCGTGGTGCGGGGCGACGACGGCGGCCGCCGCGGGGTTGTAGCGCGGGAGCAGGGGCCAGAAGGCGGCCCTGCCGAACAGGAGGAGGAACGCGGGGAGGAGCGTGAGCGCCGCGGCGAGCGAGAAGGCGATGCCGATGGCGGCGATCGGCCCGAGGCTGCGGTTCGAGTTGAGGTCCGAGAAGAGCAGGCACAGCAGGCCGAGGATCACGGTGGCACCGGAGGCGAGGATCGGCTCGAAGGACCCCCGGTAGGCCACGCGCATGGCCTCCCACTTCGTCTCCTGCTCCCCGAGCGCCTCCCTGAAGCGGGCGACGAGCAGCAGCGCGTAGTCCGTGGCCGCGCCGATCACGAGGATCGAGAGGATGCCCTGGCTCTGGCCGCTGAGCTGGATCACGTCGAGCTTCGCGAGGCCGAAGATCAGCAGGATCGACGTCGCCAGCGCGAACACCGAGGTCAGCAGGACCAGGAACGGCAGCACGATGGACCGGTAGACCACGAGGAGGATCACGAACACCGCGCCGAGCGCGACGGCGAGCAGGATGCCGTCGATCCCGCCGAAGGCGTCGACGAGGTCGTTGGTGAACCCGGCCGGACCGGTGACGTAACCGGTGACGCCGTCGGGCAGGTCGTCGTCCAGAATGGTGCGCAGCTCGCCGACCACCTCGGCGAGTTCCGCGTCGGAGGAGACGAAGGCGATGTACTGGACGGCGAAACCGTCCTCCGACGGGATGGGACCGGCGACCGCCGGCGCCCCCTCTGCCGGGGGTTCGAGCCCCTCGACCCCGCCGAGCGTCTCGCCGAGCTCGGCGTAGGCGCCGAGGTCCTGCGGTTCGATCACGGTGTCCGACTCGGCGACGATCACCGCGGGGATGGCATCCGAATCACTGAACCTCTGCTGCAGTTCCCCGGCTTCCGTCGACTCCGCGCTCGCGGGCAGGAAGGACGCCTGGTCGTTGCTCGAGACCTCCTCGAGCCGCCCGAAGGTGGGTCCGCCCACCGCCGCGCCGACCAGCCAGATCAGCACCACCACGACGGGCAGCAGCACCCTCAGCCATCTGTTCTTCATCGCACTCCACGCCTTCCTCGAAATTCTCTCTGCAACAGAGTATATCTATGGTGGAGATAGTGGAAGCGGCCTAAGCTGGATGGGACAGGAGGCGAGGATCCATGGCCACGAAGGACGAACTCATGGCGCTCATGCGGCAGTTCACCATCGAGACCGAGCGCTATGTGGAAGCCGCCAGTGAGCGCGACAGCCTGTACCGCACCGATCTCCACGCCCTGAGCATCATGATGGGCGCTGCCCAGGCCGGCCTCACCGTCACCCCCGGCCTGCTGCGCGAGGAGCTCAATCTGAGCTCGCCGGCCACCACGGCCCTGGTGGACCGCCTCGATTCCGCCGGCCATGTCACACGGCGGCGCAGCGAGGTGGACCGGCGGCAGGTGCACCTCCAGCTGACCGAGAAGGCCCGGAGCACCGGTGCGATGCTGTTCGCCCCGCTCGCCCGCCACCTCAACGGCGTCCTCGACCAGTACACGGAGGAGCAGCTGATGCTGCTGCGCGACATGATGCAGCGGATCACCGACGCCACGGTCGCCGCGAAGGACGACGCGCGGGACGGCGCCGGCTCGGCTCGGGGCCGGTCGGCCGGTTAGCCTTCCAGTCATGAATGACGAGATCTACTCCCACGGACACCACCCGAGCGTGACGGCCGCGCACGCGATGCGCACGGTGGCGTCGTCGGCCGCCTACCTGGAGCCGTTCCTCGAGAGCGGCATGGACCTGCTGGACATCGGGTGCGGGCCGGGCAGCATCACCGCCGGCTTCGCGGATCTCGTGGCCCCCGGCTCCGTGACCGGCATCGACCGGTCTGCCGACGTCGTCGTGCAGGCATCCGCCACCCACGCGGACGTGGCCAACGTGGAGTTCCGCGAGGGCAACGTGTACGACCTCGACGTCCCCGACGAGTCGTTCGACGTCGTGCATGCGCACCAGGTGCTGCAACACCTCGCCGATCCGGTGGCCGCGCTCCGGGAGATGCGGCGCGTCGTGCGGCCGGGCGGCATCGTGGCTGCCCGCGAAGCCGACTTCGGTGCGATGACCTGGTACCCGGCGGTCGGCGAGCTCGACGAGTGGCGGGAGCTCTACGGGGAGCTGGCGCGCGGCAACGGCGGCGAGCCGGACGCCGGACGGCGCCTGCCGGGGTGGGCGGCCTCGGCCGGCTTCGCGGACGTCGAGGTGTCGTCGTCGAACTGGGTGTACGCCGCCATCGGGGACAGGCGTGCCCACGCGGAGTCGTGGGCCGAGCGCGTGCTGCATTCGGCCTTCGCGGAGCAGACCATCGAGCGGGGCCTCGCCGACGGGTGGACCCTGCAGCGCCTGGCCGAGGGGTGGCGCAGGTGGGGGCGCGCGGAGGACGGCGTGTTCCTCATGCCGAGCGTCGAAATTCTCGCCCGCGCCTGAGCCGACCGCCGATAGGCTGGCGGGATGTACCGCATCGTCACCGTCTGCACGGGCAACATCTGCCGCTCACCCATGGCGGAGCTCATGCTCGCGCACGCCTTCACACAGGCGGGACTGCAGCAGTACGTCGCCGTCGATTCCGCGGGGACCACCGACTGGGAGGCCGGCAAGCCCATCGACGAGCGGGCGGCGGCGAAGCTGGCGGAACTCGGCATCGAGAGCCACCTGCACCGTGCCCGACGCTTCGAGGCTGTCTGGTACCGCGAGCGGGACCTCATCCTCGCCCTGGACCTGGACCACTACCGCGAGCTGCGCCGCGACGCACCGGACGGCGACGCCCGGGACCGGATCCACCTCCTGCGCGAGTTCGATCCGTCGACGACGGACGCCGACCTCGAGGATCTCGGGATCTACGACCCCTGGTACGGCGACGCCAGCGACTTCGAAGCCACCTGGCGGATGGTCCACGGCGCGGTGGAGGGCGTCGTCCGGTTCGTGCGCCACGAACTCGACGCCTGACGGTCCCGCGGCCCGACCGTCGATGCGTACCATGAACGGGTGAATCCCTCCCTCTGGCTGGCGCTGCTCGGCGCCGGGACCCTGATCAGCTTCGTGCCCGGGGCGGGCGCGGTGAACACCATGAGCAACGCGCTGACGGTCGGTTTCCGCCGTTCCATCTGGGGGATCCTCGGCCAGCAGGCAGCCCTCCTCGTGCACATCGGCGTCGCCGCGGCGGGCGTGGGGCTGCTCGTGACCAACTCGCCGCTGGCATTCAACCTCATCCGGTACACCGGCGCCGCGTACCTGGTCTACCTGGGCGTGCGGAAGTTCCTGCAGAAGCCCGAGCACGGCGAGGTCCGCGCCCGGCAGGTCACCGAGGGCGCGCTCTCGATGGTCCGCCGCGGCCTCTGGGTGAACCTGCTCAACCCGAAGGCCATCGTGTTCTTCCTCGCCCTGATCCCCCAGTTCATCCGCCCGGACCGCCCGCTGCTCGGCCAGTACGCCGTCCTGGCCGCGACCGTCGTCGTGATCGACGTGCTCGTCATGTGGTTCTTCTACGCCGGCGCCGCCCGCTCGTTCCGGCGCTTCACGCAGGACGACCGCGGGCAGGTCGTCCTCAACCGCACCTTCGGCTCGCTCTTCGTGGGCGTCGGCGCCCTCCTCGCCGTGGCCTGACCCGTGCCCTCCGACGCACCCCTGCTCATCGCCGTCGACGGACGGTCCGGGGCGGGCAAGACCACCCTCGCCGTCGAGCTCGCCGCCCTCCTCCGGGAGCACCACAGCGTCAGCCTCTTCCACCTCGAGGACGTCTATCCGGGCTGGGACGGGCTCGACGACGGCATCGGCCGCTACGTCGAGGGCGTCCTGCTCCCCCTGCGGGCCGGGCGTCCGGCGCACTGGAACGCCTGGGACTGGGACCGCGGACAGGACGGCGCAGCACGGACCACGGCGGCGGCCGAGATCGTGCTCCTCGAGGGCGTGGGGGCGGCGGCGGCCGCGGCGCGGCCCCACCTCGACGCGGTGATCTGGATCGAGGCCGACGCCGGGATCCGGCACCGGACCGCGATCGAGCGCGACGGCGAGGCGTACGCGCCCTTCTGGCAGCGCTGGGCGGACCAGGAGGACGCCTGGCTGGCGGGTGACGACCCCGGCGCCGCCGCCGACGTCGTCGTGCAGGGCCACCGCGGGCCCCCGTCACCGCAGGCCGTCCGCCTGGCACTCACGGGGCTGCCGGCGTGCGCGGTCCTGCTCGCGCCGGAGCGTGCGGGCCGGCGCGGGCTCCGGCTGGACT
Organism: Arthrobacter antioxidans; assembly: GCF_023100725.1. Lineage (NCBI taxonomy): Bacteria > Bacillati > Actinomycetota > Actinomycetes > Micrococcales > Micrococcaceae > Arthrobacter > Arthrobacter antioxidans. The sequence continues at coordinate 3,341,794 of NZ_CP095501.1, forward strand.
GCGAGCGCATCGCCGCGACGCCGGACACCGCGGCGCTGTTCTCCACCCTGTACGGGGCGTCCCCCGCCGCGGTCTGGCTGGACAGTTCCGACGCCGGGACCACGGCGCCCCGGCCGGAGGGGCGCAACCGCTTCAGCATCCTGGCGGACGCGTCCGGCGCCTTCGGGCAGCAGGCCCTGCACCGGGACGGCACTACGGAGATCACGGCGGGCGCGGTCACCACGCGCGTCCGCGAGCCCTTCTTCCGCTGGCTCGACGACGTCTGGGGCCGCCGGGCCATCCGCACCCCGGAGGGTTTCGCCTGCGGGTTCGGCCTGGGGTGGCTGGGCTACCTCGGTTATGAGCTCAAGCGGGAGACGGGCGGCGCGTCCGTGCCGACGCCGGCCGAAGCCCTCCCTGACGCCGCCCTGATCTTCGCCGGCCGCGCCGTCGTCGTGGACCACGCCGAGGAGTCCGTCTTCCTGCTCACGCTCACCGACGGGCGGCGCGATCCGGACCGCGAGGCCTGGCTGGCGGGGGCCCGCCGCGCCGTCGCGGCCCCGGGCCCCGTCCCGCCGTCCACCCCGCCCCCGGCGCCCCGGTTCGCGGCCCGGGATTCCCGCGAGGAGTACCTCGCGAAGACCCGGCGCGCGCAGGCCGAGATCGCCGACGGCACCACGTACGAGGTCTGCCTGACGACGTCGCTCTCGGCCCGCGTGGAGCGCCTCGATCCGCTGGCGACGTATCTCGGCCTGCGCGCCGCGAGTCCGGCACCCTTCGCGCACTACCTCCGCTTCCCCGGCTTCGCCGTGGCCAGCACCTCCCCCGAACGGTTCCTGAAGCTCACGCAGGACGGCGTCATGCGGGCGGAGCCGATCAAGGGCACGCGCGGGCGGTCGGCGGACCCGGCGGAGGACGCCGCCCTGCTCGAGGACCTCCGGAGCTCCGGGAAGGACCGCGCGGAGAACATCATGATCGTGGACCTGCTCCGCAACGACCTCTCGCACCACGCGGTGCCGGGCTCGGTCACCGTCAGCCGGTTGTGCGACATCGAGTCCTACGCCACCGTGCACCAGATGGTGAGCAGCATCGACGCCCGCCTGCGGCCGGGCAGCGCGCGCGCAGGGGTGATCGGGTCCGCCTTCCCGGCCGGTTCGATGACGGGCGCGCCGAAGATCAGCACCATGGCCATCCTCGACCGCCTGGAGCGGAGTCCGCGGGGTCCCTACTCGGGCGCCGCCGGGTACTTCAGCCTGACCGGCGCCGCGGATCTCGCCGTCGTCATCCGCACCCTCGTGCTGGCGGACGACGGCGACGCCACGCACCTCACGCTGGGCGTCGGCGGGGCGATCACCGCCGACTCGGACCCGGCCGAGGAGTGGGCCGAGGTGCGGACGAAGACGCGCGGGGTGCTGTCCGCCCTGGGGTCCTGCTTCCCTGGCGACCGCCCTGCCGACGTCGCGCCGGCTTCCCTGCCGACGGCGAATGACCCGGTAGCCTAGCCGGGCGTCCGCCCTCGGACGCGATCATCGGAGGGGGATCCAGTGCCGGGTCGGACAGTCGTCGTCATCGTCCTGGGTCTCGCGGCGTGTGTCGCGTACGCCGTCGTCGGAACCCTGCAGATCCTCGTCTGGAATCCGCTGGCCGCCGTCCCGGGACTCGACCTCCCCGAGATCTACCGGCAGATGCGGGAAGCACGGGAGCCCATGGCCGTGAACCTCGTGGTGATCTGGGGCGTCATCGGCGTCGCGCTGGGCCTGGCGGTGGGTCTTCTCGCCACCCTGCGGCGGTGGAGTGTGCTCCGGATCGCGGCCCTGTACCTCTGCGTCATCACTCTCGGGGCGCCGTCGCACGTCCTCGCCTCGTTCAACCCGGGCATGAGCCTCGCCGACGCCTTCGCGATCGGCGGCGGTGACTACACGATCTGGGGGGCGGTGCTCTACGGCGTCAGTGCGGTCGCCCTCCTCGCCCTGATCGTCCTCCTGCGCGGCGCACGGCCGGCGTCCGCTGCGCCGAGAGGGGACACCTGACCGGCGGGAGGTCTGTCCGGCGGCCGTTCGCGCCCTCCCGACACGGCCCGACCCTGGCGCCCGGTACGGCGGGTAGCGCTAGGGTCGGAGCATGACGGCCCTCCACCCCACGACCCTGCGCGGGCGGCACGTCATCCTCGAACCCCTCGCCCCCGACCACCACGACGGGCTCGTCGCCGCCGCCCGCGACGGCGACCTGTGGACCCTCTGGTACACCTCGGTGCCCGCGCCGGAGGGGATGCGCCGGGAGATCGACCGCCGGCTGGCCCTCCAGGAGAGCGGGTCGATGCTCCCGTTCACCGCGCGGCTCGTCGATCCCGGGACCGGGGGGCCCGGGCCGGTCATCGGGATGACCACCTACATGAACATCGACCAGGCCACCCCGCGGGTGGAGATCGGGTCCACGTGGAACGCCGCCTCCGCGCAGCGCACCGGCACCAACACGGAGTCCAAGTACCTGCTGCTGCGGCATGCCTTCGAAGAGTTCGGCTGCCCGGCGGTCGAGTTCCGGACGCACTGGATCAACCACCAGTCGCGGGCCGCGATCGAGCGACTCGGGGCGAAGCAGGACGGCGTGCTCCGCAGCCACAGCCGCACGCGGGACGGCGAACTGCGCGACACCGTGGCCTACTCCGTCCTGGCGCACGAATGGCCGATGGTGCGCGACAACCTCCTGTACCGGATGGCACGGCACGCCTGAGTACCGGCGCGGCGCGGTCCCGCCGGGCGAGAGTGCCGAACCCTCCTCCCGGGCGGATGTCAACCGGATCCTGCGGGTACCGCGACTCCTCCGGGAGGTGGACGATGAACAGGTCAGACCGCGGCAGCCCACGGCAGGCCGCGGACCGGTTCGACTGAAAGAGGACTCTATGGCGGACACTGGTGGAATGGCTGACAAGGCCAAAGACTATGCACAGGACAATCCCGAGAAGGTCGACCAGGCCAAGGACAAGGCCAAGGACACCCTCGACGGTAAGGACGACGGTCAGAAGTAACTGACCCCTACCGGAGGCCGGGCCGCGACCGTACGGCCCGGCCTTCTCCCTGCCGAAGCCTCCCCCGCCCGGCCGGTGCACCGGATCGCGACGCAATAGTGTCCAGGATCCCTTGACCCGCCATTTGTTACCGTTCACAATTGCCGCAGGGCTCCCCGCCCCTGCAGCAACGACGGTGCAGATACGCCTTGCTGTGGTTCCGATTCCCAGGAGGCAGCAGTGTTGAGAAAATCCTTCGTGGCGGTCATCGCCGCCACAACCCTCGCCCTCACGTCCTGCGGCGGTCAGTCCGATGCCGGCGGAGAGGGTGGTTCCGATGACGCGATCACCATGGGCTTCGCCCAGGTCGGCGCCGAGAGCGGCTGGCGTACCGCCAACACCACGTCGATCCAGGAAGCCGCGGAAGCGGCGGGTGTCGACCTGAAGTTCTCGGACGCACAGCAGAAGCAGGAGAACCAGATCAAGGCGATCCGGTCCTACATCCAGCAGCAGGTGGACGTCATCGCCTTCTCCCCGGTGGTGGAATCGGGGTGGGACACCGTGCTGAAGGAAGCCAAGGACGCGGGCATCCCCGTCATCCTCACCGACCGGGCCGTCGATTCCACCGACACCACGCTCTACAGGACCTTCCTCGGCTCGGATTTCGTGGAGGAGGGCAAGAAGGCCGGGGAATGGCTCGTCGAGGACTCGGCCTCGACCGAGGGCCCGGTGAACATCGTGGAACTGCAGGGCACCACGGGTGCGGCTCCGGCCATCGACCGGAAGGAAGGGTTCGAGGCGGCCATCGCCGCCGATCCCGACCTCGAGATCGTCCAGTCGCAGACCGGCGACTTCACCCGGAGCGGCGGCAAGCAGGTGATGGAGGCGTTCCTGAAGAACACCCCCGACATCGATGTGGTCTACGCCCACAACGACGACATGGGGCTCGGCGCCATCGAGGCCATCGAGGCCGCCGGGAAGGTGCCCGGCAAGGACATCAAGATCATCACCGTGGACGCCGTGAAGGACGGCATGACCGCTCTGGCCGACGGGAAGATCAACTTCATCGTCGAGTGCAACCCGCTCCTCGGCGATCAGCTCATGGACCTGGCGGCCAAGGTGGTCGCCGGCGAGGAGGTTCCGGCCCGGGTGGTGACCGAGGAGACCACCTTCACGCCCGAGCAGGCCAAGGAAGTCCTCGCGAGCCGCGAGTACTAGGAACCGGACCCGGCCGCCTCGCGAGGCGGCCGGGTCACCAGGAGTGAGGGATGCGGCGGGCCGGGCCCGCCGCATCCGGACCATAGGAGGCAGGACATGGACGGGACCGTTCCCGTGGTGGACATGCAGGGTATCTCCATCGCCTTCCCGGGCGTGAAAGCGCTCGACGGCGTCGATTTCCGGCTGTTCCCGGGGGAGGTCCACGCCCTCCTGGGCGAGAACGGAGCCGGGAAATCCACCCTCATCAAGGCCCTGACGGGGGTCTACGCGGTGGACGACGGCACGATCACCGTCCTGGGGGCCCGGAAGAGCTTCGGCACGCCGGCCGAGGCGCAGGCCGCCGGGATCAGCACGGTGTACCAGGAGGTGAACCTCTGCCCCAACCTCTCCGTCGAGGAGAACATCCTGCTCGGCCGTGAACCGCGCAGGCGTGGCGCCATCCACTGGCGGGACGTCCGCCGGAAGGCGAAGGAGGTCCTCGACCAGCTGCAGCTGGGACACATCGATCCGCGGTCCGTCCTGTCCTCGCACTCCATCGCCATCCAGCAGCTCGTGGCCATCGCCCGCGCCATGCAGATCGAGGCCAGGGTGCTCATCCTCGACGAGCCGACCTCCAGCCTCGACGCCGACGAAGTGCAGCAGCTGTTCTCCGTCATCCGGACGCTGCGGGACCGGGGCGTCGCGATCCTGTTCGTGTCCCACTTCCTCGAGCAGGTGTACGAGATCTCGGACCGCATGACGGTCCTCCGCAACGGCCGGCTGGTGGGCGAATACCTGACGCCCGAGCTGCCCCGCATGGCCCTCATCTCCACGATGATCGGCAAGGAACTGGACGCCCTGGCCGAGCTCGGGGAAGCCGAGAGCCGACGCCGGCCGGACCGCACGGAGGAGACGCTGTTCCTGCAGGCGGAGGGGCTGGGCAGGAAGGGCTCGGTCCGGAAGGTGACCTTCACCGTCCATACCGGCGAGATCCTCGGCCTCGCCGGCCTGCTCGGGTCGGGCCGCACCGAGACGGCCAGGCTGCTGTTCGGTGCCGACAGGGCCGACCAGGGACAGCTGACCATCCGCGGCACGGGCCGCGCCCTCCGCAGCCCGCGGTCCGCCATCGACCGGGGCATCGCGTTCTCCTCCGAGAACCGCAAGGAGGAGGGACTGATCGGCGATCTCTCCGTCCGCGACAATCTGATCCTGGCGCTGCAGGCGGGCAAGGGCTGGTGGCGGCGCGTCCCCCGCGCCACCCAGGACGAGCTGGCGGATCGGTACATCAAGGCCCTCGACATCCGCCCGTCCAGCAAGGACACGCTCATCCGGGACCTCAGCGGCGGCAACCAGCAGAAAGTGCTGCTCGCGCGCTGGCTCATCACCCATCCGCGACTGCTCATCCTGGACGAACCGACCCGGGGCATCGACATCGGCGCCAAGACCCAGATCCAGAAACTCATCAGCAGCCTCGCGGCAGACGGAATGTCCGTCATCTTCATCTCGGCCGAGCTCGAGGAAGTGCTGCGCATCAGCGACCGGATCGCCGTCCTCAAGGACCGGCGGATGGTCGCCGACCTACCCAACGAGAGCATCACCATGGAAGACGTCATGACGGTCATCGCGGGAACGAACGCATGAGTGCGCTGCTGCGGCACCGCCTCACCTGGCCCGTGCTCGCCCTCGTCCTGCTGCTCCTGCTGAATCAGCTCTTCCGTGCGGACTTCCTCTCGGTCCGCGTCCAGGACGGCCACCTCTACGGCAGCCTGATCGACATCCTCCGCAACGGGGCACCCACCATCCTGATCGCCCTCGGCATGACGCTCGTCATCGCCTCACGGGGCATCGACCTGTCGGTGGGGGCGGTCGCGGCGATCGCCGGCGCCGTCTCCTGCATGTACATCTACAGCTCCCCCGACCCGGCGTCCCTGCAGACCGCCGCGACGGCAGTGGCGATCGCCGTCGTCGCGGGCCTCGCCCTCGGGGCGTGGAACGGTTTCCTGGTCTCGGCCATCGGGATCCAGCCGATCATCGCCACGCTCGTGCTCATGACCGCGGGCCGCGGACTGGCCCAGCTGGTCACCGACGGCCAGATCATCTCCGTGTCCAACGACTCCTACCAGGCGATCGGGGCCGGGTACTTCCTGGGCCTGCCCATCTCGATCCTCATCGCGGCGGCCGCCTTCGGCATCACCGGCCTGCTGACGCGCCGGACGGCCCTCGGCACGCTCATCGAGTCGGTGGGCATCAATCCGGTGGCGAGCAGGCTCGCCGGGCTCGACGCGCGCACCATCACCTGGACCGTCTACGTCTTCAGCGGGCTGTGCGCGGCGGTCGCCGGCCTCATGATCAGCTCGAACGTCACGGCGGCGGACGCCAACAACGCCGGCCTGTACATCGAGATGGACGCCATCCTCGCCGTCGTCATCGGCGGCACCTCGCTGGCCGGTGGCCGGTACAGCCTGGTCGGCACCCTCGTCGGAGCGCTGATCATCCAGACCCTCACCACCACCGTCTACACGCTGGGCGTCCCGCCCGAAGCCACCCTGGTCTTCAAGGCGCTCGTCGTGATCATCGTGTGCCTCCTGCAGTCCAGCAGGGCACGCACCCTCCTCAGCCGGCGACGGCGGCCCGTGACCGAACCGTCCCGACCGAAGGTGGCCGCCTGATGTCCGTCCTCACCCGCACCCCGGCACCACTCGACCGCCCCCGCATGAGCCCGCTGCGGGGCAAGGCGCGGTACGCTCCCACCCTCGCGACGCTGGGCCTGTTCCTCGCCATGTTCGCCGCCGGCGCGGTCATGTACCCGGGGTTCCTGTCCGGGCAGGTCTTCCTCAACCTCCTGATCGACAACACGTTCCTGATCGTCCTCGCCGTCGGCATGACGTTCGTGATCCTCACCGGGGGCATCGACCTCTCCGTCGGGTCCGTCGTCGCGCTGTCCATGATGATCGCCGCCGCCCTCCTGCAGGCCGGGTGGAACCCCGCCGCGGTGATCGTCCTCGTCCTCCTGACCGGTGCCACCTTCGGCCTGCTCATGGGGCTCGTGATCCAGGTCTTCGAGATCCAGCCCTTCATCGTCACCCTTGCGGGCCTGTTCCTGGCGCGCGGTCTCTGCTATGTCATCAGTGTCGATTCCATCACCGTGACGGACCCCTTCTTCACGTCCATGGCGCAGGCGAGGATCCCGCTGGTGGGCAGGCTGTTCGTCTCCCCCGGTGTCGTGATCGCCCTCCTCGTGGTCGCCGTCGCGTTCTACGTGCTGCACCAGACGCGGTTCGGACGGACCGTGTACGCGATCGGCGGTGGCGAGTCCTCGGCGCTGCTCATGGGTCTCGCCGTCCCGCGCACCAAGGTCCTGGTGTACGGGATCAGCGGACTGTGCTCCTCGATCGCCGGGATCCTCTTCTCGTTCTACAGCCTCTCCGGGTACAGCCTGGCGGCCACCGGGCTGGAACTCGACGCCATCGCGGCGGTCGTGGTGGGCGGGACCCTGCTGACCGGAGGGTACGGCTATGTGCTCGGCTCCCTGACGGGGGTGCTCGTGCTCGGGATCGTCCAGACCTTCATCTCCTACGAGGGCACGCTGAGCTCCTGGTGGACGCGCATCGTGATCGGCGCCCTGCTCCTCGTCTTCATCCTGCTGCAGAAACTCTTCACCCGGAAGGTCAGACTCACCTGAGGCCGCGGGGTCCCGGCGGCTACGCTGTGGCCCATGACTGTTCTCGTGTTCCTGGACCCGGCCCATGACGACGGCAGGGTGGTCGACGCGTCCCGGCCGCAGCTGATGGCCACCGACCTCGGCGCCACCCGCGGGGACGGCCTCTTCGAATCCCTGCTCGCCGTCGACGGAGCCCCCCGCAAGGAGCAGGCGCACCTGGCCCGCCTCGCGTCGTCGGCCGCCGCCCTGGACCTCACCGTGCCGGACGCCGAGGCCTGGAGCCGCGCGATCCGCACGGGCCTGCGCGAGTTCGCGGCGGCGGAACCGGACCAGGGTCACGCCGTCGTGAAGCTGATCGCCACCCGCGGGGTGGAGGGCGCCGGGCAGGCCACGGCCTGGGTGCAGGTGGCCCGCGTGCCGGAGGCCACCCTCCGGCAGCGCGAGACGGGCCTGAGGGTCCTCTTCCTCGAGCGCGGGTACGACAGCACCGTCGCCCAGCGCGCGCCCTGGCTGCTCATGGGCGCGAAGACCCTCTCCTACGCCGTGAACATGGCCGCCGTCCGGTACGCGAAGGCGCACGGGGCCGACGACGTCATCTTCACCTCCTCCGACGGCAAGGTCCTGGAAGGCCCGACGTCGACGGTGCTCCTCGCCCACGAGCGCGACGGCCGGAAGACCCTCCTCACGCCGCAACTCGAGAGCGGGATCCTCCCGGGAACCTCGCAGAGCGCGCTGTTCGCCGCGGCGAAGGAGCAGGGGTGGGAGCTCGGCTACGGGCCGCTGGAACCGCGCGACCTCCTCGAGGCCGACGCCGTGTGGCTGATCTCGAGCATCCGGCTCCTCGCGCCGGTGCTCTCGCTGGACGGCCAGGAGCTGCGCACCTCGACCGCCCTGACGGCCGAACTCACCGATCTCGTGGACCGCTTCGTGTAATCTCCGCCACAAAAGGGCGCCCTGAGGCCCTTCTGCTACGTCAAGTGTCGGTTTCCGGCACGTCCCGTTTTGACCCGATGCTCCGTGCTGCCCTAGCGTTTTGCCTGCAATCAAGAGTTCCAGCCCTCGGCCCTGGCCGGCTGGACAGCAACCCTCTCCCGTAGTGGGGTGCTCCAGGTGAAGATTCGGCCGCCGGGACAAGTCCCCCGGTTGGCAAGTACGGCGTCGTGCGGCCTGTCCCGGACCATTCCCCGGTGACGGCACCCGCACCCTCGCACAGCCCAGAACAGTGAGCGTGTCACCCAGCAGCCTGTCCCCCGTCGCCGTGATCCGGCGTCCCCCGCACCATCCCCCGTTCCCCGCGCCCCCATCCGGGCCGGCACTTCGAAGGACACCATGAACATCTCCCGCAAGGTCCTGGCGGCATTCGCCGTCCCCTTCCTCGCCCTGACCGTCTCCTGCGGCAGCGGCAGCAGCGAGCCCACCGAGACCACCGACGCCCTGGCCGGCAGCGACCAGCAGTCGCTCGACCAGTACACGACCGACACCACGACGCCGATCGACGAGATCGACGTCTCGGAGCTCGGCCTCGTCACCGACGGCACGCTGCGCGTCGGCACGCTCTCCGACGCCCCGCCGAACATCTTCCTCGAGGACGGCGTCTTCACCGGCTACGACAACGAGCTGCTGCGGGCCATCGGCGACAAGCTGGGCCTCGAGGTCGAGTTCGCGTCCACCGACTTCTCCGCGCTCCTCGCCCAGGTGCAGAACAAGCAGTTCGACGTCGGATCCTCCTCGATCTCCACCACCGCGGAGCGCCGCGAGAACGTGGGCTTCACCAACGGCTACGACTTCGGCTACATGGCCGTGGTCACGAAGAACGGCTCCTCCGTCACGGGCTTCGACTCCCTCTCGGAGAGCACCCGCATCGGCGTGGTCCAGGGCACCGTCCAGGACGACTACGTCTCCAACACCCTCGGCCTCGAGCCGGTGCGCTTCCCCGACTACAACACCGTGTACGCGAACGTGAAGAACGGGCAGGTGGACGCCTGGGTGGCCCCGTCGCAGCAGGCCACCGGCCAGGTGAAGGACGGCGACGACACCACGATCGCCGAGACCATCATCAACACCGAGAACTTCACCGCGTACGCCGTGAACAGCGACAACCAGCCGCTCATCGACGCCCTCAACGCGGGCCTGGACGCCGTCGTCGCCGACGGCACGTGGACCGAGCTCACCGAGGAGTGGTACCCGGACCGCGAGATGCCCTCCGACTGGAAGCCCGGCAGCAAAGCCGTGGAAGTAAAGTAGCGGTCCCTGCATGGATGCCCTCGAACAGCTCGGGAAGACCTTCTTCGACTGGGAGGCGATGGCGGCGGTCCTGCCGGACCTGCTGACCGTCGGACTGCCGAACACGCTCATGCTCGCCCTGGCGTCGGGGATCATCGGGACGATCGTCGGCATGATCCTCGCCGTCATGGGGATCTCACGCAACCGCGTGCTGCGGTGGATCGCCCGCATCTACACGGACATCTTCCGCGGGCTGCCCGCCGTCGTGATCATCCTGCTCATCGGACTCGGGCTCGGACCGATCCTCCGGGAGATCACGGGCAGCACGAGCCCGTACCCGCTGGGCATCCTCGCCCTCTCGCTGATCGCCTCGGCGTACATCGGTGAGATCTTCCGCTCCGGGATCCAGAGCGTGGAGAAGGGACAGCTGGAGGCGTCGCGGGCCCTCGGCTTCAGCTACGGCTCGTCGATGCAGCTCGTCGTGATCCCCCAGGGCGTGCGGCGCGTGCTGCCGGCCCTGGTGAACCAGTTCATCTCGCTCATCAAGGAGTCCTCGCTCATCTACTTCATCGGCCTCGTCGCCAGTGAGCGCGAGCTCTTCCGGGTGGGCAACGACGCCGCGAGCAACACCGGCAACCTGTCACCGCTCATCGCGGCCGGCGTGCTCTACCTGTGCCTGACCATCCCGCTCACGCACCTGGTCAACTTCATCGACAACCGGCTCCGCGTGGGCAAGAAGCAGAAGCCCGAACCGGACGAACTGGCCGCGAAGATCGGTGAAGGAGCGAAGGCATGAAGACGATCGAATCAGGGACCCTGACGGGGAGGAACCTGCACCTGTCCTTCGGCTCCAACCATGTGCTGCGCGGGATCGACCTGCACGTGGAGCGGGGCACGACGGCGTCCGTCATCGGCCCCTCCGGGTCCGGCAAGTCCACCCTCCTGCGCGTCCTGAACCGGCTCATCGAACCGGACCGGGGGGACATCCTGCTGGACGGCCGGTCCGTCCTGAAGGACAACCCGGACGAGCTGCGACGGCGCATCGGCATGGTGTTCCAGCAGTTCAACCTGTTCCCGCACAAGACCGTGCTGGACAACGTCTCCCTCGCGCTGCGCAAGCTCCGGAAGATGTCGGCGGACGAGGCCCGGAGCAAGGCCCTCGCGCAGCTGGACCTCGTGGGCCTGAAGCACAAGGCCGACGTCCGCCCCGGCAACCTCTCCGGCGGCCAGCAGCAGCGCGTCGCGATCGCCCGCGCGCTGGCCATGGACCCGGAGGTCATGTTCTTCGACGAGGCCACCTCCGCACTGGACCCCGAGCTGGTCAAGGGCGTCCTGGCACTCATGGCGGATCTCGCGACGGCGGGCATGACCATGGTCGTGGTCACCCACGAGATGGGCTTCTCCCGCAACGTCTCCGACACCGTGACGTTCATGGACGGCGGCGTCGTGGTGGAGTCCGGCCCCCCGGCCGCGATCTTCGACGACGCGCAGACGCCCCGCCTGAGGTCGTTCCTCTCGGACGTGCTCTAGGCGCCTCGTTCCACCTGATCGACCCGGCACCGGGGGTCCGCTCGAGCGGGCCCCCGGTGCCGTCTCCGGGGACTTCCGGCCCGGACGGCACCGTGCGACGGCGTGTCCTCGCCCGACACGCGCCGGCAGCCGCCGAAGCCCCCGCATCCGGTACGCGACCGGGACCGGATGGTCAGGACAGGATGAAGTTCCAGGTCCCGGCCAGGACGGCCGCCGTCGTCGCCCCCACCGCGATGACGAGCCCGACGCCGGCCACCCCGACGTCGAGCGCCGTGTACGTGCTCGTCCTGGCCCAGGTGCGCGCCCCGCCGCCGAAACCGCGCGCCTCCATGGCCGTGGCGAGCCGGGTGGCGCGCCGGATGGCCTGCACGATCAGGCCGAACGACTGCCCCAGCAGATTCCGGGCCCGGGCGACGAGCGAGCCGTCCGACCCGATCCCGCGGGCGTGCCGGGCGAGCCCGAGCATCTCCCACTGCTCCACCAGCAGGCCCACGAGCCGCAGCGACGCCAGCGCCCCGAGGACGAAGCGGTGCGGGAGGTGGAGCTTCTGTGCCAGGGCGTCCGCCAGGTCGGTGGGGTCCGTGGTGAGCAGGATGAAGATCCCCGGCAGGGCGAGCGCCAGTCCGCGCAGCCCGACGGCGATCCCGGCGGCCACGGAGCCCTCGGTGAACAGGAACGGCCCGACGTCGAGCAGCACGCCGCCCGTCTTCTCGGCGAGCAGCGCCGTCCCGTAGGCCCCGAGCAGGGCGGCCACCAGCAGGGGCCAGATCCGCCGCGCGAGCCCCACCACGCTGATGCCCAGCAGCGGCATGAGGGCGAGCTCGCAGCCGAGCACCACCGCGGCGCTGACCCAGTCGATGCTGGCCATGAGCGCGAGGGTGATGACCACGGCGGCGAACAGTTTGGACACCGGGTTGGCCCGCAGGAGGGTCCGTCCGGTGAGGACCGGCGTCAGGTGCTCGCCGCTCACCGTGCCACCAGCTGCCCTGCCCCGCCGGAGACGTGCAGGGTCGCGCCTCCCAGGGCCGCGATGAAATCGGCGTCGTGCGTGACGGAGACGACGGCGACACCGTCGTCGATCAGTTCCCGCAGGAGGGTCACGAGTTCGGCCCAGGTGAGGGCGTCCTGGCCGAACGTGGGTTCGTCGAGGATCAGGATGCGCGGCGCGGTGGCGAGCATCGTCGCCACGGACAGGCGCCGCTTCTCCCCGCCGGACAGCGTGAACGGGTTGGCTCCCAGCAGGTGGGTGAGCCGCAGGCGTTCCGCGATCTCCCCGGTGCGCCGCGGATCCGGGGATCCGCCGACCCTCCGCGGCCCGAACGCGAGCTCCTCCCCCACGCTCGGGGTGAGGAACTGGTGCTCGGGCTCCTGGAAGACGGTGCCGATGCGCTGCACGAGCTGCGCCGAGCGCCAGCGGAACGGGTCGGCCCCCGCAGCGCCGGCGAGCTCCGGTGACGCCTCGAGCCGTCCCGCGCGCGGGCGCAGCAAACCGCCGAGCGTGAGGGCGGCCGTGGACTTCCCGGCGCCGTTGGGCCCGGTGATGCTCAGCGCCTGCCCGGCGCGGACGTCCAGCCCGAGGTGCCCGACGGCGGCCGGGCCCCGCTTCGTCCGGGCGACCGTCAGCGCCTGCGCGGACAGCAGCACCTCACCGCCACCGGCGGGCACGGGTCCGTCGACGGGCGGCTGCCGGCCCGGGACCCACACGCCCGCCTCCGCGAGCCGGGCGCGCGTGCCCTCCTGGACCAGGACCGTCCCCGGGGCGCCGTCGGCGAGGACGCCCCCGGCAGCGTCGAGCACGATCACGCGGTCCACGACGTCCGCCCAGACGGCGACGCGGTGCTCGACGACGACGAGGGTCGCGCCCGTGCGCTCGAGGACGCGGACGACGGCGTCGCGGACCTCCAGCACGCCGTCGGGGTCGAGGTTCGCGGTCGGCTCGTCGAGCAGGAGCAGCCCGGGCTCCATGGCGAGCACCGCGGCGAGGGCGAGGCGCTGCTTCTGGCCGCCCGAGAGCGCGCCGGTCGGGTGGTCGAGCGGGAGGTCGAGCCCGACGTCGTCGAGCGCACGGTGCACCCGCTGCCAGATCTCGTCCCGGGGTACGGCGAGGTTCTCGGCGGCGAAGGCCACCTCGTCGCCGACGCGCGCGAGGACCACCTGCGTCTCGGGGTCCTGCAGCACCAGGCCCGCGCGGCCGCGGGCGTCGGCGGGACGGACGCCGTCGAGCAGCAGCTCACCCTCCTGCTCACCCTCGTCCTGGCTGCCGAGCAGTCCCGCCAGGCCGTGCAGCACGGTGGACTTGCCCGCGCCGGACGCGCCGAGGAGCAGCACGCGCTCGCCGGACCGGATGTCGAGGTCGAGGTGGCGGGCGGCGAAGGCCTTCCGGCCGGCGTGACGCCAGCCCCATCCCCGGGCGCTGACGGAGGCAGCTCCCGGGGGCGGCGCCTGCGCTGGTGTCACACGTCCGCCGTGCGGCCGGCGGCGAAGGAGGACAGCACGCCCGTCCTCGCGAGTCCGCGCATGGCCAGCCAGGACAGCAGGCCCGCGATGACGACGCCGGAGACGGCGGCGAACACGGTGTACAGGAGCTTGAACTCGAAGCTCCAGAGCGCGTTGTAGAGGATGTTCTCGCTGATCGCGAGCGCGAGGCCTGCGCCGAGGCCGGCGAGGAGGGCGACCGGCAGGTTCCACTTCCGGTAGAGGAAGAGCAGGAACACGAGTTCCGCCCCCGCCCCCTGGATGGCCCCGGAGATGAGGACGCCGACGCCCCACTGGGTGCCGATCAGGGCCGAGACCGCTGCCGCGAGCACCTCGCAGTAGATCGCGGCGCCCGGTTTCCGGATGATCAGCCCGCCGAGCACGCCGGCGACGAGCCACCCGCCGGAGTACAGGCCGGCGAGCGGCGGGAAGCCGGCGGTGAGCAGGCTGATTCCCGAGTAGCCCGCGGACCAGACGAAGAACAGCACGCCGACGGCGACGCCGATGACCGAGGCCACCACGATGTCGACGACGCGCCACTGGCTGGTCCGGGGAGAGAGGCCCCTCAGGGCCGTTGATGATGCCATGCTGATTCCTCCTGGGTTGCAGGAGGGGAGGGCGCGCGGTCGTCGCGCACCCCGAGAACTCGACTCCCTTCGCCGGTACTAACCGGATCAGGTTCGAGGGTCTGCGGCATTCCGCACTCTCAGCGCCCGTCCCGGCAGCATGCTGCGGATCGGCGCTCCCCTGTCGTGTGTTGCTTGAGCGCTCCCGATCCTACACCTGCGGATCGGGATGCCGCCTGCCGGTCTTCGCGACTCCGCGAGCCGCACTCGCACCCCCAGAGCCCGACTAGGCTGGATGCAGGACTATTCGGATGAGAAGGAGAAACCATGACTGTGGTGTTCAAGCTGCTCGGTGTGGGAATGAGCGTCGGCGCGGGCTTCATCGGGACGAAGCTCGTCGACTTCCTGTGGGAGAAGATCACGGGCGACGCTCCGCCCAAGAGCACGGACGGACTGGAGAACTCGCTGCGCTCGGCCCTACTGTTCGCCATCATCTCGGGCGCGGTGAGCACCACTATCCAGGTGCTCACCAACCGCTCGACGCAGAAGGCGATCGCCCGGGCCGCGAAGACCGCCGACGTCACCTGAGCCGCACGGACCAGGGAAGGGGCGCTCTTCGGGGCGCCCCTTCCGCGTGCCGGTCAGGACTCCCCCTCGACGCCCAGCTCGGGCCTGACGGCCTGCAGGATGCGGTGGAGGTTCATGCCGATCGCGGCCGCCGAGCCGAAGGGGACCGTCTCGGTGGACGACTCGTAGGCTGCGGTCTCGAGCACCTTCAGGGTCCGCTCCGCGTCGTGGAGGTTCTCGTCGCTGCACTCCTCGACCGTCCACAGGTCCAGGACGTTGCCGACGGCGGTGAAGGCCTCCTGCAGGGGCGGGCGGACCGCCTCGGGGAGGGACTGCTCGGTCGCCGTCCCGTGGAGCCCGTCCTGCAGCATGTTGGTGATGTTCAGGGTGTGCGAGGCGACGATCTCCAGGACTTCGACGTGCCGGTAGTCGCGGCGCATGTCCCGCGGATGGAGGCGCCGCCGGACGTTGCCCTTCCTGCTCTCGTTCGCGTACTGGAGGGCGCTCCGGGCGTTCCGGACCGACGCCGTGAGGTCGTCGCGGCGTTCCCCCCACCGCGGGTCGTCCCCGGCCCAGTCCTCCTCGAGTGCCTCGCCCATCTCCTGGAGCTGGCGTGCCGCCGTCCGCCGGAGGCCGCTCATCTGGCCCACCGCGTCATTGAGGTGGAGCGGCGGCAGGATGAGCGCACTGACCGCGAGGCCCACGCCCACCCCCACGAGGGTCTGGACGAGGTAGCCCAGCGAATACCCCAGGTTCTCGTTGCCGATGACGAGCACGAACAGTCCGGCCGAGGCGATCCCCGACCCGCCGCCGGCCGTCCTCTTGAGCACCCCGCTGAGGAGGACGCCCACCCCGACGACGAACGCGATGGTGACCCAGTTCGGGTCCCCCGCCCACACCGCGACGAACGCGAGGAGGATCCCGATCGTGAGCCCGACGACGGTCTGCAGGCCGAGCTTGACGGTGCCAGCCACCGTCGGGTAGATCGCCAGCAGCGCACCCAGCGGCGCGTAGTACGGGTACTCGGCCGGCGTCCCGGGAATGGCCTGGGCGATGGTCCAGGCGAGCGCCGCGGCGAAGGCGGCCTTGACCGCCAGGAGGAGCTGCGGGGTGAGGACCGCGGCCCGCAGCCGCTCCCTGAGGTCGCCGTCGAAGCGGGCGGCGAGCACGCCGAGGCCCGGGTGGATCCTGATTGTGGGCATCCCGCAGTATGGCAGCCGAACCTTGGCGTCCGATCCGCGGCGGCGGGGGTGGCCCGCCCCTTCTCCCGGATGCGGGCACGTTGCATACTGGCGGCATGACCAACCTCACCACGCAGCAGATCCTCGACGCCGGCCTGGCCGACTGGCGCAAGCTCGCCCGGGCCCTGCACGCCCGCTTCGTGACCGGCGACTTCGCCACGGGCCTCGCCCTCGTCACGGCGATCGGTGACCTCGCGGAGCAGGCCGGCCACCACCCCGACGTCGTGCTGACCTACCCGCACGTCGACGTCACGCTCCTCAGCCACGACGCCTCCGGGGTGACGGAGCGTGACGTCGACCTCGCGCGCCGGATCAGCGCGATCGCGGCTGAACGCGGCATCCCGGCGGACCCGGCGGCGCCCGCCGTCGTCGAGCTCGCCCTCGACACCGCCGACGTCGCGGCCCTCGGCCCGTTCTGGGCCGCCCTGCTGACCGGGGACGCGACCGCGGTGGACGGCGACGACGTCGCGGACCCGGGCGGGCGCGTCCCGACCCTGTGGTTCCAGCACACCGACGCGCACGAGACGCCGCGTCAGCGCTTCCACCTCGACCTCTGGGTGCCGCACGATGCCGCGGAGGCCCGGATCGCCGCCGCCGTGGCCGCGGGCGGACGCGTGGTCGACGACACGCGGGCGCCGTCGTTCACGGTCCTGGCGGATGCCGAGGGCAATCGCGCCTGCGTCTGCACCAGCCTCGACCGCTGAACGGACCGCGGAGACGACCATGACCCACGAGGGCGCAGCACAGGAGGACATCGAGGTCCTCGTGGTGGGTGCGGGCCCCACGGGCCTGATGCTCGCGAACTGGCTCGTGAAGCTGGGAAGGCGCATCGCGCTGATCGATGGCAAGGACGGACCGACGGTCGAGTCCCGGGCCCTCGGCGTGCACTCGCGGTCCCTGGAGATCTACGACCAGCTCGGGGTCATCGACCGCGTGCTGGCCGAGGCGGTGCGCGTGGAGTCCGTCCGGCAGGGCTTCGGACATGCCTCCTTCGCGCCGGTCCCGCTCGCCGGACTGGGCCGGGGGATCACGCCGTACCCGGGCATCCACGTCCTGGAGCAGAGCGCCAACGAGCGGATCCTCGGCGACAACCTGCGCACCCTCGGCGGGACCGTGCGGTGGCGGCACCGGCTGGTGTCGCTGGAACAGGTCGGCGACGGCGTCCTCGCCGTCGTCGAGGGCCCGGACGGGCCGTCGACGATCCGCGCGCGGTTCGCGGTCGGCTGCGACGGAGCGGGCTCCACCGTCCGGTCCCTGTGCGGCACGGACTTCGAGGGCACCACCAGCCGGCAGAGCTTCTACCTCGTCGACGCGGTGGGCGTCGACGGGCTGAACCCTGCGTCCGTCAACGTCCGCCTCGGTGCCACGGCTTTCCTGCTCGCGTTCCCCATGCGGTCCGCCGAGGACGGCAGAACCGGGCAGCGCCTCATCGGTACGGCCGGCGACGACGACGCCCCGGACATCACCGAGGAGGGTGCACGCCGCCGCATGGCCGAGGGCTTCGGCGTCACCTATGAGGACTCCCGGTGGTTCTCCACCTACCGCGTGCATCACCGGATCGCCGCGCGCTTCCGGACCGGCTCCGTGTTCCTCGCGGGCGACGCGGCCCACGTCCATTCGCCGGTCGGTGCGCAGGGCATGAACACCGGACTCCAGGACGCCCACAACCTCGCGTTCAAGCTCCACGACGTCATCTCGGGGCGCGCCCCCGATGCGCTCCTCGACCGCTACGGGGCGGAGCGCCGCCCCGTGGCCGTGCGCCTCCTGCAGACGACGGACACCGCGTTCCGCGGGCTCATCTCCACGTCGAGGACGGCGGTCCTGGTGCGCCGCTTCGTGCCGCGGGTGGTGGTGCCCGTCATCGTCACAGTGCTCCCCCGCCTGCCGATCGGCCGCCGTCTGGCCGGGTACCTCGGCCAGGTGCGCATCCACTACCGCATGGAGGGTGCGCAGGAGGGACGACGCAGGGACGCCGTCGTCGGCCGCCGGCTGCAGTGGACCGGGGACAATTTCGACGCGCTGCGGTCGGCGTCCTGGCAGCTGCACCTGTACGCCCCCGACCCGGCGGCGGCACGGCGCGCGGAAGCCGCCGCCGTCGAACTCGGGCTCCCGCTGCACAGCTTCGGCTCCACCGGCTCCACCCCCCTGCGGCCCGGCACCCTGTACCTCGTGCGGCCGGACGGCTTCGTGGCCGCCGCGTCCGCACCCGCCGAGGCCGTCGCCGTGTTCCGCGCGGCGCGCGCCCCCTCGCCCGCCGCGCCTCCCGCGGGGAAGGACGAACGGCCCTGACGGACACCCGGCCGGTGCTGCGCGGCTGCTATCGTGGTGCAGCCCGGTGACCACCAGCAGGAAGCCCCCCATGACCCCGCCACGCCCGGACCTGACCGCACTGCCGGCCCGGCGGTCCTCGGTCCTCGCGGTCTTCGCGGCCGTCCACGTCCTCGCCTTCGTCCTGCTGCTTCCCCGCATCATCGCCGGCGAGACCTACGGCGATGTGATCCTGTACCGCCACTGGGCGTTCCACGGCTTCAGCACGGGCACCTGGCTGGGGATCGACGATGCCTGGGTGTACCCGGCGGGAGCGATGCTCCCGATGATCGCCGCCGGCCTCCTGGGTCAGGAGCCCTACCTGCTGGGGTGGTACCTGCTGTGCCTGGTCCTGAACCTGACCGCCGTGCTGGCCCTGCTGAACAGCGGCGCCACGCGCTACGGGTGGCAGGCCGCCTATCTCTGGACGCTGCTCACGGCGATCCTCGGGCCGGTCGCTTTCGCCCGTGTGGACGGTGTCACGGGACCCCTCGTCGTCGTCGGGCTGATCTGCGCAGCCGCCCACCCGGTCTTCGCGTCCTCCGTCCTGTCGCTGGCCACCTGGATCAAGGTCTGGCCGGCAGCGGCCGTGCTCGCGCTCCTCATCACGGCCCGGGCGAGGGCGCGGGTCGTCCTCGCCGGCCTCCTGGTGTCCGGGGTGATCGTCGGAGTAGCCGCGTCCAGGGGCGGGCTCGGGAACGTCGCCGGCTTCCTGTCGACGCAGGGCGAGCGCGGGATGCAGCTCGAGGCACCCCTCGCGACACCCGGTCTGTGGCAGGCGATCCTCGGCGACGCGACCACCGTGGAGTTCAACGCGGAGATCCACACCATGGAGATCCGCGGCTCGCTCGCGGAGCCCCTGGCCGCCCTGATGGACACGTTCCTGTGCCTCGCCGTGGCGTCCATCGCCCTGCTCATGGTGGCTGCGCTGAGGAAGGGGGCCGACCGCGCCCAGCTCGTCGTCACCGGGACCCTTGCCCTCGTCGGGGCCCTGATCGTCTTCAACAAGGTGGGCTCTCCCCAGTTCATGCTCTGGCTGGTCGCCGTGATCTCGGTGGGTGTGGCCCTGAACGGCCGTCGGTGGATCGTCCCGAGCGCCCTGATGGTCCTGATCGCCGTCCTGACCACGCTCGTCTACCCGATCTTCTACATCCAGCTGCATGAGGCACTGCACCCCGGCGTCGCACTCCTGCTCTCGGCACGCAACCTGCTCGTCGTCGTCGTCCTCGGGTGGGCTGTGCGGCAGCTTCGACTGCTGCCGAGCAGCGTGCCCGGAACGGCACCCCTGACGCCGCTGAGCCGGCGGTAGGACGGCCGACCGCCGCCTCCCGGCATCCGCCCGTTCCCTGGTGCCCCGCTCCGGTGTCGGTAGCAGCGTCTAGGCTTCGGAGTCCGGCACGGTGACGGCCGACGCGTCGGTGAGCGGTCGGTGAGGAACAAGGGTGGGGAGGAGGAGGCGATGGATGCTTCCGGTGCGCCCGGGGCGGCGCTGGGCCGGCCGGTCGGCGCGGCCGAGGGCGGCTCGCTCATGCCGTCGGGATACGCCTCACCCGCCCAGGACTGGTTCGAGGACCGGATCGACCTCAACCGCCACCTCATCAGGGACATCACGAGCACGTACATCGTGCGGGTCTCCGGGGACGCCATGGACGGTGCCGGCATCTCCGACGGGGACGAGCTGATCGTCGACCGCGCCCTGCGCCCGCGGGACGGCGCGGTGGTCATCGCCGTGCTCGACGGCGAGCTCGTCATCCGGCGGATCCGCATCACCTCCTCCGGGGTGGCCCTCGTCGCTGCCGGCCCGGAGTACCCGCCCATCCCCGTCCCCGATCCCGACTCCCTCGTGATCTGGGGCGTCGCCACCCGGTGCCTGCACCGTGTCTGAGCACGGCAGCAGCATCGCGCTCGTCGACGTCAACAACTTCTACGTCTCCGCCGAGCGGGCCTTCGACCCGTCGCTCGAAGGCCGGCCCCTCGTGGTGCTCTCGAACAACGACGGCTGCGTCATCACCCGCAGCCCGGAGGCGAAGGCCCTCGGCATCACGATGGGCACGCCGTGGTTCAGGATCGCGGACCAGGCGCGCGGCTGGGGGCTGCAGGTGCGCTCCAGCAACTACGAGCTCTACGGCGACCTGAGCGCCCGCGTCATGGAACTGCTCGGCCGCTACACCGGGAACCTCGAGATCTACAGCATCGACGAGGCCTTCCTGACCCTCTCCGGACCACAGGAGGCCCAGCGGCGCGCCGGCACGGAAATCCGGACCACCGTGCGCCGCAACGTCGGGCTGCCCGTGTGCGTGGGCATCGCGCCGACCAAGACCCTCGCCAAGCTCGCCAACCGCTGGGCCAAGGGCAATCCGGAATTCGGCGGCGTCTGCCACTGGAGCCTCGTCCCCGAGGAGAACCGGCGGTCCCTCCTCCGGCGGCTCGCGGTCTCGGACGTCTGGGGGGTCGGGGCGAAGAACGCGCGGAGACTGAATGCGATCGGCATCGACTCGGCCTGGGATCTCGCTACCGCGGACCCGGTGGCCGTCCGCAAGCGCTTCTCGGTGGTCCTGATGCGGACCGTCCTGGAACTGCAGGGCACACCGTGCATCACGGGACGCGAGTCCACCGGCAACGAGCAGGTCCTCTACTCCCGCTCCTTCGGGACCCCGGTGAGCACCAGGGAGGCGATGCACCAGGCCCTCAGCGTCTACGCGCAGGGCGCCGCCTCCCGCCTGACGAGGAAGCACCTGCAGGGGCGGGTCATCACGGCCTTCGCCGCCACGTCCCCCTTCAGCGCGGGCCGGAAGAGTTCGCCTACCGTCTGCGTCCCCCTCCCGGCGCACACGGCGGATCCCCTCGAACTGTCGCGTGCCGCGGACACGCTCCTCCCCCTGATCGAGGAGGGCCTACCGTACATCCGCGCCGGCGTCGTCGTCACCGACCTCAGGCCCACGGGCGCCCAGGACACCCTGCTGCCCGCCGAGGGTCCGGTGCTCAAGGACACGGGACCCCTCCTGCAGGACGTCGGCCGGCGCTTCGGGCGGTCGGCCATCGGGCTGGGGCACGCGGGCCTGAAGGCCGGGTCCGACTGGACCATGAAGCGGGACATGCTCTCACCGCACTACACGACGAAGTGGTCGGAGCTGCCGGTGGTCAAGGCCCGCTAAGCGTGGCGCGCGGCGGCCCGGATCCGGCGCTACGCGGCGTCGACGCTGAGGAACACCCCGTCGAGGTAGGCGCGGAGCGCCCGCGGGCTGAAGGGCTTCGCCATGAACTGGTCGGCCCCCGCCGCCAGGCACTGCTCCTCGGTGAGGTGCGGGGGCCGCGCGGAGATGGTGAGGATATGCGCGTCCGAATGGGCCCGGAGCCGAGGGCACAGGTCGAGGCCGTCCACATCCGGCAGGTTCAGGTCCAGCGTGATGAGGTCCGGCTGGACCGCGTCGACGAGGCGCTGGCCCTCCGCCCCGGTGCCGGCCTCGTACACGGTGAACCGGCGTCCGGACAGCACGATGACGAGCAGCCGGCGGATATCGGCGTCGTCCTCGATGACGACTGCGCTGCGCTGCAGCATCTCCACTCCCGGACCTCCTCCCGTGTCGTCGCCGTGATCATCAGCTACCTTACCGTTTTCGGCGGCGACCCGGTGGGAGGGCGGCGTCCTGCCACCGCTCGACGCGCCGGTCAGGCCGGGTGCCGGGCCCGGCCGCTCGCCGTCCCGGGGGCCGGGGCCGCAGGGACGGTCAGGCCGGGGTGTCGCCCGCTTCCGGGCGTGTCTCTCCGGCCCGGCCGGGGCCGGCGGGCTCACCCTCGGCGGCCCGCGCCACGACGTCGTCGAGCTCGTCGAGGGTGAGCAGGTCACGCCGCAGGTGCCGCGTGCGGTAGCCGGCGCGGCCCACCATGTGCGCCGACACGGGGCTGGTGAGCAGCTGGAAGATCCAGCACAGCACCAGTACCGGGACGAGCACCCAGCTCTCGAACTCCACGGCGAGCGCGAGGAGGAACAGCAGCAGCCCGAGGACCTGCGGCTTGGTCGCGGCGTGCATGCGGGAGAGCAGGTCCGGAAAGCGCGCGAGGCCGATCCCCGCTGCCAGGGACATGAGCGCACCGCCGATCAGGAGGATCGAGACGATCACATCGTTCACCACGCCGCTACTTCCTGTCCGTGACGAAGCGGGCGACGGTGACGGAGCCGATGAACCCGATGAGCGAGATGGTGACGAGCAGCACGAGGTTGTCCAGGTGGCGGCCCATCACCATGTTCAGGACCAGTCCCGCGCCGACGACCGCCAGGACGACGTCGAGCGCCAGGACGCGGTCGAGGATCGAGGGTCCGCGGACGGCCCGGTACAGGGCCAGCAGGACGGCGATCGTCAATATTCCCCCGGCGACATACACGGCGACCGTCATGGGCGTGCCTCCTCGGCGGTGAGTGCGTCGAGGTCCTTGCGGCTCCCCATGATCCGGATGAGCCAGACCTCCGTGGCGCGGACGTCCCGCCGGATGGCCTCGGCGTCCTCCTCGGTCCGGATGTGCAGGCAGTGGAGGTAGAGGGTCGACGTGGAGCGGTCGACCTCGAGGACGAGGGAGCCCGGGATCAGCGAGATGGCGTGCCCCGTGGCCGTGACGAGGAAGTCCGAACGGCTGCGCAGCTGGACGGCCACCACGGCGCTCCGGAGGGAGGGACCCCGCGTCACGGCCAGCCAGAACACCTCGGCGCTGGCGACCACCAGCCGGTACAGGAACCGGCCGAGGAACGGGACGACCCACAGCACGTTGAACCGCCCCGTCAGCTCGACGGGCGGCAGGTAGAAGAAATTCACGACGGCGTACGCGATGAGCGCCCCGAACACCAGGTTGCCGGGGCCGAAATCCTGCCACAGGGCCCCCCAGACGAGGACGAGCCAGATGACGAGCGGCAGCTCCGTGATGAGGGGGATGCGCTGGCGGCTCATCCGTCCGCCCCCGGCCCGAGCACTGCCTCGATGTAGGGGGTCCGGTCGAGCATCTCCTGGGCCGCGTCGTCGCTCAGCTCGAACAGCGGCCCGGCGAGGACCATCAGGGCGAGGCCGAGGGCGACGAGGCCGATCGTCGGTCCCGTCATGGTCCGCGGCAGGAGCGTCACCGGATCCTTGCCGGCGAAGCGCCCGGTGTCCTCGCCCGTCACATGGCGGGAGGTGCCCACGCTGGAGCCGTCGGCCTTGCTCGCGAGCAGGATGGGGTCCGGGTCCTCGGCGTCCGCGGGGCTGCGCCAGAACGCCCGGTTCCAGACCCGGGCCATGACCAGGAGGGTCAGCAGGCTCGTCAGCACTCCCCCGGCGACCAGCGCGTACGCGAGCGGCGTGCCGAGCTCCACGCCGGCCTGGATCAGCCCGAGCTTGCCGAGGAAGCCCGAGAACGGCGGGATCCCGGCGAGGTTCATGGCGGGCAGGAAGAAGAGGATGCCGAGGAGCGGCGAGAGCTTCGCGAGTCCGCCGAGGCGGTCGACGTTCGCCGTCCCGCCCCGACGCTCGATCAGTCCCGTGACGAGGAAGAGGCTCGTCTGCACGGTGATGTGGTGGGCCACGTAGTAGACCGCGGCCCCGAGGCCGATCCGCGAGGAGATGGCCAGCCCGAAGACCATGTACCCGATATGGCTGACGAGGGTGAAGGACAGGAGCCGCTTGATGTCCGACTGCGCGAGCGCCCCGAGGATGCCCACCACCATCGTGAGCAGCGCGACGATCATCAGGAGCGAATTGATGCGGTCGCCGGGGAAGAGGAGTGTCTCGACGCGGACCATCGCGTAGACGCCCACCTTGGTCAGCAGGCCGGCGAACACGGCGGTCACCGGGGCGGGCGCCGTGGGGTACGAGTCCGGCAGCCAGAAGGACAGCGGGAAGACCGCGGCCTTGATCCCGAAGGCCACGAGCAGCATGAGATGGAGCACCATCTGCGTCGCCGGGTCCACCGTCTCCAGCTTCACCGCGAGGTCCGCCATGTTGACCGTTCCGGTTGCCCCGTAGATCATCGCGATCGCGATCAGGAACAGCATGGAGGACACCACGCTGACGACGACGTAGGTCACCCCGGCGCGGATGCGCGGCGCGGTGCCGCCCAGGGTCATGAGGACGTAGCTCGCGGTCAGCAGGATCTCGAAGCCGACGTACAGGTTGAAGAGATCGCCCGTCAGGAAGGCGTTGGACACCCCCGCCACGAGGATCAGGTAGGTGGGGTGGAAGATCGAGACCGGTCCGTCCTCGTCGCCGTCGGCCATGCCCTGGCCGGCGGCGTAGATCAGCACCGCGAGGCTGATGGCGGAGGACACGACGAGCATCAGGGCGGAGAACTGGTCCACCACGAGCACGATGCCGAACGGGGGCTCCCACCCGCCGAGCCTCACCGCGTGGGTCCCCGTGGCAGGGGCTGCGAGCAGCATCACCACCTCGACGATCAGGGTCACGCTGAGCGTGGAGATGCTGACGGCCCGCTGCGCCCGCGAGTGCCGGATGAGCAGGAACGTGACGGCCGCCCCGAGGAACGGCAGGACGATCGCCAGGGGGGCCAGATCGGCGGCGATCACCGGCGATCCTCCCGCCGGCGCGTCCGGGCAGCAGGATCATCGTCGCTACGGGCGGTGCCCACCTCGAGCGTGGCGGCGCCGTCGTAGGCGGTCGCGCCGCTGCGCCCGGCCGGGGCGTCGTCGTCGTCGTCGAAGAACTCCGAGGTCTCGGCGACGACGTCGGCGTCGTCCTCCCAGTCGTAGCTGTCCTGGTCCGCGACGCGCCGGTCCTCGGGATCGTCCTGGACGTCGTCCTCGCGGCCGAGGACCCACGAACGGTAGATGATGCCGAGCATGAACGCCGTGACCGCGAACGTGATGACGATCGCCGTCAGGATCAGGGCCTGCGGCAGGCTGTCCGTGTACTCCTCCGCGGGGGTCCCCGGGACGTAGAGCGGCGACTTCCCGCCGCCTCCGCTCATGGCGAGCATCAGGATGTTCGCGCCGTTGCCGAGCAGGATCAGGCCGAGCAGCACGCGGGTCAGGCTCCGTTCGAGCAGCAGATAGATCCCGGCGGCGAAGAACGCCGCCATGAGCACGATCAGCGTGAGGTTGACGGTCACGGCTGGACTCCTTCGACGGCGGGCGGGACGAGCGCATCGGACCCGGAGGCCTCCTCGATGGGGCCTTCAGCCTCGCTGCGCTCGTCGATCTCCGAGCCCAGGCTGCGCAGGACGTCCAGGACGAGACCGACGACGATGATGTAGACCCCGATGTCGAAGATGGTGGACGTCACGAACTTCACGTCGCCGAAGACCGGCAGCCAGAATTCGAGGATGTAGCTCTCCAGTACCGCGCCGCCGACCAGCAGGGGCGCGGCCGCGGTGAGGGAGACGATCGCGAGCCCGATACCCAGCAGCGCGCCGGCGCTGACCGGGCTGGCCTCGGCCAGCTCGAACCGTCCGCCCGCCAGGTAGCGGATGGCGAGGGCGAGCCCTGCGGTGAGTCCTCCGGCGAAGCCCCCGCCCGGCAGGTTGTGACCGGCGAAGAGCAGGTAGATGGACAGCACGATGATGGTGTGGAAGAGCAGCCGGGTGATGACCTCGAAGATGATCGACCGGCGCTCGGGCGCGAGGGTCCTGCCCGCCACGAGCCAGGGGTCGCGGGGGACATCGGTGAACCGCGCCGCGAGCTCCCGGGCGGCGCCGGCCCGACCGGCCGCGTCCAGCGGCTCCTGGCCCCGGTCCACCGAACCGTCCTCGACGCCGTGGGCCCGGCGCCGCGTGTCGCCGCGGCCCCGGACGAAGATGAGGCTCGCGATCCCCGTCGCGGCGATCGCCAGCACGGTGATCTCCCCGAAGGTGTCCCAGGCCCGGATGTCGACGAGCAGGACGTTGACGGCGTTGGCGCCGCCGCCGTCGTCGTAGGCCATCGCCGGGTACGCGAGGGAGATGGGCGCGGCGTTGCGCGAGGCCATGGCGGACATGGCGATGACGGCCATGATCCCGCCGAAGGCCACACCGAGCCCGGCCCGCAGGACCCGGTGCCGGCTCCCCGCGCGGTTCCAGAGCCGGGCCGGCAGGGAGCGCAGCGCGAGCACGAAGGCGACCAGCACGATCGTCTCGACGAGCATCTGGGTGAGGGCGAGGTCGGGGGCGCCGTGCAGCGCGAAGATCGCCGCCATGCCGTACCCGGTGATCCCGACCATCAGGACGGCCATGAACCGCTTGGTGGACCGGAGCGCGGCGATGATGCCCACGATGATGACCAGCGCCGCGACGACCTGCGCGGGCGACTCCGCGATCCTGATGGCGGACGGCATGGGGGCGTCGAACAGGACGAGGGCCGCGAGCGGGGTGACGACGGCGGTCGTCAGGATGACGAAGAGGTAGAAGGACAGCGAGCCGCGCTGCGTGCGCCCCGTGATCCACACGGCGACGTCGTCGAGGACGCCGATCAGCGAGCGGTACACCACCTCCGCCTCCCGGACCGCGGGAAGGCGCCCCTGCAGCCGTTCGAACGGCGAGCGCAGCAGGTACAGCGCCGTGCCGGCCACGATCGTGACGACCGAGAGGAGCAGCGGCAGGTTGACGCCGTGCCAGAGGGCCAGGTACGGCGCCTCGCCCTCGGCCGGGAACAGGGCCACGTAGGGCTGGATCACCGCGTCCAGCGGTGCGGGCCAGAGCCCGAACAGCACGGATGCGACGGCGAGCACGGCGGGCGCCAGCAGGAAGGACGTCCGGACCCGCTGGAACGGGGTCTGCGGCTGGCCGTGCTTCAGCGCGAAGGCGCCCCACACGAAGCGCGCACTGTAGGCGAAGGTGAGGATGGACCCGAGGACGATCCCGCCGAGCAGGAGCGTGCCGGCGATCCCGCCCTCCGCGCGGTGGACGAACGCCTCGAGGACCGATTCCTTGGCCACGAAGCCCAGCAGCGGCGGCACCCCGGCCATCGATCCGGCGGCGACGAGGGCGACGGCGAACAGGGCGGGCGAGGTGGCGCCCACCCCGGACAGGACCCGCAGGTCGCGGGTGCCGGACTGGTGGTCGATGATGCCGACCACCAGGAAGAGCGTGGCCTTGAAGAACCCGTGCGCCAGCAGCAGCGCGAGGCCGGCGAGGGCGCCGTCGCGCCCCCCGAGACCCACCACCATGGTCAGGAAGCCGAGCTGGCTCACCGTCCCGTACGCCAGCACGAGCTTGAGGTCGAACTGGCGCAGCGCGCGCCAGCCGCCGAGCAGCATGGTGGCCATGCCGAGCCCGAAGATCACCGGGTACCAGAAGGCGGTCTCCGAGAACCCGGGGGCGAAGCGCGCCACCAGGAAGACACCGGCCTTCACCATCGCCGCCGCATGCAGGTACGCGCTGACGGGCGTGGGCGCGGCCATGGCCCCCGGCAGCCAGAAGTGGAAGGGGACGAGCGCCGACTTCGTGATGGCACCGACCAGCACGAGACCGATCGCCACGTCGATCAGCAGGCCGCCGGCCGCGAGGGTCCCGGCGTCGGCCAGGATCTCGGAGATGCGGTAGGTCCCGGCCTCCTGCCCCAGGATGACCAGGCCCACCAGCATCGCCAGGCCGCCGAACGTCGTCACGATCAGCGCCTGCAGGGCGGAGCGTCGGGCGGAGAGCCGCTGCCGCGAGTACCCGATGAGCAGGTAGGACAGGATCGTGGTCAGTTCCCAGAAGATGAACATGAGGATCAGGTCGTCGGCGGTGACCAGACCGAACATCGCCGCGGCGAACGCGAGGAGCTGGGCGCCGAACGCGCCGACGTCGGGATCATCGTTCTTGAAGTAGCGGGCGCAGTAGAACAGGACGAGGGCGCCGACGCCGAGGATCAGGATGCACAGGACCGCCGCGAGGGCATCGAGCCGGAAGGTCAGCTCGATCTGCAGGCTGGGGATCCAGGGGATGGTGAGCGACGGCGGGGCACCGGGACTGCCGTTCGGCGCTGCCTGGTCGGAGGCCAGGACCTGCGGGAGTCGGGTGAGGAGCCAGACGAAGCCGGCGGCGGGAGCGGCGGCGAGGACGAAGAAGGCCGACCGTCCGAATCGGGCGAAGAGCACGGGCGCCCCGAGTGCCAGCACGAACATCGCGAGCAGCACGGTGAGCATGGGGTCTCGATCTTCCGCTGGGGGCCGGTCGGGCTCCGTCAGTCTATCGGCGGAATTGCTTCAACATTTCAGTGTTACTCCCCTTGCGCCCGCTCGGACGGGGCCGGGGCGCCTCGGCGTGGGAGGGATCATGCGGCGCTAGCATTCACCGTATGAGCACCCATGAGCCGCTTCCGCTGCCGGCGGAGGCACCCGCCTCCACCCCTCCCCGCGGCTCCGGCCGCATCTTCAGCCGGCCCGTCCTGGCCTGGGCATCGTGGGACTGGGGGTCGGCGGCCTTCAACGCGGTGATGACCACCTTCGTGTTCACGGTGTACCTCACCTCGGACGCGTTCGGCGGCGAGGCACGCGCGTCGCAGGTCCTCGGATGGGGCCTCGCGGCGGCCGGCCTGCTCATCGCGCTGCTCGCCCCCGTGATCGGGCAGCGGTCCGACAGCGGGGGGCACCGGAAGCTCTGGCTCGGGGTGAACAGCGCGATCGTCGCCGTCCTGACGGCCCTGTGCTTCTTCGTCTTCCCCAGCCCGGAGATGCTGATCCTCGGCGTCGCCCTGATCGCCGCGGCGAACATCTTCTTCGAGTTCGCGGGCGTCAACTACAACGCGATGCTGACGCAGGTCTCGACGCCGGCGACGATCGGGCGCGTCAGCGGATTCGGCTGGGCCATGGGCTACGTGGGCGGCATCGTCGCCCTCGTGGTGGTCCTCGTGGTCTTCATCGAGCCCGTCGTCGACTGGGCGGGGGCCTCCAGCGAGGACGGACTGAACATCCGCCTCGTGGCCGTCTTCTCCGCCCTGTGGTTCGCGGCGTTCGCCCTGCCCGTGATGTTCACCGTCCCGGAGGTCCCCCGGAAGGCCGCCGCGGCCCAGGTGGCGTTCCTCGCCTCCTACGGCCTGCTCCTGCGCCGCGTGAAGGCGATCTACCGCCAGAGCCCGCACACCATCTTCTTCCTGCTGGCGAGCGCCGTCTTCCGGGACGGACTCGCGGCGGTGTTCACCTTCGGCGGCATCCTGGCAGCGGGCACCTTCGGATTCTCGACGAGCATGGTGATCGTCTTCGCCATCGCGGCGAACGTGATCGCGGCGATCGGGGCGGTCGTCGGCGGGTTCCTCGACGACCGCATCGGGCCCAAGCGGGTCATCATCGGCGCCCTGATCGGCCTGCTGGTCGCGGGGACGGCGATCCTCGTCCTCGGCACCGGATCGTATTCCTTCTTCGGCATGGACTGGACCGCGGATACGACGTTCTGGGTCTTCGGACTGCTGCTGACACTCTTCGTCGGCCCGGCGCAGTCGTCCTCCCGCGGCTATCTCGCGCGCCTCGCCCCGGTCGGCGACGAGGGGGAGCTGTTCGGCCTCTATGCGACGACCGGCCGGGCCGTCAGCTTCCTGGCCCCGGCGCTGTTCGCGCTGTGCATCGGCATCTTCGGCTCGCAGCTCTACGGGGTGGTCGGGATCCTCGTGGTCCTCCTCGCGGGGCTCCTCCTCCTGCTGCCGGTCAGGCCGCCGGCGCAGGTGACGCGCGCCGTCGTGCCGGAGGCCTGACCCCGCGGATCAGATGCCGGTGCGGTGGAAGTTCAGGTGGCTGCGCGACGCCGTCGGGCCCCGCTGGCCCTGGTACCGGTTCCCGTACTCGCCCGAACCGTAGGGGTGCTCGGCGGGGGATGTGAGCCTGAAGAAGCACAGCTGGCCGATCTTGGATCCCGGCCACAGCTTGATCGGCAGGGTGGCCATGTTGGACAGCTCGAGGGTCACGTGGCCGGAGAAGCCGGGGTCGATGAACCCGGCGGTGGAGTGGGTGAGCAGCCCCAGGCGGCCGAGGGAGGACTTCCCCTCGAGGCGTGCGGCGATGTCGTCGGGCAGCGTGACCGTCTCGTAGGTGGAGCCGAGGACGAACTCACCGGGGTGCAGGATGAACGGCTCGTCGGGCGCCACCTCCACCAGGCGCGTGAGCTCCGGCTGGTCCTCGGCGGGGTCGATGTGTGCGTACTTGTGGTTGTCGAAGAGCCGGAAATAGCGGTCGATGCGGACGTCCACGCTGGAGGGCTGCACCATCGCGGGATCGAGCGGTTCGAGGACGATCCGCTGGGCTGCCAGTTCTGCTCGGATGTCGCGGTCGGAGATCAGCACCGTCCAAAGTTACCAGTCCGGCAGGCGTGGTCCCCCGCCGCGGATCAGCGTCCGATCTCCGTGCGGACCGCGAAGAGTTCGGGGAAGAACGTGAGCTCGAGGGCCCGCTGCAGGAAGCCGACGCCGGAGGAGCCGCCCGTCCCCGCCTTGAACCCGATCGTCCGCGCGACCGTCTTGAGGTGCCGGAAGCGCCACAGCTGGAAGTTGTCCTCGAGGTCCACGAGTTCCTCGCACGCCTCGTAGACGTCCCAGTGGCCCGAGGCGTCCTCGTAGACCTGCTTGTAGACCGCGACGAGCGCGGGGCTGAACTCGTGGGCGAGGCTGACGTCGCGGGAGAGCAGATCCCCCGGGACGGCATAGCCCCGCCGGGCCAGGAGGGCGATGAACTCGTCGTACACGCTGCTCGTCACCAGGAGTTCCGAGAGCAGGGCACGCGCCGCAGGGTCGGCGTCGAACACCTCGATCATCGCGGCGTTCTTGTTGCCGAGCAGGAACTCGACGGCGCGGTACTGGTAGGACTGGAAGCCGCTCGAGGACCCGAGGTCACCGCGGAACTCCGCGTACTCGGACGGCGTGAGGGTCGCCAGGACGGACCACTGCTCGGTCAGCGAACGCTGGATGTGCTTGATGCGGGCGATGCCCTTCATCGCGGCCCGCAGGTCGTCGGCCCGCAGGTGCACGCGGACGGCGCGGAGTTCGTGCAGCACGAGCTTCAGCCACAGCTCGGAGGTCTGGTGCTGGATGATGAACAGCATCTCGTCGTGGTGCTCCGGCGAGCTCACGGGGTGCTGCGCGTCGAGCAGCCGGTCCAGCTCCAGATACGAGCCGTAGCTCATCTTGTCCGAGAAGTCCCGCTCGATGCCCTGCTCCAGGTCGCGGGTGTTCCGCTCCACGCTCATGCGGCCAAGCCTACGTGCCGCGGGGTGCCGCGGGGATGTCGGTCCGCAGGTCTACCTTGGGGACCAGTCGAAGGAGACCCCCATGCCGCGAACCACGCCACGCACCCCCTGCAGCATCGTCCCACCGCACCTCCTCATGCGCCTCGCTGCCCTGCAGGACGCCCGCTACGCCGTCGCGGCCGACGCGGCACGCCACGCCCTGCGGGAACTGGACCCCCTGAGGCACGCCCGCGCGGAGGCCCTGCGTGCTCCGGTGCGGCGCCGGCCCGCCGTCGTCGGGACGCTGACACGCCGCATCCACGACGCCGGCGGCCGGGAGGAGCTCCCCGGGGACCTCGTCCGGGGCGAGGGAGCCGCGGCGACGGGCGATCCCGCCGCCGACGAGGCCTACGACGGACTGGGGTTCACCTACCGGCTGTTCAGCGAGGAGTACGGGCGCTCCTCGATCGACGGCGCCGGCATGGCCCTGGACGCCACGGTGCATTACGGGACCGGCTACGACAACGCCTTCTGGGACGGCGAGCGCATGGTCTTCGGCGACGGCGACGGCGAGATCTTCGGCCGCTTCACGGCGTCCCTCACGGTCATCAGCCACGAACTCGCCCACGGGTTCACCCAGTACTCCACGAACCTGGAGTACCAGGGCCGGTCCGGCGCGCTGAACGAATCGCTCTCGGACGTCTTCGGGGTGCTCGTGGAACAGCGGCACCTCGGGCAGGACGCCGCCTCGGCGTCCTGGCTCGTAGGCGCAGGCCTCTTCACGGCGGACGTGCAGGGCGTCGCCCTGCGGTCGCTCCGGGCGCCGGGAACGGCGTACGACGACGACGTGCTGGGCAGGGATCCCCAGCCCGCGACCATGGCGGACTACGTCGAGACGGCGTCGGACAACGGCGGGGTGCACATCAACTCCGGGATCCCCAACCATGCCTTCTACCTCGCTGCCACCGCGATGGGCGGCCGGGCCTGGGAGGGCGCCGGGCGGGTCTGGTACGACGCCGTCCTCAGCGGGAGCATCCCGCCGGACTGCGATTTCCCCACCTTCGCGGCCGCCACGACGGACGCCGCGCGCGCACGTTTCGGGGCCGCCGGCCGCGCGGCGGTCGCGGACGCGTGGTCCGCGGTGGGCGTCCTGCCGTGAGGATCGTCATCACCCGGTCCGGGGGCGTGGGCGGGCTGACGCGGACATGGAGTCTGGAGGTCGGCCGGGCGGAGGCCGAGCAGCGCTGGCTGCCGCTCGCCGAAGCGGAAGCCGAAGCCAAAGCTGGAGCTGAAGGGGAAGCGGAAGCTGAAGGGGAAGCAGCTCCCGGGGCGGGCGTGCGGCAGCGGGACGCCGGCCCGCCGCCGCCGGACGCGGCGCGGGACCGGTTCACCTACCGCATCACCGTCGGCTACACCGAGGTGTCCGTGCCCGAGAGCCGGCTCGCGGAGCCGTGGCGGGAGCTGATCGAGCGGGCCCGCGAGGCCACCCGGAGCACCCCCGGACCGGGCGAGGGCGGGGTGCCCGCACGGGGCACCGACCGCTCCTCCGGCGTCGAGGACGGCACGCCGGAAGAACTGTTGTAAGGTGATGGAGCAGTTTCAACTGCAGTGCGGGCGTAGCTCAATGGTAGAGCGCTAGCTTCCCAAGCTCGATACGCGGGTTCGATTCCCGTCGCCCGCTCTCTTCTCCCACCTCCCCCGGCGGGGCCCTCCACGTGCGCCGCGTGTGGCCCAGGACACCCCCCTGACTTGCCCCCGTCCCGCTGGATCGGCAGTATCCTTGAGGCGATGAATCGCACAATGTTCGCGTCGAAGATCCACCGCGCCACGGTCACGCATGCCGATCTGCACTACGTCGGCTCGGTGACCGTGGACCTCGACCTGCTCGACGCCGCCGGCATCCTGCCCGGCGAACTCGTGTCGATCGTCGACATCACCAACGGCGCCCGGCTCGAGACGTACACCATCGCGGGCGTCCGGGGGTCGGGCGTGATCGGCATCAACGGCGCCGCGGCGCACCTCGTGCACCGGGGTGATCTGGTCATCCTGATCACCTACGCGCAGATGACCACCGAGGAAGCGCGAGCGTTCACGCCCACGGTCGTCCACGTGGACGCGGACAACCGGATCGTCGAGCTGGGGTCCGACCCGGCCGAGGCCGTCACCGAGGGTCTCGAGCGGCCCCCGTTCGCCCTGGACAACACGACCGTCTCCACCTGAGCCGCGTGTCCGAGGCGCCGCCTCGGACACGGACCTGTAACACCAAGCAGGCTGCCTAGCGCATCCCGCCCGCAGGGCATAGGGTCGAAAAGCAAGCTTGCTTAGGCTGTCGATTCGATAGAACCGTCAGCCGGGCTGTCTACGAGGATGTGGAGGCTCGGTACGAATGCCGACTAGTCGAAGAACGCGCAATGCAGTGAAGAACCGCCCGAGGGCCGTCGTCCTGGCGGGCCTGGTGATCGGCACGATGGCCATGAGCGGGTGCGGCCCCGCGGAGGCCGACAACAGCCTGACCTGGTACATCAACCCCGATGCCGGCGGTCAGGCCGCCATCGCCCAGAGATGCAGCGACGAGTCCGAGGGCCGCTACCGCATCGAGACCTCGCTCCTCCCGAACGATGCCGCGTCGCAGCGCGAACAGCTCGCCCGCCGACTCGCTGCGGGAGACACGTCGCTGGACATCATGAGCCTCGATCCACCGTTCGTCCCCGAACTGGCCGAGCCTGGATTCCTCGCGCCGGTGCCCGACGACGTCGCCGAGGCCACCACCGAGAACGTCGTGGAGGGTGCCATCGCCGGGGCGACCTGGAAGGACGAGCTCGTCACGGTGCCCTTCTGGGCCAACACGCAGATCCTGTGGTACCGGAAGTCGGTCGCCGAGGCCGCGGGCCTCGACATGAGCGGACCCGTCACCTGGGAGCAGGTCATGGAGGCCGCCCGGAGCCAGGACAAGACCCTCGGAGTACAGGGCCAGCAGGGGGAATCCATGACGGTGTGGGTCAACGCGCTCATCGAATCGGCCGGCGGATCGATCCTCGTCGACCCGGAGGCCACGGCGCAGACCATCGAACTGGGGCTGGACACCGACGCAGGCGTCGCCGCGGCCGAGGTGATCTCCACCATCGGCGAGGACGGCCTGGGCGGTCCCGGCCTTCCCACGGCGGACGAGAACGCCTCCCTCATCGGTTTCCAGGGTGATTCGGGCTCCTTCATGGTCAATTGGCCCTTCGTCTGGCCCGCCACGGTCGCCGCGGTCGAGGCCGGCACGCTGGACCAGGCGGTCCTCGACGACATCGCTTGGGGTATCTACCCGCGCATGGCGGAGGACGAGGAGGCCGCACCCCCGCTGGGCGGCATCAACCTCGGCGTCGGAGCGAAGAGCGACAACCCGGAGCTGGCCTTCGAGGCCATCGAATGCATCGTCTCGGTCGAGAACCAGGCCGAGTACTTCGTGACCAACGGCAACCCGCCGGCGAACACTGAGGCCTACGAGGATCCGCGCATCGAGGAGTCCTTCCCGATGTCGGAGACCATCAGGGACTCCCTGCGAGCAGCGGCGCCCCGTCCGCAGACCCCGTTCTACAACGAGGTCTCCACCGGCATCCAGCAGACCTGGGCGCCGCCCGCAGGCGTCGATCCCGAGACCACTCCGGAGACGTCGAGCGACTTCATCATCTCGGTCCTCAGAGGGGAGCAACTCCTGTGACCTCCGCCATTCCAGCGAAGACCACGACGGCGTCGTCCACCGAGCCCGGCCCGCGGCTGGACGTGGGCAAAGGCAACGGCAACGGCAAGAAGCCCCGGAAGCAGTACAGCGACCGGGCACGCGCGGAACGGCGACTCGGCTGGATGCTTGCCGGGCCGGCGTTCCTCGTCATGCTGGCCGTCACGCTGTACCCGATCCTCCAAGCGGTCTACGACTCCCTCTTCCAGTTCCGTCTCACAGCTCCGGAGGAGCGGGCCTTCATCGGCGTCGAGAACTACGCGGTGATCCTCACGGACCCGGTCTGGTGGATCGCACTCCGGACCACCGTGTTCATCACCGTGGTCACCGTGGTCGTCGAACTCGTGCTCGGCTTCGCCCTCGCCCTGGTGATGCACAAGGCCCTGAAGTCCGTCCGCGGACCGCTCCGCACGGCGATCCTCGTGCCGTACGGCATCATCACCGTCGTGTCGGCGTTCGCCTGGTTCTACGCGTTCGACATCAACTCCGGCTACGTGAACAACTGGTTCAGCTGGGTGCCCGGTATCGACGAGAACCTCAACTGGTTCGCCCAGGGCGGCACGGCCCTGTTCGTCATCATGGCGTCCGAGATCTGGAAGACCACGCCGTTCATCTCGCTGCTGCTCCTCGCCGGCCTCGCCCAGGTCCCGGACGAGCTCACCGAGGCGGCGAAGGTCGACGGCGCCACCTGGTGGGAGCAGATGCGCAAGGTCGTCATCCCCAACATGAAGGCCGCGATCATGGTCGCGGTGCTCTTCCGGGCACTGGATGCCTTCCGCATCTTCGACAACGTGTTCATCATGACCAACGGCGCCTACGGAACGGAAGTGCTGTCACTGCTCGCCTACCGGCAATCGATCAGCAGGCTCGAGATCGGGCTGGGCTCCGCCGTGTCCGTGCTCCTGTTCGTGTGCGTCCTGCTGATCTGCTTCGTGGCGATCAAGCTGTTCAAGGTCGATCTCGCGGGATCGCAGGGAGGAAAGTAATGACGAACACCAGCACCAAGGGAAAAGTCCTGTGGGCGATCGTCTCGGTCCTCGTCCTCGTGTACGCGCTGTTCCCCGTCTTCTCGATCCTCGCCACGTCCTTCAAGACGCCCAGTGATCTGACGAGCGGTAAGTTCCTCCCGTCGTCGGGCACGGCGACGACGAGCAACTACGAGCAGATCCTCGTCGGTGACGCCCAGGGCCTGTTCCTCTCGGCGCTGCGCAACTCGGTCGGCATCGCCCTGATCGCGACGTTCATCGCCGTCGTCCTGGCGACGCTGTGCGCCTACGCGATCGCCCGCCTGGACTTCCCCGGGAAAAAGGTCATCCTGACGACGGCGCTGGCCGTCTCGATCTTCCCGGTGATCTCGATCGTGACGCCGCTGTTCAACCTGTGGCGCACCATCGGTCTCTACGACACCTGGCTCGGCCTGATCATCCCGTATCTTTCGCTCACCCTCCCCATCTCCATCTGGACCCTTGCCGCGTTCTTCCGGCAGATCCCGTGGGAGCTGGAGCAGGCGGCCCAGGTGGACGGGGCGACGACGTGGCAGGCGTTCCGCAAGGCGATCGTGCCGCTGGCCGCCCCGGGTGTCTTCACGACGGCGATCATCGCGTTCTTCATCGCGTGGAACGACTTCGTGTACGGCATCTCGCTCACCTCCACCGAAGCGGCTCGCACGGTTCCGGCGGCGCTCGCCTTCTTCACGGGAGCCTCGCAGTTCGAGTCACCCACGGGTGCCATCTCGGCGGCCGCGATCATCGTCACGATCCCGGTCGTCCTGCTGGTCCTGCTGTTCCAACGCCAGATCGTCTCAGGCCTGACCTCGGGCGCCGTCAAGGGCTAACGCCCCTTCACGGCGCGCTCAAGAAAAGGATTCGCACCATGGCTTCAATCACCCTCAACCACCTGGTCAAGAAATACGGCGACGGGTTCCCCGCCGTCAACGACATCAGCATCGACATCGCGGACGGCGAGTTCATCATCCTCGTGGGTCCGTCCGGCTGTGGGAAGTCCACGCTGCTGCGCATGATCGTGGGCCTGGAGGACATCACGGAGGGCGACCTCCTGATCGACGGGCAGCGCGTGAACGACAAGGCGCCCCGCGACCGCAACCTGGCGATGGTGTTCCAGAACTACGCCCTGTACCCGCACCTCACCGTGTACGAGAACATCGCGTTCCCCCTGCGCCTGGCCAAGGGCAAGCACTCGGAGGAGCAGGTGAACAAGCTCGTCACGGAGGCCGCGGCGACCCTGGAACTCACCGACCACCTGCAGCGCAAACCGGCGAACCTCTCCGGCGGCCAGCGGCAGCGCGTCGCGATGGGCCGTGCGATCGTGCGGCAGGCGGACGCCTTCCTCTTCGACGAGCCGCTGTCCAACCTCGATGCCAAGCTCCGTGGCCAGATGCGCTCGGAGATCTCGCAGATGCAGCGGCGCCTCGGCGTCACGTCGGTCTACGTCACCCACGACCAGACCGAGGCGATGACCCTGGGCGACCGCGTGGCCGTCCTGAAGAAGGGCGAGCTGCAGCAGATCGCCTCGCCGCGCGAGCTGTACGAGCAGCCGAGGAACCTGTTCGTCGCCGGCTTCATCGGCTCGCCGTCGATGAATTTTTTGCCGGCCACCCTGGAGGGCACAACCCTCAAGACCGCGATCGGCGACCTCGAGATCCCCCAGGACAAGGCCCAGAAGGCGGCCGGCAAGAGGGTGGTCCTCGTGGGCGTCAGGCCCGAGTTCTTCGAGGACGCGAAGCTGGTGGAGGACAGCAAGAGGCCCCACGGCTCCACCTTCGCGGCGACCCTGACGCACACCGAGTGGCTCGGCAACGAGCAGTACGGGTACATCAACTTCGATCCGGCACCCGAGATGCGGGAGCTGCTCGACGGTCTCGCGCGCGACATGGACGCCGACGAACTGCGCCCGCAGGTCGTCGTCACCCTCGACGCCTCGAGCCGCATCCGGGGCGGGCGTGAGTCGGAGCTCTGGGTGGACACCCGGAAGCTCCATCTCTTCGATGCCGAGTCCGGGGAGAACCTGACCCGTGATGCCGAAGCGGGCGCCGCGCTGACCCGTGAGGCCGCCGAGGAGCGTGCCGAGGAGATCGCGACCGCCCAGCAGGCCGACGGCCGGGCGGACTCCGGTGGTTTCGGGAGCGGCAACGGCGCGACCGGCGGGAACACCACCGTCGACGCCGGACGGACCGGTGGTGCGACGGCGGCCGGCGGCAAGCACGCCGCAGGCTGACGGGCCTCCTCCCGCACGGCGCACTCTCGCATGACGCAGCAGGACCGGCACTCGGAAGGGTGCCGGTCCTGCTGTGTAGTCTGGCCCTATGGTCGAACACGACGGCGCCGCCCAGGTCACCGCCATCAGCACCGGGTACGTCTTCGAGGGGCCCACGCTGCACCTCGGGGCCGCCCTCGTGGACGGCACCCTCCACACCGACGCGCAGGTCCGCCTCCCCCTCGCCATGATGAACCGGCACGGACTGATCGCCGGCGCCACGGGGACCGGCAAGACGGTGACCCTGCAGGTACTCGCCGAGCAGCTCTCCGCGCAGGGCGTCCCCGTCTTCCTGTCGGACATCAAGGGCGACCTCACCGGTCTCACCGCGCCCGGGACGGCGTCGGACCGGCTGGCGAAGCGCACGGCGAGCGTGGGCCAGGACTGGACGCCGAGGGCCTTCCCCGTCGAGTTCCTGTCCCTCGGCGGGGACGGCGCCGGCGTCCCCGTCCGGGCCTCCATCTCCTCCTTCGGGCCCCTGCTCCTCAGCCGCGTCCTGGACCTGAACGAGACGCAGGAATCGAGCCTCCAGCTGGTGTTCCACTACGCGGACAGGAACAGCCTGGAGCTGCACGACCTGGCGGATCTCCGCGCCGTCATCGGCTTCCTCACCTCGGAGGACGGCAGGGAGGCGCTGGAGGCGCTCGGCGGGCTGTCGAAGGCGACGGCCGGCGTGATCCTCCGCGAGCTGGTCACGCTCGAGGCCCAGGGCCTGGGGGGCTTCTTCGGAGAGCCCGAGTTCGACACCGCCGATCTCCTCAGGACCGCGCCGGACGGCCGGGGCGTCATCAC
The DNA here is from genome assembly GCF_023100725.1 of Arthrobacter antioxidans. NCBI lineage: Bacteria > Bacillati > Actinomycetota > Actinomycetes > Micrococcales > Micrococcaceae > Arthrobacter > Arthrobacter antioxidans. Next base: position 3,381,419 of record NZ_CP095501.1, read on the forward strand.
GGCACTGGAGCTCGTCACCGTCCAACAGAAACCGCGCCTCTTCTCCACCTTCCTCATGTGGCTGCTCGCGGACCTGTTCGCCGAGCTCCCCGAGGTGGGCGACGTCGACAAGCCCCGCCTCGTGTTCTTCCTCGACGAGGCGCACCTGCTCTTCAACGGATCGTCGAAGGCCTTCCGGGAAGCCATCCAGTCCACGGTGCGGCTCATCCGGTCCAAGGGCGTCGGCATCTTCTTCGTCACCCAGACGCCGAAGGACATCCCCGGGGACGTCCTCGGACAGCTGGCCAACCGGATCCAGCACGCCCAGCGCGCCTTCACGCCCGACGACGCGAAAGCCCTTCGCGCCACCGTCTCGACCTTCCCCGTGAGCCCCTACGACCTCGAGGAGGTGCTGACGTCGGCCGGCATCGGCGAGGCCGTCGTCACGGTCATGAACGAGCGGGGCGCGCCCACCCCGGTCGCCTGGACGCGCCTGCGCTCCCCCGAATCGGTGATGGGCCGGGCCCCGGAGGGCACCGTGCCCGCCGTCGTCGCGGGCTCCCTGCTCCTGTCCCGCTACCGCGAGGCGATCGACAGCCACTCCGCGTTCGAGAAGCTGGCCGGGCGCCCCTCCCCCCGGGCCGCCGCAGCACCGCTGCCCGGCTCCGCGCCGCCGGCCCCGCTCCCGGCGCCGGGCGCCTCGCGGGAGGAACGGGACGCGGAGGCGCGCCGCATCGAGGAGGACATCCTCGGCATCCCGTCCCGCCCCCGCGCGGGACGGGTGCCTGCACAGGACCACGAGCAGGGCACCGGCGGACCGGCCGGCCGCCGCGGGCCCGACCGGAGCGAGATGACCGACCTGGCGCTGAAGGCGGCCGGTGTGATCGGCAAGGAACTGGCGCGCGGGCTCTTCGGGACCAGGCGCCGCGCACGGCGGTGGTACTGACGCCATGCGCCGCGGTCCTGTCCCACCCAGATCATGCTGATCGAGATCGTCAGTTCCACCCTGACCGTGCTGGGGCTGGTGCTGCTCATCGCCGCGCTCGTCGTCCGCATCGCGTACGGCTCGTGGACCAGGACGCAGGCCATCACGTTCGAGCACGAGGGGCACCCCTACCTGCGCTGGCACGACCACCGGTTCCGCATCGTCGAAGCCCTGTGGTCCAGTGGCTCACGCCCACGGCGCAGCCGGACGCCGCACCCGCCGCCGCTGCCGCCGGGTGAGGACGTCGCCATCTTCTACCAGGCCCGGCACCCCACGCACTGGTCGTTCGAGGAGCCCTATCGCGGGGTGCGCCGGATCGCGGCCGTCGGGCTCGCGGGCGCCGTGATCGGGACCGTCCTGGGCTTCCTGCCCGGCTGATCGGGCCCACCCGGTAACGTGGGACCGTGCACACCACCCCGGTCAAGAAGGTCCTCGCAGCGTGGCTGCTCGGTCTCGTGCTCGTGGGCGCGGCCTTCGTGGCCACCGTCTCCTTCATGAACGGACGGCTCTACAGCCCCGAACACCAGGTGGACCTGTACCTCGAAGCGCTGCGTGACGGCGACGGCGGGGAGGCCCTGGGCCTGCTCAACGCGTCGGTCCCGGAGGGGGCCAATCCCGCCCTGCTGGACGGCGACGCCCTCCGCCGCGCGAGTGCGCCCGTGGAGGACGTCGACGTCGGCGAGGCGCGGGAATCGGGCGCCGACCGCGTCGAGGTCCCCGTGACCTACACCCTCGACGGCGAGGAGACCACCACGGTCTTCCCGCTCCGTCGCATCGACACCGAGTGGGGTTTCTTCAACGTCTGGCGCTTCGAGGAGTCCGTGCTGCCCACCGTGCAGGTGACGGTCGGGAACAGCGTGGAGGCCGCGGTGAACGGTGTGGACGTGGGGCTCCCCGACGGCGCCGCCGGGCTGGCCTCCTTCTACCCGGCAGCCATCACCGCGCAGTACGACGGGCAGTTCTTCGCCGCCCCCGAACAGCACGCCGTCGTCACGGGCCGGGAGCCGCCGCCTCCCCTGGCCCTCACCACGGAGGCGACGCCGGAACTCACCCGGGCGGTCGACGAGGAACTGCGGGCCTTCCTCGACGGGTGCGCCAGGCAGACCGTCTTCCAGCCGACCAACTGCCCCTTCAACTACGTGACGAACGAGCGCCTGGCCGGGGACATCGCCTGGTCCATCGGGGAGTACCCCGCCGTCAGCATCACCGCGGAGGGCGGCGAGTGGCTCCTGGCACCGCTGCGGGGCTCCGCACGGATCGACACGCAGCTGCGGGACTTCTTCTCCGGGGCGGTCCGGGGCGTCTCCGAGACGGTCCCGTTCGAGTTCGAGGCCGATCTCACGGTAACCGGGGACGAGGTCACCGTGACGCCCGTCGTCCGCTACTAGCCCGTCCCGGCCGGCGTCAGGGAATGAGCTTCTCGGCGCGGTAGCGCTCGAACAGGTCCGTGAAGGCGTCGAGGGTCCGCCGGTATCCGGTGAAGCCGGCCACCCGGCTCTTGCCCATGTCGGTGACCACCTCGATCCCGCGCCCGAGGTCGCTGTCCGTATGCCACCAGGAGGCCATGCGATCCAGCCGGGGTTCCGCCAGGCCGTGGCGCGCGGCGAGGTCCGCCCACTGGTCCTGCCGCCCGGCCATCGCCTGCTCCAGCGGTCGCGGCGCGCCGTCGTAGCCCTCCCAGTCCACCCCGAAGTGGGCGGCGAGCTGCGGCCACATCCAGCGCCACCGGAACACGTCGCCGTTCACGATGTTGAACGCCTCGTCGGCGCCCGCGGGGGTCGTCGACGCCCACAGCATGTGCTCCGCGAGCAGGCCGGCGTCCGTCATGTCGGTCAGCCCGTTCCACTGCGTCTCCGAGCCGGGGAACACGAAGGGCTCGCCCGCGTCCCTGCACAGTGCCGCCTGCGTGGCGAGCGTGAGGCCCATGTTCATCGCGTTGCCGACGGCGTGGCCGATCACGGTGTGCGCGCGGTGCACCGACCAGGTGAAGCCCTGATCCGCCGCCGCGGCGAACAGTTCGTCCTCCTGCGCGTAGTAGAAGTTGCGGACCGGCAGGCGCGGCTCCTCCTCGTGGAACGGCGTGTCCGCCATCTCGCCCGCCGCGTAGGCCTCGAACGGGCCGAGGTAGTGCTTGAGCCCGGTCATGAGGGCCACATGGGCCACGTCCATGCCGCGCAGCGCGGCGAGCAGGTCACGCAGCATGCCGGCGTTGACCTCGATGTTCTCCTCCTCGGTGTCCCTGCGGGACCAGGCGGTGAAGAAGACGTGCGTGGGATGCTCCGGTGCGAGGACCGCGGCGAGCGCCTCGGCAGAGGTCAGGTCCGCGGACAGCCAGCGCACGCCCTCCCGCGCGGCGCCGGGCCGGCGGGACAGCGCCAGCACGGGCCACCCGTCGGCGAGGAGCTTCTCGACGAGCGCCGATCCGGCGATGCCGGTCGCCCCCACCACGAGGGCTGTCCCTGGGGTGGTGCCTGCTGGTCGGTCGTCGATCGTCATGGTGCGCTCCTCGTCGTGATGCTGCCGGCGAAGTGCCGGCACGGTGTGGGGTGGGGGGCGGCGTCGGGCACGACCCGCTCTGCGGCACACCCGTGCCGGGCCTGACTGCCCCGAATCGGACGGAGTGCCGGTCGTCCGCGCCGGGACCGGGTGCGTCCCGGGGGACGCCGCACCGGGTCCGGACGCCCGGCGCGGCGGCATGCCCTACGGGAGGATCAGTCGAGGCCCCGCAGGTCCAGGGTCAGGCTCGTCCCGCCGTCGGCCGAGAGCGTGACGGGGATCCCCCAGTCCTGCTGGTACAGGTGGCATGCGGCGTGGTCGGGGATCTCGCCGCCCGGCTCGCCGTCGCAGGACGCGGCGCGGGCGGTGATGTGCAGGACGCCGCCGTCGGCGTCCGGGGAGAGCACGAGCTCGCGGGTCAGGCCCGTCGATGTGCCGCCGCCCGAGACGAGGAGCGATTCCGGCGACGCACTGATCTTCAGCTGCGTGGGATCACCCCAGCGGTCGTCCAGCTTCTGGCCCTTCGGCGCGGTGAAGCGCACGGTGAGGCCCACCGGGCCCGCGGACATCGGCGTGGTGGGCCGCTGGGTCCGGGAGGCTCCCTCGTCCACGGCGAGGGTCTCCTTGGGCAGCGGGACCCGGACCAGCTGGTGCCGGTTGGCCTCGACGACGATCAGCAGCGGGTCCCCGCCGTCGGCCACGGGCGTCAGGTCCACGAGGACGTCGGACGGCTCGGACAGGCCGCGGAGCAGCGTCGAGACCTGGCGGGTCGCGGGGTCGTACCGGCGGACGGCGCCGTTGTAGGTGTCGGCGATGGCGATGGAGCCATCGGGGAGCGCGGTGACGCCGAGGGGGTGCTGCAGCCGCGCCTGCCCGGCGTCGCCGTCACGGAAGCCGAAGTCGAACAGGCCGGTCCCGACGGCGGTCTGCACCTGCACGCGCCGGCTGCCGTCGACCTCGAGGAAGGACAGGATCCGCACGGAGGAGGTCTCCGAATCGGCGATCCAGATGCTGCCGTTCGCGTCCTCCGCGAGGCCCGAGGACTGCGCGAACCACGCGGCCGACGCATCGCCGTCGAGCAGTCCCTCCAGGCCCGTCCCGGCGAGGATGTCGACGGCGTGGGTGCGGGGGTCGTAGGTGAAGATCTGGTGCGTGCCGGCCATCGCGACGACCACGCGGTCCAGGACCGTCGAGTGGAGCACGTCCCAGGGCGAGGACAGCGATACGTTCAGCGCGTCGGTGCCGAGCTCCGTCTCCGTGAGGCGCGGCGCCTCGCTCTCCGCGTCCACCTCGAAGGCGTTCTCCTGCAGCCCGGTCTTCGTGTGGTTGCCGGCGTCGAGCAGGCGCTGGGTGCCGTTGCCCGCGAGCGTGCGCACCTCGCCCGTGGCGAGGTCCACGCCGCGCAGGCGGTGGTTCACGGAATCGGCGACGACGACGTCGTACCCGACCTCGGCGGCGAGCTCGGCGGGCAGCAGGGCGAGCCCCTGCGGCTCGTTGAACTCCGCATCGTCGGCACCGCCGTCGCGGAAGCCCTTCGTGCCGGAGCCGATGGTGCGGCGCACCGTGACGAGGTCCGCCTCGAGCTCCACGAGCCGGTGGTGGCCGGTGTCGCCGGCGAGGAAGGTGCCGGTGGCGGGCAGCGCGAGGAGCTTGCCGGGGAACTTCAGGTCACCCGCCGTGCTCTCCGCCGGGACGTAGGGGCCGTCGCCGCGGTGCAGCGTGCCCTTGGCCTCGTGCTCGGCGACGAGCTCCTCGACGAGGGACGTGAGGCCTGCGGCGTGGCCCTCGCCGGAGAGGTGGGCCACGATGTAGCCCTCCGGGTCGATGACGACGAGCGTGGGCCACGCGCGGGCCGTGTAGGCCTGCCACGTGGTCAGCTCCGGATCGTCGAGGACGGGGTGGTGGATGTCGTAGCGTTCGACGGCGGCGGCCAGTGCATCGGGGTCCGCCTCGTGCTCGAACTTCGGTGAGTGCACGCCGACCGTCACCAGGACGTCCGAGTGCTGCTCCTCGAGCGGGCGGAGCTCGTCGAGGACGTGCAGGCAGTTGATGCAGCAGAAGGTCCAGAAATCGAGGATCACGATTTTTCCGCGGAGGTCCTCGAGCTGCAGCTGCCTGCCGCCGGTGTTGAGCCAATTGCGGCCGGTCAGGGCTGAGCCGCGCACGCGGTAGTTGGCGCGGGTGCGCACGGTGGTCTCGGTCATTCATCGTCTCCTGCGGTGGTGGTCACCCGCGCCGTGGGCTGCTGGCCTGCACGGGCGGGTCCGGCGTCGCGCGCGGCGAGGTCGGCGAACATGCTGTTGTAAGCCGCGAGGTCGGCGTCGTTATTCCTGTCCGCGGCGCGGTCCTTGCGCTTCGTCTCCCGCGCGTCCGAACGTGACCACACGATCGCGACGCCGATCGCGAGCAGCAGCGTGGGGATCTCGCCCACGCCCCACGTCACGGCGCCGCCCACCTGCTGGTCGGCGAGGGCGGAGGGCCCCCACTCGCGGCCCATGTTGCCGAACCAGGAGGCCTCGAGCAGTGACGTCGAGCCCATGAGGGTCACGCCGAAGAAGGCGTGGAAGGCCATGGTCGCGAACAGGAGCAGCAGCCGCATGGGGTAGGGGGCGCGGAACGGGACGGGGTCGGAGCCGATCATGGACAGCACGAAGATGTAGCCGGTGATCAGGAAGTGGGTGATCATCAGTTCGTGGCCCACGTGCTCGCGCAGCGCGAAGCCGAACAGCGGCGAGTAGTAGAACACGATGATGGACGCCACGAAGTTGCCGGCCGCGACGAGCGGGTGCGTGATGATCCGCGACGGCCAGGAGTGCACGATCACGAGGATCCACTCCCGGATGCCGCGCGTGCCGTCCCGCCGGGCGCTGAGCGCCTTGAGCGCGAGGGTGACGGGCGCACCGAGGACGAGGAACAGCGGCACCACCATTGTCAGGGCCATGTGGTCCACCATGTGCGCGCTGAAGAGCACCATGCCGTAGACGGCGGGGGCACCGGAGGTGAAGTAGGTGAGGAGCGCAAGGCCCGTCAGCCAGCTCATGAGCTTCAGCGGTGACCAGGAGTCGCCGCGGCGGTGCAGCTTCACGACGCCCAGGACGTAGGCGACGGCGAAGGTCGCCGCGACCGCGATCCACAGCCAGTCGGGGCGCCACTCGGTGAGCCAGCGGGCCGCGGTGGGCTCGGGCGGGAGGTCGTATCCGGTCAGGATCCGCGCCGGGCCGGCCTCGGTGGGCAGTTCCTCGGAGCGGGGCGGTGCCGTGCGCCCGAGGGCCCCGGCCACACCCAGCACGGCACTCATGATGAGGAGTTCGACGATGATGAGCTGCCACAGGACGCGGCGCGCGGACATCCTCGACGCGGTGGACCCGGCGGGGGCCTCGAGCTGCGGGATGATCCACTGCCGGTGCATCCAGCCGATACCGCCGAGCAGGATCGTGGCGATGGTCTTGAACGTGACGAGCAGCCCCCACGGGGAGCTGAGCTGCCCGAGATCGGAGATCCGGAGGCCGGCGTTCACCACGCCGGAGGCGACCACGAGGATGAACGCGAAGCCGGCCAGCGCGGAGAAGCGCTTGAGGACCGGGAGGGTCTGCTCGCCGAGCGTGCCGCCCACCACGGCGAGGGCGATGATCCCGCCGACCCACAGGCAGACACCCACCAGGTGCAGGGCGATCGAGTTCACGGCGGCGTTGTGGTCGTTCCCGCTGGCGGAGTGGCCGATCAGGGCCATGGGCAGCAGGTTCAGGAGGGCGAGCACCAGGGTCAGGGCCAGCCCGGTCTGCGACCGCACGCCGAACAGGAGCGTTGCCAGGACGGCCGAGACGATGGATGTCACGAGCCAGGCGCGTCCGGTGGAGAAGTCGGTGAGGAAAGCGGCGAGCCCCTGCGTATAGGTGGGGTCGGTGCTGAGCGGCAGTCCCGCCGCGTCCGAGTAGGTGAAGATCATGACGCCGAGCGCACCGAGCGTCCAGGCCACGGCGGAGACGGCGGCGAGCAGCATCACACGGGAGAAGGCGGGGTGCTCGGCGGCTGTCTCCGCGGGCTTCCGGCCCCGCGGGCCGACGCGGCGCGGGAGCATGACGACGGCAAAGACGAGGGCGCCGATGGTCGCGGCGGCGGCCGTGTTGTTGAGCACCTTGGCGACCGGCAGGCCCCATCGGGTCAGGGCGCCGGGGTCTCCGAGCTGCCGCGCGGCGGCCGCCCCCGTGTAGAGCAGGGCGACGGTGAGGGCGCCGAGGACGACGACGCCGGCCAGGACGAGCCAGCCTGTCCCGACGGCACGCTCGGGGGAAGAAGCGGCGGCAGTCTCCCGGGGTTGCTTCGCAATGGTCGGCACGTACACCATTCTCTACCCCGAGTAGAAATAGGGCCAATCTCCGGCGGGTCCGTGCCGGGTCCGGAACGGGCCCGGCAACGCCAGGGGACCGCCGCCTGATGGCAACGGTCCCCTGGGGTCGGTCAGTCCTGGGACTACTTGGCGGAAGCCTTCAGCTTCGAGCCGGCGGTCAGCTTGACGCTGTGGCCGGCGGCGATCTGGATGGTCTCGCCGGTCTGCGGGTTGCGGCCCGTGCGGGCTGCGCGGCTGGTGCGCTCGACGGCGAGCCATCCGGGGATGGTGATCTTCTCGTCCTTGGCGATGGACTCGGAGAAGACGTCGAACAGCGCATCGAGGACGCTGTTGACGGCAGCCTGGCTGGTGTCAGCCTTCGCGGCTACCTCTGCAACAAGTTCACTACGGTTCTTAGCCAATTTTTGTCCTCCTGGACGTCACTCTTCTGAAAGAGCTTTTCGCGGTATTCGAAAAGCCTCTGTCCGAAAACTTACCAGCTTGGACGCCCCGACCCGCGTGTTCACGCGGCTTTGCGGCGGAAACACGGCTGTGTCGAGGCTGTTTTCCGGGCGTCCGGCCCCGATCGGGGCACCATCGCGAAGAAGCCGCCACCCGAGGGGTGACGGCTTCTTCGGTTACCGCGTGAGGCGGCGGGTGATGCGGTGGGGCGTGGTGCCCCGGGGGCTGACTACCAGCTCGACTTGGTCACGCCGGGCAGCTCGCCCCGGTGCGCCATGTCGCGGAAGCGGACACGCGAGATGCCGAACTTCTGGAGCGTGCCGCGGGGGCGGCCGTCGATCTGGTCGCGGTTGCGCAGGCGCACCGGCGAGGCGTTGCGGGGAAGCTTCTGCAGGCCGAGGCGTGCGGCTTCGCGTGCTTCGTCGGTGGCGTTCTCGTCGACGAGGGTCTTCTTGAGCTCGAGGCGCTTGGCCGCGTAGCGCTCCACGATGACCTTGCGCTGCTCGTTGCGAGCAATCTTTGACTTCTTGGCCATGGTTTAGCGCTCCTCTCGGAATTCGACGTGCTTGCGGATCTTGGGGTCGTACTTCATCAGGACCATGCGGTCCGGATCGTTACGACGGTTCTTGCGCGTCACGTAGGTGTAGCCCGTCCCGGCGGTGGACTTCAGCTTGATGATCGGACGTACGTCCTTGTCCTTGGCCATTAGAGCTTCACTCCCCTCGCGAGGATGGACGCGACGACCGCGTCGATGCCGCGCACGTCGATGGTCTTGATACCGCGGGCCGAGACCTGCAGGGTCACGTTGCGGCGCAGGGAAGGCACGTAGTAGCGCTTCTTCTGAATGTTGGGATCGAACCGGCGCTTGTTACGGCGGTGCGAGTGCGAAATGCTGTGTCCAAAGCCGGGCTCGGCTCCGGTCACTTGGCAGTGGGCTGCCATAACTCTCCTCCAGATTAGATGAACGTGACGGAATCACTTGTTGGGCGTCCCGCCACCAGTAATGACACCGTTATTACTGCAGCTTTCCGGAGGTTGACCTGGCAGGGTGAGAACCTGCCGAAGCGCCTCGCCGCGGGGAAGACGGTGAAGTTCAGGCGGGGCGCGGCCTTGCGGCCGGCACAGCCTTGAATTCTAGGTAGTCGCGGGTCGCTGGGCAAATTCCTCCCGTCCGTGGAAGGGCGTCATCAGCCACAGCCAAACGCCCTACCATCCTACCGGCAGGATCAGGCGTGGCCAAAACGGGTCAGTCGTCGATCAGCCCGTCCCGGCCGACGACGGCGGGCTCGTCCGGACCGGCACCGAGGCGGTCCCCGTCGACGACGGCGTCCGAATCCACGATGGCATTCCGCACGACCGCCCCGGCCTTCACCCGCACCCGGTTCAGGAGGACGGAATCCTCCACGACCGCCCCGGCCTCGACCGTCGTCCCGGAACCGACGACGCTCCGGCGGACCGTGCCGAACACCCGTGCCCCGGGGGCGATCAGCGAGCTCCCGACGACGGCGCCGTCGCCGACGAACGCCGGTACCAGTTCCGAGGGCTCGGTGAGGATGGGCCAGTCCGGGTCGGCGAGATCGAGGCCCTCGCCGTCCACGAGGTCCAGGTGGGCGCGGAGGTAGTTGGTCGGCGTCCCGAGGTCCCGCCAGTACCCCCCGAGCCGGTGCTCGACGACGGAACCCTGCTGCACCAGGTGGGGCACGAGGTGGTGTCCGTAGTCACCCAGGTCGTCATGGGCGTCCTCCAGGTGCTCGAGGGCGTCGAGGAGGGTCGAAGCCGTGTACAGGAAGATCTCCGTCGTGACGATGCGCGTCCGGGGCTCCTCCGGCTTGTACGCGAAGTCGGTCACCCGGCCGTCGTCGTCCACGACCACGACGCCGTGGGCGGAGGCGTCGCCGTCGAAGTCCACGGTGACCACCGTGAGCGCGGCCCCGCGGTCGAGGTGCGTGGCGACGACGTCGCGGTAGTCGAGCCGGTAGAGGTGGTCCGAGCTGAGGACGAGCACCAGGTCCGGCGCGAAGTCACGGATGGACGCTGCCTGACGGAGCAGGCCGTCGGCGTTGCCCTCGGCGAACCCCTCCCCCGCTCCCCCACTGAACGGGGGCAGCACCAGCAGCCCGCCGCGCGTGCGGTCGAGGTCCCAGGGCCGGCCGTTGCGGAGGTGGTCGTTGATCGTCTTCGGCTGGTACTGCTCCATGACCCACACGTCGGAGATGCCGCTGTGGTGCAGGTTGGATAGCGGGATGTCGATCAGCCGGAAGCTGCCGCCGACGGGCATGACGGGCTTGGCCCGGTGGTCGGTGAGCGCGCCGAGGCGCCCTCCCGCTCCGCCGGCGAGCACGATCGCGAGGGTGCGCGGCTGCTGCCGGGCCTTCGTCTGCTGGTCCATGGGCCGTCCTGTCGTGGTCGTGGTCGTGTCGTGGTCGGGTCGAGTAGAACCGTGTCGAGTAGAACCGTGTCGAGTAGAACCGTGTCGAGTAGAACCGTGTCGAGTAGGGCCGTGTCGAGTAGGGCCGGCCGGGCCCTGCACCGGCCGGGTGGCCTAGAGCTTCTCGCGCGGGCTTCCCGGGGCCGAGGCCCCGCCCGCCAGGGCCGTCTCCGGCGCCGCTCCGCCGTCGGCGAGGGTCCAGTGCGCGCTGTCCATCCCGCGGAGGATCTTGCGGCCCACCCGCTCGAGGTCGGCGACGTCCCTGTCGTCGAGGGCGTCGAAGACGGTGGAGCGGACCTGCGCCACGTGGGCCACCGCGAGGTCGGTCAGCATCTCGAACCCGGCGGCGGTGAGGGAGGCCGTGGTCACCCGCCCGTCGGACGAGGACGGCAGCCGTGTGACCCACCCGCGGCCCTCGAGCTTCTTGACCACGTGGCTGAGCCGGGAGAGGGATGCCGTGGACCGGGCGGCGAGCTCGCTCATGGGCAGGCTCGTGCCCTCGGCCTCCGAGAGCATCGCCAGGACGTGGTAGTCGAACAGGGTGATCCGCGCCTCGCGGAAGAGGTGGGCGTCGAGGTTCGCGGGGAGCAGCGAGGTCAGCGCGTAGAGGGCCAGCCATGCCCGCCGCTCGTCGGGTGTGAGCCAGTGCGCCGCCATGCGCTCATTCTGGCACACGGGGTCCCGCGGTCGGAGGCCCGCACCGGCGGATCCGGCATGGTTGCGGGCAGGGCGGGATCCGTGCTCGCCGCGGGCCTCAGGCGCTGATCGACGCCCAGTGCGGGCGGCCCAGCACCGGGTACTTCGGCGCCAGGTCGTCGCCGGACGAGACGCCCCGCAGTCGCCGGCCCACCCATGGCGTCAGGTACTCCCGCGCCCACTGCGCATCGGCCCGCAACTGGTCCGCCCGCTTCAGGGCGGGGCGGGCCTCGAGCTCGGGCAGGTCGATCCGGTGGGAGGCCTTCATGGCCTCGAGCACGCGCGCGGCCATGAGCGTGTGCCCCGCGACGGACATGTGCATGCGGTCCACGTCCCAGTAGCTCCAGTCCTGGAACTCGCGCAGGCGCCAGTAGTCGACGATTCCGGCGGCATGCCGGTCGGCGATCTCGCGCACCCACTCGTTGTAGACGGCGGTCCGGCCGCGGGTCCTCCCGAAGACGGCGGAACCCGCCGTGTCGAAGCCGGTGAAGAGCACGACGGCGGCTCCCGCCGCGCGGAGCCGGCCCACGCCGTCGTCGTACCGGGACATCAGGAGGTCTATGTCGACGCGCGGCCTCAGGATGTCGTTGGCCCCTGCGTACACGGTCACGAGCGTCGGCTCGAGTGCCAGGGCGGCGTCGATCTGCTGGTCGAGGATCTGCCGCATCTTCTTGCCGCGGATGGCGAGGTTCGCGTAGCCCCAGGACCCGTCGGCGAGGACCAGCTGCTCCGCGACGCGGTCCGCCCATCCCCGGACGCCGTTGGGCGACGCCGGATCCCAGTCACCCACCCCTTCGGTGAAGGAATCGCCAAGGGCCACATATCGCTGGGTGTAGGTCACGACCAAAGATTACCCCCGGCAGCCGCGCCCACCGGGATAAGCTCGACGGAGCCATCCCTCCACCTTGCCCGAAGGACACCATGCCCACCGAAGCAACACTCGAAACGAGCACCGAGACGCTCGCGGACACCGGATCGGACCGGCGCCGCGCCGCGCTCATCGTCAACCCGATCAAGATCACCACGGTGGACGTCGAGGCAGCCGTGAAGCGCATCTCCGCCGAGGACGGGTGGGAGGAACCGCTGGTCATCGAGACGACGGCGGACGATCCGGGCCACGGCCAGGCCCGGCAGGCACTCGAGGCCGGCGTGGACCTGGTCATCGCCGCAGGCGGTGACGGCACCGTGCGGTGCGTCGCCGAGGAGCTCGCCGGCACCGACGCCATGATGGCCCTCGTGCCGCTGGGCACGGGCAACCTCCTGGCCCGCAACCTCGACATCGCGGTCGACGACCCGGACGCCGCCGTCGAGGCCGCGTTCCGCGGGACGGAACGCACCATCGACGTCGTGCATGTGACCGTGGACCGGGCGCAGGACGCCCATGTCTTCCTCGTCATGGCCGGCATCGGCTACGACGCCGCCATCATGTCCGATACCCGCGACGACCTGAAGGACAAGGTGGGCTGGCTCGCCTACGTGGACGCCGGGATCAGGAACCTTCCCGGCAAGCCCACCCGGACCACCATCTCGGTGGACGGCGGCAAGCCCTTCGACCGCCGCCTGCGCAGCGTCATGGGCGGCAACTGCGGCAAGATCATGGGCGGCCTGGAGATCTTCCCCGGTGCGAAGATCGACGACGGCCTCATGGACCTCATGACGGTCGCCCCGAAGGGGAAGCTCGGCTGGCTCGCCGTCGTCGGCAAGCTCTTCGCCCGCGGCAAGGGCAGGGACTCCTCGCTGGAGTACTTCCAGTGCCGCACCGCGGAGGTCACCCTGCACGAGCCGCTGGAGGTGCAGCTCGACGGCGATCCCCTCGGCAAGGCGACCCATATGGCGTTCGAGGTCAAGCCGAACTCCCTGCGCCTCCGGATGCCGCTGGGCTACAAGGACCCCGCCGTGGTGAGCGAGCCCCTGCCCTGACGGGTCGGCTGCGGCAGTCGGGGGCGCTTCGACGGGAGCGGCCCCGGCCCGTCACTTCGAGGACACGACCTGACAGGGTTGACGCATGGGGAGAACGAAGAGCAACGGGATCCAGCACGGTGACGGACGCCTGATCGCGGGATGTCTCGGTGCCGTGCTGCTGACGATCCCGATCATCATCCGGCTCGCCTACGGCGACGGGAACGCCTGGGACTGGATGTTCCTCGTGATCGGTGTCGGGCTGGCGGCGTACTGGGTCGTCCTGGCCCTCCGCGGCCGGCGTGCACGACGGCACGAACGGGTCGACCTCCGGGATCAGGCCAGTTCCGAGCGCCCCGTGCGCCAGTAGCCCATGAACGCCACCTGCTTCCGGTCCACGCCGACGTCGCGCACGAGGTAGCGGCGCAGGCTGCGTACCATGGCCGCCTCGCCCGCGATCCACGCGTAGAACGGCTGCGTGCCCGGAGGCCGCTCCGGGTTGACCGAGGACTGCACGATGGCCGTCTCCAGCAGCTGCGGCGTCTCCCACAGGATGGCCCGGTCGATGTCGACGTCCTCCGGCTCGCTCCCGCCGCGCGCCGCGGGCCTTCCGGACAGGGAGACCCAGCCGGGAACACGCACCGCGTCCCGGACCGCCGCCTCCAGCTGCTCACCGTGCGTGCGGCCGTCGCGGGCCAGCCAGGTGACCTGCACGGAGGACCGCGACCGGATGGGCCGGATGTCCTGCCCGTCCGGCACCTCGAGGAACGCGTGGCCGCCGACGTCCGCGGGGAGCGCCTCGAGGATGGCGCTGATGGCGGGCACGGCGGTCTCGTCCCCGGCGAGGAGGACGTGCTGGGCGAGGCCGGGGCTCCACTCGATCCCTCCGTAGGAGCCCGCCGTCCGGCACTGGGCGGCGGCGGAGTTGGGACCGATGATGCACACCCTGTCTCCGGGCTGCGCCGCCGCGGCCCACTCCGCGGCGGGCCCGCCCCGGCCGTGGGCGTCGAGATGCAGCACGAAGTCGACGTCGATCTCGGGGCGGGGGCCGCCGCAGCGCGATTCCCGCACCGTGTAGGTCCGCATGGAGCCGCGACTCGCGGCGTCGAGGCCGAGCCACCGCTGGTACCAGCCCGAGGCCTCGCCGTCCATCATCGCCGCGATGTCCGGGCAGGCGTGGCCCTCGGAGGGGATGACGATCTTGATCCGCAGGTCGAGGGTGTCCCCCGCCACGCCGAACCCCGTCAGGCACGCTCCGCCGAAGGTGATGCGGCGGAAGGTCGGCGTGAGGTCCTGCACGGCCGTGACGACGACGTCGAACGCCAGGACCATCGGCTCGGTGTCCGCGGCGGTCCGTCGTGCGCTGCGCTGGGTCACATCGGTCATGAGGTTGCCTCCATGGGGGTCGGAACGGTGTCCTGCGCGCCGGTTCCCCCGGCGGTGGCGCTGCGGCCGTGACGCGGGCCGTGGTGCCGGCCGATGGGGACCACCATCGGTGTCCCCGCGACGGGGTCGGCGATGACGCGGCACTCGAGGTCGAACACCCCGGAGACGGTCTCCTGGGTCACGACGTCCGACGGCGCGCCTTCGGCCACGATCCTGCCGTCCCGCATGGCGATCAGGTGGTCCGCGTAGCGTGCGGCGAGGTTGAGGTCGTGCAGCACCATGACCACCGTGGTCCCGGACCGCCGGTTGAGGTCCGTGATGAGGTCGAGGACCTCGATCTGGTGGGTGACGTCGAGGAACGTGGTGGGCTCGTCGAGCAGCAGGATGTCCGTCTGCTGGGCGAGGGCCATCGCGATCCAGACGCGCTGGCGTTGCCCGCCGCTGAGCTCGTCCACGGAGCGGTCGGCGAGCGCCAGGGTGTCGGTGGCCTCGAGCGCCTGCGCGACGGCGGCGTCGTCCTCCGGTGTCCACTGGCGGAACCACCCCTGGTGCGGGTACCTGCCACGGCCCACGAGGTCCGCGACGCTGATGCCCTCGGGCGCGAGCGGGGTCTGCGGGAGCAGGCCGAGGACGCGGGCGACGGCCTTGGTGGGCTGCGTGGAGATGTCCGAGCCGTTGAGCAGCACGGTGCCGCCGGCGGGCTTGAGGAGGCGCGCCAGCCCGCGCAGCAGCGTCGACTTGCCGCACGCGTTGGCGCCGACGATCACCGTCACCCTGCCGGCGGGCAGTGCCACGTCGAGGCCCCCGATCACGGTGCGGTCGTCGTAGGCGAGCGTGAGCGCCTCGGCGGACAGCGTGGCCGCCGCCGTCGTGGTTCCGGATCCTGCCATCATCAGCCTCCCTGGCCTGAGCGGTTCGCCGTGGCGAGCAGCCACAGCAGGAACGGTGCACCGAGCACGCCGGTCACGACGCCGACGGGCAGCGAGGTGCCGGGGACGAGGTTGGCGGCCACGAAGTCGGCGCCGAGCACGATCACCGCGCCCACGAGGGCCGCCATGGCCAGCGACGGTCGGTTGCCGAGCAGGCGGCGGGCGATCGGCCCCGACAGGAAGGCGACGGCGGCCACGGGTCCGGCGGCGGCGGTTGCGACGGCGGCGAGGGCGACGCCGGTGCTCATGAGCCCGAGGCGCGAGGCCTCGACGCGGAGGCCGAGGCCCGCGGCGGCGTCGTCGCCCAGTTCGAGGCCCTGCAGGCTGCGGGCGAGCACCGCGGCGGCGGGCAGCAGGACGGCGAGGCACGCGGCCAGGACCGTCGCGCGGTCCCAGGTGCTGGAGTTCAGGGAGCCGTTGAGCCAGAGCACCGCGGCCGACGCCGTGCGGAGGTCGGTGCGGGTGATGAGGAAGCTCACGAGCGCGTGCATGACCGCCGCGAAACCGATGCCGACGAGGATCAGGCGGTAGCCGGCCACGCCGCCGCGGCGGGAGATCAGGTAGATGGCCGCCGCGACCACCATCGCGCCCACGAGGGCCGCGAAGGACACCGCGGCACCGGCCGCCCCGAAGAGGACGATGGCGGTGACGGCCGACGCACTGGCGCCGTAGCTGATGCCGATGATGTCGGGGCTCGCGAGCGGGTTCCGCAGCATGGTCTGGAACACGGCGCCTGCGATCCCGAAGGCGGTGCCGACGAGGAGCCCGACGACCGCCCGGGGCAGCTTGTTCTCGAGCACGATGAAGCCGGCACCGGGGATGTCGGCACCCCCGAGGATGCGGAAGAAGTCGGGGATGGTGACCGTGTAGGAGCCGAGCAGGACGTTCACGGCGAACAGCACCACCACGACGCCGGCCACCGCGGCCAGCCGCGCACCCGTGCTCCGCCGGCGGCGGGCCCGGACGGCGGCGAGACCCCCGGCGGGGCGATCCGTGCGCGGCTCCCGGGCCGGCGCGTGGTCCACGGACGCGCTCACAGTTGCGCCATCCTGCGGCGGCGGACGAGCCAGATGAAGACGGGGGCGCCGAGGACTGCGGTCATGATGCCCACCTGCACCTCGCCCGGCGGCAGGACGATCCGGCCCACCACGTCCGCGCCGAGGAGCAGTACGGGCCCCAGCAGGGCGGAGAAGGGCAGGATCCAGCGGTAGTCGGAGCCCACGACGAGGCGCACCAGGTGCGGGATGACGAGTCCCACGAAGGCGATCGGCCCCGCGGCGGCCACGGCCGCACCGCACAGCAGCACCACGCCGACGGCGGTGACCCCGCGGGCGAGGGGGACGTTCTGGCCGAGGCCGCGCGCCACGTCGTCGCCCAGTGCCAGCGAGTTGAGGACCCTCCCCGTGGCCAGGGTGAGCACGAGGCCCGCCGCGAGGAACGGTGCCACCGCGCCGATGACCTCCCAGTCCCGCCCGGCGACTGTGCCGACCTGCCAGAACCGGAACGCGTCGAGGGTGTCCTGGCTGGAGACGAGGACGGCGTTCGTGAGGCTCGCGAGTCCGGCCGCCAGGGCCGCACCGGCGAGGGCCAGTTTGACGGGGGTCGCGCCGTCCCGCCCGAGGCTCGCCACGGCATAGACGGCGACGGCCGCGGCGCCCGCGCCGGCGAAGGCGAACCAGAGATAGCTGGAGGCGCTGCTGAGGCCGAACAGGTAGATCCCGACGACGACGGCGAGGGACGCCCCGGCGTTGATGCCGAGGATGCCGGGATCCGCGAGCGGATTGCGGGCGATCCCCTGCAGCGCGGCACCCGCGGTGGCGAGCGCAGCCCCGACGAGCAGTCCGACGACGGTGCGGGGCACGCGGGAGAGGACGACGGCGTGGTCGCCGTTCGTCGGGTCGAAGGACGTCACGGCGTCGATCATGGTCGGGACGCCGACCGAGCGGGCACCGATGGTGAGCGAGGCGAGGCAGGCCGATCCGAGGATCAGGACCGCGAGCAGCATGGCCGCGAGGTTCCGCGCACGGGTGGAGCGGTGGCGGGAGGCCGGGACGGCAGGAGCCCGGCGCAGCGTGGAGGCCTGGACTGCCATGTGCCTCCCTCAGCCGGACGATCGATCTGAGGTAAGGCTAGCCTAGGCTTCTCCGCATTAGGAAACGAAGTTGTTTCCTAATGCGGAGCGGGGCTGCCACGGACGTACCGCGGCGGCCCCGCGCGGGTCAGGCCGCGGCGGGCGGGGTGCCGTTGCCGAAGGGCCGCCCGCCGAGGGCCTCACGCCCGTGGGCGGTGGCCCATCCGGCGAGGTCCGGCCCCTTGGGCACGATTCCCGTGGGATTGATGTCCTCGTGGACGATGTAGTAGTGCTTCTTGATCTGGTCGAAGTCGATGGTGTCCCCGAAGCCGGGCGTCTGGAAGAGGTCGCGCGCGTAGGCCCACAGCGCGGGCATCTCGGTCAGCTTGTTCCGGTTGCACTTGAAGTGGCCGTGGTACACCGGGTCGAAGCGGACCAGCGTGGTGAACAGGCGCACATCCGCTTCGGTGATGGTGTCGCCCACGAGGAAGCGCTGCCCGGCCAGCCGCTCCTCGAGCCAGTCCAGGGCGCTGAAGAGGCGGTCGTAGGCGGCGTCGTAGGCATCCTGCGACCCGGCGAAGCCGCAGCGGTAGACCCCGTTGTTGACCTCCGTGAAGACCCGCCGGTTCACGGTGTCGATCTCCTCGCGGAGGTGCTCCGGGTAGAGATCGGGCGCTCCCTCGCGGTGGAACTCCTTCCACTCACCGGAGAAGTCCAGGGTGATCTGCGGGAAGTTGTTCGTCACGACCGCGCCGGTGGTGGTGTCCACGATGGCCGGGACGGTGATGCCGCGCGAGTAGTGCGGGTCCCGTGCGAAGAAGGCCTCCTGCAGCCGCTCGATGCCGAGCACGGGGTCCCGGCCGTCGGGGTCGAGGTCGAAGGTCCAGGACCGGCTGTCGTGCGTGGGGCCGGGGGTGCCCAGCGAGATGGCATCCTCCAGCCCGAGGAGCCTCCGGACGATGATGGCGCGGTTGGCCCAGGGGCAGGCGCGGGCCGCGACGAGCCGGTACCGGCCGGCCTCGACGGGGTAACCGTCGGTGGCGTCGCGCGTGATCCGCGTCTCGATGTACTGGGTGTCGCGCGTGAACTCCTCGCCGGAGGTCACGTAGGCCCCCTTGGTGCTGTGCTCGGACGGCTCGGCCTGCTGTGTGTCGGTCATGCTGCCAGTCTAGGACGGCGGACATGCGGGAGGCCCGGCCGTGGGAACGACCGGGCCTCCCGCGGGCGCAGCAGTCGGACTACCGCCGGGCGGACTCCCGCGAGTACTTCTCGCGGAGTTCGCGGCCCTCGTTGACGAGCTTGAGGTGCTTCTCGCTCTTCTTCTCGGCGGCCTTGGTGTCGCGCGGGGGGAGCTGGATGGTCTCCTCCGCCTCGATCCCGCCCTGCAGCTGGCGGGCGCGTTCCATCTCGGCGTCGAACTCGACGCCGAACAGCAGCGAGATGTTGGCGAGCCAGATCCACAGCAGCAGGACGATCACGCCGGCGATGGCCCCGTAGGTCGCCTCGTAGCTGCCGAAGCGCGAGACGTACAGGGAGAACCCGGCGGTGGTGATCGCGAGGACGAGCAGGGCGATGAACCCGCCGAGGCTCATCCAGCGGAACTTGGGCTGCTTGATGTTCGGCGAGCCGTAGTACAGGACGGCGATCATCAGGACGGCGAAGAGGACCATGACGGGCCACTTGGCGATGTTCCAGATGGTCACGGCGGTACTGCCCAGACCGATGGTGTTGCCGACGGCCTCGGCCACGGGGCCCGAGAGCACGAGCATGAGGCCCATGAGCACGATGAGGACGAGGACGACGATGGTGATGAGCAGCATCTGGGGGCGGAGCTTGAGGAAACCCCTGCCCTCCTCGACCTCGTAGACGCGGTTCATGGCACGGGAGAACGCGTTGACGTAGCCGGACGCCGACCAGATGGCGCCGAGGAGACCGATGACGAACGTCAGGCCGGCGGCCTGGTTGGAGGCCAGGTTCTCGATGATCGGCTGGATGGTGTCGAGCGTCTGCTGGGGGGCGAATTCGCCGAGGATCCCCATGACCTGGTCGGTGGTGGCCTGCGCCTGCCCGAAGAGTCCGAGGAGGGACAGGAGGGCGATGATGCCGGGGAAGATCGCGAGGACGGCGTAGTACGTCAGCGCCGCGGCGAGGTCGGTGCACTGGTCCTTGCCGAACTCGCTGACGGAGCGCTTGAAGACGTACTTCCAGGCCGGCTTCTTGACGTCCTTGGGATCGTCCGGCTTGCGGGGATCGTTCGGGTCGGGCGCGTTCTGGGCCTTCTGCCCTGCCTCGCTCTTCGGGTCACCGGTGACCCTGCTGCTACTGCTCATGAAAACCTCCCGGGCTGGCCCCTGCGTGGGGGCGGTGCATGCTTGGTGCTATGCGGCTACTCCAACTGCACCATAAGCTTACTTAGTAGTCCAGTTCCGACCGGCACACGCCGGCGCCCCGCGACCCCCAGCCCAGGAGCAGCAATGCGCATCGCAGTCATCGGCGCCACCGGAAATGTCGGCACCGCGGTTCTGTCCCGACTCCACCGCGCCGCCGAGGAACGGGAGGCGACCCCGCGGCAGGGCGCCGCCACGGCCGATCCCCCGGAGGCCCTCTCGATCATCGCGGTGGCACGGACCATCCCCGCCACGGACCGCCTCCCCTACGCGGGCGTCGACTGGCACGCCCTCGACATCGGGACCGACGAGGGCCGGGATGCCCTGACGGCGGCGCTCTCCGGCGTGGACGCCGTCGTACACCTCGCCTGGGCCATCCAGCCCAACCGGGACGAGGAGGCCATGCACCGGACCAACGTCACCGGTACCGCTCATGTGCTGCAGGCGGCCGCCGCGGCGGGCGTACGCCAGGTGGTCTGTGCGTCCTCCGTCGGCGCCTATTCCCCCTCGGACAAGACCCCCCGCAGGGACGAGTCCTGGCCGACCGGCGGCATCCGCTCCTCCCACTACAGCCGGCACAAGGCCGAGCAGGAGAGGCTGCTGGACGTGTTCGAGCGGGACAACCCCGACATCGCGGTGGCGCGGCTGCGGCCCGCGCTGATCTTCCAGGGCCAGGCGGGGAGCGAGATCGGCCGGTACTTCCTGGGGCCGCTCGTGCCGAAGATCGTGCTCGGCGGCCTGCCGCTGCCGCTGCTGCCCGTCCCCGGCTCCTTCATCTTCCAGGCCGTGCATGCGGAGGACGTGGCCGATGCCTACTGGCGCGTGGTGGTGCAGCGTGCCTCCGGCGCCTTCAACATCGCCGCCGAGCCGGAACTCACCCCCGAACGCGTCGCCGACCTGCTGGGCGCACGGCGTGTCATCGGCCTGCCCGTCCGGGTGCTCCGCGCGCTCGTCGGCGCGAGCTGGGCGCTCGGCGTCCAGCGCACGGATCCGGGCTGGATCGACATGGCCGCCGGGAGTCCCGTCATGGACACCACGCGTGCACGCACCGAACTGGGCTGGGAGCCGCGCCACTCCTCGAGGGACGCCCTGGCGGAGGTCCTGGCCGGGCTCCGCCGCGGCGCCGGCCGCAGCGGCTCCCCGAAGCTGCACCCCCGCTCGGGCGCCTGAGCGGGAGGGCTCAGGGCGTGCGGACCCGCGGCGCCTCGGTGCCGGCGACCAGCGGGACGCCCTCGGGCAGCTGGTCCGGCACTCCGGGAAGACTGACCGTGAATTCGGCGCCGCCCCCCTCGACGTTGCGGACCCTGATCGACCCGCCGTGGCCTTCGGCGATCCGCCGGCAGATGGCCAGTCCCAGGCCGGTGCCTGTGGCCTGATTCAGCCCGTTCTCGGACCGGTGGAATTCCTCGAACACGCGCTCCAGGTCCGCGCCCGGGATGCCGATGCCGTTGTCGCGCACCCGGATCTCGGTCCTGCCGCTCGAGACGTCCATCGAGGTGCGGACCGCCACCTCGGCCGAGCCGTCGGTCCGCCCGTACTTCATGGCATTGCCCACGAGGTTCTCCATGAGCTGCAGGAAGAGCCGCTCGTCGGCATACACCGGGTGCGGCGCGTGGACGTCGAAGCGCACGTCGGGCAGGTGCGTCCCGGGCAGCGCGGTCCGCAGATCGATGATGCCCTCGACGACACGGCCGACGTCGATCCTCGAGGCGGTCATCCGCTCCTCCTTCGCCAGGCTGTAGGCGAGGAGGTTGCGGATGAGGTTCCGCATGCGGAGGCTCGCCTGCTGCAGGCGTTCGATGCTCGCCTGCCGCTCGGAGGGCGGCAGGTCGGGGTCCTCGAGCATCTCGAGCCAGCCGTCGAAGACCGTCAGGGGTGTCAGGAGGTCGTGGGCGACGACGGACGCGAAGCGGCCGAGGTCCCGCTGGTGCGCCCGCTCGTCGGTGACGTTCCGCATCACCACGAGCGCCCCGCGCCGGCCGGGCAGCGGCATCGCGTCGACGGAGAGGTGCACGAGCTCGCCGGACCCATGGACGAGGTCCAGGTCCATCCGCTCCGTCACCGATCCCTGGAGGGCCAGGGTCAGCGGGTTGTCTTCCTCCTCCAGCTGCACCCCATCGGGCCGGGTGACCTGGTAGTCGCGCCGCCACACCTCACCGGGTCGCGCCGTCCCCGACCCGAGCCACCGCTCGCTCACGGCGTTCTGGAAGATCAGGCGGCGGTCCGGTCCCGCGACGAGCACGCCGTCGTTCATGCGACCGATCACGAGGTCGCGCAGGTCCGCCGCGGCCTTCGCCTCGTCGGTGGCGCGGTACAGGCGGTCGATCAGGCGGCGGCGCTCGTCCATGCTGAGCGCCAGGACGGCGGAGAGCGAGAAGGCGATGAACATGAAGGACTGTGCCACGTAGGCACCCACGACCGGCGCGAGGTCCTGGAACGGACCGAGTCCGGCCAGGGTGAAGAAGACGAGGAACCCCCCGCTCACCAGTGCATGCAGCATGGCCCACCCGGGGCGCAGCCGGAGACCGGCCCACATGTGCGCGGGGATGGTGGTGTAGGCGATGGGCAGGGCGGAACCCGCACCGAAGGTGATGACGTAGACCAGCACGGACACCACGACGAGGAGTGCGTATTCGGCGCGCCGGGCGACGGCGAGCGGTGGCGGGACCTCACCGCGGGCGAGGGCCGCGATGCTCGCTGCGGCGACGATACCGAGGGATCCGATCGCCGTCAGCGACACCGCATGGCGGACCAGCCACGGGATGAAGGACGCGAACGGATCGGAGCCACCCTCGAGCGCGACGCCGAGGACGATGAAGAGGGCGCCGATGGAACATGCCCCGAGCGCCACCAGTCCGAGGCGAAGATAGTCCCCCACGGTCCGCACGCAGACGGACGGCACCAGGCGCCGGAAGAAGTAGACGGCCACCGCGGTCTGTGCGACGCTCCCGAACGCGACCGCGAAGGCCAAAGGGGCGCTGAGGCCGGTGATCAGGTTCACGCCGGCCAGGAGCGGCACGGTGACGACGAGGGCGACGGCGAGATCGCGCCGGGTACGTGAGGCCCACAGCCCCCAGAGGAAGTTGATCCCCGCCGCGGGCCAGACCAGCGCGAGGCTGGAGGATTCGAAGGTCGTGAAGCGTCCGAAGAGGGCGGCGACCACGAGCATCGCGGCGAAGACCGCATGCACCGCGACGGGAGACATCCGTGTCAGCCCCCCAGCGACCGTCCGCATCCGCCCCTCGTCCATCCCATCCCGTGCCGGAATCCTGCGTCCCGCGGTCGAGACCGGACCTCGCAGGGGCGGCCGGAAAGGCGCCGCCGTTGCACAGTGTACTTGCTACTTTTCCATCCTGCCCGCTCCCACGCCCACGGACGAGCCCGAGGGCGGGAGCACGGCGATCGGCTCCGGCCGAGGGCCGGGACCGACCGCCGAAGGTGCCGACTACCCGAGGGTGGCCGTGTCGATCACGAAGCGGTAGCGGACGTCGGAGGACAGGACGCGCTCGTAGGCCTCGTTGATGGCGTCGGCGGAGATCAGTTCGATCTCGGGTGCGATGCCGTGCTCGGCGCAGAAGTCGAGCATCTCCTGCGTCTCGCGGATGCCACCGATGCCCGATCCCGCGAAGGAGCGCCGCTGGTTGAACAGCGTGAACACATGCAGCGGAAGGGCGTCGGCGGGGGCGCCGACGTTGACCATGGTCCCGTTCAGGCCGAGCAGCCCGAGGTGCGCGTCCAGGTCGATCTTGGCGCTCACGGTGTTGATGATGAGGTCGAAGGTGTTCGCGAGCTGCTTGAACGTGTCCGGGTCGCTCGTGGCGTAGTAGTGCTCGGCGCCGAAGCGCTTGCCGTCCTCCTGCTTGCTGAGGCTCTGCGAGAGCACGGTGACCTCGGCGCCCATCGCCGAGGCGATCTTGACGGCCATGTGCCCGAGCCCACCCATGCCGACGACCGCGACCTTCTTGCCCGGGCCCGCGTTCCAGTGGGACAGCGGCGAGTAGGTGGTGATACCCGCGCAGAGCAGGGGGGCGGCCGCCTCGTAGGGGATGCTCTCGGGCACGGTGAGGACGAAGTCCTCGTCGACCACGATGTGCGTCGAGTAGCCGCCCTGCGTGATCGAACCGTCGCGGTCCACGGCCCCGTAGGTCCCGATGTTGCCGTTGAGGCAGTACTGCTCCTCACCCTCCAGGCAGTTCGCGCACTCGCGGCAGGAATTCACCATGCAGCCGACCCCCACGCGGTCGCCGACCTTGTGACGGGTCGCCCCACTGCCGGCTTCCTCGACGACGCCCACGATCTCGTGGCCGACGGTCAGCGGGTACTGCTGGGGCCCCCACTCGCCGCGTACCGTGTGGATGTCCGAATGGCAGATCCCGGCGTAGGCGATCTTGATGAGGACGTCCTTCGCGCCGACGTCGCGGCGCTCGATGGTCGTCGGGATGAGCGGGTCCGTGGCGGACGGTGCAGCATAGGACTTGACGGTCTTCATGAGGTTCCTTCTGAGGAATGGGGGACACGGCTCGCAGAGTTGCGGGCGGTGAGTCCGGTGGGTGTCGTCCGGCGCGGATCGGCGAGGCGGGATCGGCTGGAGGTGAGCGCGTCATGGGCGTGCCGATGGTTTCTCACTGTTCCAACGGTACGGCCGATCGCGGGCGCGCGGGTGCCACCCGGTATCTGCCCCGTCGGACCCGGACGTACCCTATGCTGTCCGCTCGCCGATCAGCCAGGCGACGGCCGCCGACTCCTGGGTGAAGTACCGGCTCGGCGTGGCCGACCGGTAGTTGAAGGCCGTGAGGACCCTGCCCACCTCGTCGACCCCCACCACACCCGTCCGCAGGGAGCAGGTGTCCTCGATGAGCAGGCGCCGGGCCTCCGGGGTGAGCCCGTCGACCAGCCCGATGTTCACCAGGAGCGGGCGCCTGCCCTGCGGCGACGCCGCAGTCACGGCGGCCGTCGTCGAGCGCACGTCATCGGCGCCGATCGTGATCCCCGCCGCCCATTCGATGCGCAGGAAGTCGCCGTCGTCCGTGAGCGTGTAGCGGGCCTGCTCCCCAGCGTCCCCGATCATCTGCATCCGTTCCTGTCGGTCCCGCATCCGATCCTAGGCGCCACGGGCCGGCTCGGCCCCCACCGCGGAGGCTGCGGTGATCCATTGTCGCCCGGACGGCATCCGGTGGAGGATGGGACGAGCCACCCCGGACGATCTCAAGGAGCACTCCATGGACCACACGTTCGATGTCCTCGTCATCGGCGGTGGGCCCGCCGGCATGGCGGCCGCCACGCGCGCGGCCGAACTCGGGGCGCGCACCGCCGTCGTCGAACGCTCCGCGCTCGGCGGGACGTGCGTGAACTCGGGGTGCGTCCCCACCCGGGTGCTCGCCAAGACCGCACGGCTGTTCCGCGAGGTCCGCACGGCCTACGACTACGGGATCGTCGTCGCCGAACCCTCCGTGGACTGGGACAGGACGGTGCAGCGGGTGCGCGCCACGGTGGCGCGGGTGCTCGATGCCAAGGGTTACGGAGCCACGATGGAACGCCTCGCCATCGACCTCATCGAGGGCGACGCCGAACTCACGGGCGAGCACACCGTCGTCGTGGACGGCCGGGAGATCACGGCCGGTGCGATCATCCTGTGCATCGGCGGCAGCGGCCGCCGCCTGCCCATCGAGGGCGCGGAGCTCGCCGTCCTGCCGCACGAGGTCCTGGACCTCCCGAGCCTGCCCGGCACCGTCGCCATCATCGGCGGCGGACACACAGGAGCCCAGATGACCACCATCTTCGACGCCATGGGCTCGGAGGTCCTCCTCCTCGACGTCGCACCGCGCATCCTGATGACGGAGGACGAGGACGTCGCGGAGGTCGTCACCGCCAGCTTCCGCGGCAGGGGTATCCGGGTGGAGGCAGGCATCAGCGGTGTCGACGGCATCCGCCGGGGCGACGGCGGCCTCACGCTCACCTGGCAGCGCGACGAGGAACCGGAGTCCGTCACCGTGGATGCCGTCGTCATGGCGGCCGGGTGGCCCGCGAACCTCGCCGGGCTGGGCCTCGACGCGGCGGGCGTCCGGACCACGCGCTCCTTCATCCCGGTGGACAACTATCTGCGGTCCAACGTGCCGCACATCTTCGTGGCGGGCGACGCGAACGGCACCAGCATGCTGGTGCAGGCGGCCGTCTTCGAGGGTGAGACCGCGGCCGAGAACGCCGTGATGGGCGCCATGCGGACCACACCGCACCACCTCCTGCCCGAGGGCGGCTTCACCGACCCCGATTACGCGGGCGTGGGGCTGACGGAGGCCCAGGCGAGGGAACGCGACGCGGAATGCCACGCCGTCACCGTGCCCTACGCCGCCGTCGAACGGCCCATCATCGACGACCGCGAGCAGGGCTTCCTCAAACTCGTGATCGACCGGCGCCGCGAATTGATCCTCGGCGCACACGCGGTGGGCGAGAACGCCGTCGAGGTCATCACCGCCGTGGCCGCCGCCATGGCAGCGGGCACCGACCTCGCGACGCTGGCCCGGGTGAAGTTCGCCTACCCCACGTACAGCGCGATCATCGGACAGGCGGCCAGGGCCGGCCTCCACAGCTGATATCGCGGCCTACCCGCCGCCGGACAGTCCACACGGCCCGTTCCCGCCGCCGTACCCACGGGGCCGGGAACGCCGGGTCAGGAGGTGCGGGCCAGCGTCCGGTACTGCGGATTCTCCTGCAGGAAGAGCCGGACCGCCTCGCATCCGGGGACGAGGTCCAGCCGGCGCTTGTGTGCGCTGAGGACCGCACGCCGCATCAGCACGCGGCCCAGGCCGCGCTGCTCGTAACCCGGCATCCCGACCAGCGCCCGCAGGGTCAGTTGCCCTCCGTGCATCGAGTACTCGAGATAGGCGGCGAGGCCGCCGTCCACGAACAGTTCGAACCGCGACCCGAACGCCGAGTCCTTGACAACCCCCCGGGAGATCGTGGCGTCCGGGTGGGCGGCGACCCGGCGGGCCCGGCGCTCGATCTCGCCGACCGCCGCCGCGTACCGTTCGCCGGCCTGGTCGGGCGGGAAGGCGGCGTCGAGCAGGCGGAACATCCTGTTCGCGAGGCCGCGGAGATCGGCCACGGACGCGGTGCCGACGTCGAACGCCGCGGCGTCCTCCATCCAGTGCGCTTCGCGCTCCCGCTTCGTGGGAGGCACGACGACGGCCGCGTCCGGGCCGTCGGCGACGGTCGGCAGGGTCGGCAGGGTCGGCAGGGTCGGCAGGGTCGGCAGGGTCGGCAGGGTCGGCAGGGTCGGCAGGGTCGGCAGGGCGTGGAGTGCCGGGCCATCGGCTGCACCGGTGATATCGGGAACGGTGGATGGTTCTGTCATGGAGGTCCGATGATGGTCAGGAGACCGAGGCCTGCTGCTAGACCGTGGCAGGAGGAACGCTAGCCGGTACCACCCCCGGAATTTCCTGGACGGCCCACCGACGCCCGGTCGGCCACCCGCCCGGACGTCTCGTGCGGCCCTGCTACTGTTGCAGCCATCCATATTGCAAGGGCGCTTGGTTCTTCACGAGCGGCAGGACGGCGGGGCGATGACCGACAAGAAATTCACTGTGACCGAGGAATCCACGAGCAAGCACCCCCATGACTGGGGGCGCGCCATGGCGGTGGCCATCAGCCGCCTGACGGACCTGGCGCGTGAGGCCGGAGACACCGTGCACGACGAGGCCCTGATCGGCGAGGAGCTCCAGCTCTTCGTGGAGGACACCGAGGACGGCGTGAACATCAGCATGTCCTGGACTCCCGGGGAGCAGGCCTCGCCCCCCGCGGAGACACCCGCCCGTCCGGCGGAGGGCATCACAGGAGAGGACGGCGGAGCCGGCCACGGCACGGCCGGCTAGCGCATCGAACCCGTAGGCGGCAGCACCGACCGAGACGGCCGGTGAGCGCAAGCGTGGGCTGCCGGACGCATCAGTAAGCAGACTGATGAACCTGTGCGTAGGGTGGGAGGGAAGCACCCGGCCGACTACGCGGAGGACAGCATGAGCGAACGAAAGAACCCCGATCCCTCGAATGCGGGAAACCCCGACCCGGAGGAGATGAACCTGACGGGACTCGAGCCCGGTGGCGGCGTCCCCCCGGGCGAGACACCTCCCGGAGAAGCCAGCACCACCTGGCAGCAGCCGACCATCGAGAACAAGACCCAGTCCAAGGGCGTCACCGGGCTCTGGATCGGCGTCATCGCCGTCGTCGTGCTCCTGGTCCTGCTGTTCATCGTCGGCAACATCATCGGGCTGTTCAATCTGACCTGAGCGGCCCTGCACCACGAAGCCCCCGTCCGGTGGACGGGGGCTTCGTGGTGCAGGAGCGGTGGTCAGGCCTCGGCGCCGTCGCGCAGCCCGTAGTGGTCGATCAGGGCCGTCTCCTCCTCCGGGGAGAGCTCGGTGCTGCTGTTGGCGCTGGGCGCGTCGGAGATCTCCTTCTTCGTCCAGGCGAGGTGGAGGTCGTCGCCCTCGAAGCGCGAGTTCGCCAGGGGCACGTAGTGCTTGCGCGAGTTGAGCAGGCCGAGTGACACCGTGACCCAGGCGGGGATACCCGATTCCTTCTCGAGGTGCACGTCGTTGACATCGCCGAGCTTCTTGCCCTTGCTGTCCCAGGCCGTCGCGGCCTGGAGTTTCGTGATTTCGGCCTGAGCCATCGGGGGTTCCCTTCAGTGGACGAGATGGGGTTCGCTTCCCATTCCAGCCCAGATACAGCCCGAGGGCAATCGACGCGTCGGGTGCGGCGCCGCTCAGGCCTTGTCGGCAGCCTCTCCGAGCATGGGCAGGAAGCGGTCGAGCGCCCAGGGCAGGCTCAGCGGGTTGGCCGCCGAGACGGACAGCGTCAGCGTGTTGTCGCTGTCCGCCACCAGCGCCCCGCTCTCGACCGCGGGGATCTGCTGCAGCAGCGGATCGGCGGAGATGGCCTCCCTGGTCGCCTCGTCCGCGACCCAGGTCACGAAGACGTCCGAGTCCAGCTCGTTGGCGCGCTCGGCCGACCACGGGATGAAGAATTCCGTGGAGTCCTTCGTGTTCTCGGTGACGACGTCGGCCTGGACCATGCCGAGCTCGGTCAGGAAGCGCGGGCGGTTGTCGTTGGCCGTGTAGATGCTGACGCCGTCGGCACTGGCCGGCTCGAGGTTGCCGTAGATGAAGGTCCGGCCCTCCAGCTGCGGGTACTCGGCGGCGGCGTCCGCGATGGTCCGCTCCGTGTCGGCCACGAGCTGCTCGGCGTCGTCGGACAGGCCCAGCGCCTCGCCGATGATGCGCGTGGAGTCCTGCCACGCGGTGCCGTAGGGAACGTCAGGGTAGGCGACGACCGGGGCGATCTTGCTCAGGGTGTCGTAATCCTCCCGGGAGAGCCCGGAGTACGCGGCGAGGATGACGTCGGGGGTCGTGGCGGCGATGTCGTCGAAGGCGATGCCGTCGGTCTCGGAGTACTGCACGGGGGCGTCCCCGGTGCCGATGGCGGCGTCGAGTTCCTCGAGCCGGGCATCCTTCCACGGGGTGGACTGGTTCTCGTTGCCGCCGTAGGTGTCGGCGGGCATCCCCACGGGGACGACGCCGAGCGCCAGGGACACGTCCGCGTTCACCCAGGACACCGTCGCCACGCGCTCGGGCTTCTCGGTCAGCGTGGTCTCGCCGAAGGCGTGCTCGAGGGTCACCGGGAATCCCCCGCCATCGGCGGATGCGGTGGCGCTGTCCGCCGCGCCGGATCCGCCGTCGGCCGGACCGGTGGAGCAGGCGGAGAGGGACAGGACGGCGATCGCGGCAGCAGCGACGAGGCCGTGCAGGCGTGTGGGGGCCATGGGGTTCCTTGACTTCTGTGGCCTGGAGTGGCCGGGGGCGGGACAGAAGTAAGGCTAACCTAAGCCCCTCGCAATTAGGAAATACTTTCGTTGCGTAATGGTCAGCCCTCGCGGGCCTTGCGTGTCTCGCGATCGTTCGCCTTCTGGAGGGCGTCCACGAGTTCGGCCTTCGACATGGTGGATCGGCCCGGCACGTCGAGCTTCCTGGCCAGGGCGTAGAGGTGCTCCTTGGACGAGTTCGCGTCCACCCCGCCGGCGGTCTGCCCTCCGTCCGCACGGCTGCCGGCGGCCTGCTCGTCCGAGGGGCCCTTCTCCTCCTTCGGCTCCCAGTGGTCGCCCACCTTCTCGAAGCCGTGCTTCAGGGAGGCGAAGGCCGTGCGGTGGGCCCGCTCGCCGTCGCCGTACTGCTCCTCCGCGGCGTCGAGGGTTGCGGCGAACGTGTCCTGCGCCTTCTCGTCGGAGCGCTGGAGCGTGCTCGGGAGCGTCTCGGGTTTGACCTTGCCGTCATTCGTGAATCGGGACATCCCTGCATCCTTCCGGGTGGGGCCGCGGCCCCCGCGGATCGTCGGGGGCCTGCCAGCACGCTATCGCAGCGGGCCGCCCCGGTCCTCCCAGAGGGCCGAAACGACCGTCCGACGGCGTCGTGGGCGGTCTTTTCCGCCTCCTCGGCGGCGGCCGACGGCGTCAGCCGAGCGTGGCGAGGTACCGGACCAGTTCGCGGGGCGCGGACTTCGGGGCCACCGCCTCCACGGCGGCGTTGTAGTTCGTGTTGGTGTTGACGTCGTAGGTGAGGACGCGCCCGTCCTCGGTCTCGATGAACTCGATGCCGCAGACCTCCAGGCCGGTGCGCCGCGCGAAGTCCTCGAACTGGGCGATCACGGGGTGGTCGAACCCTTCACGGAGGCTGAAGAGCTGCTGGCCGGGCTCGGGGGCGATAGTGGCTCCCGGGGGCATGATGGGCCTGCCGGTCACCGGGTCGATCGCACAGGCGTCCGCGGGGCACAACTGGAAACCGCCGCGCGCTGTGTCCGCCTGGATCGCGTAGACGAATTTCCCGCCCACGATCTCCGCCCGGGTGATGAAGGGTTCGGCGGCCTGGATGTACTCCTGCACGAGCGTGATGCCGTCCTGCGGTTCCTCGAACGCGCTCGACCCGACGTACTCGGCGAGCCCCTCGTGGGAGTCGAATTTCCGCACCCCGAGGCCCTTGCCGCCCTGGTTGTGCTTGACGATGAACGGTGCCGTGAAGCCCTGTGCGGCCTCGAGGATGCGGTCGCGGCCGACGGCGGCGACCGTGCGCGGGGTGTCGATGCCGGCGGCCTTCAGGGCGGTCAGCTGGTCCACCTTGCTCATCTCGAGTTCCAGGACGCGGCGGCCGTTGACCGTGCGGCGCCCGTGCGCCTCGAGCCAGGCGAGGACGGACCGCGCGTAGTCCTTCGAGAGGCCGTGATCGCGTGTGTGGGCGGAGGCGCTGATGCGCGACCAGAAGATGCCCTCCGGCGGCACGGCATCGAGGTCCAGCACGCCGTCCGTGAGCAGCCATTCCACCACCTCGACACCCTCGGCCTCGAACGCGCGGGCGAAGGGAGGGAACCACTCGGGGTTCTCGTGCAGGGCGTACACCGTGGTCATGGGGGTCCTTCCGTCGAGGCGGGTGGGTCTGGTGGGGTAACCCGTATGCCCGGGCAACTATTCCGGGGCATCGGTCGCCGGGACGCCGCGGCGGCTACTGCCCGATGAAGATGCCGTTGCCGGGCCCCATCGGCAGGTCGAGGGCGTAGAACACCGTGAGGATGGCCACCCAGGCGAGCCAGAAGGGCACCACGAAGGGGAGCATCCGCGCCATCAGGGTGCCGAGTCCGGCGTCCGGCTCGTACCTCCGCAGCATGGTCAGCAGCACGATCATGTAGGGGTTCAAGGGGGTGATGACCTGGGTGGCCGAGTCGCCCACGCGGAACGCTCCCTGGATGAACGCCGGTTCGTAGCCGAGCAGTGCGAAGAGCGGGACGAAGACGGAGGCCATGAGCGTCCACATCGAGGACCCGGAGATGATGAACAGGTTCAGGACGGACGCCAGCAGGATGAACGCGAGGACCGCGGGGTAGCCGGTGAGGCCGATCGCCTCCAGGCCCGATGCGCCGGCGACGGCGATCCAGGAGCCGATGCCGGACCAGTTGAACAGGGCGATGAACTGACCGAGGATGAACGCGAGCACCAGGAAGCCCGCCATGTCCTTGATGGCCTCGCCCATGACCCGGGGGACGTCGCGTCCGGTGGTGATCGTGCCGACCACCCGCCCGTAGACGAGCCCCGGGATCGTGAAGAGCAGGAACACGATGAAGACGATCGAGCTCAGCAGGGGCGAGCGCGGCAGGAAGCCACCGGCCTCGTTGCGCCAGGGCGAATCCGGGACGACCACCGCGGCGAGGATCACCAGGGCGACGACGCCGCCTGCGATCAGCGCCCAGCGCAGGCCGCGGGCCTCCCGCGGCTCCAGCTCGGTCTTCAGGCTCACGGGTGCGGCGTGCCCGCCGTCCTCGACGAGCTCGTCGACGGGAACGTTCTGGCGGGCGAGCCGTGGCTCCAGCACCTTGTCGATGATGAACCCGGCGAGCAGGATCAGGACCACCGAGGACACGATGTTGAAGTAGTAGTTGGACAGCGGCGTGACGGGCGAGCCGGGGTCGGGCAGGTTCTCGGTGACCGCCGTCGTGATGCCGGCGAACAGGGCGTCGAGGCTCGTGACGAGCAGGTTGGTGGAGTAGCCGGCTCCTGCGGCCGCGAAGCCGCCGAGCAGTCCGGCCACGGGGTGGCGTCCGGCGGCCTTGAAGACGAGGGCCGCGAGCGGCGGGATGATGACGAACGCGGAATCCGACATGACCGACCCGACGACGCCCACGAGGCCCACCGCGTAGGGCAGGGCCCAGCGCGGGGCGGAGCCGAAGACACGGCGGATGAGCGCGCCGAGCAGACCGGACTTCTCCGCCACACCGACCGCCAGGAGGATGGGCAGCACCGTGGCCAGCGGCGGGAAGCCGAGGTAGTTCGCGCCGATGTTCTCGGTCAGCCAGGTGAGGCCCTCCGCCGTGAAGAGGCCCTTGATGACCGTCACCTCCGCGGCGCCGGGCACCTGCACGGTCACGTTGCCGAGCGCCATGCCCGTGGTGACCACGGCCGTGATCCCGAAGAGGATCAGGAAGAGCATGAACGGATCGGGCAACCTGTTGCCGACCCTCTCCACGCCCGTGAGGAACCGGTCCGTCAGACCGGGGCGGGTCGCGACACTCGATGACATGCGTTCTCCTTGGCGGTTCGTGCGTCGGGTGGTGCGTGGGGCCGGACCCGGTGGTGCCGGGTCAGGCGAAGTAGCCGGGCACGTCGATCGCGCCGCCCTGGGCTTCGAACTCCTCGTGCACGGCCGCCTGCAGGGACGCGTCGGTGAGGTAGTCCAGCGCCGTGAGCGCCAGGCCGACGGCGCCGTCGAGCGCCCCCTGCTCCGCGGCCCCGCTCGCGGCGGCGGCGGCGAAGCCCCGCGTGTGCAGGGCGGTGGAGGGCTCCGCGATGCGGATCAGCGGGTGGATCCCGGGCACGCGGAAGCTCACGTTCCCGAAGTCGGTCGATGCCGCGAGGGTCTCCGAGACCACGCCGAGCGGTAACGGGGAGCGTCCGCGCCGCTGCTGCGCCGCCACCCACCGGCCGGTGAGCGCACTGTTGGTGCGGATCGGGAGCGACGGCGGGTGCTCGTCCCACTGCAGTTCCACGGCCGTGCCCGTCATCAGGGCGGCGCCGCGGGCCACGTCCTCGAGCCGGGCGCTGAGGTCCCGCAGGGTCGCGGGCTGCTGCGAGCGCGCGTAGAGCTTCATCACGGCACGGCCGGGGATGATGTTCGGGCTCTCGCCGCCGGCCGTGATGTTCGCGTGCACGCGGTCCGACGGCGGCAGCTGCTGCCGCAGCAGCCCGATGCCCTGGTAGGCGAGGCTCGCGGCGTCGAGCGCGTTCCGGCCCATGAAGGGCTGCGCGGATGCGTGCGCCTCGATGCCGGTGAACGTGAGGGTCAGCAGGCGGCGTCCGAGCCAGACCTGGTCGGCGAGGTCGTAGCCGTACGGGTGCACCATGATGGCGGCGTCGACGTCGTCGAACGCCCCGTGGCGCGCCATGACCTCCTTGCCGGAGTGTCCTTCCTCGGCGGGTGTACCGAGGAACACGACGCGGCCCGGCAGCCGGTCCGCGTGCGCGGCCAGGGCCAGGAAGGCGCCGAGGCCCGCCGCGGCGATCACGTTGTGGCCGCAGGCGTGGCCGATCTCGGGGAGGGCGTCGTACTCGGCGAGGATCGCGATCGTGGGTCCCCGGTCGGCACCGCCCGCCTCCGCACGCACCGACGTCTCGACGCCGTACTCCCCCAGTCGCGCCTCGACACCGTGGCGGGTGATCTCCTGATGCAGGAGCATCGCGCTGCGGTGCTCCTTGAACGCGGTCTCCGGATGCTTGTGCAGGTGCTGGACGACGTGCCGCAGGCGCTCGCCGACGGCGTCCACGCCCTGCTCGACCGCGTCGGCGAGGTCGGCGGGCGCGCCCTCGAAGGGGGACACATCCGGGACCGCGTCGGCGAGGAGCCGTCGCGTCCGCTCGTCGATCGACGCCAGGTAGGCAGGGTCCGGTCGGGTGGGTTCGTCCATTCGAGTAGCTTAGGCAACTATTCGTAGCCTGCGCAGTTCTCCGCGGACATGCCGGGTAACACTCACGGGGTGGACCACCGGGAGGAAACGATGGAGCTGTCCGGATGACCGGTGGCCAGGGGCGCCCTTCCTGCCTCCACGCGACGCCGGGTACCAGGACGGGCCCGTCAGGAACTGACGGGCCCGTCCTGGCAGGGATCAGCGGGCGGCCGTAATCTCCCGTGCCTGCTGGGATGCGGTCCAGGCGTTGTAGCTGCCGTCGAGTTCGGCGATGTCGTAGCCGGCGCGGCGGAGGGCGCTGGCGGCGACGGAGTTCCTGAGTCCGCTCTGGCAGTAGGTGACGATGGTGCCGGTGGTGGGGAGTTCGTCGAGGTGCCACATGACGCGTCCGCCGTTGAGCTGGTGGGCTCCGGGGATGTGCCCGGTGGTGTGTTCGGTGCGGTTCCGGACGTCGAGGATCATCGCCGGATCGGCGTCGGCGAGGTCCGCCGGGCGGATCAGCGTCGGCGTGGTGAGGGGCAGCCCGTGGAGGCTGGTGACGTATCCGGCGATGTCGTCGATGCCGACGCGGACCAGGTGGTCGCGGATCTGCTGGGCCTGGTCCTGGCCGGAGGCGAGCAGGACCAGCGGGTTCGTGTCGGTTTCGGGGTTCACGACCCACGCCCCGTAGGTGGCGATCGCGGCGTTCGCGGGGATGTTCAGGGACCTCTGGACGGTCCCGGTGTGCACCTGGTCGGCGGTGCGGGCGTCGATGAACGTCAGGGTGTCGGCGGCGAGGCCGGCGGCGACCCGGTCGGTGTCGAGTTCGGTCAGCGGTGCGCGCTCTCCCATGATCGCGGGGCCGTCCCGGTTCTCGCGCTTCATCCGCCCGAAGTAGGCGTGGGCGTCGGGCTGGCCGTCGAGGAGTTCGTCGATGAAGCCCTGCTCGTCGTTCGCGGCGAGGTAGGGGCCCCACCAGGAGTAGAGCCGCTCGTAGCCGACGGTGGAGGACGGGATCGCGCCCAGGGCCTTGCCGCAGGCGCTGCCGGCGCCGTGGGCGGGGTGGACCTGCACGTAGTCGGGCAGGGTCAGGAACTTCTCCTGCAGGCTCCGGAACAGCTGCTTCGCTCCCTCGAAGCGGGTGTCGACGCCCCCGGCGGCCTCGTCCAGCAGGTCCGGGCGGCCGAGGTCCCCGGAGAACACGAAGTCGCCCGAGAGCAGGTAGCCGGGCTGGTCGCTGAACGCGCCGTCGATGACGAGGAAGGACAGGTGCTCGGGGGTGTGCCCGGGAGTGTGGAGGGCCCGGATGCTGATGTTGCCGACGGTGATCGTGTCGCCGTCGACCAGGCGCGTGCCCTCGAAGGCGTACTGCCAGTCCGGTCCGCCCTCGCCGGAGACGTAGATCGCCGCTCCGGTCGCCGCGGCCAGTTCGCGGGTGCCCGAGAGGTAGTCCGCGTGGATGTGGGTCTCGGTGACGGCCACGATCCTCATGTTGTTCTTCGCGGCGAGGTCCTGGTAGACGGCGATGTCGCGCCGGCCGTCGACCACGACCGCTGTCCCGTTGGCCTGGCAGCCGATCAGGTAGCTGGCCTGGGCGAGGTCCTCGTCGTAGATGCGTTCGATCAGCATCGGGTACTCCTTCGGTTCGAATGGCTATAGATACCCCCTGGGGTATCCGGCTCTCCTCCAGCGTAATACCCCCAGGGGTATACCGCAAGGGGTATACCGCAAGGGCGGCGGTGCGGCTGGTCGGAGTGCCGGGAGGGGGTGCGTGACCGGGCCCGGGACGGGACGGGTCCGAGCACGCACCCGGTTCATGGGGAGGCCGACGCCTCAGGCGCGGCGGGCCTGATCGATCGACAGGCCCGCAGCGGTCCAGGCGGCCATGCCGCCGGCCATGGTGTCGGCGGTGAATCCCGCGGCATTCAGGATCTCCGCGACGCGGGCGGAACGGTTGCCGCTGCGGCAGACGACGATCACCGGCGTGTCCCGGTCGAGTTCCGGCAGACGGCCCTGGAGCCGGCCCATGGGGATGTGCAGGGCGCCGGGAATCATGCCGGACGCCACCTCGGAGTCCTCGCGGACGTCGAGGACCTGCTCGTGGTGCCGGCGATCGTTGGTCGCGGCGATGGTGGTCTCGGCCATGGTGGCATCCTTCCTGGAGCCGGCGGGGGCGGCGGGCCGGGGCGGGCGTGTCACGGCGCCGACGCCGTCATCCGGGGCCGGCGCCGGGCGTTGAGGGGACAGGCCGGGACGATGAACCGGCAGGCGGCGAGTGCCGCGAGGGCGATCCCGGCGACGACCGCGGCGACGGCGAGGCGCGAGTCCGCGGGGAGCTGCTGGATGAGGACGACGGTACCCATGGCCAGCACGAACCAGCCGAAGGCCTTGCGGAGGGCCGTCTCGGGGATGCGACCGGCGAGTTGTGCACCGATCAGGGATCCGACGATCGCGGCGGCGGTGACCGCCACCGTGAGCGGCCAGTCGATCTGCACCGTCGTGAGGTACCCGGCGAGGCCGGCGAAGGACTTCATGGAGATCACGACCAGTGACGTGCCGACGGCAACGGACATCGGCAGTCCACCGAGCAGCGCCAGGGCAGGGACGACGAGGAACCCGCCACCCGCCCCGACGAGCCCTGTGACCAGCCCGACGACCACGCCGTCGAGGAGGACCCGGCCGAGGGGCAGTTCGCGCCTGACGCCGTCGGTGACCGCACCGTGGGCCGCCGCGCCGGCCTTCCTGCGACCGCGGATCATGGCGATCGAGGTTGCGACCATCATCAGGGCGAAGGCGATGAGCAGGATCTGCCCGGGGATGAACCCGCCGAGGAGCCCACCGATGAACGCGCCGACCATGCCGGCCGCACCGAAGATCAGCCCCGTCCGCCACATCACCCGCCCGCTCCGGGCGTGGCTGATGACGCTGACCGCGGAGGTGACGCCGACGACGAAGAGGGACGCGGCGATGGCCTCCTTCGCCTCGAAGCCCGCCACGTAGACGAGGATCGGGACGGTCAGGATGGACCCGCCGCCGCCGAGGACGCCCAGGGACAGGCCGATGAGGATCGACAGGGCCAGGACGAGGATCAGGACCGCGCTCATGCCACGTCGGCCTGCCGGCGGGCCTCGGCATCCCCGACGCCGGCGTAGGCGGTGGGCAGGGTCAGGATCGCGGATTCGCGGGTGGGTTCCTGGGCCGCCCTGTTCCAGGGCATCGCGGACAGCGCGCGGCCCATCGCACAGGTGTTCGTCGCGGCCGAGAAGGTCAGGCCGGTACCGATGACCCCGGCCAGGGTCCGGATCCTCGGGGAGACGAAGCGTCCGCCAGCCAGGCCGACGAGGACGAGCGAGCCGGCGGCCATGCGGACCTGACGCTCGAGGTCCCAGCGGCCGCCACCCCGCACCACATCACCACCGACGGCGGCGTACCCGGGCACCCCTCCCGTCAGGACGTGGGCTGCGCCGATGCCCGAAGCGGCCAGCTTCTGGCGTGCCTGCTCGGCACGGACACCGGACTGGCAGGCCAGCACCACCCGGCTGCCCAGGCGGGCGGCGAGCTCGTCGGTGTGCTCCGAGAGGAGCGGCAACGGCACGTTGTAGGAGCCGTGGATGTGCAGGGACTCGAACTCCGCTGCGGACCGCACGTCGATCACCACGAGATCCTCGTGCTCGGCCACCCACTCACGCAGTGTCCCGGGGGACAACTCCCTCAGGGCCGACGGGGACGTCGCCTCCGACGCGGCGGGGACGGCGGGGTTCACGGGGGAAGGGGTGCTCATGGGAGCCTCTCGGTCGAATCGGAAAGGTATACCCCCCGGAGTATTCCCTATACCCCCCGGGGTAGTCAAAATACCCTTGGGGGTATAGGCTGATCAGGTAACCCCCGACTTCTGGAGAAGACCATGCAACTCGACCCGACCGAAATGACTCCCGTCATCAACCGCCTCAAGCGTGCCCAGGGGCAGCTCGCCGCGGTCACCCGCATGCTCGAGGAAGGCAAGGACTGCAAGGACGTCGTCACCCAGCTCGCAGCCGTCTCGAAGGCCCTGGACCGCGCGGGGTTCGCCGTGATCGCCAGCGGCCTCGAGCAGTGCATCGTCCGCGAGGACACCAGCCTCGACAAGAAGGAGCTCGAGAAGCTCTTCCTCACCCTTGCCTGATCCGAATTCCCGCCCGATCCGAACTCCCGCCGATCCGAAGGAGCCTCCCATGACGTACACCCACTCCATCGCCGTCCCCCTGCCCTGGGACGAGGCAGTACGCCGCACCAGGGAAGCGCTGAAGGAGCAGGGGTTCGGGATCCTCACCGAGATCGACGTGCGGGCCACCTTCGAGGCGAAGCTCGGGGTGGAAGCCGCCGACGCCGTCGGTGACTACCTCATCCTCGGCGCCTGCAACCCCGCCCTGGCGAGCCGGGCACTCGCAGCGGAACCCTCCATGGGCGCACTCCTGCCCTGCAACGTCGTCGTCCGGCGCCGCCGGGACGAACAGCAGACCACGATCGAGGCCATCGACCCGCAGACCATGGTCCGGCTCAGCGCGAGCCCGGCGATCGAAGCGGTGGCCTACGACGCCGGAGCCCGCCTCGGCAGGGCCCTGGCGGATCTCGCTTCCTGACCGCAAGCCGGGCCGGCCCGCCGACGTCGGGAACTAAACGTCCCGGAAACACGCCCGCAATACCGCTCCCGAATCATGGAGGTAGTCCGCCGTCCCAGCGGGCCGACCCCTGGATCACCAAGGAGCACCGATGACCGCCATCGCCACCCGCACCACCGCCCGCGTCCTCGACCTCTGCGCGCTGACCCCGGGGACGATCGTCGAGGCACGCCGCAGGAACGAAGTGCACTACCGCGGGTGCGTGGAGGACACCGCGCCCGGTCCCGGCGTCGTCTGGATCCGCGACGACCTGGCCGGACACCGCGCCATGCTCCACCTCGACGAGTACAGCATCTGGCGCGTCCCTGCCTGAGCCGCTCCCCCGCAGTACGGGCAGGCACCGCCGGCCCTCCTAGACTGGAGGGATGACTGCAACCCTCGTGGCGAAGGACCTGTCCGGGGGCCACGCCCACCGCACCCTCTTCTCGAAACTCGACCTCACCGTCTCGCCCGGGGACGTCGTCGGCGTCGTGGGAGCCAACGGTGCCGGCAAGACCACCCTCCTGCGCCTCCTCGCGGGAGCGGACACCCCTCTCGCCGGCACCGTCAGGACCACCCCGACCGACGCCTTCGTGGGCTGGCTCCCGCAGGAGCACGAGCGCGTCGCAGGTGAGACGGTGGCTGCCTACATCGGCCGGAGGACCGGCACGACGGCGGCGACCCTCGCCATGGAGGACGCCGCCGCGGCGCTCGGGAGTGGGGCCAAGGGCGCCGACGACACCTATGCCCTGGCGCTCGACCACTGGATGTCCTCCGGGGCCGTGGACCTCGAGGACCGCATGCCGGCCGTCCTCGCCGACGTGGCGGGAGGCCTCGACCCGGCCACCCCCACCACAGCGCTGTCCGGCGGGCAGCTCGCGCGGGTCGCGCTGGCCGCCCTGCTGCTGAGCCGCTTCGACATCGTGCTCCTCGACGAACCCACCAACGACCTGGACCTCGCCGGGCTGGACCGCCTGGAGTCCTTCATCCAGAACCTGCGCGGCGGCGCGGTCCTCGTCTCGCACGACCGCGAGTTCCTGGCGCGCTGCGTCACCACCGTCGTCGAACTGGACCTCGCACAGAACAGGGTGGCGGTGTACGACGGCGGGTACGACGCCTTCCTGGACGAGCGCGCCGTGGCCCGCCGGCACGCCCGTGAGGCCTACGAGGAGTACGCGGACAAGAAGCAGGACCTCGTGGGCCGTGCCCGCACGCAGCGCGAGTGGAGTTCGCAGGGCGTGCGCAACGCCATGAAGAAGAATCCCGACAACGACAAGATCCGCCGGAAGGCGAGCGCCGAGTCCTCGGAGAAGCAGGCGCAGAAGGTCCGCCAGATGGAATCGCGCATCGCCCGGCTGGACGAGGTCGAGGAACCCCGCAAGGAGTGGCAGCTGCAGTTCACCATCGGTGCCGCGCCGCGCTCGAGCTCCGTCGTCGCCACCCTGAACAGCGCCTCCGTCACGCAGGGCGCCTTCAGCCTCGGGCCCGTCTCGGTGCAGGTGAACGCGGGTGAGCGCATCGGGATCACCGGCCCCAACGGCGCGGGGAAGTCCACGCTGCTGCGCCTCCTGCTCGGTCATCAGCAGCCCGATGACGGCGCCGGAACGCTCGGCTCCAGCGTCGCCGTCGGCGAGATCGACCAGGCCCGCGGGCAGCTCGACGACGCCCTCCCCCTGGGCGCGGCCTTCGAATCCCTGGTGCCGGAGATGTCGCAGGGCGAGGTCCGCACCCTCCTCGCGAAGTTCGGGCTGAAGGCCGACCAGGTGCGCGCCGCCGTCGGCTCCCTCTCCCCCGGCGAACGGACCCGTGCCGGGCTCGCCCTGCTGCAGGCCCGCGGCGTGAACCTCCTGGTCCTGGACGAACCGACCAACCACCTCGACCTGCCGGCCATCGAGCAGCTGGAGGACGCCCTCGAGTCCTACACGGGCGCGCTCCTGCTGGTCACGCACGACCGCCGGCTGCTGGAGAACGTGCGCCTCGACGAGCGCTGGCACGTGGAGGGCGGCAGGGTCACCGTCGGCTGACGCGGCATCATACCTCCGCCGGAAGCCCCTCACCCGAAGCGAACGGACCCTCCTCCTGCTGCGCATCCGTGACAGCATGGACTTCGGAGCGCGCACCTGCCGCTTCCCGGACGAGGGGTGCCGTACCCGGTGTGCGACAAGACGGCCCAGAGAGAGTCATGGCCTGGATCGTCCTCGTAATCTCCGGAGTCCTCGAAGCCGTCTGGGCGACAGCCCTCGGCCGATCGGAGGGCTTCACCCGGCTCGCGCCGACCGTGGTGTTCGGCGTCGCCATCGTCGCGAGCATGGCCGGCCTGGCCTATGCGATGCGGACCCTGCCCATCGGCACGGCGTATGCGGTCTGGGTGGGCATCGGCGCGTCCCTGACCGTCGTCTACGCGATGGCGACCGGCTCGGAGCCCGCGTCGCTCCTGAAGATCGTGTTCCTGATGATGATCGTCGGCGGCGTCATCGGTCTGAAACTCGCGCACTAAGCCATCCCTTGCGCCAAAACTGAGTGTGACCACCCGTTTCAGTTGACGTTCGTCCGACAGGATCGGTGAAGGCTCACAGGGGGGCCACCGACCGGGGGTTGAGCAGAATGCAGCACGACGACACGCTGATGGCCATGGAGTTCGCCGGACTCTCCGTCTACGAGACGTGGATGCACTACTGCAACGTGGGGGGCGGGATCGACTACTTCGAGTTCGACGCCTACCTCCACGGCGTCCTCGGCCTCGACGCCGAGGACGCCGACGTCGTCTCCCAGGCCGTCAACGAACTGATCGACGACGTCCTGCCGGCCGAGGAGTCCCGCGGCAAGCGTGCCCCCTACTCGTGGACCGGGTGCCCGGTCCCCGCCCCGGCAGATCGGGGCGACGACGGCCCGGTGCACGCACCATCCATGAGCCCAGGCATCCCGCTGCCGCCCGGAGCCCCGCTGGAACTGCTCGACGAGATCCT
The DNA here is from genome assembly GCF_023100725.1 of Arthrobacter antioxidans. Lineage (NCBI taxonomy): Bacteria > Bacillati > Actinomycetota > Actinomycetes > Micrococcales > Micrococcaceae > Arthrobacter > Arthrobacter antioxidans. The sequence continues at coordinate 3,423,536 of NZ_CP095501.1, forward strand.
GGGCAGCAGCGTCCTGAACCCCTCCGTCGCGGGTGGGTGGGCGTAGGGCCTACCCGCGCGGTTCCCTTTCCAGTGCGGCGTCGTGCTCGATGTGCGCCCGGCGAATCAGCTCCATGAACTCGGTCTCGTTCCGGATGAGGCGCTTGAACTTCTCGGGCAGCTTCCTCAGGCCCTCCTCCTCGGCGCACAGCCTGGCGAAGATCTTCTCGCGCTCGGCCATGTCGGTCTCGTAGTTGAGGTCCAGGTACTCGGAGGCGTGCCGCTTCGCGCCGGAGATGGCGTTCTTCGCCCGCCCCTTGGGGCTCAGGACCGAGGCCAGGACGGTCACGATGAGGACCCCGAGGATCACGCTCAGCGACACCCCGGTACTGATCTCGACCACCGGGACGTGCTCGCCGCCGTTGATGAACGGCAGGGTGTTCTCGTGCAGGGCGTGGAGGATGAGCTTCACGCCGATGAACCCGAGGATCACGGCGAGGCCGTAGGAGAGGTAGATCAGGCGGTCGAGCAGCTCGTCGATCAGGAAGTACAGCTGCCGCAGGCCCATGAGCGAGAAGGCCGTGGCCGTGAACACGATGAAGGTGTTCTGGGTCAGCCCGAAGATCGCGGGGATGGAGTCGAGGGCGAAGAGGATGTCGGTGCCGCCGATCGCGACCATGACCAGCAGCATGGGCGTGAGGACGCGCTTGCCGTCCACCATCGTGAACAGCTTGTCGCCGTCGTAGTGCTCGGAGGCGGGGAGGAAGCGCTTCGCGAGCCGGATGATGAGGCTGTCGCCGGCGTCGTCGTGCCCGTCCGGCTTCAGCAGGTTGCCCGCGGTCAGCAGGAGGATCAGGCCGAAGATGTAGAACACCCAGGCGAAGGTGTTGATCAGCGCGGCGCCCAGGAAGATGAATCCGGTGCGGGCGATCAGCGCGAAGACGATGCCGAAGAGCAGTACCTTCTGCTGATCCGCGCGGGGGACCTTGAAGCTCGCCATGATGATGAGGAAGACGAACAGGTTGTCCACGGAGAGCGCCTTCTCCGTGACGTACCCGGCGAAGTACTCGGTGCCCATGGTCGGTCCGCCGAACACCAGCACGCCGACGCCGAACAGCAGCGCGAGGCCCACGTAGATCGAGGACCAGATCGCCGACTCGCGCAGCGTGGGGGTGTGCGCCTTGCGCACGTGGAAGAAGAAGTCGAACAGCAGCAGCCCGACGATGCCGATGATGGTGCCGACCCAGACGTAGAACGGTGTTTCCATGCTGCGCATCTCCCGCCGTCGTTGGTGATGGTCTTCGATTGTCCCGCTAACGGTACGGGCACACCTAGACTGGCGCAGTCCCTATCTTTTTGACGAGGAATGCCATGAGCCCGATGATGCGCACTGCGGTGCTCCGCGCCGCCGACCTGCCCGTTCCCTACGCGACGAGCACCCCGTTGTCCGTGGAATCGGTCCCGATCCCTGCACCGCGCCAAGGCGAGGTGCTCGTGCGCATCGCCCGGGCGAGCCTGTGCCACTCGGACCTGTCCGTCGTCAACGGGTCCCGCCTCCGCCCCCTGCCGATGGCTCTCGGGCACGAGGCGACCGGCGTCGTGGAGGGCGTCGGTGAGGGCGTCGTCGACGTGCGGGACGGCGACCACGTGGTGCTCGTCTTCGTGCCCGCCTGCGGGGAATGCCGTGCCTGCTCGGCCGGCCGGCCGGCCCTCTGCTACCGGGGCGCGGAGTCCAACGCCGGCGGCGACCTGCTGCACGGGCCCGCCCTGCTGCGCGACGCCGACGGCGAGCGCATCAACCACCACCTCGGCGTCTCGGCGTTCTCGCAGTACGCGGTCGTGGCCCGCGAGTCGGTGGTCGTGATCGACGACGACGTCCCCTTCGACGTCGCCGCGATGTTCGGCTGCGCGGCCCTGACCGGGATCGGCGCCGTCCTGAACACCGCCGCCGTCCGGGAGGGGCAGTCGGTGGTCGTCTTCGGCCTCGGCGCGGTGGGCCTCATGGCCGTGATGGCCGCCGCCCAGATCCCCGGTACCACCGTCATCGCGATCGACCCGCTCGCCTCCAAGCAGGAGCTGGGCCTGCGCTGCGGAGCACAGCACGCAGACGCCCCCGAGGAGGCCGCCGACCTCGTGCGGGGCGCCACGGACGGCGGGGCCGACGTCGTGATCGAGGCGGTGGGCAGCGCCCGCGTCATGGAGGCGGGCCTGCAGCTGCTCGCCCGGGGCGGCGCCCTCGTGTCCGTGGGCCTGCCCCACCCCGACCAGGAGATCTCCACGCAGGCCCTGCAGTTCGCCGGGCTGGGGCGCCGCCTGCTCGGCTCCTACATGGGGGACGCCGTCCCGGAGCGGGACATCCCCGCCTACCTGCGGCTGTGGCGGGAGGGGCGCCTGCCGGTCGAGCTCCTCCACACGGACACCCGGCCGCTGGAGGACCTCAACGAGAGCCTCGACGCGCTCGCCGAGGGACGGGTGGTACGGCGGATCTTCACGCTCGGCTAGGGCCTGGGCCTGGGTCGCCGCGCACTCCGAAGCGTGCTTACCATGTGGTCGGCACGTCTATCCAAAGGAGAACGACAATGCAGCAACGCTCGCTCGGCGGTACCCCGGTCAGCGCCCTCGGCCTGGGCGGCATGCCCATGTCCATCGAGGGACGTCCCGACGAGGACCGTTCCATCCGCACCATCCATGCGGCGCTCGACGCCGGCGTCACCCTGATCGACACCGCGGACGCCTACCATCGCGACGCGGACGAGGTGGGGCACAACGAGCTGCTGATCGCGAAGGCCCTGGCGCATTACGGCGCGGACAGCTCCGGCGTCCTCGTCGCGACCAAGGGCGGGCACCTCCGGCCGGGGGACGGCTCGTGGACGCTGAACGGCCGCCCGGAGTACCTGAAGGAGGCCGCGAAGGCCTCGCTCAAGCGGCTCGGCGGGGACGCCATCGGCCTCTACCAGTTCCACCGGCCGGACCCCGAGGTCCCCTACGAGGACTCGGTCGGTGCCCTCAAGGACCTGCTGGACGAGGGTGTCATCCGCCTGGCGGGCATCTCGAACGCCACCGTGCACCAGATCCGGAAGGCGAACGAGATCCTCGGCGGCGCCCTGGCCTCGGTGCAGAACCAGTTCTCCCCGGCGTTCCGTTCCAGCGAGGACGAGCTCGTGTACTGCGGCGAGAACGGCATCGCCTTCCTGCCGTGGAGCCCGCTCGGCGGCATCAAGAAGGCCGGCGGACTCGGTGAGCAGTTCACGCCCTTCCAGGAGATCGCCGACGCGCACGGCGTCAGCCCCCAGCAGGTGTGCCTGGCCTGGGAGCTCGCCCTCGCACCGACGGTCGTTCCCATCCCGGGCGCGTCCCGCCCCGAGAGCATCCAGGATTCGGCCCGTGCCGCGGAGCTCGAGCTGTCCTCCGACGAGATCGCGATGCTCTCCCGGACCGACTAGCTGCACTGCCCAGGGGCCTCCGGTCGGCCGTCCCTGTCGGTGACGTACGAACGCCCGCGCCCCTCCCGGGGCGCGGGCCTTCGCGCGTCAGGCGTCCGGCTGCATCGCGACGGCGCGGATGGGCGCGCCGTCCGTCCCGGCCAGGGCCAGCGGGAGCACCGATACCAGCGGGCGGTCCCACGTGACCTGCGCCAGGTTCGCCAGATTCTCGACGATCACCCCGTCCGCCCCGAGGAAGACGGTGTGGAACGGCAGGCCCTCCCCGTTGTCGAGGGTGGCGTCCGGGTTGAGGGTGTCGACGCCGACCACCGTGATCCCGGCGGCGAGCAGCCGCCGGGCCACCTCGGCCGCGAGCACAGGATGCTCGAGGTAACGCTCCGAGCCGAAGTGCTCGGACCAGTCGGTCCGGAACAGCACCATGGCGACGCCGTCGAGGTCCTCGAGCTGCTCCGCCACGGAGGACCACTCGATGGTCTCCCGGGGCGCGCGGCCCGTGCACCGCACGATCCTCGCGGGTCCCACGAGCCGGGACAGGTCGATGGCGTCCACCGCCCGCCCCCCGGGGATGGAGTGGAGGGGCGCGTCGAGGTGGGTCCCGGTGTGGGAGCCGGCGTGCAGGGACGCCACCTGGTAGCCGTCCTCGACGACGGTGGCCACCGTGGTCAGCGTGACCTCCGGGTCGCCGGGATAGACCTGCATCCCGGTGTGGACCGGCTGCGACAGGTCAACGATCAGCACGCGCGGGGCCTTCGTCCGGCAGGTCGAGGAGATGGACGTGGGGGCGCCGTGTGCGGTCGATCCGCCCGGTGGCCACGGCCCAGGCCAGGTACAGCACGGCCGAGAGGACGAACGTGGGGATCGTGGCACCGATCGGGCTCGGGACACGGTAGGTCAGCACCAGGGAGGCGCCCGCCCCGACCAGCCACACCAGCACGGCGGCGATGTTCACTCCCCCGTGGTACCAGTACTCCCCGCCGCGGGCGCGCAGGATGTCGCGTCCGTAGTGCCGGGACTTCACCACGTAGTAGTCGACGAGCATGACGGCGAAGACCGGGATGAACAGTGCGCCGATCACCGTCAGGAAGGCGGTGAACTGGTCGAGGAGCGCCAGCCAGGTGGAGCCGAGGATCGAGATCACGCCGAGGACGATCGCCGTCGGCAGGAAGGTGACGCGGCGCGACGGCGCCATGTTCACCACGGAGGCGACCATCCCGTAGACCACCATGGTGTTCGTGGCCATGACGGACAGGAAGATCACGACGGCCAGCGGTGCGCCGAACGCCGCGACGATCACGGTGGGGTCGAAGGGAACGGCCTCGCCGCCGTCGAGGACCACGTAGCCGATGGCCGTGGCCCCGAGGGTCATGGCGAGGACCGTGGACAGGACGTAGCCCATGCCGGAACCGATCATGCCGGCCGACTGCGTCCGGGCGAGGCGGTTGAACTCGGCGGAGAGCACCGTCCAGGAGATGGCGGTCGCGATGACGACGTCGAGGGTCGCTATGGGCGTCCACCCGGCGGCGGCGTCCTGCGGGATCGCCGCGAAGTCCGCGGGACCGTAGGCGAGGAATGCCGTGGTGAAGATGTAGGCCATGAAGGCGAGGATCACGAGGGCGAGCCACGGCTCCACGCGGGCGATGCCCGTGTGCCCGAAGATCGCGAGGCAGACCACGAGCAGCTGGCAGAGGACGGAGAACAGGACCGGGCTGGAGAACCCGGTGGCCTGCTCGACGAGGAAGTTGACCGTGACCCCCGCGAGCATCGCCTGGACCCAGCTCCAGCCCATCAGGATGATCACGTTCGCGGCGACCGGGAGGAAGGATCCGCGGAGCCCGAAGGAGCCCTTGGTGAGCGACATCGTGGCCAGGCCGGTCCGTGTGCCCATGTTCCCGACCAGCACCAGCACCGAGCCGCCGATCAGGGTCCCGAGGACGATCATGCCGACCGCGAGCCCCCAGCTGATGCCCGGGACGAAGAGCGTCCCGGTGAGCAGGGTGGTGACGACCAGGTTGGCGGCGAGCCAGATCATGCCCATGCGCGCGGTCCCGAGCGTGCCGCGGAGGGGACCGTAGCCGTCGGAGTTCTTGTCGAGGTGGTCGGACAGGCGCCGATACGCCGAGGTCCGGGTGGCCTGCGTCATGCGGCGCTCTCTTCCGTGGTGTCTTCGGGGGCGGGGCCCAGGTGTTCGTGGACGGCCTCGATCGAGGACCCGGCACGGCGGAACACGATCGTCTCCCGCTCGCTGGTGGTCTCGCTCGCGCCTCCGACCGAGGTGGTGGTGCGGACGTGGTGGGTGAAGACGGCCGTCGTCCCGAACACCTGCACGCGCGGGGCGCTGCTGATGCAGTCCGTCACGCGCCAGCCGTCGGCGATCCATCCCGCCCACAGTTCCTCGTAGGCGGCCCTGTCCTCGAGCCGGCGGGGCTCCGTGTGGAACACGAAGGTGGCGTCCGGGGCGAAGCACCGGAAATAGGCCTCGGTGTCGGTCGCGCGGAAGGCGGCCACGAGCACGTCGGCCGCCGCGAGGACCTCGACCTCCGTGAGGACCTCATGGGGTGGGTTCAGGTCAGGCATGTGCCCTCTCATCTCTCGAAGTTGTCCCCCAGTGAACTTTTGTTGTCAGGTGATCTTGTGTGACGTGGACTTCATTGTCAAAGCACGCCCAGGGGCCGAACAGCGCGTTGCTAGGGTGAAGGCATGTCCTCCTCCCCCGTCGCCCTCATCACGGGCGCCTCCCGCGGCATCGGCCGTGCCATCGCCGACGAGCTCGGCACCACGCACCACCTGCTGCTCGGCGGGCGCGACCTCGCCGCCCTCGCGGAGCTGTCGTCGTCGTTCCCCTCGGCGGAACCGTTCTCCGCCGAACTGCGTGATTCCGGCCAGGTGGCTGCGGCGGTCGCCGGCATCCCGCGACTCGATGTCCTCGTCCACTCCGCGGGCGTCCTGCGGATGGGCTCGGTGGCGGACCTGTCCGACGACGCCTGGCGTGAGAGCTTCGAGGTCAACGTGTTCGCGGTAGCCTCCCTCACGAGGGCGCTGCTGCCGGCCCTGCGCGCCGCCGGCGGCCAGGTGATCGCCATCAACAGCGGCTCCGGCTACAGCTCCGGGGCGGGCTCCGCCGCCTACAGCGGCACCAAGTTCGCGCTGCGCGCCCTCACGGATGCCCTGCGCGAGGAGGAGCGCCGGCACGGCGTCCGCGTCAGCTCCATCCACCCCGGCCGGGTGGCCACGGACATGCAGGAGGAACTGCATGCCTGGGAGGGCAAGGACTACCGGCCCGAGGCGTGGATCCAGCCGGACCAGGTGGCCCGGGCCGTGCGCCTCGCTGTGGACGCCACCCGCGAGTCGACGATCGAGACGCTGAGCATCCGGCCCTCCGGCATCGCGCTCGCGTAAGGCCGGTCGCTCAGCCCGCGTGGACCACGCGGGGCTTCCCGAACTGCGTCTGCACGCCCGGCGAGAACAGCACGGACTCCGGCGGACCGTCCACCTGCAGCCCCGCCGCGGCGAGCAGCCCGTCGTCGGACTCCGTCAGGACGGCCGGGTGGAGCGGCCACGGCGTGTGGGTGTTGGGGATGTAGAGGGTGCGTCCGGCGAGGACGCTGTGCAGCCCGAAGCGCGCGGTGAGCTCCAGGGACAGTGCGTCCTCCGCCGTCGCCCCCTGGTCCGGCCGCACGGCGAAGCGGGAGCAGGCCTGCCGCCGGTACCGGACGACGTCGTACCCGTACTCCCGGTCTGCATCCTCCCCGCGCGTGACCGGCGCGCACTTCGACCACACGTACGGGATGCCGCCGGCGCGGGCGGCGAGGACGACGGCCAGGCGGGAGGCGTCCAGCGTCACGAACACGACGCCGCGGGTGCCGTCGGGGCCTCGCGAATAGAGCCGGACGTTGATCTCGGTGAAGGACCCGAAGTACGGGACGGGCAGGCCGCGGCCCAGCCCGGCGCCGACCATCCGGAAGCCGATCAGGCCCACCCAGGACGAGCCGTCCACCACGTCCGGCACGACGCCCGGCGGCATGAAGCCGGCCACGGCCGCGGCGTCGATCCGCCAGTGCAGGAAGACGGCGTCCGCCCAGTACTGGTCCATGATCACCGGGCGTGGCAGCTCCGGGGCGAGGTACCGGTGATGGTCGGTGGTCATGACAGCGGCTCCCCACAGTCCCCGGGTTTCCCGGCGAACCGGTACCAGTCGGGCAGTGCGGCCGTGAACTCGGCGCGGACCGCCGGATCCTCGACGACGGTCCAGTCCACGGCCGAGCCCACCTCGGGTTCCACCTTGTTCCACTCGAACCAGTTGACCATCGCGAGCTGCGGGAAGCGCTCCCGGATGCTCGGGTCGAACACCTGCTGCCACCAGGCACGCTTGATGTTCAGGGTCCGCAGGCTGCCGATGTCATCATCGACGAGCGCCGCGGTCTCCGGGATGGCGACGGGCTTGCCGTGGCCCACGCCGTAGTCGGCGTAGAAGTCCGGGAGCATCGATTCGTCACCGTTGTCGCCGTCGTAGGTGCCGGTGAGCTGGGCGGCGAACTTGCCCTCCTCCGGCATCTCACTCTCGCCCCAGGGGTAGGCGCTCCCCCAGTGGTAGAGGGACATGCCCACCCAGTCGACGGCGTCGTCGCCGGGGTAGTAGGGCGCGTAGGGGTCGTCGAGCGCGGTCAGCGCGCCGTCCCCGGTGGTGTCGAGCGCCGCGAAGCCGGCGGCTCCGGGCCGGGACTCCTGGGCGCCCCCGGCGAAGGGGTAGCCGCCGCCGTAGTTCGGTGCCCACATCATCGCGGACCCCGGGGCGTCCCGGTGGACGGCGTCGGCCACGCGGCGGAAGGCCGCGATGTACTCATCGGGCTGCTGCCCCCAGGCATACCAGGAACCGTTCATCTCATGGGCGAACCTCACCACGACCGGAACCCCGTTGGTGTTGAAGCCCGCGAGCAGGGCCGCGAGTTCCTCCGCGCGTTCGTCGGTGACCGCCGCCAGCCCGTGCACCGGCTCCAGCGTCAGCAGGAGGGTGGCTCCCGTCTGTCGCACCTGCTCGGCGGCCGCGCTGATGAGGTCCGGATCCTCGGGAGCGAAGGGGAAGTCGGCAAAGGTCACGGCGACGGCCGGGCGGTCGCCGAGCTTGTCCGAGTACTCGGCGAGGGTCTCCCTCCCCCACTCCAGGTTCACGCCCATGAGCGTGCCGTCGGCCGGTGCAAGGTTCCGGCCGTCGATGGGATCGCACGGGACGGCGGCGGGGTTGATGTTGCAGGCGCACAGGCACAGGAGCACCAGCACCATGACGAGGCGCGCAAGGTTTGAGACCACGGGGACAATCTACCGTCGGAGGGGCCGTGCCCGGCGCGGAGGCCCGCCTCGGTGCGGCGGACGGCCCCGGTGCGGCGAGCGCTAGAAGGCATAGCGGATCCGGCAGTAGGGCAGCTGCGCGGCGGCGAGGCGGAGGAACTCGTCGAGGTAGCCCCGCTTGTCGTAGGCGACGTAGCGCACGTTCGTGAACCCGTTCTGGGACTGCTTGGTCTCCTGGAGGTCCGGCCGCCACAGGATCTCCTCGGCCTGCGGATGCCACCCGAGGTTGACCTCGTGCAGCTGCTGGTTGTGCGTGAGGAAGATGACCTCCGCCGCGAGCTGCCTCCTGGCCGCAGGCGACAGGGCGGCATCGAGCTGGCCGAAGAGTTCGCGCCAGTCGTCCTGCCATCCGGGAGTGATGATCACCGGGGAGAAATTGACATGGACCTCGTAGCCCGCCTCCACGAAGTCGTTGATCGCGGCGATCCGCTCCGCGACCGGCGTGGTGCGCACGTCCACGGTGCGCGCGAGCCTCTCGGGCATCAGGGAGAAGCGGATCCGGGTGCGTTCCTGGGGGTCCCACGCGAGCAGGTCCCGGTTCACGTACTTGGTGGCGAAGGAGAGTTTGGCGGTCGGCAGGTCCCGGTACAGGTCCACGAGGTCCCGCACGTTGTCGCTGACGAGCGCGTCCACCGAGCAGTCGCTGTTCTCCCCGATGTCGTACACCCAGGCGTGCTCGTCGCACTGGTTGGGTTCCAGCTTCATGCCCTGCCGCGTCACGTGCCGTTCGAGGTAGCCGCTGATCTGATCGATGTTGGCGAACACGGTGATCGGGTTGCTGTAGCCCTTGTGGCGCGGGACGTAGCAATAGGCGCAGGCCATGGCGCAGCCGTTCGCCGTCGAGGGCGCGATGAAATCCGCCGACCTCCCGTTGGGTTTCGCCGTGAGCGACTTCTTGACGCCGATGATCAGCGCCTCGGTCTTGATGCGGACCCATCGGCGGACGTTGGCCTCGTCCCCGCTCAGTTCCGGGATGCGCCAATGGCTCGCCACCTCGACGACGTCGGCATCCGGCCACCGTGCGAGGATCTCCCGGCCGCGGGGCAGGACAGCCGCGGCCGGCTCGACATAGATGCGGCTGATCTGGAGCAGCCTGTTGGCCTGGAGCATGCAACCCCTCGCGGTGTCCGGTGGTGCACCGACGGTACCCGCCGCCACCGACACTTCCGGCGCGCCGGCACCCGGTCTACTGTGGCTGCACGGGTGCCGACGGCGCACCCCCGGGGAAAGGGTGGCCGGATCGTGGCCGAATTGCTGACACAGCCCACGGATCAGGACCCGCGCTCCTTCATCGAAGCGATCGCGCATCCGACACGGCGCGCCGATGCGCTGGTCCTGCTCGACCTCATGGGGCGGGTCACGGGCGAGCGCGCCGTCATGTGGGGTCCCTCGATGATCGGTTTCGGCCGGTACCACTACCGGTATGCGTCGGGGCATGAGGGCGATGCCCTGTCCGTCGGGTTCTCGCCGCGGACGACGGCGCAGGCACTCTACGGTCTGCTCGCGGCACCCGGGGTGGAGGATCTGCTGCCACGCCTCGGCAAGCACCGGCGGGGCGCCGGGTGCCTGTACATCACCTCACTCGCGGCCGTCGACCTCGCCGTCCTCGAGGACCTGGTCCGGCGCGGACACGACTTCATGGCGACGGAGGACGTCACCTAGCCGGGCACGGCCCGCCAGCACCCCGGGCACCGGGCTGCAGGACCACCCCGGGTCGAGCACGTGCCGGATCAGTAGTACACTAACCATTCGTGCACGCTTCATCTCTGCAGGGAAGTCGGAGGACCGATGGCAACGACCCTCGACGAGGATCTCCTGCTCGAGCGGCAACTGTGTTTCGCCCTGTCGGTGGCTTCGAGGAGCGTGGTCGGCGCCTACCGGCCCGTGCTCGAGCAGCTCGACCTCACCCACCCGCAGTATCTCGTGATGCTCGCTCTGTGGGAGGAGAGTCCCCGCACGGTCCGGAACGTCGGTCGGGCCCTGGCGATGGAATCCGCGACCCTCTCGCCCATGCTCAAGCGGCTCGAGGCGCAGGGACTGCTCTCCCGCACGCGCGTCCCCGGCAACGAGCGGGCCCTCGCCGTCGACCTCACGCCGGCGGGCCGCGATCTCCGCTCGGCGGCGCGTCAGGTACCCGCCACCATGATGGAACGGCTCGGGTTGACGCGTGAGCAGGTGGAGACCCTGAACGACGCCATGCACGCCATCATCCGGGCCACGGGGACGGAACTCCCGGGCTCCGCCCGCACCGCACCAGGAGAGAACCCGCGATGAGCAAGAAGGAACCGCTGTCGACCCGCTTCATGCAGGCCACCGGGAAACTCCGGATGTTCTTCGGACCTGCCCAGCGCGGCAGCACCGCAGGCCCGATCGTCTATCTCGACGACGATGCGCAGAAGGCGCGGCAGGAGGAGTTGCAGCAGTGGACGGTGGTGCGCAACCCGGACGGGTCGACCTACCTCACCTCGAGGCGGGAGCCATGACGGACAGCGACGGACGCACGTTTCGTACTCATCGGTAACATGCGGGACTCGTACGGCATGGGGTCCTGAGGAATACGGTCGGGCAATGTCAGACTGTCCCTATCAATGCCTATCTCGCCCCTGAGCGATATCAGGGTGCCGTCATCACACAGACCGAGGCCTCGAACGTATGAGCACACAGTGCCCTCCTGCCAGCACGCCCACGGATGAAGCCACACCATACCGGAGCGCGCTCCTCGTGGCGTCCGGTGCCCGGGACGTCCGGGGCGGGGACACCCTCTTCCATCGGCTCACGGCCGAGACGGACGCGCTGCTGGAACATCTCGAGGGGACCGTCGCGCGCCTCGCCCTCGCGCACCGCGCGAGTGCCCCGGACACCGAGACGCGACTGACGGACGACGACGCCTTCGTGTGGGTCCAGCAGTCCATCGAGGACATCGCGGCGACACTGCGCGGGCTGGTCCTGGAGCGTTCGACGGAGCACCCGGCCGAGACTCCGCTCCACGCATGCACGGACCGCGCCTGAGGGGGACCCGGGCAACGCAGGCCTCCCCGTCCCTGCCATGGAACGGGGAGTCGGAAGAACCCTAGATGGACTGGCGGGCGCGGATGCCGGCGCGGCCCATCGCATCGGTGTAGGCCGCCTGGATCTCCTTCAGCCAGAGCTCCTGGTTGACGGGCGTGCCCTTGAACGCCCGCTCCCCGGGGGACCGGACCTCGTAGATCTTGAAGCCGCGCTTGGCGATGGCCCGGTTCTCGAGCTTCATGAGCCGGCGCGCTGCCTTGTGCGCGTCGGCGCCGTGCGCCACGAGCGCCGACGCCCGCGGCACCTGCTGCAGGAAGGTGAGCAGGGGCTTCACCCCGTCGGCGATCTGGTCCATGGTCAGCGCCCGCTCCTTGCCCTCGGGCAGGTACCACGGGTGGGCGTTCCACGGCATGAAGGCGTCGGGCCGCAGGCCGACGGCCTCGTAGATTCCCGCCATCCGGATGGAACTCGCGTCATCGTTCTCGAACGAGACGAACCCGGAGGGCAGGGACGCTCCGGGGTTGGAGAAGAGGCTGACGATCTTGCAGCCATCGACGTCGTGGATGGGGTCGATGTAGGGCACCGCCGAACCCGGCTTCGACTCGGCCAGGGTGTCACACAGCCGGTTCACGTCCTCGATCTGCGGATCGTATCGCTGTTCCCACTGCTGTGCCCTGTACGTGGGGTCTGACATACGCTGTACCAATTCCGCCTCCTCGCGGACGGCGCCAGAGGTGGCGCGAACGTGTCCGCACCTCCCAGCCTACGCCAGTACCCGACCGGCGTCGCGGCCACCGGCCCCCACCGGGTACCCGACGCCGGTGAAGTACCCGCCGTCGGGCCCCCTGCAGCGGACCTCCGGCACGCCCTGTCCGTTCGCAGGACGTGCAGGCCAGGGGCCGCGGGAGGGTTCAGGACAGGGTCGTGGCGTACGGGTCCCAGTCCTCGGGCAGCGGCTCGGCAGCGGTCGCGGAGCTCGACAGCGAGACGAACTCACCCGTGGCGATGCTCTCCGAGATCGAGACCATCGCGTCGAGGACGTGGTAGGCCATCTGGCCCTGTGCCCGGTGAGGACGCTCCTCCCGCAGGGCCCGGGCCATCTCGAGCACGCCGCTGCCGCGGGTGGACGTCGCACCGACGGCCGGGATCACCTCCGGTTCGTCGGCCCCGCGGCGCGTGAGCAGGAGGTCGCCGGTGAAGTTGTTCGGATCGGGGAACGCGAGGGTCGCCTCCGTGCCCGTGACCTCGATGAACCCCGCGCGCTGGAGCGGCGAGTCGAAGCTGAAGATGCTCTGCGAGGACCCGCCGCTCGCGAACTGGGCTATCGCGCTGACATGGGAGGGGACGGTGACGTCGAAGACCTCGCCGGCCTTCGGCCCGGATCCGATGGTCCGGGTCGCACGGGAGGTGGACCCGAAGCTTCCTACCTTCGTGATGGCCCCGAAGGTCTGGACGAGGGCGGTCAGGTAGTAGGGACCCATGTCGAACAGTGGCCCGGCTCCCGCCTGGAAGAGGAAGGCGGGGTTCGGGTGCCAGGACTCGGGGCCCGGGGACTGCATCAGGGTCAGCGCGGTCTGGGGGACGCCGATGTCGCCGCGCGCCACGAGGCGCAGCGCCGTCTGCAGGCCGGCGCCGAGGAAGGTGTCGGGAGCGCAGCCAAGGCGGAGCCCGGCTGCATCCGCGGCCTTGAGCAGGCCGATCCCGCTCTCACGGTCCAGCGAGAAGGGCTTCTCGCTCCACACGTGCTTGCCCGCGTTCACCGCGGCGGTCGCCACCTCGACATGAGCGGCGGGGATGGTCAGATTCACGACGATCTCGACGTCGGGGTGGTCCAGCGCGTCCTGGACACCGCCCGAGGACGGCACCCCGAACTCCGCGGCCCGGGCGGCGGCGACCTCCTCGAACATGTCGGCGACGATGTGCACCGTCACGTCCGGGAAGCCCGTCAGGTTCGTCAGGTACTCCTTGCTGATGACCCCCGCGCCGATGACGGCGACGCCGACGGGCCCGGTGCGCTTCCCTGCCGCACTCACTTCTTCCCCCCCGTCAGGTAGGCCAGGCTGTCGGCGACGGCGGCGAAGATGTCGCCGTCGAAGTCATCGAGTTCGACGACGACGGCCTCGAGCCCGGGGGCGGCGTCGAGCACGTCCCAGACGCGCATGCTGCCGGAGCCGACGGCGACCTGCTCCCTGTTGTGCTTGGTGAGCGGGCCGTCCTTGATGTGGACGAAGCGCACGCGATCGCCGAGGCGGCGGAGCAGTTCGGCGGGGTCCTCGCCGCCGACGGCCGCCCAGTAGGTGTCCACCTCGAGGACGACCTCGGGGTCGAGGTAGCCGGCGAGGACCTCGAGGGCCGAGGTGCCGTCGACGCGCTCCTCGAGCTCGAACTCGTGGTTGTGGTAGCCGACGGTGATGCCGTATCCGGCACCCTTCTTCGCTGCCGCGTTGAGTGCTTCCGCGGTGGCCCTGATGTCCTCGTCCGAGGTCCAGTGCGAGCGCTCGACGTGGGGATCGATCACGGTGCCGATGCCGAGCTTCCGTGCAGCCTCGAAGATCTCGTCCTGGTCCGCGCTGAGGAGGGGCGCGTGGCCGGACGGGGCCGTGAGGCCGCTCTCCGCGAGGGCGGCCGCGAGTTCGTCCGCCGTGGCGACGAAGTTGTAGGGCTCGACGGCGGTGTAGCCGAGGTGGGCGACACGCTTGATGGTGCCCGGCAGATCCTCCCCCAGGGCCGTCCGCAGGGTGTAGAGCTGGAGCGAATACGTCACGGGGGTTCTCCTCGCTGAGAAAGTCGGGACTACTGAACCGGTTCAGCAGTCAGACCGAACCTAGGTGATATCCCAGGGTCGGTCAAGCAATACATGGGGTTAGTGTGTAGGCCATGGCCAAGGAAACCATCGCCGGGCTGGCGAAGAGGCTGGGCATCTCGAAGGCGTCCGTCTCCTACGCGCTCAACGGCCTGCCGGGGGTCAGCGAACTGACCCGACGTCGTGTCCTGGACCTCGCCGAGGAACTCGACTGGTACCCCAGCTCCTCGGCCCGCGCGCTGTCCCGGTCGCGTGCGGGAGCCGTGGGCATGGTGCTGTCCGCCGATCCCCTGCTCATCGGCACGGAGCCCTACCACATGGGGTTGCTCACCGGCATCGAGACGGCCCTCGCCGAGGGCGACCTGGCCCTGATGCTGCGCATGGTCGGCAACGACCCCGCCCAGGAGCGTGCCGCCTACGAGCGCTGGGCCGGGGAGCGGAAGGTCGACGGCGTCCTCGTGTTCGACCTCCT
The DNA here is from genome assembly GCF_023100725.1 of Arthrobacter antioxidans. NCBI lineage: Bacteria > Bacillati > Actinomycetota > Actinomycetes > Micrococcales > Micrococcaceae > Arthrobacter > Arthrobacter antioxidans. Next base: position 3,438,585 of record NZ_CP095501.1, read on the forward strand.
GCTCGAGGACCCGCGACCCGCCCTGCTGGACCGCCTGGGGCTGCCGTTCGTGCTGCACGGGGGGCCCGAGACCGGGACGTCCCCCACCTTCTCCGGGACCACGACGGACCACGCCGTCGACGCCGCGACCGTCGTCGACCACCTCCACGACGCCGGGCACCGCCGGATTGCGCACGTGTCCGGTCCGCACCGCTTCCTCCACGAGGAGGAGCGCATCCGCGGGGTGCGGGAGCGCGCGGCCGGCCACGACATGGAGGTCGTCCAGCACGAGGCGGACTACGCGCTCCGCGCCGGTCACGACGCCATGGTGACCCTGCTCCGCGCACCGCGGACACCGGTGACGGCTGTGGTGTTCGGCAACGACCTCATGGCGATGGGCGGGCTGCTCGCCCTGCGCGAACTCGGCCTGCGCTGCCCCGACGACGTCGCGATCATCAGCTGGGACGACTCCCTGCACTGCCGGCTCGCGTCCCCCGGGGTCACGGCCCTGTCCCGGAATCCGGGCCTGCAGGGCCGCGTGGCCGCCGAGCTCCTGCTCGCCCTGCTCGACACCGGCACCATCCAGACGAGGTCCATGCCGCACGGCGAACTCGTGGTCAGGCCGAGCACCGCCACGGGCTGAGCGACCGGCCCTGCACGGCACACCGCCCGGGCACGACGGACCACAGCAACCGCAGGACTTCGGCTACACGCAAGATCTCCGCACCACCACCACTCGTGCCGGACGACGCGGATGCACCTGTGGTTTGCTGTTCCTAGGTTCTTTAGCAATCAGGCGACTTGGTGCACTCCGTGCCACAACGCCGCCTGGATCACGCCGACGGTCATCAGAAGGTCTCACGCACATGCAGAACGCCCAGATCCCGGCCCGCGGCCGCCTCGCCCCCCGGCCTCCCTCCGGTCCTGCCGTCGATGCTCCGGGCCGACCGGGCAGCGAGGTGGATGCGCTGCTCCGCCGGGTCGGGCAGGGCGACGCGCAGGCATTCGAGGACCTGTACCGGCAGACCTCCGCCCGCGTGTACGGGCTCGCCCGGAAAGTGCTCGTCGACGCCGAGATGAGTGCCGAGGCGACGCAGGACGTCTTCCTCGCCCTCTGGCAGGGCGGCGCGGCGCGGTTCGATCCCGGTCTCGGCACCGGGATGTCCTGGATCATGACCGTCACGCACCGCCGCGCGGTCGACAAGGTCCGGTCCGAGGAATCCCACCGGACCAGAGACCTGAAGTGGGGGATCAGGAACCAGGACGTCGACTACGACCAGGTCGCGGACGCGGTGATCCAGCAGTCCGAGACCGCCGCGGTCCGGGCCTGCCTGAACACCCTGTCCGCCGCGCAGCGTGAGGCGATCCATCTCGCCTACTACGCCGGCCTGACCTATGTCGAGGTCGCCGAACACCTGGGCATCCCCATACCGACCGCCAAGACCCGGATCCGGGACGGCATCAAACGCCTCAGGACCTCCCTCCAGGAGGCGCACTGAATGAACAACCCCCGGGTCCACGTCCTATAGTTCTTCGGAGGAAAGCGTTCGACGTCTTCGCCCGCCAGATCCGAAGTGATCGACGACCCGGCACGGTCCAGATCGCTGCGGCCCGGATCGCCGACCTGAGACCCCCTCGTTCAAGGAGCCAGCCGCATGCCCGACGAAAAGGAACTTGCCCGCGAGACGGATCGCGATCCGGTCACCGCACTCCTGCAGGACATGGTCCTCGAAAGCGATGACGTCCAGGATTTCCTCACGGGACTGGCGACCATAGCCTCCGAAGCGTTCAGCAGTGCGTACGGTGGGGTGTTCTGCGGGGTCACGCTCCTGCGCCCGCGATCGATGATCACGGTCGCCAGCAGCAGCGACAAGGCTCGCGAGCTCGACGAAGTGCAGTACGGGTTCGACGACGGCCCCTGCCTCCGCGCCGCCCGCACCGGTGAGACCGTGCATGTCCGGGACTTCCTCACCGAGGAACGCTTCCCTGAATACCGTCAGGCCATCGCCTCCCATGGCCTGCGCTCCGCCCTCGGCATCCCCATCCGGCTCGACGACGGCGCCAGCGCCGGCCTGGATTTCTACTCCACCACCCCGGACGCCTTCGACGCCAGGGGCATCGCGGTGGCCGAGGGCTTCGCACGCGACGCCTCACGATCCCTCCGACTCGCCGTGCGGATCGCCAGGCTCAGCGAGGACACGCAACACCTCAAGGCCGCCATGACGACCCGCACCACGATCGACACCGCCGTCGGGGCCATCATGGCCCAGAACAGGTGCAGCCAGAAGGAGGCTTTCGCGATCCTCCGCCAGGCATCCTCCACGCGCAACGTGAAGGTATCGGACCTCGCGGCCGGCATCCTCACCTCAGTGGGACAGGCAGAACCGCTGACAACCCACTTCGACCACTGACGGCGACCACGCCTGGCGTGCGCCGGTGGTTCGATCTCTGCGGGGCGGAGCGAACCCGGCTCCGCTACCGCGCCTTCCTGCCGGGGAGGTCGCCGCTGCTGATGAGGTGATCGGCGACGCTCCAGAGCTTCAGGTGCGTGCGCTGGCTGGCCATGGACAGCACGATGAACGCCTGCTCACCGGTGATCCTGTGGCGTTCCATCAGGATGCCTTGGCCTGCCCGATCACGTCCCGGGAGTCCACGGCCTCATGGAGCTGCCGGGTCTTCTCGGCCTCGGCGAACGCCACCGCCGCATGGGAGGCGACCAGCAGGCCCACGTTCCCAGGACGACACTGACGGAACCCTCGTCGACCCCCGGGATCAGGTCGATGGCCGCGTGCACGAACCCGCTCAGGATCGCGTCCGAGTCCGGTTCCTGCTGCAGCACCCTGGCCAGCTCCGCCGCTCACAGTAGTGCTCGTCGTCCTGGGATGCCCGTCGGGAGGCGCTACCCCCGCTGGACGATCATCGACCGGTCGCCGCCGCTGTACCACCCGCGCGGCCGTTGCCTCCGTGTCCGCTGCCGGCAGGGAGCGGCCCGACCCACAGTTTCCTGAGGACCACGCCGTGCGAGCGGTGGTTGCTTCCATCCGGGATTGGCTCTTGACTGGGAGGAGTCCTCGGGTCGAGCAAACGGCACCGGGGACTGCAGGAGTGCAGGGCCTGGCGCCCTGCACTCCTGTTCATGCCCGGCTCGCGGCCCACCTCATCGACCGTCGGCAGGAAACATGGCGCGGCAGACCCACTCAGTCGTGCATCCTGAGACGATGAAGGACACGCCAGGCCATGAGGCGGCCACGAGCTCCGGAGCATCAGCCGGGATCAGCGCCCTCGTCGGAGCCTTCGGTGCGATGGCCGAGGACATCGACCTGAACACCGTCCTGGAGAGGGTCGTGTCCTCGGCCTGCAGACTCGTCGACGCACGGTACGGGGCACTGGGAGTGATCGGGCCGGATCGGCTGCTCAGCGCTTTCATCACCGTCAAACTCGGGAGCGACGAGGCCGGGAAAGCCGCGTCGAGGCCTCGGGGCGGCGGTGTCCCGGACCCGTCGGGCGCCGGCCCCCTTCCCTTGCCCCTGCCGGATCTGCCTCCGCGCCGGCACGAGGCCGGCTTTCCTCCCCGCCACCCTGAGATGAGCTCGTTCCTCGGAGTTCCCATCCGGATCCGGGACCGGGTCTTCGGGAACCTGTACCTCACCGAGAAGAGCGGGGGAGGAGGATTCACCAGCACCGATGAGGAACTCCTCGTCGCCCTCGCCGCCGCGGCCGCCATCGCGATCGCGAACTCCCGCCTGTTCGACGACTCGGTCCGCCGGACCCGGTGGCTCGAGGGCGGCCTCGACGCCGTCCGCGAGATCCTCGACCAGACCGATCCCGTGCGGAGCCATCACGCATCGGTCGCGCACTACGCCCTGCGGGCATCGCACAGCGACGTCGCGCTCGTTCTCCGCGAGATCGGCGATCAGCGAGGGCTCCTCTGTGCGGCGGCGGACGGCCAGGACGCCGCCTCCTTCGCCGGAGCATCCTGGAACTATCCGGCGCTGCTGGAGGATCTGACAGCGGTGTCGCCTCCGCTGGTGCTGACACCGGTGGAGATCGCCCGCCTGATGCCGGGATCCTCGCTTCCTGCTCCGACGACGGCCCTGTGTGTGCGGCTCGCGGGGTCCGGGGAGCGGCAGTACCTCCTCTTCGGGCGCCGCGCAGAGTCCTCGTTCACCGACGTCGACCGGGAGATGGTGCGGACGTTCACGTCCCACGTCTCGTTGGCCCTGGAACTGCTGCGGGCCCAGCGGCAACGGGAACAGGAAGCGGTGTTCGGCGACCGGGACCGGATCGCCCGCGATCTCCACGACCTGGTCATCCAGCGACTGTTCGCGACGGGCCTGAGCATCCAGGTCCTCCGCAAACACCTCTCCGACCGCAGGGCGCTCGACCGCATCAGCGTGGTGACCGCCGAACTGGACGCCACGATCAGGGAGCTGCGCGACACCATCTACTCCCTGCGCTCGGTCCCGCGGATCGCCTCGACCTTCAGCTCCGGCGTCTTCGCCCTCGTAGCGGCAGGGGCCGAGAACTTCTCCCTCCAGCCCGTGCTGCGCCTCTCGGGCCCCCTCGACGCCGCTGTCGGCCCCGGGGTGGCCGAACACGTCAACGGGGTCCTCCGGGAGGGGCTGTCCAACGCGCTCCGACACGCTGCAGCGCACTCCATCACGATCACCCTGCAGGCCCTTCCGGATCGCCTCGAGATGGGAATCATCGACGACGGCTCCGGGTTCGTCGAACCGTCCGCGGGCCCCGGCCTGACGGAGATGCGTCGCCAGGCCGACCTCTGCGACGGCACCCTGTCGATCTCGAGCACCCCCGGCCACGGAACGCGCATCCTGCTCATCGTGCCCCTGAGCGCCCAGGAGGACGGACCACCGGAAGCCCGGAAGTAGGAGACGATTGCGGTAGTGTCGGTCTCGCCTCTAGAAGCGGGGCTCTTGGGTTTGTGGCATGTGAATGAGGCACTTCGTGAGTGATAACAGCAGGTTGGACCCGAACAGGCTCTTCCCGGAGGATCTGACATCGATCGATCGGGATGACCTTGACATCCTGAACAGCAGGAACCACCGCTCGAGGGATGTGCAGTACATCCGTGACGGTGGGGTGGATGCCGAGACCGAAGGGCAGCACCACGAGCTCCGGGAGGAGCTCGATCGCCGCCAGCTGGTCCGCGACACCCCGGTATCCGTCGAGGACGACGCCGACAGCGAGGCGAAGGAAGCCTGAGCCTGCCGGCGGCGGGCGCTCCGCTATCCGCTCAGAGCGCTACGAGGGCGTCGATGATGTCACCGGTCTCCGTGCGGTCCGTGTAGTCCGCGTGCACGTCGATGAAGCGGATGGTGCCCGTCGCATCAGCCACGATCACCGTGGGGAACGGGATCATCAGGGTCCGGTCCGCGTTGGACCCGGCGACGTCGATGCCGAGGGCGATGCGCGCGAGCGTGGACTCGGGGCTGGGCACTGTGACGATCCCGAGCCGCGAGGCGAGTGCGTTCCCTGCGTCCGAGTAGAGCGGCAGATACAGTCCCGACTCGTGCGCCATCTTCTGCGCGATCTCCGGGTCCTGCGGACTGATGGCGATGAGTCGCGTCCCGAAGCTCTCCGCGAGGGGGCTCAGCTCCCGCTGATAGGTCTGCAGGGCGATGTTGCAGTAGGGGCACCATGCGCCACGGTAGAAGACGATGATCGCGGCTGCCGACCCGAGAACCTCCCGCAGGGTCGCCGGTCGCCGTTGGTCGTCGTACAGGAGAACATCCGGAAGCTTGTCCCCCACGCGGGCGATCCCGTCCGGGAGCCCAGCACGGCGGAGCTCCTCCTGCTCCATCTCGAAGACCTCCGCGAGCGCCGGACCGACCTGCGCCTCGAACGTCGGCGTGAACTCGTCCACCTGCGCCGCGATGGTGTCCGTGAACTTCTGCTTCTGCTTCATTTTCCCCCTCCGCCCATCCACGACGGGAGCCTCGAGCCTGTCGCTATTCCAATTGTGGTGCAGAGCACACGATTTCCCAAGGCCACGGGCGCGTCCCCTCGGCGTCGGGAGGTCGATTCCGCTGCGGCCGGGGGCTGCCGGGGAAGCGCCCTGCGGAAGATCTGCCGGAATCCTTCGCCCCCGCCCGGCGGATTTCGGCCCCGGCGCTGCAGGTACACGAGGACGATGGACTGGGCCCCGCCGCATCGCAAGGGGCCACCACGTCCGGGCGACCGCCCGGCGACGAAGGCGAACCCGACGCGAGCCGGGACGCACAGCCAAGGGACCCTCGCGGTCAGCCGGGCCACCGAACCAGCGAGGTGCCGATCATGTCTGCCGTTCCCCGTGTCGCAGTCTCCGCCCTCCGGACCGCCGCCGCGCGCCTCGTCGTGGTCGTCGCGGCGCTGGCCGTCCTGATGGTCGGGGTGGCGCCGGTATCCGCCCAGGCCGCAGCCACGATCACGGTCGGTGCCGTCTCCGGAACACCCGGCACCGCCGTCACCGTGACGGGTGCCGGCTTCCCCAGGAAGACGAGGGGGATCGTCGTGGCAGGGACCGTGAGCGTGCCCCTGACCACGACACCGAAGGGCTCCTTCGCGGTGTCGATCGTGCCGGCGGGGGCCGGCCCGGTGGAGATCACGGCGACGGCCGGTACCGCCACCGCGAGCGCCGGTTACACCGTCCTGGACCCGGCACCTGCATCGGGCGCCCCGAAGGGCCTCCGGTTCGGTGTCGGCACCGACGGCGGGCCCGCGGCCGGCGGAGAGCTCGACGACGTCGCCGCCCTTGCGGGAGAGGCGCCGTCCCTGGTGCTGTCCTACAAGGACTTCAACCAGCCCGCCCCTATCGCGGAGCTGGATGCCGTGCGCGCCCGCGGCGCCGAGACGCTGCTGACGTGGGAGCCGTGGACCTGGGGCGGCGGCACCGGGCAGCCTGCCTACTCCCTCGACCGCATCGCGGCCGGTGAGTTCGACGCCTATCTCCGCGAGTGGGGCACCGCCCTGGGGCGCTGGGGGCACCCGGTGTACCTGCGGTTCGCGCACGAGATGAACGGGGACTGGTACCCGTGGGCGGCCGGCGTCAACAGCAACACCGCGGGCGACTACATCGCGGCCTACCGGCACGTGCACGACGTCGTTACGTCCACCGGCGCGACCAACATCAGCTGGGTCTGGAACCCCAACGTCCCCTACTGGGGATCCACGCCCCTGGACCAGCTGTACCCGGGCGGAGAGTACGTCGACGTCGTCGCACTCGACGGCTACAACTGGGGTGGGTCGCAGGCGTGGACCTCCTGGCAAGGACCCGAGGCACTGTTCGGCGACGGGATCGCGCAGCTCCGGCGCCTCGCACCGGGCACGCCGATCATGATCGCCGAGACGGCGTCGTCCGAGATCGGCGGGTCCAAGTCCCAGTGGATCTCCGACCTGTTCAGGTATGTCTCAGCGCAGGAGGACGTCGTCGCGCTCGTCTGGTTCCACATCGCCAAGGAGACCGACTGGCGCATCGACAGCAGCGCCGCCTCCGCCGGCGCCTTCGCGACCGCCCTCACCACGCGACGCTGACAGCCGCTCCGCACGGGATGAGGCGTCTTCGTCAGCCCGGCGACGGTAACGACTGGCAGCGCGGACACCACCAGCTGCGACGGCGGCCCGGATCGTTCGGCACCTCCGCCCTGACGCGCACGGTGGTGCCGCATCGGAGGCACGGCCTGCCCGCCCGGCCGGCCACCCAGTGCTTCTCCCCCCGGCGGGTGTTCCCCGTGGTGACCTGGTGCGCGCCGGGCTGGGTGGCCGAGAACCGCAGGCACCGGGCGCCGAGGGCCACCAGCGCCGGGAGGTCGACGTCGGCGACCGCCGTGTCGGGGTGGACGCCCCGCAGGAAGCAGAGCTCGTTGGCCCACAGGTTCCCGAACCCGGCGACGTTCCGCTGATCGAGCAGGGCGGCCGCCACGCGCTCCCCCGGGTCGCGGCGCAGCCTGCGCACCGCCTCGTCCATCGACCAGTCGTCCCGCAGCGGATCGGGACCGAGGTGACCCACGGCGTCGCCCTCCGCCCGGGTGGGCAGCAGGTCGACGACGGGCAGGTCCAGGCCGTACGCCGTGGGGCCGTCCTGCACCGCGAGGATCACCCGGACGTCCGGCAGGAGTTTCCGCGGCAGTGCCCTGCCGGGGGCCGTGACCGTCCACGACCCCTGCATCAGCAGGTGCGTATGCAGGGTCAGCCCGCCGTCGAACCGCGTCAGCAGGTGCTTGCCGTGGGTCACATGCTCGGTGATGCGCATGCCGTCCAGCGGCGTGGTGGCGTGCGCGGGGACCCGCAGGTCGCCGCGGTTGAGCGTGCGCCCGTCGAGGGATCTCCGCAGACGGGCGGCGAGCCGGAACACGCTGTCACCCTCGGGCATGGGCCCTCCCTGTCCTGTTGCTGCCGCGGCCAACCTAGCGCCCGGCACCGACGCTTCGTCCCCGGCACGACCCGCCGCGCGGCGCCCCCATACAGCATGTCGCCCATGGCGAACTTCTCTCGCCGCAGCCGACCGCGTGGTCTAGATTCGGAAGGAACGCAGTCCATCGAAGGGAGAACACCATGAAGAACAAGCTTGTTTTCGCAGCAGGCATGGCGGTCGGCTACGTCCTCGGGACGCGGGCCGGCCGGGAGAGCTACGAGCAGCTCAAGACCAAGGCGCAGGAGCTGTGGGAGAACCCGAAGGTGCAGGACACGGTCGCCTCGACCACCGACACCATCAAGAGCAAGGCTCCCGAGGTGCAGGACTCCCTGAAGGGCGCACTGAAGAAGGGCGAGACCGGTAAGGGCGGCAAGGCGAAGGGTGGCGCCGGGACCACGGGGACCACGGGACCGAGCGGCGGGAATCCCCGCGACGTCGAGGACACCCCGTTCCAGGCACAGGACAGCGAGACCCGTCCTGAGCTCGGGAAGGATCTCGGGAAGTAGCGGCTCTCCACGAGGCGGCCCCGGCATGACGCCGGGGCCGCCTCTTCCGTGTCCCCTCCGGGAACGGTCAGACGCTCTCGCCGACCACTCCCCCGGTGTCCGGCACTGTCGCGCAGTCCTCCCTGACGAGGACGGCGTTGACGGCGACTGCCGTCCGGTAGGCGTCTCCGGCGGCGGTGACGAGGTGGGCGGCGGGGTCCGCGGCATTGCCGACCGCCCAGACCCGCTCCCGTGACGCCCGGCCGAGACGATCGGTGACGATGCAGCCGTCGTCGCGCAGCTCGCAGCCCAACGAGGAGACCAGCGGGGAACCCGCGTCCGCCCCCGGTTCGCAGAACACCGCGATGCACGGCACCCGTTCCCCGTCGGCGGACCCGTCGTCCACGCGGACGGCGACGAGCGCCCGCGGACTGCCGCCGTCCGGCGCTTCGTCCGGAACGAATTCCCGGACCGTCCCGTCCACCACCCGGACGCCCCTGACTCGGAGGCGGCGTGCGTCCTCCTCCGGCACGGGGCCGAGGAGGTGCGGGAAGTAGGTCACGTCCGCCGACCACTGCCGCAGCAGGAGAGCCTGCGCGGGCGATGCGTCGGTGCAGCCGATCACGCCGAGCGCCTGGTCCCTCACCTCCCAGCCGTGGCAGTACGGACACTGCAGCAGCCCCCTGCCCCACGTCTCCCGGGCGCCCGGGACCTCCGGGAGGACGTCCCGGAGGCCCGAGGCGAGGATCAGGTGCCGCCCCTGCGCCGTCGCGCCGTCCGTGGTCGCCACGGTCCAGACGCCCGTCCGATCATCCGAGCCGTCGACGAGGACGCCGTCCACGACGCCGTCCAGGAAGCGCACCCCGTAGGGTTCCAGTTCCGCCCGGCCCAGGGCCACGAGGTGCTCCGGGGTGGTGCCGTCGCGGGTCGTGAAGCCGAAGGCTGCGTCCGCCGGTGCGTTGCGGGGCGTTCCGCCGTCGATCACGAGGACGCGCCGCCGCGCCCGCCCGAGCACGAGGGCTGCGCTCAGCCCCGCGATCCCGCCGCCGACGACGACGGCGTCATACACTCCGGGTCTGTCCATCCCACCATCCGACCACGCCGCGGGGCCGCACCGCGGCCGCACTTTTCCCTTGCGCTCAGCCGGCGGGTCGCGCGGCGGGGCCGGTCGGCCCGGGATCGGAGGTCAGGCCCAGCGACGCCACGAGGGACGAGAAACGCCCGTTCGCAGCAAGGTCCTCGACGAGGACGGCCCTGCCGTCGGCGTCGGCGAGAGGTATCCGCCAGTTGGGGTACTCGTCGCTGGTGCCCGGCTGGTTCTGCGTGCGGCGCTCCCCGACGGCGTCGGCGAGCGCCACGCCCAGCAGGATGGACGGTGTCTGCCCGATGAACGCGTGCAGGGCCTCGACGGTCTCCGGGACGCCGGCAGGGCCGTCGGCGAGGAGATGGCGCTCCCGGAGGAGGTCGAGGAACTTCTCCTGCACGGCGCGGTCCTCGGCCTGCTCCTCCTCGACGGGCCGGCTGAGGAGGCCGAGCCTCTCGCGCAGCGCCACGTGCTCGCCCGCCAGATACCCTGCGCTGGGCGGGAGGTCGTGCACGGTCACCGTTGTCAGGCAGCCCTTGCGGTAGGCCTCGGGGGGAAGGGGTCCGTCCTCGTCCTGTTCGAACCACAGGATCGAGGTGCCGAGGATGCCGCGTTCGGCCAGGTACTCCTGCACTCCGGGTTCGAAGACCCCGAGGTCCTCCCCGACCACGATCGCGCCGGCCCGTTCCGCCTCGAGGGCGAGGATGCCGATCAGCGCCCGGTGGTCGTAGTACACGTAGGCTCCCGCGCCGGGCGCCTCGCCCTGTGGGATCCACCACAGCCGGAACAGGCCGAGGATGTGGTCCACCCTGATGCCACCGGCATGCCGCAGGATGTTGCGGAGCATGTCGCGGAACGCCACATAGCCGGAAGCCGCCAGGCGGTCCGGGTGCCACGGCGGCTGGCTCCAGTCCTGGCCGAGCTGGTTGAACATGTCGGGTGGCGCGCCGACGCTGATGCCCGCGGCGAGGACGTCCTGGAGCGCCCATGCATCCGCCCCGCTGGGGTGGACGCCCACGGCGAGGTCATGCACCACACCGATGGACATCCCTGCATCGGTCGCCGCTCGCTGGGCGTCCCGCAACTGCTCGTCGAGCAGCCACTGCAGCCACGCGTGGAACTCGATCCGTGGCGCATGGCGCTCGGTGAACTGCCGGGCTCCGGGCGAGCCGGGGCGTCCGACGTCGTGCCATTCCGGGGCGTCCGGCGGATACGCCTCGGCGAGCGCCGACCACAGCGCGAAGTCGGCCAGCCCCCGGCCCTGGTGGGCACGGTAGGCGTCGAAGTCCTGCTGGCGCCCCGCGGGGCGTTCGACGGCGAAGACCAGCTCGAGGGCCTCCAGCTTCGCGGCGTACGAGGAGTCCCGGTCGAGCAGGTCGGTGGCCGTGTTCACGGCGGAGAAACCCGCGGCCAGGGCATCGATGCGCGTCCGCGCCGCGGTGTCGAGGCTCGCGTACTCGGGGATGTCCTCGACGCGCAGGTACAGGGGGTGGAAGTACCGGCGGGTGGTCGGCAGGTAGGGCGAGGGTTCCACCGGCGGTACGGGCTCGGCGGCGTGCAGGGGGTTCACCAGCACGAAGTCACCCCGGTGCTGCGCGGCCGCCTGCGCGATCCGGCCGAGGTCCGCGAGGTCGCCGATACCCCAGGAGTCCGCGGAGCGGACCGAGTACAGCTGGGCCATCAGGCCCCAGCCACGGTGGTCGGCCAACGCGGCCGTGGTGCTCAGCCGGTCGGGCGTGACGACGAAGGCGCAGGTGCTCTCCTGCCCGTCCACGCGGGCGTGAAGCGTGTGCCAGCCCAGCGGGACGGCGTGCGGCAGCGTGCCCTCCCTCCGCTCGAGGTCCCGGCCGTCGACCGTGCGGGCCTCCCCCGGCTCGCCCACGGTCCCCGGGTGGCGGACCCCGTTCTCGTCCACGGCCCAGAAGTCCACCTCCGCACCGGCCGGCACGTGGAGAGGCACGGGGTCGGCGTCACGCCGGCGCACGACGACGACGTGGGGCAGGACCGAGCGCCATGCGGCGGTCGCGGAGTCCGCGAGGGCCTGCGCGATGGCGGTATCGGACGAGGCATCGACCCCGAGCGCCGTGAGGACCGCCACGAGCGTCTCCGGGGCCACCTCGGCCGGTTCACCGTCCCACCCCTTGAAGGTGGTCCCCACCCGGTGGGCCTCGGCGAGCTGCGCGAGGGGAGAAGGGGTCCGTGGGCGTGGGTCGTCGTGCTGCGTGGTGTCGGCCATGGCTCCAATCTAGGCGGCCATCAGCAGGCTGTGCATCCGCACCCGCCACCCGCCCGGAGTTGACGGGGTCGGGGACTCCGGGCCCCACCCCGCCACGGGTGACGGATTCGGGGCGGAGGACGGGTGCAGGGTTACCAGGTGTCCTTCGTGTAGGTGCGGTTGAGGCGGGCGATCAGCGTGCCGAGCACCTCCACGTCCTCCGGCCTCCAGCTGCGCATGAGGGCCGTGAAAGCCGTGCGTCGGCCGCTCTGCGCGGCCGCGAGCTGCTGCTGCCCGAGCGGGGTGAGGACCACGCGCTGGGAACGGGCGTCGTGCGGGTCGAGCTCGCGGTTGACGAGCCCCAGCCGCTCGAGCCCGGCGAGTTGCCGGCTCACGGACGGCTTGCCCACCCCGATGCTGAGGGCGATGTCCGTCGCCCGGAGGGACCCCTCCCGCTGCAGGAGCGTCAGGATGCCGTAGGCGGCCGGCTCCATGTCGGGGTGCACGTGCTTCGCGAGCGCATGGGACGTGGTCCGTTCCCGGCGCCACAGCACGCTCGTCTGCTCCTCGAGCACCTCGATGGCGCGGTCGAATTCGACGTCACCGGCCCCCGCTGCTGTCTCCATTCCCGAAGCGTATAGACGAGCGGCCCGGGCGGGGAGGGTTTCCGGTGAACATTCCTGAAGATTTCAGCGCGCGGGCCACGTCTGCGTCCTGACGAAGTCCCGGTGGATCTCCGTCTGGGAAAGCGCGGACAGCAACTGGAAACCCTGCAGCCCCTCCCAGCCCGCGGTCCAGGTCAGGCGCGACGCGAGATCCCAGACGGTGGGCTCCTCCACGTCCGCGAGGACCGCCGCCACCTCCCGCGCACGCTTCAGCTGATGCTCGGCGCTCTCGTCCGCCCGCCCGCCCAGCCCGGAGAACCGGTGGCCGTGCCCCGGAAGGGCCTCGTAGTGTCCGTAGCGGCGCACCCGGTCGATGGACGCCACGTAGTCGGCCAACGGGTTCGACGGCGTCGTGCCCCCGAGTCCCAGCCCCGCGAACACGGTGGGCAGCACGTGGTCGCCCGTGAAGAGGAGCCCGCGGTCGTCGTCGCGCAGGCAGATGTGGCCGGCCGTGTGGCCCGGCGTACCCATCACGACCGTCCGGAAGCCGGGGACGGGCAGGACGTCGCCGTCGGACAGGGTGCGGTCCACGGCCAGCACGAGCCCGTCGGGCGAGCGGTCCACGAAGCGGGAGAGCTCGTCCCGGCGCTCCTGCGGGACGTCCCACCCGTCGAGGCGCGCGGTCACCTCGTCGGGGTCGAGCAGGCGGGTGTCGTGGCGCTCGAGGGCGGCACGCTCCGCACCGTGCATCGCCAGGGGTGCACCCGAGGCCCGCCGGAGGCGGGCGGCCATGCCCACGTGGTCGGGGTGCAGGTGCGTCCCGGTGATCCCGGTGACGGCCCCGTCCGGCGCGACCGCCACCAGCGCCGATGCCAGCCGGTCCCAGTTCGCGTCGGAGTCCCAGCCGGGGTCGATGACGTGGACGCCGCCGTCCGCACCGCGCAGCAGGTACGTCAAGGAGTAGGCGAGGTGCCCGCCCGGCATGGGCTGCGCGAGGGACCAGACGTCGTCGCGCACCTGCTCCAGCGGCGGGAGCTCCCCGCGATCGGAGGCCGCGAGGTGCTGCGTGCTGGTGTTGTGCATGTGCCCTCCCGATGGTCTCCTCCCACCGTAGACCCGGAACAGGATCGTCGACGCCCCGTTCGGTATTGGTGGTCCCACCCCTGGTGGGACCACCTCTGGTCCGATGGTGCGGCGCCGGAGGGGCACCATCGCAACGGAAGGGGACCACTACGCAGCGGTGGTCAGCAGGCTCCTCAGCCGCGGGGACGGGCTACTGCCACCCCGTTCACCAAGGCCGTGGGGCTGGTCGATGGGTCAACCAGGACGAGGCCCGAGCCGGCTGATGGATCATCAGCCGGCTCGGGCCTCGTCGATCGACGACTCGCCCCGCGCGGGGCTTCCTGCTCAGCCCCCGAAGAGGGCTGCGGCGCGGGTGAGGGTCTGGACGACACCGTAGGCGAGGGGCACTCCGACGAGTGCCCAGACGGCGGTGATTCGTGCTCCGGCCATGTCAGGCCTCCTTCGCAAATTCTCTCGGCGCGTTCCGGACGGGTTCGTGGAAGCGGGCGTTCACGGGCTTGACGAGCAGGTTGGCGATGAAGCCGATGATCAGCAGTGCCACCATGGTGAGCAGGGCAGGCTGGTAGGCGCCCGCGGTGAGCTCGCCCGGGGTGCCCTGCGCGTCGAGGAAGGCGTTCACGATCAGCGGTCCGGCGATCCCGGCGGCGGACCATGCGGTGAGCAGTCGGCCGTGGATGGCGCCGACCTGGTAGGTGCCGAACAGGTCGCGCAGGTAGGCCGGTGCAGTGGCGAAGCCGCCGCCGTAGAAGGAGATGATCACGAAGGCGAGCGCCACGAACAGCAGGGTCGTGGAGGAGCCGGCCAGGGCGAGGATCAGGTACAGGACCGCGCCCACGCCGAGGTAGATCATGTAGATGCGCTTGCGGCCGATGAGGTCCGACATGGTCGACCAGCCGAACCGACCGCCCATGTTGCCGATGGACAGCAGGCCCACGAACCCACCGGCGACGGCGACGGTGACCGCCGTCGTACCGTCCGCGCCGCGGAAGAAGTCCTGGATCATCGGGGAGGCCTGCTCCAGGATGCCGATGCCCGCCGTGACGTTGCAGAACAGGACCACCCACACGAGCCAGAACTGGGGCGTCTTGATCGCGTTCGCGGCGGAGACGTTGTCGGTGGTGATGAGGGGCTTGGACTTCAGCTGGGAGGGATCGAAGCCGTCCGGCTTCCAGCCCTCGGCCGGCACCTTGATGGTGAAGGCGCCGAACATCATGTAGACGAAGTAGATGACCGCAAGGGTTAGGAACAGCTTCCCGACGGCGTCGCCGCTGGCCACCCAGCCCTCGGCGCCCGAATTCGGGTCGTACATGCGGAGCAGCTGCGTGGACAGGGGGCTCGCGATGAGCGCGCCGCCGCCGAAGCCCATGATGGCCATGCCCGTGGCAAGGCCCGGGCGGTCGGGGAACCACTTGATCAGCGTGGACACGGGAGAGATGTAGCCGATCCCCAGCCCGATACCGCCGATGAAGCCGTACCCGAGGTAGACGAGCCACAACTGGTTCGTGAAGATGCCGAGCGCTCCCACCAGGAAGCCGGAGGTCCAGAGCACGGCAGAGGTGAACATGGCCTTGCGCGGACCGTTGCGGTCCACCCAGGTGCCGAGGAGAGCGGCGGACAGGCCGAGCATCACGATCGCGATCGAGAAGATGATGCCGATCTGCGTCAGCGTGGCGTCGAAGTGCGCCGTCAATGCGGTCTTGTAGACACTGGTCGCGTACGCCTGGCCGATGCACAGGTGAACGGCCAGCGCGGCGGGCGGGATCAACCAGCGGTTGAATCCCGGTTTGGCGATGGTGTGGTCGCGGTCGAGCCAACTCATCGATGGCCTCTCTGTCAGCTTGAGTGGCCTCCCCCGGCCATTGTTGTCGAAAGCAATTATGGGGTGCATCACAGCAAGCCGGGGCACAACCCGCGATCGGCGGTAGTTGTGGCGCGTCGAGCGGTTCTGTGATTCGGAAAATACCCAGCCGGCTTAGTAGTTTCGTTACACTGGCGCTCATGACCATCACCGAGCAGAGCGCCGACACCAGACTGAAGCGCGGGATCACCGGCCCGCTCCTGTACCTCTTCATCCTCGGTGACGTCCTCGGGGCCGGCGTCTACGCCCTGGTCGGCGTCATCTCGGGGGAGGTGGGCGGCGCCATCTGGATGCCGCTCATGGTCGCACTGGCGCTGGCCCTCCTGACGGCCGGATCCTACGCCGAGCTGGTCACCAAGTACCCGAAGGCCGGTGGGGCCGCCGTGTTCGCCGAACGAGCCTTCAGGAAGCCGTTCATCTCGTTCCTCGTCGGCTTCTGCATGCTCGCCGCCGGGGTGACCAGCGCCGCCGGACTCGCACAGGCCTTCGCCGGCGGCTACCTCACCACCTTCATCGACGTGCCGGCGACGCCCGCCGCGCTCGTCTTCCTCGTGCTCCTGGGCCTGCTGAACATGCGCGGCATCAAGGAGTCGGTGCGCAGCAACGTGGTCATGACCGTCATCGAGGTCTCGGGCCTCGTCCTCGTGATCGTCGTCGTCGGGATCTTCGTGGCCGCCGGCAACGGTGACCTCTCGCGTGTCAACGAGTTCCCTCCCGGCGTGGGCCCGGCGTCGGCCGTCCTGGCGGCGTCGCTCATCGCCTACTACTCCTTCGTGGGCTTCGAGGTCTCCGCGAACGTCGCCGAGGAGGTCCGCGACGTGAGCCGCGTCTACCCGCGGGCCCTCTTCGGCGCGCTCCTGACGGCCGGCGTCGTCTACCTCCTGATCGGGCTGGCGTCCTCCGCCACCCTCGCCCCCGACCAGCTCGCGGGCTCGAGCTCGCCGCTGCTCGACGTCGTGGCGGCCACCGGCGCGGGCATCCCCGGCTGGCTCTTCAGCCTCGTGGCCCTCATCGCCGTTGCCAACGGCGCCCTCCTCACCATGATCATGTCGAGCAGGATCACCTTCGGGATGGCCGAGCAGGGCCTCTTCCCGTCGGTCTTCGACCGCCTGCTGCCCCGCCGCCGCACCCCCTGGGTGGCCATCGTCGCGACGACGCTGGTCGCCATGGCACTGACGCTGACCGGCGGGCTAGAGTCCCTCTCCCAGACCGTCGTCCTGCTGCTGCTCTTCGTCTTCCTCAGCACCAACATCGCCGTGCTCGTCCTGCGCAAGGACACGGTGGAGCACAAGCACTTCCGCATCCCGGCGGTCTTCCCCTACCTCGCCATCGCGTCCTGCATCCTGCTGCTCACCCAGCAGACGGCCGAGATCTGGGTCCGCACCGGCATCCTGCTCGCCCTCGGCCTCGTCCTGTACGGCGTGCAGCGACTGGTCCGCGGACAGGCACGAGACGCTACCGACCGGTAGGATCTTCCGCCCAACCCATCGCCGGGCCACCCGCCTGCCTACCAGGAGTGGGGCGCGGGCTTCCGGGTGCTGGGCAGTGCGTTGTTGAGGCGCCACTCGTGGATCCACTCGGGCAGCACCAGGTCCGCCGGCGGCGCCCCGAACGCCGCGATGATGTCCTCGTTGCTCACGGGGCCCGACGACGAGACGAGCCTCGTCGCGATGAAGGCCCGCGCGTAGATCTCCCCGGCGGCCACGGCGCGCTGCTCGAAGTAGATGGCGCGCTCGTCCAGGCCGATGATGCGCGTCTCCACGGTGTAGCGCTGGCCGAGCTGGAGCGATTTGCGGAAGCTGATGGTCTCCCCGGCGGCCACCGGGCTCCACCCGCGGCGGCGCATCAGCCGCCACACCCCGCTGCGCACCATCAGGTCGAAGCGGCCGAGGTCGAAGACGGAGAAGTACATCCCGTTGTTCATGTGCATCGCGATGTCGATGTCCGTAAGGAGGACCCGGAGGGTGACACTGCTGGATCCCCAGATAGCGAGGCGCGATCGCCTGCCGGACCGGAAGAGCTGCAGCATCGTGCGGAGGATCAGGTGCATGGACAAGATATTACTCGTCGGTAACATAAGCGCGGTCTGATGCACCCGCCTACACTCGGTGGATGGACCAGGCCTCCCCGCACGCCCTTCCGTTCAGCCGGTACCGGGAGTTGCTGGACCGGGAGTACCGGACCCTCGCCGACCTCATCCCCGCCACCCTCGGCCTGCCCGTGCCCGCGTGCCCGGGCTGGACGGGCGAGGACCTCGCCCGCCACACCGCGATCGTGTTCCTCCACAAGGCGGAGACCATCCGGACGGGCGAGCGTCCGAGCCACGGGTGGCCTCCCGTGAGCATCGGCAGCTTCCCGCCGCAGGCACTGCTCGCCCATTCCTTCACAGCCCTCACCGACCAGTTCGACCGGCACCGCCCGGAGGATCCGGCGGAGACGTTCGTCCCGTGGGACCAGACCGTCGGATTCTGGATCCGGAGGCTCACACACGAGACCGCGATCCACCGGGTGGACCTCGAGGACACGGCGGGAGGCGACCCCACCCCGATGGACCCGGATCTCACCGTGGACGGCATCGACGAGGTGCTGACCGTGATGCTCGTCCGCGGCCAGCCGGACCACGCGGCATCCGGAACGGTGGTCCGCCTCGAGGCGGGCGGGCACTCCTGGGACGTCCGCCTGGCCCCGGGACAGGTCGAGGTCACGCGCGACGCGACGGCGAACGGGCAGCCGACCGTGCGGACGGACCCCGAGGCGCTGCTCCTGTGGCTGTGGGGCCGCGCACCGCAGCCCTTCCCGCCGTCGGATGCCGTTCAGGAGCTCCGCGCACGCCTGGCCCGGGCCCTCTAAACGGAATAGATCCTCCGGATCGCGGGTTGGCACCTGCAGGAAGCAACCGACCATGAGGAGCAGCAATGACCGCCAGTACCCAGATCCAGCTCGTCCGCCGTCCGGTCGGCGCGCCGACCCAGGAGGACTTCGCCACCGTGGCAGTGGAACTGCCCGGACTCGGCGAGGACGAAGTGCGGGTCCGTAACGAGTACGTGTCCGTGGACCCCTACATGCGCGGCCGGATGAACGACTCCAGGTCGTACGTCGCCCCCTTCGGACTCGACGAGACCATGACCGGCGGAGCGGTGGGCCGGGTGGTCGAATCCACGTCCGAGACGATGCCCGTCGGCTCGGCCGTCCTCCACGGCTACGGATGGCGCGACGTCGCGCAGGGTCCGGCCGCCCACTTCTCGCCCCTGCCGGAGACGGAACTGCCGCTGTCCGTCTTCCTCGGTGCCGCGGGCATGACCGGCCTCACCGCCTACGCGGGACTCAAGCGGGTGGCCGGGCTGAAGGAGGGCGACGTCGTCTTCATCTCCGGCGCGGCCGGCGCCGTCGGCTCCATCGCCGGCCAGATCGCCCGCAAGCTGGGCGCCTCGCGCGTGATCGGCTCGGCCGGCTCGGCGGAGAAGGTGGCCCTCCTCAAGGAGAAGTACGGCTACGACGAGGCGTTCAACTACAAGGACGCCCCCGTGCGCCGGCAGCTCCGCGACCTCACGCCGGACGGGATCGACGTCTACTTCGACAACGTGGGCGGGGACCACCTCGAGGCCGCCATCGACCGCCTCAACCGGGGGGGACGTGCGGCGCTGTGCGGCGCGATCTCGCAGTACAACAACACCGAGCGCACCCCCGGACCCGACAACATGGCGAACCTGGTCATGCGGTCCCTCACGCTGGAGGGCTTCATCGTGGGCCAGCACCAGGACCTGCAGGCCGAATTCGCGGAGCGCATGACCGGCTGGCTCGCCGACGGCAGCATCGTGTTCGACGAGACCGTGGTGGACGGCATCCAGAACGCCGTCGAAGCCTTCCTGGACATGATGAACGGCGCCAACACCGGCAAGATGCTCGTCCGCGCCTGAGCACCCGTGTCGCCGTCCGCCGCCCGGCGGGCTGCGATACCGGCGCCACGACGGTAGCGTTCCCGTGCACGACGACCACCACCGTGGGGAGGGCCGACCCGTTCGGCCGCTCGCCCAGCATCGATGCCCATGCAGGTCGATGTGCTTCTCACGGGAACGGGCGGTCGCCGGGGTGACGAGCGGGCCCATCGGCCTCGGCGAGCACGTGTGACCTGGCGCGCCGACACTCCGGTGTCCTCATCCGGACGACGAGCGTCATCACGGAGTTCGACGCACCGCACAGGCTCGTGGACGAACAGCGCACCGGCCCGTCCCGCGACTTCCGTCCCGTCCACGAGTTCTCGGAAGCCGACGGCATCACGACCAGGGTGGACCACCGGATACGCTT
The DNA here is from genome assembly GCF_023100725.1 of Arthrobacter antioxidans. Taxonomy (NCBI): domain Bacteria; kingdom Bacillati; phylum Actinomycetota; class Actinomycetes; order Micrococcales; family Micrococcaceae; genus Arthrobacter; species Arthrobacter antioxidans. The sequence continues at coordinate 3,458,609 of NZ_CP095501.1, forward strand.
CACCGCACCGCGCGGGATTGCAGGAGCCGTCGCGGAACGCATCCTCCTCCTGCCGTACCTGCGCTGCCTCATCGGGGTGCGCAACCGCTTCCTGACCCGGCAGCGAACCGGAGATCACCCCGAGCGTGGACTCAGGCGTCCGCGGAGACGAGCAGGGCCGCTTCGAGCCGCTTGCGCTGGTCCACGGGCAGGAGCGCGCGGTACTGGGGGAACTCCCGGAGGAACTCCCGGACCCGCGGGCAGTAGGGCACGACGGCGATGCGCCGCTGGTGGGCGTTGAGGAGTACCCGACGGATCAGCGCGGGTTCGACGTCGACGGGGTCGAACTGCGGATCGACGACGGCCTGGATCAGCACGGCGTACGGACCCTTCATCTCGTACTTGACGTGGCCCACCATGGTGCCGTCGCTGAAGAGCTCGAAGCGCGAGAACAGGGAATTGTCACGGAAGCCACCGCGGGCCTTGGTGGGTTCGCTGCGTGTCTCGGCCTGCACCTCGCGGCGCTCGATCTCCTCGACCAGCAGCTCGTAGTGGTGAACGGCTTCCATCGCGGGGAAGTCGCGGTCGAGCATCCGGTACGTCTGGTTGCAGAGGACCCTCAGCTGCCGGTTCGACACGGTGGAGAGGTCGGCGGGAAAGCCCGCGTCATCCGGACGGGCTGCCGCATTCCGGGTGATTTCAGGGACGGCGGCCATTCCGAACTGCTGGGGGTCGACGGCCTGCGCTGTCTGGGTACGGTAATCGGCGAACGAAGAAGATCGCATGGTCAGCTCCACGATGGTGGTTCAAAGGCCCGCTGCTAGGCTCTATCGCAACTATACCGTGTCTCGGACCGATACGAAATCGGACATTCTTCACATACCGTTCCCGGCCGCTGCGCGGGCCGATGCGGGCTTGAGTGAAACTTGAGGAGCCAGACGTGCCCACCCGGATGCCGAGCGGACTATCGTGACAGGAGGACCGGCAGTCCGCGTCCGGATGATCCTGGACCCGAGGAGCCCGCGTTGCAGCCCCAGACAGCCTGTGCGGCCATGACGGAATCCTCCCTGACCCTCCACGAGGTGTACCTCCACTACCTCAACTCGGGTGGCTTCTTCGACGAGTTCGAGATGGACGCCTATCTCCACGGCCTCGCCCCGCTGCCGCGCGAGGAACGCGACTGCATCGCCCAGGCCGTGAACGAACTCATCGACGACCTGCTCGCGAGCGGCGTCCGGGGCCGCCCGTCCCGCGCGTCGTACAGCCGCGCCCCTGAGCCGCTGCGATTCCCGCAGCGCGCGCGCGGGGTGCGGGAAGAGCGCCCGTAACCTCTCGATGTCGGTGCGCGTGGTCGGGCCGTCCTCCGACCCGCCGACCGCGAGGACGCTCGAGCCGCTGCCGGACAGGTCTTCCAGCGGGTAGGACGCCCACAGCACGAACCCGCCGGGCTTGTTTGACGGGAGGATCGCCGCGGGACAGGCTGGTGCTGACCCCTCGCCTCCCGACCAGGAGTACCACCATGGCACCCGCCCCCACCGTCCTGCTCCGCAGCGGCGCCCACCTCCCCCTCCTCGGCCTCGGCACGTGGCCGCTGAACGACGCCGAGGCCGCGGACACCGTGGATCTCGCCCTCAGGACCGGCTACCGGCTGATCGATACGGCGGAGAACTACCGGAACGAGCGGGGCGTCGGGGAGGGCATCCGCCGCTCCGGGGTCCCGCGGGAGGAGCTGTTCGTCACGACGAAGTTCAACCGCGAACACCACAGCCGGGAGGGCGTTCGGCGCGCCTTCGAGACCAGCGCCGGACTGCTGGGCCTCGACTACGTCGACCTGCTGCTGGTCCACTGGCCCAATCCCGGCCAGGGGCGCCACGTCGAAGCGGTCGAGGGCATCGTCGCGCTGATGGAGGAGGGCCTCGTCCGCGCCGTGGGCACGTCGAACTACAAGCCGGCGCATCTGCAGCAGGTCATCGACGCCGGGATGATCCCTGACGTGAACCAGATCCAGCTCGACCCGCAGCGGCCGCGCATCGTGGACCGCGCGTTCCACAACGAATACGGCATCGTGACCCAGGCCTGGAGCCCGCTGGGCCAGGGCAGCGGGCTGCTCGACGAGCCCGCCGTCGTCGCGATCGCCGAGGCCCACGGCCGGACGCCCGCGCAGGTGGTGCTGCGCTGGCACGTCCAGCAGGGCGTGGTCGCCATCCCGAAGTCCTCGAACCCCGAGCGGCTGGCCCGGAACCTGGACATCTTCGACTTCGAGCTCTCCGGGGCGGAGCTGGCCGCCCTCTACGTTCTCGACGCCGGCCGGGCCGACGTCGTCGATTCGGACGAGTTCGGGCACTGAGCCGACGCGCCGCCCCGGTGATGCAGCGGTCCGGGCCGCCCTAGGGCCAGAGCATCTCCCGGCGCCAGCCCTCACCGAAGCGGCTGTACAGCAGGCGGGTGTGGCGCCGCTCCTGGTCGGCCTGCCAGAACTCGACGGCGTCGGGCGCCACGGTGAAGACCGTCCAGGTGGTCGAGGCGAGGCGGTCCGCCGCCTCGAGGCGGCGCACCTGCTCCGCCACCGCGGTGTCGACGTCGTCCCTACTGCGTACCACCGTGCTCTGGCCGCCGGCCAGCACCAGGGCACGGGCCACCGGGTGGCGGCGCTGGAAATCGGCGTCGTTCTCCTCCGTGGTGCCGGTGGAGACCGCTCCCCGGATCCTGACCTGGCGGCCGACCTCCGGCCAGAAGAAGGTCAGCGCGGCGGAGGGGGTCCCCGCCAGCTGGCGGCCCTTCGGACTGTCGCTGCTGGAGGCCACCTGCCATCCCTCGGGCGTCAGGTCCTTCAGGATCACGATGCGCGCATCCGGCAGGCCGTCGTCCCCCACCGTCGCGAGGTTGAGCGCGTGGGGAGCGGCGACGCCGTCCTCCACCGCCCGCTCCAGCCACTCGACGAACAGCGGGATCGGGGAATCGGGGGCTGCCGCAGGGTCGAAGGGCGGCATCTCGTCGGGGAACACCGGAACGCCGCGGACGATGTCGCGGATCATGCCTGGATCGCTCATGCGGCCAGCCTAGCCCTCGTGCCCGGCGACATCCGACGGGCTGCTGCGCAACCCGTCGCCCCGGGTCTCCCCCCGGGATGCCGTTCCCCGGGCCGGGGCATAGAGTCGGTGGATGCCAGCGCACCAGGACCACTACGTCGGACCACGAGACCTCACCCGGTGGACGTCGCCGGTGGGCCGGTTCCTCGTCCGGTGCGTCCGCCCGCTCGCCCGCTGGGCCGGTCCGCACGCGGCCCTGCTGCTCCTCATCGCGGTCGGCGGCGGGGTCGCCGCTGCCCTCACCGCGGCGTCGGCCGAAGTGTACGAGTCGGTGGTGGAGGCCGACGGCGTCGCGGCCCTGGACCAGCCGGCCCTGGACCTCGCCGTGTCGATGCGCGAGGGCTGGTTCGATGCCTTCATCACCGGCTACACGAACATCGGCGGACCGATCGGCATGCCCATCCTCGCCGTGTCGGTCATGGTGCTGCTTGCCGTCCACCGCCGCTCCTGGACCCCCGTGATCCTGCTGCCGGCCGCGGCGTTCGGCTCCCTCCTCATGACGGTCGCCGGCAAGGATGCGATCGGCCGCCTGCGTCCGCCCATCGACCTCGCCGTCCCGCCCTACGAGTCCTCGCCGTCGTTCCCCAGCGGGCATTCCCTCAACGCCGTCGTCATCGCCGGCATCGTGGCGTACCTCCTCGTCCTGCGGCAGGAGCGCAGGCGCACCCGCGCGCTGACCGTCGCCCTGGCCGTCGTCTTCGCCGTGACCATGGGCCTCAGCCGGGTCTACCTCGGCCACCACTGGTTCACGGACGTGCTGGTCGCCTGGACGCTCGGGGTCGCCTGGCTCGCCGTCGTCATCACCGCGCACCGGCTCTACCTGACGTTCCGCCTGCACCGGACAGCCACCCGTGGCGTCCCCGCCTGAGCAGCCCGACGCCGGTCCGACGCCCGCCCTGCGGCCGCTCCGGCGGGACGCCCGGCACAACCGCGAGGTGGTCCTCGCCGCCGCCCGGCGCATGTTCGCCGTCCACGGCGCGGAGTGCAGCTTCGAGGACATCGCCCGCGAGGCCGGCGTGGGCGTGGGGACCGTGTACCGACGGTTCCCCGATCGCCGCACCCTCATCGAGGCCATCCTCGAACAGCGCGTGACGGACGTCGACGCGGCGGTGTCCGAGGCCCTCGCGCTCGAGGACACCTGGGCGGCAGCGCGCCTGTTCATCGGCTCCGCGGCCCGCATGCAGCTCGAGGACCGCGGACTGCGGGAGCTCCTGCACGACCACGGCTTCGTGTCCGCGGGGCTCGCGATGCTGCGGCATCGGATCGCTCCGGCCGCCGAGGAGTTCGCCGCACGGCTGAGGCACGACGGCGCGCGGGAGGACCTCACCGGCGACGACGTGCTGGTGCTCATCCGCATGCTGGGCTCACTGCCTCCGGAGGCAGGCACAGCCAGCCCGACCGGCCGGGATGCGGGGTTCGAGCGATACCTCGGCCTCGTCCTGGACGGCGTCCGCCGGCGGCCGGCCACCGAAGGATAAGCAGAACCGACGGATTCCCGTCAAGAATAATGATTACCCCTTACCGACGGCCCGCTTCATACTGGGGGGTGCCATACAGGCACCCCCCACCCAGGAACGGACGATGATGTCGGACAAATCAGCCCTGCAAGGCTCACGATCGGTGTTGCGGCGCAAACCGATCGACAACGTCGAGGACGAGACGGGCCGCTCGACCCTGTTCAAGAGCCTCGGCCTCTGGCAGCTGACCGCCATCGGCGTCGGCGGCATCATCGGCGTCGGGATCTTCACGCTCGCGGGGCTCGTCGCGAACGGCGGCCCGGACGGCGAGCCGGTGGGCCCGGCCGTCCTCATCTCGTTCCTCATCGCGGGCCTGGCCAGTGCGGCCGCCGCGCTGTCCTACGCCGAGTTCGCCGGGATGATCCCCCGCGCCGGCTCCGCCTATACCTACGGCTACGTGGCCCTCGGTGAGATCGTCGGCTGGTTCATCGGCTGGGACCTGCTCCTCGAGTACATCGCGATCGTGGCCGTCGTGGCCATCGGTATCTCGGGGTACTTCACCGAGTTCATGTCCGGCATCGGCATCACCGTGCCCACGTGGATGCAGGGCACGCCGGACACGATCGAGGGCGGCGTGATCAACGTGCCGGCCATCGTGGTCTGCCTGCTCGTGACCTTCATCCTCAGCCGCGGCACCAAGACCTTCGGCCGGTTCGAGCTCGTGGCGGTCGGCCTGAAGATCCTGCTGATCCTCGGCATCGTGGGCCTCGGCTTCTTCTACGTGAACGCCGAGAACTACTCGCCGTTCGTCCCGTCCGGTTTCGGCGCCGTCTTCGCCGGTGCCGCCACCGTGTTCTTCGCCGTGTTCGGGTACGACGCCATGAGCACCGCCGCCGAGGAGGCCAAGGACGGCAAGAAGCACATGCCGAAGGCCATCCTCCTGTCCCTCCTCATCGCGATGATCCTGTACGTCCTGGCGACCCTCGTGCTCACCGGGATGCAGAACTACAAGGACATCAGCCCCACCGCAGGCTTCGCCTCGGCCTTCCAGTCCGTGGGGCTCCCCGTCGTCGCGACGGTCATCTCGGCCTTCGCCGTCATCTCCATCCTCACCGTCATGCTGACCTTCCTCCTCGGCGTCACCCGCGTCTGGTTCTCGATGAGCCGCGACGGGCTCCTGCCGGCCTGGTTCTCGACGACGGACCGCAACGGCACGCCGCAGCGCGTCACCTGGATCGCCGGGATCGCCTCGGCGTTCCTCGCCGGGGTGTTCCCCATCCGCGCGGTCGCCGACCTCACCAACATCGGCATCCTCGCGGCGTTCGTCGTCGTCTGCATCGCGGTGATCGTGCTGCGGCGCACGCGTCCCGAGGTGCCCCGGACGTTCAAGCTGCCGCTGATGCCGATCGTCCCCGCGTTCGGCGTCCTCGCATCGCTGTTCCTGATGCTGCAGCTGCACTGGGAGACGTGGCTGCGCTTCGGCGTGTGGCTCCTGATCGGCCTCGCCATCTACTTCTTCTACGGCCGGAAGCACTCGCTCATGAACCCGGACAGCCCGCGCCACGCGCTCATGAAGCAGCAGGCCTAGCCCCAACCGGGTGGGACGGGGCCTGCGTCACGAACGTGCGGCGGGCCCCGTCAGCTCCTATCCTCGACAGGTGCACGGCCTCCCCGCGGCCGTAGACCCACCTCCCCCACCACCGAAGGACCAGCCCCCCATGGACCTCTTCCGGACCAAGTCCATCGAGCAGTCGATCAAGGACTCCGATGAAAAGGGGCACGGCCTCAAACGGTCCCTCACCACGTGGGACCTCATGGTCATGGGCGTCGCCGTCGCCGTGGGCGCCGGCATCTTCTCGGTGGGCGCGCAGGCCGCCGCCTTCAACGCGGGCCCCGCGGTGACCATCTCCTTCGTCCTCGCCGCGATCACGTGCGCCCTCGCGATCATGTGTTATGCCGAGTTCGCGACAGCACTGCCCGTCGCGGGAAGCGCCTACGTCTTCACCTACGCCACGATGGGTGAGCTGATCGCCTGGATCATCGGCTGGAACCTGATCCTCGAGCTGCTCATGGCCGCCGCGGTCATCGCGAAGTTCTGGGGTGTCTACCTCTCCGATCTGTTCAGCGCGCTCGACCTCGACGTCCCTGCGGAGGTCAGCCTGCTGGGCCTCGACCTCGCCTGGGGGCCGCTGCTGATCGTCGCGGTCTTCACCGCCGTCCTGATCTGGGGTACCAAGCTGTCCGCGCGGGTCAACAGCGTCTTCACGATCATCAAGATCGGCATCGTGCTGTTCGTGATCGTCGTGGGCTTCTTCTACGTGAACCCCGAGAACTACACGCCGTTCATCCCTGCCTCCGAGCCGGCGACGGACGGCGGCACCGGCTGGGCCGACCAGCCCTTCCTCTCCTTCCTCAGCGGGGCCACACCGGCCGCCTTCGGTTTCACCGGCATCATCTCGGGCGCGGCGCTGGTGTTCTTCGCGTTCATCGGGTTCGATGTCGTCGCCACCTCGGCCGAGGAGGTGAAGAACCCGAGCCGCACCCTCCCCCGCGGCATCTTCGCGGGCCTCGCCGTCGTCAGCGTGCTCTACATCCTGGTGACCCTGGTCGTGACCGGCATGGTCCCCTACACCGAGCTCGGGGCCTCCGGCGCCCCCTCGCTGGCCACCGCCTTCCAGCTGGTCGGCGCGGACTGGGCCGCGGGCGTCATCTCGGTGGGCAGCCTGATCGGACTGACCACCGTGATCATGGTGCTGCTGATGGGCCTGGCGCGGGTGATCTTCGCGCTCAGCCGTGACGGGCTGATGCCGCGCGCGCTCAGCCGCACCTCGGACAAGCATGGGACGCCGGCGCGGACGCAGGTGCTCTGCGGTGTCGTCGTCGCCCTGCTCGCCGGGTTCACGCAGGTGGAGGTCCTCGCCGAGATGATCAACATCGGCACGCTGTCCGCCTTCATCACGGTGAGCCTCGGGATCATCGTCCTGCGCCACAAGCGTCCGGACCTCACTCCGGCCTTCCGCGTCCCGTTCGGCAAGGTCATCCCGATCGCCTCCGCCCTGCTCTGCCTCTACCTGATGTTCAACCTCGCCACCATCACGTGGCTGTTCTTCGCAGGGTGGCTGGTACTCGGCTTCGCCCTCTACTTCGCGTACGGCAACCGGCATTCCCGCCTCGGGGCGCAGCAGCGCAAGGACGCGGAGGATTCCGCGTCCGTGTGAGGTGCGCGGGCGCCCCGGACACGGGATGATGGACTCCCCGGGTAGCGTCGCCGGGGACCGCCGAGCCGATCAGGAGAACCACGATGTCCCAGGATCCCTATCCCAGCGAACTCCCCTCCCCCGGCCACAGGAACCCGTACGACGGCGGTGCCTACGGGAATCCCGGCGGCTACCCGCCGGGCAGCCCCTACCAGCCGACCGGCAGCTATCCGTCGGGCCTCTACCAGTCCTCGTACCAGACGATGGAGGGCGAGAAGGCGGCCCAGCTCTCCCTGATCCTCGGCCTCGTGGGGTTCTTCGTGGCGGGCATCATCCTCGGGCCGCTCGCCATCTGGCAGGCCCGGAAGGCCGAGCGCCTCGGCGTGCCCGCCACCGCGGGGAAGGTCCTCGGCTGGATCGTCACGGCCCTCTACGCGCTCGCGATCCTGGCCGGCATCCTGTTCGTCGTCCTCATCATCGTGGGATTCGGCGCCACGGCCAGTTTCGGCGGCTGACCGGCGGTTTCAGGGGCTGACCGGCAGATTCAGCGGCTGACCGGCCACCTGGGTCGTCGGTCCCTCAGAGCGTGGGGAACAGGTGGGTGGCCTGCTCGCCCGCCTCGAACACGCGCGAGTGCGGCCCCGTCCCGACGATCAGCGGATCGGGCGTCCCGACGACGTCGTGGTCCTTCTCGTCGTAGTCGAGGACGGACAGGATGTAGCGCATCGCCTCGATCCGGGCCCGCTTCTTGTCGTTGCTCTTGATGACCGTCCACGGGGCGTCGGCCGTGTTCGTGTAGAAGAACATCGCCTCCTTGGCCGCCGTGTACTCGTCCCACTTGTCGAGGGACTGCAGGTCCATGGGGCTGAGCTTCCAGCGACGCACCGGATCCGTGTGGCGCTTGGCGAAGCGCCGGCGCTGTTCGGCCTGCGACACGGAGAACCAGAACTTGGTGAGGTGCGTGTCGCTGCGGACGAGCATGCGTTCGAATTCGGGGGCCTGCCGCATGAACTCGAGGTACTCCGTGGGCGAGCAGAACCCCATGACGCGCTCCACTCCGGCCCGGTTGTACCAGGACCGGTCGAACAGCACGATCTCGCCGCCCGAGGGGAGCGTGGAGACGTAGCGCTGGAAGTACCACTGCGTCTTCTCCTTGTCGCTCGGCTTGTCCAGGGCCACGATCCGCGCGCCGCGCGGGTTCAGGTTCTCCATGAAACGCTTGATGGTCCCGCCCTTGCCGGCGGCGTCACGTCCCTCGAACACCAGCGCGACCTTGGCCTCGTTCGCCCGGACCCACCCCTGCATCTTGAGCAGTTCGATCTGAAGGGCCCTCTTGGCCGTCTGGTACTCCCGCTCCGTCATCTTCTTCGCGTACGGGTAGTCCTCGCGCCACGTCGGCTGGTCCGGGTGCGGCAGGAGCATGGGGGCGTCGCCTGCCGTGTGGGGGTTGGGGACCGGGATGGCCGTCGCTTCGAGGGCGGGGGCGCCGTCGATCACAGCGCCGTCGCGGACTGCTTTTCCTGAACTCATCCCTGGTCCTCCGGATTCGACCGTGCCGCGCGGATGCCCCATCCTCTCAGAGAAAGCGCCACGGAGATACGGTGTCGGGAGATACGGTGCCGGGGAATCCCCTGCGCCCGCCACGGGTTACAGCCCACGACCGACCCGCCGAGCAAGGAGCATCCGTGACCCATGTCCCGACCCCTGAGGAACGCTGGCTGCGCTTCCGGGCCTCCCGTGATGCGGCACTGGCCGAGGAGCACGGCTGGCTGACCCTGACGTCCTTCCAGTGGCTCGGCAGGGAGCCGGCGCGGGTCGACGTCGTGCCCGGGCTCTGGTCCTCCACGGACGACGCCGCGCAGCTGACCGCAGGGGCGTCGGACGGCCTGACCGATCTGACCGATCCGACGGGCGGCAGGATCGTGGAGGGGACCGTGGAGGCGACCCTCGAGGACGAGGAATCGCTGATGTGGGTGGCCCACGGCGGGGAGGACGGACGCCGCGTCGTCGTCGAACTGGCGCGGCGCGCCGGCCGCTACGCCCTCCGGACCAGGGATGCCTCCTCGCCCACGCGGGCCCGCTTCACCGGCGTGCCCACCTTCGACTACCGGCCCGATCTCGTGGTGGAGGGACGGTTCGAACCGTACGGGGAGCCCCTGCACGAACCGATCCCCACCGCCCACCCGGAGGTGCCCGGAATGCACGAGACGGCCGGCGACGTGGTCTTCTCCCTTCCCGGCGACAGCCACCCGTTCCGGCTCCACGCCGCCCAGGACGCGTCGGGGGCGCTCTCGATCACCTTCCACGACACGACGAACGGCATCACCACCGCGGCATGGCGCAAGGTGACCACGCGCCGGCCCCGCCCGGACGGCGGAGTGGTCCTCGACTTCAACCGGGCGATCAACTACCCGAGCGCCTTCACGCTCTACGGGACCTGCCCCGCACCGGTCGGCGCGAACACCGTCGACGCCCCCATCGAGGCGGGGGAGAGAAGCCCGGCGGGCGTTCCGGCGGCGTCTCACGCCTCCGTGTCGGGGTAGATGCTCGGGAGGAACACCGCGCGGCGGCGGGGACGACGCCGGAGCACAATGGTGGGGTGACCGATCCGTTCGACGCCCTGATTCCCCGCCCGCGACGGGAGCTCGCGCCCGGCGCCGTGCACATCCCCGACTGGCTGGACCCCGACCGGCAGCGCCGCCTGGTGGACCTCTGCCGCACCTGGGCGAGCGGTCCCGTCCCGATGCGCGCGGTGACCATGCCGACCGGCGGCGTGATGTCCGTGAAGAGCGTGAGCCTCGGCTGGCACTGGCTGCCGTACCGGTACAGCCGCACGGCCGACGACGTCGGAGGCGCCGCCGTCGCGCCCTTCCCGGACGTGCTGCGCTCGCTGGGGCGTGACGCCGTGACGGCCGCCTACGGGGAGCACGCGGGCTCCTCCTACGAGCCCGACGCCGCCCTCGTGAACTACTACGACGACGCGGCCCGGATGGGCATGCACCAGGACCGCGAGGAGCGGGTGAGCGCTCCGGTCGTCTCACTGAGTCTCGGTGCGGCGTGCGTGTTCCGCTTCGGCACCACGGAAAGCCGGAACCGCCCCTGGCAGGACGTGCAGCTCGCCTCCGGCGATCTGTTCGTCTTCGGCGGACCCTCGCGCTTCGCCTACCACGGTGTCCTGCGGACCCTTCCCGGGACCGCGCCGCCCGGCATCGGCTTCGAAGGGCGGCTCAACATCACGCTGCGGCAGACGGGCCTCGGTTAGTGCCGCCGGTCGGCGAGGATGATCCCCCGGGCGTAGGCGGCCTGGCCGGCGTGTTGCACGGCGTCGTCGAGCACGCTCACGAGCCGGACGAGCAGGGTGACCGGCGGATCCCACCGCTCATCGACCACCCGGTGCAGCTCCTGTTCCTCGAGGTCCGCCACGAGGCTCCGGGAGAGCCCGTGGACCGCGTCGAAATAGTCCAGCAGCTGCTGGGCGGACGCCACGCGCACGGCGTCGACCTGCTCCTCCGAGTGCCGGTAGCCGGTGTCCTCGCGGTCCAGTGGGAGGTCCCAGAGGTCCGCGAAACCGCCGGCCCGCCACACCTGGTCGTGGCCGAACGCCTCTGCGAGGTGGCTGTCCTCCACACGGGTGAGGTGCCAGACCAGCCAGGCGATCGAGTTCGCGGATCCACCCGGGCGGACGGACAGCTGGTGGGCATCGAGGCCGCGCACGGCGCCGCGGACGAGGTCCGGCAGCCGGCCGAAGGCTTCGGAGAGGACCTCGACGGACGTCATCGGCCGTCCCGTCCTGCGGCGCGGGCCGTCCCGGGCCGGCGGAGCCGACGGCGCAGGGAGCCCGGCACGAGCGGGAGGATCACGGCGGTGTCGCGAAGCCCCGCAGGCGTGTCCTCCGCATCCGGCTGCTCCGCGCGGGTTTCCCGCCGCTCGAGCTCCTCGACGACGGCGTAGTAGCGCTCCCGGCTCTCGAGGGAGGGACGGTCCAGGTCGAGGACCTGGTAGGTGCGGTTGCAGAGGATCCGGAGGTGGCGGGTCGACACGCCCCGGAGATCGTCAGGGACGTCGGCGGCCGCACCGAGGAGGCCGGGGAGGAGTGTGCGTCGGCTTTCCCGGACGGGTGGCACCCCGTGCAACCACGCGGTGGGATGTTCGAGGTTGTGAGGAAGATGTTCCATGGCCTGCTCCACTGTGGGGGTCCATGGCCCGCTGCTCGACCAGTTCCCTGCAGTCTAGGTGTCCGGCATCCTGAGGGAAAGCGTCTCGCACTGGAAGGAATCGCTTGCACCGCGGGGGACGCCGGCCTCCCGGTAGAAGCCTTCGATATGGTCGCGGATCAGGTCCGCCGCCGTCACTCCCCGGCCGGCCAGCACCGCCTCCAGGATGGCGCGGTGCTCCCTCCGGAGGCGGTCGGAGGTGGTGGTCCAGTCCGGGAGCCCGGCCGTGAGCCGCTGAGTGTACGCGGCGATCGATCCGCGGAGCGATCCCATCATGGCGCCGATCAGCACATTGCCGGCAGCCTCCGCGAGCGCCACGTGGAAGAGGGCATCGCGCTCCAGGAAACCGTCCGGGCCGTCGTCGTGCTGGTCCATCTCGTCGAGGAGCAGGGCTGCGCGCGCCAGGGCGGGCGAGTCCGCGGAGGCATGGGCCGCCGCCCACGTCTCGAGCAGCAGTCGTGTCTCGACGACATCCGTGACGGGCAGGTGCGTGCTCGCGACGTGGAGCCGCAGTGCGGAGTCCAGGGCCAGCGCCGGGTTGCCGGTGATGACCGTCCCCGCCTGCGGGCCGGAGCCCACACCGGCGCGGACGACGCCGAGCGCCTCGAGCACGCGGGTCCCCTCGCGCACGGAGGCGCGGGAGATGCCGAGCCGCTCCGCCATCGCGCGCTCCCCCGGCAGGCGTGACCCGATGGCCAGCCGACCCGCCGCGAGTTCCTGCTCGAGCCATGCAGAGACCGCCTGGTGATTGCGCATGCGGCCAGCATAGCTTGTGTGGTCGGACCACAGCCCGTAGGATCTGTGGCCTGACCTCACCCGGCGCTCGACGACCGCCGGTGGGCGTCGGCCCGACGACGAGCAAAGGCAGACCATGCAGACACCCTCGAAGGCATCCGTCCCCCCCGCCCTGAGGCGCCGCATCCCCAGGGTCGCGGACCTCGCACCCCTCATGCAGTTCAAGAAGCCGGAGTTCGGTGGCACCGCACGCCTGCAGCGGGCCAACACCATCTGGGATCTCCGGGACCTCGCCAAGCGGCGCACACCCACCGCGCCCTTCGACTACACGGACGGTGCGGCGGAGGCCGAGATCTCCCTGGGGCGTGCACGGCAGGCGTTCCTCGACGTCGAGTTCCGGCCGGGCATCCTGCGGGACGTGGAGACGGTCAGTACGGTCACCCCGATCCTCGGGCGGGACGCCGCGCTGCCGTTCGGCATCGCCCCGACAGGCTTCACCCGCATGATGCAGTCCGAGGGCGAGTACGCCGGCTCCCAGGCCGCCGCGGCAGCGGGCATCCCGTACACGCTCTCGACCATGGGCACGGCGTCCATCGAGGACGTGGCGCAGGCGGCGCCGGACGGGCGCAACTGGTTCCAGCTGTATCTGTGGACGGACCGCGACCGTTCCATGGAGCTCATCGCCCGCGCCGCCGCCGCGGGCAACGACACCCTCATGGTCACGGTGGACACCGCCGTCGCCGGAGCCCGGCTCCGGGACGTCCGGAACGGGATGACCATCCCTCCCGCACTGACCCTGAAGACCGTCGTGGACGCTTCGTACCGGCCGGCGTGGTGGTTCAACTTCCTCACCCATGAGCCGCTGTCCTTCGCCTCCCTTTCCCGCTACTCCGGCACGGTGGCGGACCTCATCAACTCGATGTTCGACCCCACCCTCACGTTCGAGGACCTCGACTGGCTGCGCAGCGTGTGGAAGGGCAACCTCGTGGTGAAGGGCATCCAGACGCTCGACGACGCCAAGAAGGCGGTGGACCATGGCGCCGACGGCATCATCCTGTCCAACCACGGCGGGCGCCAGCTGGACCGCGCTCCCGTCCCGCTGCACCTGCTGCCGCGCGTCGCCGCCGAACTGAAGGGCAAGACGGCGATCATCCTCGACACGGGCATCATGAGCGGCGGGGACGTCGTCGCCGCCGTGGCACTCGGCGCCGACTTCACCCTGATCGGCCGGGCCTACCTGTACGGGCTCATGGCCGGAGGGCGGAAGGGCGTGGACCGCACGATCGAGATCCTCGGCACGCAGACCGCCCGCACCATGCAACTGCTGGGCGTGGACCGGATCGGGGACCTCAACCCCGACCACGTCCGGCTGCTCGGTGAGGCCCCTGCCGACGCGGATCTGCCGAACGCCGCGATGACCCTGTAGGCACCGTCGCCGAGGACCATCCCGGGCCTCCGGATCCCGTCACATATCGATCCGATAACGATTCCCTGAAGAGCCCGGATGCCGGTCTAGTCTTTTCTGCAGTGGACCTGCCCCGGGCGGAGCCCAAGGATCAGTCGTGGGAGATCAATATGGCGCGTAGTCGGGTGCATCATCCGCTGCACTACCGGCGCGCCCGCTCCCTGCTGTTCGTGATCGGCCTCTTCTGGCTGTGGCTGTGGCTCGGCAGTGGGGCACTCCTGGACGGGCTCCACCACTCCCCGGTCCACGCGGCACTGGCGGTGTACGCCCTCGCCATCGTCATCCTCGTGTCCATCCCCGCCGCGCTGCTCGCGGTGATCCGGATGATCCTCACACACCCCCGCCGGACCGCCGTCGTCGTGCCACTGCCCGCCGCCCGCCAGGCACCGCACGAGGACGCGCACTGGTGGTACGGCGAGAAGGCCTCCTGAGGACGGCCGACCGGAGGCTGGAACGGCGCCCCGGTGCGGGAGCGCCACCGGTCCGCTCCGGCGGGTGACTAGCCCGCGCAGTCGGTGCAGTACTGACGGCCGTTCTTCTCGAGGGCGACCTGGCTGCGGTGCCGGACCAGGAAACAGGACGCACACGTGAACTCGTCCTCCTGCGGCGGGATCACCTGGATGAGGAGTTCCTCGCCGGAGAGATCGGCGCCCGGCAGGTCGATGCCCTCCGCGGTGTCCCCGTCCTCGACGTCGACCGACGACGACTGGGCCGTGCTGCCGCGGTTCGCCTGCAGCGCCTCCAGGGATTCCGCTTCCTTGTCCTCGTCGTTGTTGCGCGGTGCGTCGTAGTCCGTTGCCATGCCGATACCGTTCTTTGTGGGGGGCTGGTGCCCGGTGGGCTCGTGCAGCAATCGATTGTAATAGCAGGAACCGACGCCGGCCCGGGTTCCAGCGCTCGGCGTGGCGCTTGTCATACCACTCGGCGCCCGCGGCCGCCCGTCCGGGAAGCGGTGGATTCTTCCCGGGTCCACTGGCACGCTGGAGATCGGCCCGACCCATCGACGACGGGGAACATCATCGCCTCCTCCACGCGACCGCCCACACCCGCTCCACGGACGGGCCCGCATCAGTTCGGGCGCCGGAACGTGCTGGTGGGGGTCCTGTTCGGCTGCGGGATCATCGCGTTCATCGACGAAGCCGTGTTCCACCAGTTGCTCCACTGGCACCACTTCTACGACCGGTCGACGCCCGCCGCCGGCCTCGTGTCGGACGGCCTCTTCCACGCCTTCAGCTGGTTCGCGACCGTGGCCTCGCTCTTCCTGTTCGCCGACCTCCGACGCCGCGACGCGCTCGACACCCGCCGATGGGCGGGCGGAATCCTCGTGGGAATCGGCGCCTTCCAGCTGTACGACGGCCTGGTGCACCACAAGGTCCTGGATCTGCACCAGATCCGCTACGGCGTGGACCTCCTTCCGTACGACCTGCTGTGGAACGGCGCCGCCGTGGTATTCGTGGTCGCGGGCCTCGTGGTGCTCCGGACGGCCGGGCGTGCCGGGCGCAGGGCCGGCGCCGCGGATCGTGCCTGACTCTCCGCACCACACCGGCTCGCCGACGACCGGCGTCACCGACCCGGCCGTCTTCGCGCTCGATGCCGCCGCCGGCGCCGTCTGGCTCGGCCTCGCCCTGCTGTACCTGGCCGCCGGGCGTGCCGCCGCGCTGCGCGGACGCGACGCCCGTCCGCTCCGGCACTCGATCGCCTGGCTGTCCGGGACGGCGCTCGGACTCGCAGTGACCGCCGGCCCCCTCGCACGCGCAGCCGCCACGAGCTTCACCGGGCACATGGCCGTCCATCTGGTCCTCGGCATGGTCGTCCCGCTGCTGCTCGTCCTCGGCGCTCCCGCCACCGCCTTCCTGCGTGCAGTGCCGGCTAGGCTGGGGCGCGGGTACAGCAGGATGGCCCGCACCGCGGCGCTCCGACTGCTCGTCCATCCCGTCACCGCGATGCTCCTCGCCACGGTGCCCATGGCCCTCCTGTACTGGGACGGCACTGTGCTCGCGGTGCAGCACCACGCCGTCCTCGGACCGCTCCTCCACGTCCACTTCGTGGTGTCCGGCGCCCTCTTCGCCTATGCCGTCATCGGAATAGATCCTCATCCGCAGCGCGCTCCCGCCTGGATCCGGGCAGGAGTGATCGTCGTGTCGATCGCCGTGCACGGGATGGTCGCCAAGCACCTGTACGCCGTGGCCGGCCGGAATGGGCTGCCGGCCGACACCGAGCAGGCGGCGCAGCTGATGTACTACGGCGGCGACGTGGCGCACGCCCTCCTGCTCGTCCTCTTCTGCGCGCAGGTCTATCGCGAAACCGGGCGACGCCTGTCCCCGGGCAGGGCGAAGCGAAGGGCCACGACGAGCGGCGGCGCATGACAGGGGCCGACGGCCTGTCCGCCGTGTCGGCGAGTATCGCGGTCGCGGACGGAGTCGAGGACCGGCTCGCGGCGAACGCCGAGAAGGAGCTCGCCCTGGTCCCGACCTGCTCGACGTACCAGATCGAGATGCAGGGAGTCATCGTGCGGGGCACCATGCAATCCGCGGGGACCGGCATGGAGGGTTCCACGTCCTTCGGGATCAGGAACTCTATCGTGCTGCCCGACGGCCGGCAGCAGAACGACACCACCGTGACGGCTGCTCGAGGCGATCTGCCGGTGACCGACACGAGCCAGGTGATGGGTTCACCCAGCGGGTCCTCGGCAGCGCTGGAACAGCTGGCGGGACGCGTCCCCGCAGCGGCCGGGAGGGGTAGACCGCGACATGGACACCGGCAGGTCGGTCCGCATATAACCAGTCAGTAGAACTAGTTGACAGTATGGTTCGTTTTTCTGACTCGAGAGGGCGGGCGATGATGCAGACCACCGGCGATGCATCCGGCGGGGAAGAGACGGCAGCCGCCGCCGCCGACCTCGAGTCCCAGGAATGGCACCTCGACCAGCTCGCCGGCGACCTCGAAACCGCCGTCGTCCGCGCCGCGGACGCGGGTGGGTCCGTCGCGGCCATCGCCGAAGCCGCGCACCTGGAGCCGCGCGACGTCCAGGACCTTGCCGCGGGCGGCCGGCAGTTCGTCGACGTAGGCTAGTCAGCGCCCCGGCTGCAGCTGGGGCACTGCCCGACCAGGGCGGGCGCGAGCAGACGGAAGGGCCTGTGCCATGAACGAACCCGAGTGGGTCCAGCACGCGATCTGGTGGCAGGTCTATCCTCTCGGCTTCACGGGCGCGGAGAAATCCGCCACCCGGGAGCCGGCCGCGGCGCATCGCCTGCTCGATCTGATCCCCTGGCTCGACTACGCCGTGGAGCTGGGCGCATCAGGGCTGGCACTCGGTCCCGTCTTCGCCTCCGAGACGCACGGCTACGACACCACCGACTACTTCGCGATCGATCCGCGGCTGGGCACGCTCGAGGACTTCGACACCCTCGTCGCGGAAGCAGCCGGGCGCGGACTGCGCATCATCCTCGACGGCGTCTTCAACCACACGGGCCGCTCCTTCACGCCGTTCCAGCAGGTCCTCGCACAGGGGCCGGATGCTCCGACCGCTGCCTGGTTCTCCCTCGACTGGCCCGACGGCGCCGGTCCCGGCGTCGAGCCCGGGTACCGCGACTTCGAGGGCCACCACCACCTGGTGGCCCTGAACCACGAGGAGCCCGCCGTCGCGGACTTCGTCGTCGGGGTCATGGAGTACTGGCTGGGGCGGGGGGCGGACGGCTGGCGCCTCGACGCCGCCTACGCCGCGCCGTCGCAGTTCTGGGCCGGGGTCACGCGGCGCGTCCGGGCGGCGTACCCCGATGCGTACTTCGTGGGTGAATACATCCACGGGGACTACGCGGCGGCGGTCCGGACCGGCGGCATCGATTCCACCACGCAGTACGAGCTGTGGAAGGCCATCTGGAGCTCGCTCAACGATGCGAACTTCTACGAACTCGCCGCCGCCCTCGAGCGGCACGACGCACTCCTCGACGCCTTCGCTCCGCTGACCTTCATCGGGAACCACGACGTCACGCGCATCGCGAGCAAGCTGGAGGACCCCGCCCTCGTGGAGCACGCCGCCGTCGTCCTCTTCACGGTCGGCGGCACGCCGTCCGTGTACTACGGGGACGAGCAGGGCTACCGCGGCATCAAGGCGGACCGCGCCGGGGGCGACGACGACGTCCGCCCGCTCTTCCCGCCCTCACCGGACGACCTCTCCCCGATCGGCCATCCCGTCTTCGCCCTGCACAAGGAACTCATCGGACTGCGCCGTCGGCACGCATGGCTGCACCGGGCGACGACCACAATGCTCCACCTGTCCAACGAGGTGCTCGCCTACCGCACCGCACGGGGCCCCGACGCGCTCGTGGTGCTGCTGAACCTCTCGCACGAGGGCAGGCGGGTGGGGATCGCGGGAGCCTCGTCCGTCCTCGCCGGGGAGGCGGCGGTCGACGACGGCACGGACTCGGCGCTCGTGCCGGCACGCGGCTGGGCGGTCCTCGGCTGAGGCACCTCCCGCGTGGATAATGGAGTTCCACACCATGTTGCAGGGAGGGTCTGATGAGTTGGGACGCGCAGTCCGGGACCACGGACACGGCCGATTTCACCCCCTGGCCACGGCCCGTCCCGTGGCACGTGCTCAGTGCGATCAAGAAGGTGCTCCTCGTGGCCGCGGTCCTGGTGGGAGTCCACCAGCTCTTCCCCGCCACGAGCATCGGCTCCTCCTTGAGCAGTACCTTCACGCTGCTGGTGGTGATGTCCTGGCTCGGACCGCTGGCCCGGATCCTCGCGGCGAAGCCCTGGACACGCAAGGCGCCCGACACCGAGTAGCCGACGCGGCGCGACGGTGACCCTGGCCTCGTCTGCGGGACCGTGGAGCGATCATCGTCCTCCACCCCGGAGTGGACGTGGCCGGACGGACGTTCCTCGTCGGGGGGCTAGGAATGGTCCGTCGAATCCTCGAGCACCCGGCACAGATCGACCACACCACGGGTGGTGTCCCTCACGATCTCCACGGAATCGGGTTCCACGGCGTCTTCGTCCTCGGAGAGGCTGATCTTGATCTTCAGCTTTCCGTAGTCGAAGTAGAACAGTTCCGGGAACCCTCCTCTGTCCAGCGCCGCCGAGTCGGTCGCACTCACCGGGTAGACGATCGAGGGTCCTACCAACGCTTCCACGACGACCGACTTGTCCGCCGAGATTCGCTGGCTGCCCGGTCCGGAGACGTCCAGCTCGTCGATGAAGCCCCCGTCCGGGAGGTCCCCGCCAGGGTCCGCCGTCAGATCCACGGTGCCGCTGCCCCGGAATTTGACCACCGTGGACCCGTCACGCTTGACCCTGGACTTGTAGTGGACGTCCTGGACGTCTCCGGAAGTCATGGTGACATTGGTACCGCACGCCGGGAACGCGATGGGGTCGTAGTACTCGTCGGGGACGGGAAGGTACTCACCATCGGTGTCCGCCGGGGGCCAGGGAGCGGCGGGCTCCTCCTCGGCGGCCGTAGCGGAAGCGACCGTTCCAGCGACCAGCGACAGCGTGGCGAGAAGGGAAAAGCACAGCGTGTTCTGGATTCTCATCTCAGACTCCTCGATGCGGCAGGAGTGCAGCCGTGGTGCGTCCTGCCCGGATAAGGGTTGGATGCCGTGAAGGCGACGGGTCCACCGACAGAACGGTCATCTCCGTGTCCGCCGGTCCGGCCGTGCACCGCTACAAGGTACGCCCGGATTTTTCGGGCTGTCAATGGCAGCCGACCACCTACCGCTACCTCAATACAAGGGGGACCTACCCGCCGGAGCGCTGCCTCGTCGTAGGTCAGGCCACTCCTCCGACGGAGGACGTGCCAGGGCGGATTGCGAGGAGGTCGCTGCTTCGCCCCGCGGCGACGACGGAGACACATCATGATGCGAGACCGTACACATCCGACGATCTCGAGTGGAGCTTAGGGGAATCGAACCCCTGACCTTTTCATTGCGAACGAAACGCTCTACCAACTGAGCTAAAGCCCCGGATACTACTTCCGGACACCAACACTGTACCCAGAAGTTCCCGCTACGCCCAAAGCGTGGGTGCATCCCGGCCACGGCACGGATGTCAGCGGGCGGGCGTAGTCTTCTCCCCATGTCCAGCACCCCCACACCGGCCACCGCCGACACCCTGCAGCACGACGGCGTCAGGGCGTGGCCGGCCCTCTGGTCGCTCGTCATCGGCTTCTTCATGATCCTCGTGGATTCGACGATCGTCTCGGTGGCAACCCCGGCCATCATGGACGGGCTGAACGCCGGGATCGACAGCGTCATCTGGGTGACCAGTGCCTATCTGCTGGCCTATGCCGTCCCGCTGCTCGTGACGGGCCGGCTGGGCGACCGTTTCGGACCGAAGCGCATCTATCTGGTGGGCCTGGTGGTCTTCACGCTTTCGAGCGCCTGGTGCGGGCTCTCCGGCACGGTGGAGGCGCTCATCCTCGCCCGCGTGCTGCAGGGACTGGGCGCGGCGCTCATGACGCCGCAGACCATGTCCGTCATCACCCGGATCTTCCCGCCCGAGCGGCGCGGTGCCGCCATGGGCCTGTGGGGTTCGGTCGCCGGGATCGCGACCCTCGTGGGTCCCGTGCTCGGCGGCATCATCGTGGACTCCGCCGGGTGGGAATGGATCTTCTTCATCAACGTCCCGATCGGCGTGATCGGCTTCATCCTCGCCTCCCGCCTCGTCCCGACCCTGCCCACCACCTCCCACCGCTTCGACATGCTCGGTGTGTTCCTCAGCGCCGCCGGCCTGTTCTGCCTCGTCTTCGGCATCCAGGAGGGCGAGACCTACGACTGGGGCACCATCGCCGGCCCCCTCTCCGTCTGGTCGCTGATCATCACGGGCATCGTGCTGCTCGTCGCCTTCGTGGTCTGGCAGAAGATCAACCGTGGCGAGCCCCTCGTGCCGCTGCGGTTGTTCCGGGACCGCAATTTCTCCCTTGCCAACACCTCCATCAGCGCCATGGGCTTCGCCATCACCACCATGACCCTTCCCCTCATGCTGTACGCACAGACGGTCCGCGGTCTCTCGCCCACACAGGCGGCGCTGCTCCTGACCCCCATGGCCATCATCTCCGGCGCCCTCGCCCCCTTCGTCGGCAAGTTCGTCCAGCGGGGCAACCCCAAGTACATGGCGATCGCGGGTTTTGCCGGCATGTCGGCGTCCCTCTTCTGGATGGGGTCCATCCTCACGCCGGACGTCCCGATCTGGCAGCTCCTGCTGCCGATCTCCCTGCTCGGCCTCTCCAGCGCGGGGATCTGGGCGCCGGTGTCCCTCACCGCCACCAGGAACCTCGCCCCATCGCTGGCGGGAGCTGGGTCCGGCGTCTACAACACCACCCGCCAGATGGGCGCCGTGCTCGGCAGTGCCGCGATCGCGGCGATGATGCAGTCACGCCTCATGGCGAACCTCGACGGCGGCGGCATGAGCGCCACGCCCGGGGGGTCGCTGCCCGACGAGGCGAAGGCGGGCTACGCCCTCTCGATGGGCCAGTCCCTCTACCTCCCGGCCGCCGTCGTCATCATCGGCTTCCTCGCCGCGCTGTTCTTCGCCAGGCCGCAGCCGAACAACCAGTGGTCCCGCGACGCCGGGGCCGCGGGTGCGACGCCGGCACCCCCGGCCGACTCACGGCCGGGGGCGAACTCCCGGGAGACGACACCCGCCGAATCCTGAGCTGTTGCCTCAGGGAACTACCGGTAGTCTTCTGGCATGACCGATGAGACGAAGGACACCCCCGGTACCCCCGCGCAGGAACCGGACACCCGGGCCAGGGAGGTGTCGGACGATTTCGCCGTCCGGGAGCACACCTCCGCCTCGGGGCTGAAGTACACGACGACGACCGGGCGCCTCGTCCTGCGGCGCGAGGAGACGAAGGACGGCAAGGCGGACGGCTTCAAGCCGAAGGCCGAGATCTTCATCGTCGCGTACACCAAGCAGGACGCGGAGCCGGACCGGCCCGTCACCTTCGCCTTCAACGGCGGCCCCGGGTCCGCCTCCGTGTGGCTCCACCTGGGACTGCTGGGTCCGCGCCTGGTGGACTCGGGAGACGTCGGCGCCATGACGCCCGCCCCCTTCGGGCTCGTCGACAACCCGGGCAGCCTGCTCGAGTCGAGCGACCTCGTCATGATCGACCCCGTGAACACCGGCTACTCCCGCGTCGTCGACGGCGAGGCGGCCGACGAGTTCCACGCCTTCGTGCAGGACCGCGACCTCGTGGCCGAGGTCATCCGTCTCTGGACCACGCGGAACAACCGCTGGCTCTCCCCCAAGTACCTGGTGGGCGAGTCGTACGGCACGCTGCGCGCCGTCGCGGTGGCCGGGCGCCTGTTCGACGCCTACGGCATGGCGGTCAACGGACTCGGCCTGATCTCGACCGTGCTCAACATGTCCACCCTGCGCTTCTTCCCGGGCAGCGACCTGCCCTACGCGCTCCACCTGCCCACCTACGCAGCCATCGCGCACTACCACGGGCGGCACGGCGACCGGGAGCTCTCCGACGTGCTCCGCGAGGCCGAGGAGTTCGCGGCCCGCGACTTCGGCTACGCGCTGACGCAGGGCCACCGCTTGAGCCCGGCGGAGTACGACGACGTCGTCACGCGACTGCACGCCATCACGACGCTCGACGAGGGCTTCATCCGCCGCACGAACCTCCGCTGGGCGTACCACGAGTTCGCCGCCGAGCTCCTGCGCGGGCAGGGCCTCGCGGTCGGTCGCATCGACGGACGGTTCGCGGCCCGCCCCGAGAACCGGCAGGCCTCGGACTCCTCCGACGACCCGAGCATGCGGGCGATCACCGGGCCGTACTCGGCAGCCATGAACCACTACGTCCGGGCGGAACTCGGCTACGAGAACGACCTCCCCTACGAGATCCTCACCGCCCGCGTCCAGCCCTGGAGCTACCGGACGTTCGAGGGCGCCCCCGTCGACGTCTCCGGCGTCCTCGAGCGGCTCCTCGTGCACAATCCGGCGCTGCGCGTACACGTGGACTACGGCTATCACGACGGCGCCACGCCCCACTTCGCGGCCGAGTACGTCTGGGCGCACATGGACCTCGACGACGCCGCCCGGGCCCGCTTCACGCACCACTATCACGAGGCCGGCCACATGATGTACCTCAACCCGGTAGCACGAGACGCCCAGCTGCGCGCGCTGGCGGCATTCGTCACGGACAACCGGACCGCGCAGTAGATCATCAGTAGGATGATGAAATCGACCGGACGTGACCCTCACGGCCGGCCCTGATCATAAGGACACACCATGCTGCTGAAGAAAATCCTCTGGGCCCTCGTACCCGTCATCGCATCGCGCCTGATGAACCGGCGTGGGGGCCAGCCGTCACGCGCCAGCAAGACGCGCTACGACGGCAGGTAGCAGCGGCCGGACACCACGGAACAGGAAGGCACCGGTATCGCACTCCGGGATGAGGCAGGCTTCGTAGATCTCCGCTCCTATGCAGCAATCGGCGACGGTAGGACCGTCGCACTGGTGGCGCTCGACGGTTCCATCGACTGGTACCCCACCCCGGACCTCGATTCGGCCCCGGCCTTCGCCCGGATGCTGGATGCCGAGGAGGGCTTCCTCGCCCTCGCCCCCGCGGAGGACTTCTCGGTGGAGCGCCGCTACGCGGACGGCTCCAACGTCCTGGAGACCACCTACACCACGGCCGCCGGCACGGTGCGGGTCACCGATTCACTCAACACGGGGGTGGCCGGCCGGCTTCCGTGGGGCGAGCTCGCCCGGCGCGTGGACGGCCTGACGGGCTCCGTGGAGATGGCATGGTCCGTCGCACCCGGCACCTGCTTCGGCGCCGCGTCGCCGTGGGTGGACACCGGCGCCGGGCACCCGATTCTGCGCATCGACGGCGTCGCGCTCGGCATCCTCGGCATCGACCACGGCCTCCGGCATTCCGAAGGGCGATCCGTCGCCGGCGCCTTCACCACCTCGTCGGGCTCGAGGCACCTGGTCGCCGTCGTCTCCACGCACGGCGAGCCGCTCCCGCTCCCGGAGCCGCAGACCGTCGACGACGGCGTGGACCGCACCATCGCGAACTGGCAGTCGTGGTCGGATGACTTCGCCTACGACGGCGAGTACCGGCACGCGGTGCTGCGCAGCGCCCTCACCCTGAAGCTGCTGCTCCACAGTCCGTCCGGATCGATCGCCGCCGCGGCGACGACCTCCCTTCCCGAGAGCGCGGGGGGCGGCAAGAACTGGGACTACCGCTATGCGTGGGTGCGGGACACCGCCTACACGCTGCACGCCCTCACGCGGGCGGGGGTCCGTGAGGAGGTCCACGCCGCCGTGTCGTGGATGCTGAAGAACCTGCGGGCCCAGGGCACCGAGCTGGAGGTCTTCACCCGGCTCAACGGTGACATCCCCGAGGGCACCGATCGCCCGGACCTGACCGGCTGGCGCCATGTCGGCCCCGTCGTGGACGGCAACCCTGCCGCGGGCCAGCTGCAACTCGGTGTGTTCGGGGACATCTTCGACATCGTGTGGCAGTACGTCCAGGCCGGCCATGCCCTCGATCCGGCGACGATGCGCCAGCTCGCGGACCTCGCGGACCTCACCTGCGACATCTGGCAGCGCCGCGACGCCGGCATGTGGGAGTTGCCGGAGGAACGGCATTACGTGACCTCCAAGCTCGGGTGCTGGAACGCGCTGCGGTGCGCCGTCCTGCTCGCCGAGCGCGGCCAGCTCCAGGGGCCGGTGGGGCGGTGGGCCGCGGAGCGTGACCGCATCCGCGACTGGGTGCATGAGCACGGCTGGTCCGAGGAGCGCCAGAGCTACATCTGGTACCAGGGGTCCACCGAACTCGACGCCTCGATCCTCCTGCATGCGATGAGCGGCTTCGACACGGGACCGCGCATGTCCTCCACCGTCGACGCCCTCCGCGCGGAGCTCGGCGCCGGGCCCCTGCTCTACCGGTACAGCGGGATGCAGGAGGAAGAGGCGACGTTCGTGGCGTGCGCCTACTGGATGGTGTCGGCGCTCGTCGCCGTCGGCCGCCGTGACGAGGCCGTGGACCTGATGGAGGAGCTCGTGCCCCTGGCCAACGACGTCGGCATCATGGCCGAGATGATCGAACCGTCCGACGGCGCGTTCATGGGCAACCTGCCGCAGGGGCTGAGCCACCTCGCGCTGATCGTCGCGGCGCTGACCCTCTCGGGAGACTCCTGACGCCTACTGGCCGGCGAAGTGGATCCAGACCCCGACGACCCAGGTGGCCCCGGCCAGGCAGGCGAGTGCCAGCTCGGCGAGGATCCCGAAGCCCGTCGCCTTCAGGGCGTGGAGGCTGGAGGTCACCGCCTCCCGCGCGTTCCGCTGCCGGGCGAACTCGCTCAGGAACAGTCCGAGGGCGAACCCGACGAACAGGCCGACGACGGGGATGACGAACATGCCGGCGATCCCCGTGAGCACGCCGATGGTGACGGACCGGCCCGGGATCCGGCGCTGCCGGAGCGTCCTGCCGGTGAGGACGAGTCCGGCGGCGAGGCCGGCACCCGCGAGGACGGTCCCGATCGTGAAGACCGTCCAGCCCGTGGCGCTCCCCACCGTGAGCGCCCAGACGAGCATCGACACGATGATCAGGATGCTGCCCGGCAGCACCGGCACCACGACACCCGCGATACCGACGGCGATCAGGGCCCCGCACACCACGGTCATGAGCAGCTGAAGATCCATGGACCCAGTCTTGCATCCCGCCGTGCGGCGCGGCGTCCGCGGTCTTTCCACCCGCCGTCATGGGATACTTCTAGGGAATACTAAGCCACCTTAGCGAGCCTGCGGGCCCTGAGATCAGGAGGACCGATGAGCACACCGGCAACAGGGAACACGGACGGCGAGCGGCGCGGCGCCGACGCGCCCGAGCACGCCCAGGCCCAGGCCCAGGACAACCCCACCGAGCTGATGGACACCCACCGCACGGGAGCCGGGGAGAACGCCTCCGGCGCGTCGGCCGTGGGGCCGTCGGCCACACGGAGCGGGGGCAACGACGCCGGGAGCGGTTACGACTCCGACGACGAGGACTCGGGCGGCGACTACGTCCCGGGCATGTATTCCGGCAGCTCGGCCGACACCGAGGACAGCACGCCCACCCGCCGGCAGGCCGCGCCGATCTCCGCCTCGCGGGACGAGCCGCGGCCCGCGGAGCACACGAGGACGCAGCCCCACACGCAGGTGGTCCCCGTGACGTCCACCGGCAAGCGCGACGAGCGCGGCACCACCGATTCCGGCAGCGACCGTCCGCTCCCGCGCGGCGCCGTGGTCGCATCGGGGGTCCCCAGCCCGTCCGACCGCAAGCTGCTGCACCAGCGCGAGAAGGAACACTTCGGGGGCATGAAATTCGGCTCCGCGTTCTTCGGCTGGCTCACCGCCACGGGCATGTTCGTGCTGCTCTCCGCCCTCGTGGCCGGTCTGGCCGCGCTGTTCGGCGTCGGCGGCAACCTCTCCACGGAGGACCTCACGGGCGGCCCGGGCGAGGCTCAGACCGCGGCCATCACGACCGCCGTCGTCCTCGGCATCATGCTGCTCATCGCCTACTACACCGGCGGCTACGTCGCGGGACGCATGGCACGCTTCAGCGGCGCCAAGCAGGGTGTCGCCGTCTGGCTCTGGGCGGTGGTCGTCACCCTCGTACTGGCCATCATCGGGCTCATCGTCGGCAACCAGCCGAGCGTCACCGAGCGGATCCAGAGCCTCGGACTCCCCGCCCTGCAGGACTTCTCCGGGCCCGAGCTCCTCGCCCTGCTCGTGGTGGCCGCCATCGCACTCGCCGGAGCCATCCTCGGCGGGCTCGCCGGCATGCGGTACCACCGCCGGATCGACCGCGCGGACTTCGACGCCCTGGACGAGGCCCACTAGCCGCCTGGCACGACGCACCACATGGCAGATGACAGCAGCCCCGGACTCGCAGGAGTCCGGGGCTGCTGTCATCTGCCGTCAGGGGCTACGGCGAAGGCATGCCGCCGTTCACGTTCAAGGTCTCGCCGAGCACGTAGCTCGACTCGGAGGACGCCAGGAAGACGTAGGCCGGCGCGAGTTCGACCGGCTGTCCCGCGCGGCCCAGCGGGG
Source organism: Arthrobacter antioxidans (assembly GCF_023100725.1). Taxonomy (NCBI): domain Bacteria; kingdom Bacillati; phylum Actinomycetota; class Actinomycetes; order Micrococcales; family Micrococcaceae; genus Arthrobacter; species Arthrobacter antioxidans. The sequence continues at coordinate 3,485,795 of NZ_CP095501.1, forward strand.
TGTCCTTGCCGAACTCGGGCAGCGCCTCCTTCGGCTGTCCGCCCGAGGGCTGCAGCGGCGTCCAGATGGGTCCGGGAGCCACGGCGTTGACCCGGATGCCCTTGGGCGCGAGCTGCTGCGCGAGCCCCTTGGTGAAGTTGTTGATCGCGGCCTTGGTGCTCGCGTAGTCCACGAGGGTGGGCGAGGGCTCGTAGGCCTGGATCGAGGTGGAGTTGATGATCGCCGAGCCGGGCTTGAGGTGCTTGAGCGCCTCCTTGGTCACGCGGAAGAACGAGTAGATGTTCGTCTTGTACGTGTGGTCCAGCTGCTCGTCGCTCAGGTCCTCGAGCGACTCGACGGCCACCTGCTTGCCGGCGTTGTTGACGAGCGTGTCCAGGCCGCCGAGGCCGTCCGCGGCCTGCTGCACGAGGGAGATGCAGTACGCGGGGTCCTTCAGGTCACCGGGGATACAGACGGCCGTACGGCCCTCCGCCTCGATGAGGGCCTTGACGACCTGCGCGTCGCCCTCCTCCTCGGGAAGGTAGGACAGGGCGACGTCGGCTCCTTCGCGGGCGAACGCGATGGCCACGGCGGCGCCGATCCCGGAGTCCGCCCCGGTGATGAGGGCCTTGCGGCCCGCGAGGCGGCCCGTCCCGCGGTAGGAGGTCTCACCGCGGTCGGCCTTGATGTCCATGCTGGACTCGAGCCCCGGCTCCGCCGTGTGCTCGGCGGGAGGGGTGATGCTCTCGAACCGCGTGACGGGGTTCTGGAAGGTGTACTGGTCGGTCGATCCTGCGGTGTTCTCGGAGGTCATGTGTTCTCCCTGGGTTGGTGCGTGTCCTGCGCCGCGACGGACACAGGAACGAAGGTCGGCCAGCCGGTGAAGCTAAGCCTGCTTACGACCCTAGGGGCGCGGGGACGCCTCCGACAAGTCGGGCACCAGGGCCGGTCCGCGCTGGCGGAAAGCGGCTTCGAGGGCTACAGGGGATGACGGCCGGGAACAGCTCCCGGCCGAGGATCGATTGCTAGAAGATGACGGAGAAGAAACCCGCACCGATGCTGAGGACCAGGGCGGCGACGAGCAGCCAGACGATCGGGGTGCGGAGCCTGCGCATGTGATCCATAGGCGCCGAGTCTAGTCGCCATCGGTCGGCCACCCTGCATCGCCCCGGGACGGCGGGCACCCTCCCTAGCCCACGGCCGTCCGCCGGGCGCGCGCCAGGCGCTTCAGGCCCTCGGCCGGGCGGACGGGCTCCGGCCACCGCGGCTGCAGGTCGTCGCCGAGCGTGACCTTCCGCAGGCGCCGGCCGAACATGGGCACCACCCACTCCCCGAGCCAGGCCGACTCGCGGCGCAGTCCCGCCACCAGCCCTGCATACCCCTCCCGCTCGGGCAGGCGCGGCGTAAGGGAGTGGTCCACGCCGAGGACCCGCAGCACGTGCGCCGCCAGGTTCCGGTGCCCGGCGGGCGACATGTGCAGGCGGTCGGCGTCCCACAGTCCCGGATCCGAGTACTCGTCGAAGCACCAGTAGTCCACCAGGACGGCGTCGTACGTGCGCGCGATCCGCCGCACGTGCTCGTTGTAGAGCCAGTTGCGGCGCTTCATCGGCTCGAAGACGGGGCTCAGGGGGATGTCGAACCCGGTGAACAGGAGCGGGCGGGCGCCCGACGCGGCGATGCGCGCCACCACGGACTCGTACTCCCGCATGAGGGCCGGCATGTCGGTGCGCACTTCGAGGATGTCGTTGCCGCCGGCGTAGAGGCTCACGAGGGTCGGCTGGAGTGCCAGCGCACGATCCACCTGTTCGTCCCGCACGTGATGCAGCCGCTTGCTGCGGATCGCCAGGTTCGCGTACTCCCAGGCGGGATCCTGGCGCCCCAGCTGCTTGGCCACGCGGTCCGCCCAGCCCCGCACCCCGTTGGGGAAGGAGGTGTTCCAGTCACCGACCCCCTCGGTGAAGGAATCGCCGATCGCCACGAACCGTCCAGCCATTCGAAGGAGCCTAGCCACGCCCGGCGACCGGCGGACCATCGGGCGGCGAACGGACGGTGAAGCGGGGAGGAAATATTTCCGGCCCCGCGGCGGCTGTTCCGGGCATGGACCAGCGCATCGCAGTCACAGGCTCGACCGGCACCGTGGGCGGACGTGTCGCCCGGGACCTCGCCGCCGAGGGGGTGCCGCTCATCCTCCCGGTCAGATCACCGGACCGGGCGGACCGTCTCCCCGACGCCGTCATCCGGCAGTGCACCTACGACGACGCCGACGCGTCCGTCGCGGCGCTCGCCGGCGCCGAGGTCCTGTTCATGGTCTCCGCCGCGGAGGAGGCCGACCGCGTGGCGACCCACCGCACCTTCATCGACGCGGCGAAGGCGGCAGGCGTGCGGCACGTCGTCTACACCTCGTTCCTCGGCGCCGCCCCCGATGCCACATTCCTGCTCGGCCGCGACCACTGGGCCACGGAGGAGTACCTGCGACGCTCGGGCATGGCCTGGACGTTCCTGCGCGACAACCTCTACCTCGACGTCGTGCCCGCCCTCGCGGAGGACGGCGTCATCCGCGGTCCGGCCGGGGACGGCCGGCTCTCCGCCGTCGCGCAGTCCGACGTCGCACGGTCCGCCGCCGCAGTGCTGCGGGCGCCCGCGGACCATGAGGGGAAGGCGTACCGGCTGACCGGCCCGGAGGCCTTCACCCTGGCCGGCGCCGCCGCCCTCCTGACGGAGCTCACCCCCGCGACCGTGCGGTTCGAGGACCAGACGTACGACGACGCGATGGCCTCCCGCGCCCACCACGGTGCCCCCCGCTGGCAGGTCGAGGCCTGGGTGAGCACGTACACGGCCATCGCCCGCGGCGAGATGGCCGAGGTGTCCCCCGACGTCGAACACCTCACCGGACAGAGACCGCTCGGCCTCCGCGACCTCCTCTCGGCGCAGGGCTAGGCCCGGATGCGCAAGGACGTCGTCCCGGACCCCGCGAACAGCCGCGCGTTCTACAAGTTCCTGACCTCCGTCGTCGTGCCGCGCCCCATCGCCTGGGTCTCGTCCACGTCGGTGGACGGGGTGGACAACCTCGCGCCGCACTCCTTCTTCACGATCGCCTCGGTCAACCCGCCGATCGTCCAGTTCACGTCCGTGGGACGCAAGGACTCCGTGCGCAACATCGAGGCCACGGGCGAATTCGTGGTGAGCTTCACCCCGGAGGACCTCTTCGAGGCCGTCAACGCCACCGGCACTGCCTTCCCGCCGGAGGTCAGCGAGTTCGACGCCGCCGGCCTCACCCGGGAGCCGAGCACCACGGTGCGGCCACCGCGCGTCCTGGAGTCACCCGTGGCCCTCGAGTGCCGGCTCCACCTGATCCAGGACATGGGCGACTGCACCCTCGTCTTCGGCGAGGTGCTGCACGCGGTGGTCTCCGAGGACGTGCTCGACGGCGAGCTCCCGTCCATCGCCGCGCTCAGGCCGCTCTCGAGGCTGGGGAGGAACGAGTGGGGGACGGCGGGGACCATCCGGACGATCCCGCGCATTCCCGTCGGGGACTGGCCCGGGCACTACCGTGGGGCGCACACCGCCCCCTGATACGGGCATCTCCGTCACCGGCCGCCGCCCCTGAGTACCACGCGGGGCACCGGACGAGGGGATACTAAGGGGGCTTTCTTCTTTCTCCGCACGCCCTTACCGTGAAGGGATGTTCTTCCTCTTCGGCCTCACCACACGTGAGCACCTCCAGTCCACCCATTCCGCTTCCTGCCGCTACTGCGGGAGGTTCGCACCGCAGCAGGTGATCCAGCGCAGGACGAAGATCTCCGTGTTCTTCATCCCGCTCCTCACCGTGAAGAAGACGCGCCTGCAGGCCTGCACGAACTGCGGCGGCACCTCGCGCATCGACGGTGCCGGCCAGCGCACCATGGCGCACTGACCGGGGCGCACTGACCGAGGCGCACTGACCGAGGCGCACTGACCTCAGCCGCCGACGGCCCCGATGGTGCCCCGGACCATGCTGACGCTGGAATGGGTGGGATCCCCGTCGAAGGGCTCGTCGGAGACGTCCACGATGGGGTACCGCGCCAGATCGATATCGGCCGGGACAGCGAAACTGCCGTGGTCCGCCTCCATCAGGCCGACGCTGTACATCTCCTGCAGGTCGGGGGCGATCAGCCACACCTGCCGGAACCCCTCCGGCGTCGCCCCCGTGAGGTCGACCTCGAGGCTCCGGGTTCCGTTGTCGGCGCGTGAGATCGTGGCCTCTCCCGAGCCCGAGAAGCCGGGCAGGGGGTCCAACTCGGCCTGGGCCAGCACCACACTGCTGCCACCCGAGCGCAGGGTCTCCCACCCCCAGAGCGCTCCTCCACCCACGAGGATGCCGACGCCGGCGGCGACCGCCAGCCATCGGGTGGAGACCTGGCGCCGCCTGCGTGCCGGCCGGTCCCTGACCGCGGACAGGCCCCGCACGGTCGCCGACGGCTCGGCGCCCGCTTCCGCGCCGTCCGCCTGCAGGTCCGCGGGCAGGCCGAGCTCGGCCTTGATCGCATCCCAGACCGCCGGGTCCGGCCGCTCCAGGACCACTACCGACCCGTCGGCCTTCGCGGTGGCGACGACGCTCCGCAGCCCGTCCACCTCCGCGGAACAGGTACCGCACTGTCCCAGGTGCTCCTGCGACCAGGAGTCGAGTGGTTCACCCAGCGCGGCGAGACCGGCCGCGTCGGGGTCAAGATGCTGCATTCCACTCCCCCAATCGATTGCGTAGGTGCACGAGACTCCTTCGGATATGGCTCTTGACGGTTCCCAGGGGAAGATTCATCCGCGCCGAGATCTGTTGATGTGTGAGGTCTTCGTAGAAGGCCAGCCTGAGGATGGAACCCTGGGGCTCCCCGAGCCGTGCGAGCTCCGATCCCAGGACCACGCGATCGGTGATGGTGTCCACACCGTGATCGAGGGTGGCACCGTATTCCGGGGCGACGCCGGCCCGGGCCACCAGGTGTTCCTGCCTGCTCCTGGCCGACAGCGAGTCGAGGATGACGTTCCGGCAGATTCCCATGATCCAGGCCGGCACCACACCCGACTCGGGGTCGAAGCGGTCCCGGGAACGCCACGCCCTGACGAAGACGTCCTGGGTGATGTCGGCGGCGGCCGCGCGGTCCCTCATCGACCGCAGGGCGATCGTGTAGACCAGGGGTGAGAACGTCTCGTACGCAGCAGTCATCGCGCGCTCGTCCCCTGCAGAGAAATCCAGGTCGAGCTGCTTCGTCCAGTCAGGGCCCGGAGATGCCACGTGTCACTCCTCAAGCCGGGGCCGTTGCCGCACCGGTGCGGCGTCCTGCGATCCTTGGCTCTTACCCGTCGGACTCAGAGCGGTAAGGCTGTGAGCACTACATTATCCTCATAGTCTCCTTCCTCGGCCAGCCATTCACCCCCGCAGGTGATGATCTTGAGCTCGTGGTCGCCGTCGCGCTTGAAGATCTCCGACCCGTTCAGCGTGGCCTTCGGGACATTCCGCACGTCCGAGACCGCGTAGGTCAGGGACCGGCCGTCCTCCAGACCCACCGTGACGGTGGTCCCGATCGCCACGTCCTTCAGCTGGGCGAAGGGCATCACCTCCGTGAGGCTGTCCACGTGGGCGGCAATCACCGCATTGCCCGCTTCCGCGCCGGGCGCGGGGCCGTACCGGTACCACCCCGCTTCGTAGAAGCTGTCGGGGATCTCCATGGCGTCGTTCTCCTCGATACCGACGTCCACGACCTCCACGGAGATGTCGGTACCGGCGACGACGAGCGAGACCGGGGCCGGGTCTCCTGGCTGGAGAGCCCCGTCCGCCTTCTGGAGGGGCACCTCTGCCATCACCGACGGGGGTGCGGCGGCGTCCGTCGCCGGCGCGGCATCGGCCGCGTCCCCGCCGTCCGTCGGTGCCGGCAGGGTGGGGACGGGCGCCGTGATGGCCGGCGCCGGGTCCGCCGTCGGCGGATCGTCGGCCTGCGCACATCCCACGAGGAGGATGGAGGCGAAGGCCGCCGCGGCCAGGGCAGTTCGTCTGGAATGCACTGTCTGGGACTCTCCTGCGAAGGGTGACGTGCCGGGCGGGGAGGGGTGGAGCACCTCCCCGCCCGGCACTGCTGGCATCAGACCCGCGCGGTCCGACGGCGGGCGACGGCTGCCGCTCCGCCCAACAGGACCAGGAGGAACGCGCCGATCCCGACGGCCGCTCCGTTGTCGTCCTGCGCGGCGAGGCCGGACTGGCCTCCGGGGACGGCGCCGGGCGAGGAGTGGAGCCCCTCGATCGACTGCGTGGCGAGTGCGAGGTTCCCGGCCTCGAGGCTGCCCCAGGCGTAGACGATCGTCGAGGTGCCCTCGGGGAGGTTCAGGTCGGCGGGGCCGATCACCGGGTCGGTGGTACCCGTGGCCGCGACGGTCGCCGACACCGTGCCGGGATCCGTGGTCAGCGAGGCCTCGGCCGGATTGCTCAGGTTCTGGACGATCGGCGCACCTCCGGCCAGGACGTCGACGGCAGGTGCGGCCGCGACGTGGCGGACCGTCAGCCGTGTCTTGCCGGCCTCGATGGTCGAGACGTCATTGGTGTAGAAGTTCGCCGTCGGCTGCCCCGCGGCGTCGAGATTCGCCGTCGCGGTGTAGTTCCCGCCGGCCTCGAGCGTCACGTCGACGGGGCCGATCACCGGCGCGCTGGCGTCGGCGGCGTCGGACGCCGTGATCGCCAGCTGGTAGTTCCCCGCCGGCAGGGCGAGCGGACCGGCCAGCGTGCCCGGCGTGAAGTCGTCCAGCGTGAGGGCGCCGTTGACATAGACGTCCACGGTGAGGTCCGGGACGCCGTGGAGGACGGACAGGGACGCATCGGCCGGAGCCTCGGCGGCGGTTGCCGGGGCGGCGATGGACGCCGCTCCCAGGGCTGCTACGGCTCCAATGGCGTACAGGCTTCGTTGCATGGCTACTCCTTGGTGTGGCCCCGATGACGGGGGCTTTTTCGCTGACATCCGGTACTACCCGCGTGCGGGGCGATTCGGATGCACGGAGCACGAAAAACTTTTCCCGGACGTCGTCTGCCGCCGATCGGGAGCGCCCCCGACGTCGGGGAGGCGTCACACCAGCGGCACCTGCACTGCGACGATCCGCCCGTCGCCGTGATTGACCAGGGCACGGCCCACCGGCCGGGGCTGGGCGAGGATCTGCTGCGTCAGGGGGAGCCCGATGCAGCGACCGTCGTAGATGCCGGCAGGTTGGAGGACCGCCCCGTGACGCCGCTTGACCAGTTCGTGCATCCAGCTGAGGGCACCTACGCGGTCCAGCTCGTCGGTGCCGTCCGCCGCGATGATGCGGAGCCTGCCCGTGTTCAGCGCGGCACCCGCGCCCTTGAGCGCGTCCGTGACCTTGAAATCCACGATGGCGGAGGCGTCGTCGACGATCAGCACCAGGTCCTCGTGCCGCAGCAGCGCCGTCACGGCATCCGCGGTGATCTCTTCCGCGGCCAGCGACTGCACCAGATGGGGGTGACCCGCCAGCGCACGGAGCGGTGACCGCAGCGGCGTCATCACCGCCACGGCGGCCCCCGCCTCGAGGAGCCCTGCCGCGAGGGCCGCGAGCGCCGTCGACTTCCCCGAGCGCGGAGGGCCGCCGACGACGAACGTGGGGATGGCCTCGAGGTCCAGCTGGACGGGGCGCACGTCCTCGCCTCCGATGCCGAGGATCGGCGTGCGGGGGCCCGAGCTCACGCCGTACTGCACCAGTTCGGGGAGGGTGAGCCGTCCGGGTAGGTCCTGGAACCGGATCGGCGCATGCCACTGCGGTTCGGCGTCGTGGCGTTGCCGTGCACGTCCGGCGATGCCTGCGAGGGCTGTCGCCTGAGCCTGGCTCCCGGGATCCGGGGCCAGGAGCGCTACCTGCACCTCCCTGCCGCTCCCGGTGGCGAAGGCCCGGCCGTCCGGGATGCGCTCGGGCATCTCGCGCGGGTTCAGCCCGGCGATCGCGTAGTCGGAGCGGTCGGCGAGGCGGAGCATGAGCTTGTTGTCCACCAGCGAACCGGTCCGCGGGGACAGGAGCGTGCGGTCGCCCGTGATGACGAGGTGGACGCCGGCCGAGGCGCCCTCACGGAGGAGCTCGAGCACGGCCTGCCCCGCCGTGCTCTGGCCCGCGTCCCCGATGCCGTGCGCGAAACCTTCCCACTGGTCGAAGAGGATCACGATGTGGGGGATGCGCTCGGCCGCCGGTGCATGCTTGCGCTGCTCGGCGACGGAGGCGAAGCCCGACGCCGCCAGGGCCGACCGCCGCTCGGTGACCTCCCGCCCCATCCTGCTGATGAAGCGCTCGAGCAGGCCGGTCTGCGTCCGCGTGACCACGGCGCCGGTGTGCGGCAGCTCGGTGAGCACGCCGAGGCCACCGTTGCCGAAATCCACCCCGTAGAGATGGACGTCATTGGGTGAGGTCCGCTGGGCGATCGACCCGGCGAGTGTCCGCAGGGTCTGGGTGCGGCCGCTGCGGGGTGAGCCCACGATGAACAGGTGCGAGAAGTCCTCGAAGTCGATGGTGAAGGCCTGCTGGTCCTGGAGGGACGGGAGGTCCTGCAGTCCGAAGGGCACCTCGGACGGGTGCCCGCTGGGGTCGGGGAGGTCCGGCAGGACGACGGTACCGGGCAGCGCCGGCAGCCAGGGGCTGGGCTGCCGCTCGATCCGGCCGAGCCCGGTCGCCTCCCGCATCGCCGCGACCAGGACGCGCAGGTCGGTGACCGGCGAGCCGGCGTCGTCGCCCGCCTTCTTCCGGACGCTCACCGGGCGGCCGATTCCCTCCCATTGCACCGTCGTCACCAGGGGCGGCTCGAGGTGGCTGGCGGCGGCGGACGGCCGGGGTCCGCCGATCCTCGCGGACTGGAAGGGCAGCAGCGGGCTCGCACCGGACCGGACGAAGGCGCGTCCCGGCGTGGAGGTGGCGATGTCCGCCGCATCGGAGGTGCCGATGACGTCGCGGCTCTCCGTGTCATCCGCCATGCGCAGGGCGATGCGCAGGTTGGTGTTGGCCAGGATGTCGGCGGTGATGGCGCCGGCCGGGCGCTGCGTGGCCATGACGAGGTGGATGCCGAGGGAGCGTCCCCGCTGGGCGATGCCGACGATCCCGGAGACGAAGTCCGGCAGTTCGGCCTTCAACGCGGCGAATTCGTCGATCACGAGGACCAGGCGCGGCATCAGGGCGTCCGTCTCACCGCGCTCGCGTGCGGCGGTGAAGTCCTCGATGTCCTTCGCGCCGACCGTGCCGAGCAACCGTTCACGGCGACGCAGCTCGGCCGCCAGCGATTCCATGGCCCGCTCCACCAGGTGCCCGTCGAGATCGGTCACGATCCCGGCCGTGTGCGGCAGGTCGGCGAAATCCCTGAACGCCGCGTTGCCCTTGTAGTCGATCAGGACGAAGGACATCTCGTCCGGGCGGTTCACCAGCGCGAGGGAGGCGATGAAGGTCTGGAGCAGTTCCGACTTGCCCGCGCCGGTGGTGCCGGCGATGAGCGCGTGCGGTCCGTCCCGGCGGAGGTCGATGGTCAGGGGGCCGTCGAAGGACTCCCCGAGCACCACGGAGGTGGACCGTCGGGAGCTGTTCCAGCCGAGCAGTACGCCCTGGGGGTCCGGGTCCTGCATCCCCACCACGTCCAGGAACCTGGAGACCGCGGGGAGGGAGGAGTCCCCTTCGTCGCTGGCGTCACGGATGGGCGTCAGCGCGCGGGCCACCCACTCGAACCAGTTCCACCCGGGCAGGTCGGGGATCATGTCCGTGGTGCTCGCCTCGCGGTCGCGGCCCAGCACCCACGAGTCGGTGCCGGCCACCACGATGGCGCGTGACTCCTCGGGCAGCAGCCGCTCCTCGGAGTCGATGCACAACGAGTAGACGCCCACACCGGGACCGTCCGCGAGCACGCGGGAGGCCCCGGGCCACTGCCGGAGACGGCGGACGCCGTCGAGGACGACCACGACGGCGGGGAACGATGCAGGGTCCCTCTTCTTGTCCCGGTTCTCCTCCAGCCGCTGCTCGATCAGCCGGGTGAGCTCATTGAGCCGCTGTCCGATGCTCCGGGTGTCATTGCCGATCATGGCGACGGCGTCGGTGCCCGCGACGTGGGGCAGCCATCGGGTCCAGGCCCACTCCTTCTCCCGGGCGGCGTCGGTGAGCACCACGATCGACACGTCGCGGGGGCTCTGCGTCACTGCCAGCTGAGCCACCATCCACGCACTGCTTCGGTGCACCGCGTCGTCGGGGCCGCAGATGCCCACCACGCCGTACTGCGCGAGGGAGACCGTCACGGGGACGTCGGATGCCGTGACGTTCTGCCGGCGCCGGTGATCCACCTCCTCCGGGTTGTCGATCGTGACGTCCGAGGGGACCTCGGCGACTCCCACCCGGACGGACAGGTGCATGGGATCGGACCGGCGCCGTTCCCAGAGCCGCGGCGACGGAAGCGTCGCCATCAGGCCTGCCGTCGCGGGGTCGGGGCTGAGGAGGCGCCGCTCCCGGGCGAAGGCGATGACGGCGTCCTGTGCGTCCCTCTCGATGGTCGCCTTCGTGGCCCGGTACTTCGCCTTGCGCTCCCGATATGTCACTTTGCCGTTGCGGCGCGAATTGAAGTAATTACCCAGCATCATCACGGGCGACATCAGACCGAAGATGAGGAAATACGGCCGCTGGAACACCACCGCCAGTGCGACCGCCAGAATCAAGGGCGCCACCATGGCCAGCATCGGCAAGGAATTCTTGCTTCCCGCCTCCGGCGGGGTGGGCAGGCGGAATTCCCTGGGGCGGTCCGGTGGAAAGAGGCGGGGAGGCCGGTTGAAATCGATGGCGCCGGGAATGTCCGAGGGTTTCAACGACGCGCGCGTCTGTTCCGAGGATTCCACTTCGAAGGCGCGGTCCTTGACGCGCAGCGTGCTTCCCGCAGTCCAGGCAGTGCGCGCCGCCAGCTGCCGTCCGTCGAGGGTCACCAGGGCGGAGGCGCTCGTGTGCTGCACGACGACGGAACCCCCCGCACCCACTTCGATCAGCGCGGCGATCAGGGGGACCGACGGATCATCGACGTGCAGGGCGTTGCGCGGGTCGGAGCCGACGGCGGCCTTGCCGTCCGTCAGCCGGTAGATGGTGCCGGCGCCCGGTCCGGACACCTGCTTGACCAGCACGGCATTGCCTGAGCCGGGAGGACTTCCCTCCGGAGACCGCGTTGCGGAGGTGTCGGACGGCAGGGCCGCGACCCGGAGGACGGTGCCGTCGCCCACGCCGGTCGCACCCCAGGGAACATCGCTCGAATCCAGGGGCGTCAGGGGGGCATCCGTAATCGAGGAATCGGAGAGCGAGGCCCTGATCGCCGCGAGGACGTCGCGGGCGGGAAGAGCCGGGTCCGCGTCCACGAGGACGTCCGTGGCGTCCGTGGCACTGGAGACCACCGTGATGAATTGCCGCATAACCTCGCGTATCCCCCGTTTTAATGAAAATGTATGCTCATCGTATAGTCTCGACCGCGGGTCTCAATTCCAGAACGGGGCCTCGATCAATCCAACACCATAGGAGCATGGATTCATGGCCATTCAGATCGATTACGCCGCTATGGAAAACGAGGCGGCTGCCCTCCAGACCGCCGCCAGTGACTTCGAATCATCATTGGCAACACTTCTGAGCCGGATCACCAATCTCACCTCGCCCTCGGGCGGCTTCTCGACCGAAGTGGCGAGTGGCAAGTTCGGGACGAGTTACCAGGACTTCGATCACCAGGCCCGCAACCTCATTCCTGCTCTCCACGCCTTCCAGTCGGATCTGAGAAACTCCATTGACCGCTTCAAGACTGCTGACGGCGCCGTCTGACGCTTCCCGCACACTCGAGGCTGGTGCGGCACCAATGCCGCACCAGCTTTCTGTGTCAGCGCAGACGGAGCAGCCTGCTCCCCTGACCGACCGCCCGGCCGAGGCGGCCTCCACCGCACGCAGGTCCCTGGCCTACGGGATCGACGCGGCGCTCGTCGTCGTGCCCGCGGCCGCCGCGGTCTGGTGGACGGCAGCGCACTCCTTCTCCCCGCGTCCCCTGTTCGGCTGGATGACGCTGGGGGCGATCCTGCTCGTGGCGGTGCTGGTGCTGTTCGTCTACGCCGCGCAGAACGCGGGCACCGGCCAGACCCTCGGCAAGCGCCTGGCCGGCATCCGGGTGCTGCGGGCGGAGGACCTCACCACCACGGACTACTCCGATGCCCTGTCCCGAGGGTTCTCCTACCTGCTGGGCGTCCTGGGGCTGGGCATCGCCCCCATCGTCGCGGCCGTCCGCCGCACTGCCCGCCGCGGCGCCGGGGTCGAGGACTGGACGGTCTGGCCGCACCGGCTGGACGGCTCCCGCGTCATCGATGTCCGGCACGGCCCGGACCCCCTGAAGCCTGCCGAAGAGACGTTCGCGCTGTACCCCGAGGAGTGGATCGCCGACGACGAGGCCGCCACGGTGTCCGTCTCCCCCCTGCCCGCACCGGCCTGGTCCCCCGCCCATCGGGACACCGCGGAGCCCGACGCCGTGACACACCCCGCGGCAGACGCCACACCGAGGACCACTCCCGACTCGTCCGCCGAGCGCCGCAGGTCGGAGACCACAAGGCTGCGCTGGGCGCTCGCAGCACGGGCGCTCATCACCACGACCTCCATCGTGGGCCTGCTCGGTGCGCTCGTCGCCACCGGCCACCTGCTGCAGCCGGCTCCGCCCAGGCCCGCCGACGAGCGGGAGGTCCTGGCGGGAACCATCGGGAACGCGCTCCCGGTGACCGGCTACTCGGGTACCGGCTTCCCGGACTACGCCACGACGGCGGACTGGAGCATCCCGGTCCCGGCGTCGGCCACCACCGTGGCCACCCGGGCACACATCTACACCCTGGACGACCGCACCCTGACGGCGTTCGACGCCCTCACCGGCACCGTGGCGGCCACGCTGCCGCTGACCTCCAGCGTGGACGTCGCGGCCGAAACCCAGTACGACGGCGCCCCGGGCCTCTTCTGGTCCGTGGGCGACACGGCCTACGGCTGGTCCCCCGAGCGCGGCAGCGAGGCGTTCTCCGCGGAGATCCCGGCGGGGGCCACGCCCTATGCCGCCGGCGCCGAGCTGCTGTTCGTCTCGGCACCCGACGACGACGGCAACTACGCCGCCTGGCGATTCGGGCCGTCGGGCTTCGCCGCCATGACCGTGCCGCAGGGATTCGTGCCCGGCGCACTGACCGGGGAGACGCTGGTGAGCACGAACGCCGGCGGGGAGGTCACGGTCACCGGAGCGGACGGCAGCGAGGTGACCTCCTATCCCCTGCAGGCGCCGACGGGCAATGTCTCCTTCGGACGCACCGTCGCGGTGGGTCACAACACCATCGCCGCGGTGTGGTCGCCGTTCCCCGACAGCTCCAGCCCCTCCACCCCGGTGACGGTCGCCACGTACGCGGCGGACACGGGGACGCTCAAGTCCTTCATCACCACGACGTTCGAGCGCACCGACAGCGCGCCATCGTGGTTGTGGGGAGGGGATGGCACCTGGGCCTCGTACGCGGGCTTCGCCTTCGAGGTGGGCTCGGGCCGCGCCGTCGTCGATCTTGCGGCGCAGGGCGTCGAAGCCACCACGGTGGTGGGCGCCGGCGTCCTCGGGCAGGGCCCGCAGGGCAACACGTACGCGACGGGCTCGGACGCGTGGGCCATTTCCGGGGTGGTGCCGCTGATCGTGGACGAATCCGGCGCAGTAGTGAAGACCAGCAGGGCGACGGTCGAGAAGTACTCGGCACGTCAGGACGATCGCTAGAGATCGAAGGAGATTACACCCGGTGAGCAACTCCCCCTACCGCCGCACGGCCCTCATGGCCGGCACCCTGGTCCTCGCGGCTGCGCTCGGCGCCGTGGGACCGGCCGCGTGGGCGACCACCGCTCCCGGTCCGGTCCCCGACCCGACGGCGACGGCCCCGGCTACGGCTACGGCTACGGCTACGACAGAACGCGCGACCGGCTCGGTGACCGATCGGGACGCGGATGGGGACCTGCCACTACTTGGCGGTATCCCCGACCTGCTTCCGAGTCCCGAGGCCTCGCCGAGCGCTTCGCCGTCGCCTGGCTCAACGACGGACCCACGACCGACGTCGTCGCCCTCGGCCACCCCGACTGTCACCCCTTCGCAGCCCTCCGCCGAGCCGACGGAGACCGCAGATCCCGTCGAGCTGCCGCCGCTGGACGTCGAGACCCGCGAGCGGTCCGTCCGCCCTGGGCGAGCAGTCCATGCCACGGCGAAGACAGTCCCTGAGGGCTTCTCCATCGCTGCGGAGGTCGTGCGGACGGCACCGGCCGACGGCGGTCCGGATCCCTTGCCGTGCGATGCTGTCGCGGCGAAGACCGAAGGGCACGTCGCGGTGACGTGCGATATCCCTGCCGACTGGGACTGGGGAACGTACGTGGTCCGCGTGCGCCTCCTCGACCAGGACGGCGAGCCTGCGCTCGACAAGGACGGCAACGCCGTCGAGGCGGATTCGGACCTGGTCTTCGTCATCGGCTCGGAGACCTACTCGCCCGGCATCGAGCTCGCGTCTCCGGCGGTGGAGGCCGGCAAGATGGTGCAGCTGACCGGATCGGGTTTCGCACCCAAGACGCAGGTCCTGGTGTACGGGCCCACCGCGGAGGGGACGGCGGAACAGCGCGAGGACGTGTTCTTCTCGAGCTCGACCGACGAACAAGCCATCGACGACACCGCGCGTTCACTGACCGTGGAAACGGATAAGAAGGGCGGGTTCACCGCCTTCGTCGGCACGAGCCCCTACGCGGCCCCCGAGAGCCTGCTGGTCGCCGCGCAGGACACGACGACGGACGTCGTCGTCACCGATCGCCTCACCCTCCTCGGTGCGGAGCGGGCCTCCCTCCGCCCGGAGACGCTGACGTCCACGGCGGGCGCCGAAGCAACCGTCGAGGTCTCCGGCGCTGCCTTCGCGCCCCACTTCAAGAGATATCCGCTCGAGGTGCGCCTGGTGGGCTATGGCAGTGCATCGGGGGCCGTTGCCACCGGGACAGCGGAGGTGAAGGACGGCGTGTTCTCGGCCGCGTCTCTGACCCTGCAGCCCGACACGCCCGTCGGCGTCTACTACATCGAGGCCCTCGCCCCCACCGGTGACGATCTGCCGGAGTCCGTCCGCGGTCGGGTCCTGGCCCGCGCGCCGTTCGCCGTCCTGCCCGCGGTGGGTGCCGGCAGCCCCACGGATCCGCCTGGAGACCCGGATGCGACACCCGACGGGACCGAGCCGGCCACACCTGCTGCGCCGGTCGCCCCACCGGTGTCGCTCGAGCGGATTCCTGCGGAACGGGCGCCTGAGCGCGCGGTCCCGACGGAGCGACCGAGCGCGCCGGCTGCACGGCAGCTGCCACTGCAGCAGAACCCCGCGTGGCTGCAGACAACGGCGGTCCGGGCCGACGATCCACTGCTGGAGTCGGGGAAGAACGAGGAGCTGAAATCGTCAGTCCTCCGGGAGCTGGGCGGCAAGGCGCTCAAGAGCGGCGTGGAGGCGGAGAGCGGGGAGACGTCCGCGAGTGGCGAGGCGTCCGAGGATACGGCCCTGGCCGGCGAGGACGGTCCGTCGGCGGTGCCGGCGAGTGAGGATCGGCCTGTGTGGCCCTTCGTCCTGTTCGGGGCCGTCGTCCTGATCGGGCTCTGCGTCGGCCTCGTCGTGGTGCAGTCGGTTCGGAAAAGGTAGCGGTCAGGAAGATGATGGGGGATTCGCGTGGCTGATGTCGAGATCGATTACACAGTACTGCAGACGGTGATCGACGCGTTCACGGAGGTGGAGAGGGTGCTCTCGGACGCCGCGGGGCAGGCTGTACCCAGTGTGGACAGTGAGGATCCGGTGGCGGCGGACGCCGCGCCTGCGGCAGCAGCAGCGGCGACAGCACTGCTGCGGGCAGGGGCCCATTCGTGCGGTCACGGTCGGGCCGGGGCGCAGGCCGCCTATGACGGCTTCAAACACGCGGACGGGGCGAACTGATGCGGCCCACCGACTGGTTCCCGCTGACCGGGGGCGACCCTGCGCCGGGCAACCCTGCGGCATGGCAACAGTTGGTGCGCTTCCTGCTCTCGCGGCGCGACGAGCTGAACGACCAGGCGCACAAGTTGGGCAGCCATCTGCCGGTCGAAGGATCCGGGAACCGTATCGAGAATCTGCGGGCGATGCTCGCCGGCACCCAGATCTTCGCCTCCCGGCTCGCGGAGCAGTTCGATACTGCCGCTGAGACCTTCCACTCGTGGCGCAACACCCTGGACGGACTCCAGGTGCAGTCCGCAGCAGCGCTGAGTCGCGCGCAGGCCGCGCAGGAGGACCTCGAATCCGCTCGGGCGAGCATCACCGCACTGGAGGAGGAGGCTGCCCGCGATTCCTCCTGGGACCCGCTGATCGGGCTGGAGCTCGACGGGATGCTGTGGATCGACGGCCACAGGGACGCCGCCGTCGCCGCCGAAAAAGTCATCGCTGAGCAGCAACAATTCGTCGACCAACTCCGGGTGGAGTACAGGGACAAGGCGGCAGCGATGAATACCACTGCCATCTTCAGGGATCTCGATGCACTCGATGTCACGATGTATTCTTCGGCCTCGGCTGCGGCGCAGGCCATCACCAATTCCGACGTGGACCTCAGCGTCCTCGAAGCGTCGTTCCGCAGCGCCCAGTACGGCACCGCGGAGTACAAGGAGCTTCTCGACAATCTGTCCCTGATGACTCCAGCCCAGCTATCGACCTTCTTCCTGATGCACCCCGCCCTCGTCAGCTACCCCGTCCCGGTCTCCGCTGACACGATCGCCAACACGGCGGCGGCGAAGAACTGGTGGGCAGCTCTCAGCCTGGATCAGCAGGCAGCGCTGATCCAGTTCGCGCCCGGCATGATCGGCAACACGGAGGGCGTCACGTACGGCGCACGCGACGAAGCAAACCGCATCCTCCTTGCCAACGCCCTGGTGGCTCCGACCACACCGGAGCACGTCAGGACTGCGCTGAGAAGCCTGGATGACGCGGCACACGCTACGAACAACAAATCAGCGGAACGTTACATCATGAGCCTTGACCTTTCCGGCTACCGCAAGCGGGACAAGTACGACACCGACACGAACCCACGTGACGACGTCCTCGCAGCCGTCGCAATCGGGAACGTCGACACAGCCACCGCCGTATCGATCCTCACGCCCGGCATGAACAACGACGTCGCTGGCAGCATGAGCGATCTGACCACTGCAGCGCAGAAGCTTCACGATCAACAAGGCGCCATGTACCTGAACGCCGGAGAGCAAGCCGATCAGCATGCGATGGTCGCGTGGATGGGGTACGAAACCCCGCCGCCGAGCCTTACCGCTGGTGAATCGGTACTGGGGGATCACCTTGCACGGCAGGGCGGCGACCGACTGGCGAGGACCGCCGACGGCCTGAACATCACCCGAAACTATCGCTCGACATTGAACCTTGTTGGTCATTCCTATGGCACCACCACTACCGGCGAGGCACTGCGGATCATGGAGACCAAGGCCGACACAGTGACCCTGCTGGCGTCTGCGGGAGTTACGGAGGGGACCGTCGACCAGGCGAATGACGGTTCTGGCCTCGCTGTCGAATCCGATTCCGCCGGTAATCCGAACATTTTCTATACCCAGGCCAGCAGCGACAACGTCGCAGGACTGGGCGTTTTCGGCAGCGGGCGAGATATTCCTGATGACATCGATGGTTCCACCGAGTTC
This sequence comes from Arthrobacter antioxidans, assembly GCF_023100725.1. Classification (NCBI taxonomy): domain Bacteria; kingdom Bacillati; phylum Actinomycetota; class Actinomycetes; order Micrococcales; family Micrococcaceae; genus Arthrobacter; species Arthrobacter antioxidans. The sequence continues at coordinate 3,503,496 of NZ_CP095501.1, forward strand.
TCCGCCGGCGGAGGTTACGACACGTTCGGCAATTACTACGGGGATACCGATGCGCACGACCTGTACGGGGATGACGAATCTCCTGTCCAGGGATACCTGTCCAGCGGCACATCAAGCCTGTACTACGCTGCCCTGACGAGCACCGGCCACGGCGAGTCGATGGGACAACTGGTGCCGACCATGGTCGAGTGGAAGACGACTTACAGAGGTGACGTGTACTCGGTTCCGCGCGAGCACCCTGTTACCCCAGCACAAATGAGAGAAGCGTACGACTACACCGATGAAGAGTGGAAGCAATTGAGCAACGGCGAAACCCGATGACCCGAGCACTACCCACATGGCCGCGCAGTCGGTCGTTCACACCATTAGCAGCGCTGCTTGCGTGCTGCCTGAGCCTCACAGGATGCGCCATGACTGACGCAAGTAACGGGACCGACACGAACAACTCCCAGCGTCCTACGGGCGAGGAGGACGCGACAGTGGTCTTCGATGACTTCTACGGGGCGATCAATGGCACCATGGACGCCACCGGCAAGACCGGGTACACAACGCAGGCCGGCGGACCGTTCCCCGACGGCGGCGACACCCTGCAGGACTTCATGCCTGGATCTCGATGCTCCGACTCCATCTATCGGGAACTGGACACCAGATACATCGGCTTGGTTGTGTCGACGCACGGTCCGGGACAGGGCTACACCGACTATGACGAACCGCTGGCCAAGGTCGCCGCGTACTGGGAGTCCCAGGGCTGGGAGCCGAGAAACTCCGGCGGTACCGGTGGGAACATGAAGGCCATCCAGACAACCACCTCCCACGGCACCCTTCTGGTCTATACGGCGGGCGCCGGAGGCGATTTCATCACGGCCGAATCTCCGTGCCTGCATGGCTTCAATCAGGACTACGACCCCGACTACTCGCCGCCCCCGCAGTAAGCGTGGGCCCAGCAGTGGTGTCCGACGTCCCATAAGGGTTGACGATCGGCACCGAACTCTCCTTCATCAGGAAGCAGCATATGAACAATCCGACCCCGCCAGTACAACCCGCGGACCACGAGGGTGGGCGGCTTGTGACCGCCACGAGGAAATCACCATCAGGACCTGTCATGGCGCTCAAGTGGGTGTTGTTCCTGGCGATCCTGGCCTCGCTCGCACTGGTCGGTCTGGGCTGGTTGCAGGATTCGGGCAGGGTGCATGTCCTATCCGGGACAGCGGATGGGATGGCGTATGTGGCCGTCCTCGTCGTGTTGCTCCTCGGGACGACCGTCTTCACGCTCGCGTACCTCCTGACCGTCATTTTCACGCGGCGCCGGTATGTTCACCGTGGCATCGTGCACTACACGGCACTGGTGCTCGGCCTCCTCCTCTCCGTCTATGTGGTGGCGGGGTGGGCATTCCTCTGGTTCGTGGAGTGATGAGGAATCCGGCGCGTTCCGAGTTCGAGGATCAAAGACGAGCGGCGATGCGCGACCTACGAGGGATCCGCTGATCACGAGGGGTATTGCTCAGGTCCGGCACCTCCTGCGACGACGCCCTCACCGAGAACGAACCCTCCCTGACAGGAAGCAGTGCATGAACGATCCCACCCCGCCAGTTCAGCCCGCCGACCACGAGGTGGGCCAGCCCGTGACCCCTACCAGGACGTCACCGCCACCACCCATCACGGCACTCAAGTGGGTGTCCTTCCTGGCGGTACTCGCCCCGCTCGCGCTGTACGGCCTGTTCACGATCGAGGACCTGGGGTGGGTGAACGTCCTGTCAGCGGAAGGGGAGGGGATGACAGGCTTCATCATTTTCGCCTTGCTGCTCCTCGGTACGGTGATCTTCACGCTCGCCTACCTCCTGACCGTCATCCTCACGCGTCGCCGGTACGCTCACCGGGGCTTCGTGCACTACACGACGCTGGGGCTTGGTCTCCTCATCCTGACCTATCAGGTGGTGGGCATGACAGGCCTCATTCCTTCGTGAGGCGGCTGACCGGGTAGGGCAAGGGAGACGAAGTCGCGCCCGAGGTGCCGCGCGGCAGCGGACACGCGAGGACGCACGGCGTCGTCGCTCACGGACCGGCGTGACCTTGAGCTAGGCGTTCCAGAGGCCGTAGGAGTCCGCGAGGGAGGAGATCTTCTGCGCTCGCGCCAGGCGCGGCAGGTAGGAGCCGTCGCCCACCACGGCTCCGGCGGCGTGCTCGCGGAGGAGCTCGGCAGCCCAGCTGATCTCGGACTCGCTGGGCGACAGCCCGCGGTTGATGGTGTCGGTCGCATCGGTCAGCAGGCACAGCTTGCCCGTCATCCCCATGGAGGCCGTGACCTTGCAGGCTTCGAGCAGCTCGTCCCCGAGGGCGCCGACGGTGGGGCCGTCGATCGGCCCGGGCAGTTGCCCCACGCGGGAGGCGACCACGAGCTTCGACCGCGCATAGGCGAGCGCCATCGGGTCATCGGAGGCTCCTGTGTCGCGCCGGAAATCGCCGACGCCGAACGCCAGCCGGAACGTGCCCGGAGCGCTGGCGATCGCCGTCGCGTTCTCGATGCCGAGCGCCGATTCGATGAGCGCAAGAACGGGCGTGCCCGCCTGCAGGCGCATGGCCGTGTGGGTGACCTGTTCGGGCTTCTCCGTCATCGCCAGCATGACGCCCCGCAGACCGGGCGCCTTGGACAGGGCGGCCAGGTCGTCGGCCCAGTACTCCGTCTCGATGCCGTTGACCCGCACCCACGCCGTCATGCCGGTGGACAGGGCCTCGACCACGCGCTCACGGGCTTCGGCCTTGCCTGGTGCGGGGACGGCGTCCTCCATGTCGAACACCACGGAATCGGCCTCGGAGGTGAGGGCGGGGATGAAGGTGTCCTCGGACGCCGCGGAGGCCAGCAGCCAGGATCGTGAGAGCTTGGCGGGAAGCGCGGCGGCGCGGCTGTTTCTGAGGAAGGTGGCCATGCTCAAACACTACTGAGGATCACTCCGTGTTATCCAACGAACATCACGGCATGGCGTGAACACTACGACCAAAACCGTGCGGACGGGCCGGCGCTGGGCACGGGAACCTCCCGCGGAGGCTCTCGCTCACCGCGCAGCGGACCCCTGCGCGTCACGTGTGGGGTGCGACATGGTGAGTTCGTCCGCCGATCCGATTCCGGACGGGTCCGCTACCAGCATCGCTCTGCGGTCCGCGTCGAGGACCGTCGCAGCGGCGGCGGCCTGGGTCAGCAGGGTCAGCTGCCGCTCGAGCGCCGCCCGCCGCTCGGGCAGGGCGACGGTCAGCAGGTCCTCCAGTGCCGCCCGCAGGCGCCTGATGACCTGGGGTGAGCCCGCCCCGGCCTGCCGGATCTCGTCGAACGCGATACGCACGTAACCGTCCCAGTGCATCGTCGGCACGGTGAGCCGCAGCGTCCCGCCCCTGTCCTCGTACCGGCCGTCGTGCAGCGGTCGCTGGGCGATCTGGCGCAGGATGTCATGAATGCGGTCGATGGACTGCACGGCAGTGGTGGGATCATCGAGGGGTCCCGCCGACAGCGAGTGCTCGGCGATGTCCACCAGCATCCTCATGCCGTAGGCCACGTCCTGGTTCATGGTCCGTTCGGGGCCGGTGACGATGGCCCTGCTCACGGCGCGGTGGGACACACCGGACGGATCCCCGATGACGCGCACGAGCGAGGCGCCCGTCGGCACGAAATCCCCCACCGCCCACAGCAGTTCGAATTGACAATCCGCTTTGGTGGCCAGGAGGGTCAGGCGGTCATGGTCGATGGTGAAGATGACCCCGCCGTTCGGCGACGAGACGAACCCGGGATCAGGGTCCGCCGTCGTCCCCGCTCCCGGGTAGACGCGGTCGAGGGTCCTCATCGTGTCGCGGGCCACCCAGCCGACCAGCGCGGCGGCGCGCAGGGACTGACCGATGTGGTTCAGGTACCAGACGAGTGTTGCGATGCACGTGAGGACCAGCACGATGGCGGTGAGGACGGCAAGGCCGGGGACGGTCCCGCCGTCGGGAGTCGTCTTGATCGCCCGCATCGACAGCAGGGCGTGGCTGAACGTACCGGCGAACAGGCCGAGCGCCACCTGGCTGGGGCGGTCCTGCAGGATCTGCCGGACGATGCGCGGCGAGAAGCTGCCCATCGCGAGCTGGACGACCAGCACCAGCAGCGAGAGCACCAGCCCGGTCAGGGTCAGCATCGCGAAAGCGATGAGATAGAGGATCTGCATCGCTGCCGTGGTGTCACCGGTGACACTCTCGGGGATCATGCCTCCGTCATCGATCGACGTGGTGATCAGTGAAAGCGCGATGCCCCCGAGGATGAACAGCACCGGCACAACCCACAGGCTCGTCTTGAGCCAGTGTTCGAGGCGGAATCGTCCCATGACCAACTACTTCTGAACCATCGAGTGCATCCCGCCAACCCTGCTCGCTCCGCGGTCCTGGTGCAAGGACTCTTCCTCTTCGGTCCGTGGTCGCCACCGCCACGGTTTCCTGCATAGGGACAGACCCTTGACCCCTACCGATGCGCGGCCTAGCATTCGTATACGATTTTGTGCCCGGCGGTGGCGACGACGGCGTCCTCACCTGACACACGGCACACGCACTGCGAAAACAAGGGAGTTTTTCATGGCACTAGCTTCAGAGCGTCCGGACGCCCGGTCCGGGGGCGGCATGAGTGCGGCCGACCGCAAGGTCCTCGCGGGGACCATGGTCGGCACCACGATCGAGTGGTACGACTTCTTCATCTTCGCCCAGGCCGCGGGGCTCGTGTTCGCGTCCCTCTACTTCGGCCCCCTCGAGGGCGAGAGCCCCGGCCTCGCACAGCTCGTCGCCTGGGCCACGATCGGCATCAGCTTCTTCTTCCGCCCGCTCGGCGCCGTCATCGCCGGACGCCTCGGCGACCGCATCGGCCGGAAGGCGATGCTCGTCTTCACACTCGTCATGATGGGCTCCGCCACCGCACTGATCGGCCTGCTGCCCACCTACGCGCAGATCGGCGTCTGGGCTCCCATCCTCCTCATGCTCCTGCGCATCCTCCAGGGCTTCTCGGCCGGCGGGGAGTGGGGCGGCGCCGCGCTCATGGCCGTGGAGCACGCACCGGTGACCAAGCGCGGTTTCTGGGGCGCCTACCCCCAGATCGGCGTACCCGTCGGGATGATCCTCGCCACCCTGGTGCTGTTCCTGCTCCGCAGTTCCCTGTCCCCCGAGGACTTCCTCGCCTGGGGCTGGCGTATCCCGTTCCTGCTCTCCGTCGTCCTGATCGTCGTCGGCTACTTCATCCGTGCCGCCGTCGCCGAGAGCCCCGTGTTCAAGCGCATGATCGAGCGCAAGAGGGACACCGCGACCCCGCTGCGGGACCTGATGCGCACGCACAAACGGCCCGTGATCCTCGCCGCCGTCATCTTCATCGGCAACAACGCGGCCGGCTACCTCGTGATCGCGTTCCTCTCCTCCTACGCCCAGCGCGCTCTCGGCATGCCTGCGGCGCCCGTACTCCTCGCGACGCTCCTGGCATCCTTCGGCTGGCTCATCTTCACCCTCTACGGCGGCATCCTCTCGGACCGCATCGGACGCGTGCGGACCTTCCAGATCGGGTACGGACTGATCTTCGTCTGGATGATCCCGATGTTCATGATGATCGACACCCGCAACATCTGGGCGTACGGCATCGCGATCTTCGTGCTGACCATCGGACTCGGGCTCTCCTACGGGCCCATGTCCGCGATGTACGCCGAGATGTTCCCGGCGAACGTCCGCTACTCCGGCATCGGCATCGGCTACGCCCTCGGTGCCATCCTCGGTGGCGCGTTCGCACCCCTCATCGCGCAGGCGCTGCTGGACAGCACGGGATGGTCGGGCTCCATCGGCCTCTACATCATGGGCCTCTGCGTCATCTCCTTCATCGGCGTCACCCTGGCCAAGGAGACCAAGGGGGCGCCCCTGGAAGCGGAGAAGGACGACGCCGGCGCGGGGGTCGGCCGCCGCGCCTGACCGGCCGACGTCGTCGGGCCCGGCCCGCCGCACCCGTGGACATGCCCATCGACCGCACCGGGTCGGTGGGCATCGTCACGGATGCCCACCGATGAGGCGGGGCCGGCGGGCAGAATGGGCCGGGACGACACCGGGAATGCCGCGCCGTGCCCGCTATAGTGGCAAGCGTCGGGCGCCATGGGCGCCGTGCCTGAAAAAGAGGCAATAAGGGCATCGCCCGAGGCACATACGGAATTCGCCCACCAGATCCCCGGGTGACCGTGTGCCTGCACCAGCGCGCCGGGGACTTCGCCTGCAAGGATCCGAGAATGGCCACCGTCTCCGCCCGCATCGTCTCAGCCCTCCTGCCCGCCACCACCGAGGTGTTCGGCGTCATGGGCAACGGGAACGCACACTTCCTCGACGCCGTCATGGCCGCACCCTCCCTGCACTTCACCGCGGTGCGGCACGAGGCCGGGGCCGTCGCCGCCGCCGACGCCTACCACCGGGCCGGTGGCCGCCTCGCCGTCGCTACCACCACGTACGGCGCCGGGTTCACGAACGCCCTGACCCCGCTGGCCGAGGCCGTGCAGGCGGGCATCCCCCTGCTGCTCGTGGTGGGCGATGCGCCCACCTCCGGGCTGCGCGCGTGGGACATCGACCAGTCCCTCGTGGCCAAGGGCCTCGGCGCCACGACGTTCACGGTCTCCGCCGCACGTCCGCTGGCGGTGACGAGGGCGGCGGTCGAGCACGCGCTCCGTCACCGCGAGGCCGTGGTGCTGGCCATCCCGTACGACCTCGCGGCCGCCGAGGCCGCCGAGGAGGAAGCCCCGACCGCACCGTCCCCCCTGCCCCGTCCGGCACCGGCAGCGGCCGACGTCGACAGCGTCGCGGCGCTGCTCTCGTCCGCCGAACGGCCCCTGGTCCTGGCCGGCCGCGGCGCGTGGGTGAGCGGGGCCGGCGACGCCGCGGCACGCCTCGCCGACCGTCTCGGCGCCCTCACCGCCACCTCGGGCCTCGGCGCAGGGCTCTTCGGGGACGACGCCGCCGCCCTCGGCATCGCGGGTGGATGGGCCTCCGAACGCACGGCCGATCTGATCGAGCAGGCCGACGTCGTCCTCGTCCTCGGCGCGCGGCTCAACCAGTTCACGCTGCGCTTCGGCCACTCCTTCGCCCCGGACGCCCGGGTCGTCCAGGTGGATCTCGCCGCCGGCCCCACCTCGGCCGTGGTCACCGACTTCGTGCACGCCGACGCGCGCGTCGCGGCGGAGGCGCTGCTCGCCGTCGTCGACCGCCGCGAGGGCGAGCAGCGGTGGAGCACGCGTGCAGCCGGGGTCGCCCTGCGCGCCCATGACGCCCGGGACGACGGCGAGCCGACCGCACCCGACGGCCGCCTGGACCCGCGGAGCCTGTGCCGCACACTGGACCGGATGCTGCCCGCTGACCGGACGATCGTGCAGGACGGCGGCCACTTCATCGGCTGGGCGCCCGGCTACCTCCACGTGCCTGCGCCGAACCGCCTGATCATGGTGGGCACCGCGTACCAGACCATCGGCCTTGGCTTCCCCAGCGCCGTCGGTGCAGCCCGCGCACTGCCGGACTCCACCGTGGTCCTGTGCACGGGTGACGGCGGCGCACTCATGGCCCTCGCCGATCTCGACACGGTCATCCGGACCGCACGCCGCGCCGTCATCGTGGTCTTCAACGACGCCGCCTACGGGGCCGAGATCCACCAGTATGCCGTTCGCGGCATAGACCCGGGGCCCATGCTGATCGACGAGGTGGACTTCGCCGCCGTCGCCGCGGCCCTCGGGGCGCGGTCCGCGACCATCACCGCACTGGACGACCTCACCGCGGTAGAGGGCTGGCTCGTCTCCGACGACGACGGCGTCCTCCTGCTGGACTGCAGGATCTCCCGGCAGGTCGTGGCTCCCTATATGCAGGAGATCGTCGCCGTCGCCGCCCGGGTGGGCGCCCGCTGAGGTCAGCGCTTCACGCGGTAGCGGGAGATCACCACGCCCGAGCCGAAGACACGGCTGCCGACGAGCTCGAGGTTCGCGCGGCGGTGGTGGGGCGGGAAGAACGGGCGCCCGCCGCCCACCAGCACCGGGTGGACCCGCACCTGGTACTCGTCGATGAGATCCAGCGCCGCCGCCTCCTCGGCGAGGGTGGCCCCTCCGATCGCGATGTCCCCCTCTGCGGGGTCGGCCCGCAGCCGCTCGATCTCGTCCGCCAGGCTGCCGGAGGCCAGCCGGGTGTTGCTCCCCTGGACCGCGGACAGCGAGTGGGAGAAGACCACCTTCGGCAGCCGCTTCCACAGCGCTGTCCACTCACGGTCCGGCTCGTCGGCGGAGGCGTCCTGGTCGGCGGTCTCCCAGTACAGCATCGTCTCGTAGAGCCGACGCCCCAGCAGGTGGACGCCGACCGCACGGACCTCGTCGATGGCGGACCGGAAAACCTCCTCGTCCGGCGTCGTGAAGTCGAAACCACCATCCGGACCGACGATGTAGCCGTCCAGGGAGACTCCCATCGAGTAGGTCACGTTGCGCATCAGCTCTCTCCTCCGTGATGTATCAGGACGCGGTATCTCGCAGGGTCACCAGGTCTCCCACGCTGATCGCTCCGATGCGGTCGACGCGTGCCTGCACCCCGAACTCCAACCCATTGTGAAGGGCAAGTGCCTTCAGCGCCTTGGGACCGGCGCCCACCCCGGCCTGGGGCTGGTCGATCATCGTGCAGCGGGGCATGCCGGCGTCGACGGTGATGATCACGTCATCCCCGATCGCCAGCTCCCCTCCCGCCCAGTCGCGTTCGAGGAACAGCGGAGCGGACCCCGTGTCCAGGACGAGGTTCGGACGGAAGCGGCGTTCCTCGACAGCCCCGCCCAGCAGTTCCGCGAGCGCGGCGAGGGACGACGTCGTCAGCAGGTGGAGCGGCGACTCGTCGTGGTGCTGGAGCGTGGTTCCCTGCTTCAGCACCAGGGCCTGGCCGAACCCCGCGGTCAGCGCCTCGGAGGCCGCGGGGTCGTCCACCCGATACGGGACACCTGCGGGGCTGCGGAGGAGAGGGACGCCGTCGTGCCCGTCCAGCTCCGACGTCCAGTCCAGCAGACCGGGGACGGGCCGGAAGCGGCGCGTGCGCTTGCCGCTGGCGATCCCGCCGTCGTGCGTGTAGACCGCCCAGCGGCGGTCGTGGTCCAGCCCTGACGGGGTGGCGGCGGCGGTTCCCAGCGCCTGGCCCGACGTCGACTTCACCGGATAGCGGTACAGCGCGTGGACCCGCCCGACGGGTGTTCCCTGGTGCGGCATGCGGTCATTCTCGCACCACGGTCGGCGGGCGTCACGGACGGCCTGCCGCCGGGCACCACCCGGCCCGGGCGAGGCGCCGTCCGGAGAGCGGGATCGGGGTGTACCGAAGCGTACGATGAGGCCTCTACGAGGGGGTCCCATGGCGCTCGAGGACGATGCACCGACCCGCAATGCGGCGGGGCATCGGACGGGCTGCGCCTGGCCCGCCCCGGATCGAGGGTGAGCCGTGCACGCCTGGTGGATCGACGACGACGCCCGCGACGCCCCGTCCGGTGCCGGCGCGAGGACGACGTCGGCCCTGGTGTTCGGCACCCGGCCGGACCCGGTGACCGGCCCCGGCGAGCTGCTGGTGGGGTCCGGGCGTGCGGGGTGTGCCGGACGGACCTGCACCTGGTCGAGGGCGATCTGCCGGCGAAGCATCCGCGCACCGTGCCGGGGCACGAGATCGTCGGCGAGGTGGTGGGGACCGGGCCCGGGTGCCGGCTGTTCCGCGTGGGCGACAGGGTGGGCATCGCGTGGCTCCGTGCCACGTGCGGAGCCTGCCGTTTCTGCCTCCGCGGCGACGAGAACCTGTGCCTGTCACCGCGGTTCACCGGCTGGGACGACGACGGCGGCTACGCCGAGCTCGTCACCGTGCCCGAGGCCTTCGCGTACGCCGTGCCGCCGGGGTTCGCCGACGAGGAGGCGGCGCCGCTGCTCTGCGCCGGGATCATCGGGTACCGGGCGCTGCGCCGGTCCGGGGTGCGGCCCGGCGGCCGGCTCGGCATCTATGGCTTCGGGGCGTCCGCGCACCTCGCCGCGCAGGTGGCGATGTTCGAGGGCGTCGAGGTGTCCGTCATGACGCGCTCGGCGAGCGCGCGGCGCCTGGCCTCGGAACTGGGCGCCGCCTTCGTGGGGGACGCCGCCGCGGAACCGCCGCAGCCGCTGGACGCCGCCATCCTCTTCGCGCCCGCCGGCGGCCTGGTGCCCGCCGCCCTGCGGGCCCTGGACCGCGGCGGCACCCTGGCCATCGCGGGCATCTACCTCAGCGACATCCCGGTGCTCCACTATGCGGACGAGCTCTTCCAGGAACGCCGGCTCTGCAGTGTCACCGCGAACACCCGCGCCGACGGCCGTGAACTCCTGGCGCTGGCCGCCCGCATCCCGCTGCGCCCCACCATCCAGCGGTATCCGTTCACCGCCGCGGACCGCGCCCTGGCGGACCTGGCAGCGGATCGCGTCGACGGCGCCGCGGTCCTGCACCTGACCGGCGGTTCCGGTGGGGGCCTGAGCGCGGCGCGGGCGTCGGTCCGGTTGGACGAGCAGGGACCATGAGGTGCCATCGGGGCACGGGCTCCGGTATCGGCCTTCGGCCCACCGCTGGGGGTCCTCGGCCCCTGCCTCGGTCAGTCGCCGGTCAGCGCGGGGTCAGGGTGCGAGCGCGACGTCCTCGCCGGTGAGGGAGGCGCGGAATCCGTCGCCCTGGACGGCGACGTCCCGGAGCACGAGCCCCTCGGGCAGGCCCTCGATCCGGTGCTCGATCGTGACGAAGCGGCGGACCACGGCGGCGATCCCGTCGGAGAGGAAGCCCGGGCCGCCGACGTCGATCGAGCGCGGTTCCATGACGAGCCTGCCGTCCTCGACGTCGACGGTGCCGGTGGCCGTGACGGGCAGGTCACGGCCCAGGGCCTCGACGGTGCGCACCACGGTCACCTGTCCGTCGCCGGCCGGGCGGACCACGGTGCCCCCGCCGAGCTCGGCGGCGACGGCGTCGAACGGCACCGTCGCGCCGACGGTGAGCCGGTCGGCCACCAGCCCGCCCGGCCCGGTGACCACGCCCTGCCCCAGCGCCCGGACGTCCCGCAGGGTCGAATCCGCCGCCACCACGGTCCCGGCGTCCAGCTCGACGTCGGCGATCCACACCTCGTCCTCGCCCAGTCCGGCCGGCGGTCCCGCCGGGGGCTCCGCCTGGGACGGGGGTCCGGAACCCGCGCCCCCGTCCGCGCCGGCCGGACCGCTCGCCACCCACCAGAGGACCGCGACGGCGACCACGAGGACCACGAGCATCCCGAGAGCACCGATCAGCCAGTCCCTGACACGCGTCCACTCCATCAGCACAGTCCGTCCATCAGCACAGTCTGGTGGAGTGGACGCCCGGACGCGACCCTCCGCGACGGGACGGCCCGCCGTCAGCCGCGGGGCCGGAAGTCGTAGATCCGCCGGAGCTTCCCGCTGGAGCGCACGAGGGATCCCTGCTCCACGACGGTGACGGCGCACGTGGAGCCGATGTGCGTCTTGACCTGGTGCCGGAGTTCGACGGCGGCCGCGGCGGCATCGGCGGCCGTGACCCCCTCGCGCGGTTCCACCTTGATGGTCAGCTGGTCCATCCGCTGGCCCTCGGGGCGTGTCAGCTCGAGCTGGAAGTGCGGACTGAGGGCGGGGATGCGCAGCGTGAGCTCCTCGACCTGCGTGGGGAACAGGTTCACGCCGCGCACGATCACCATGTCATCGCTGCGCCCGGTGATGCGCTCCATGCGGCGCATGCCGGGCCGCGCGGTGCCGGGCTGCAGGCGCGTGAGATCGTGGGTGCGGTAGCGGATGATCGGCAGCGCCTCCTTGGTGAGGGACGTGAAGACGAGTTCGCCCGCCTGGCCGTCGCCGAGCACCCGCTCCGTGAACGGGTCGATGATCTCCGGCCGGAAGTGGTCCTCCCAGATATGGGAGCCGTCCTTGGACTCCACGCATTCGCCCGCGACGCCGGGGCCCATGACCTCGGACAGGCCGTAGATGTCGCACGCGTCGAAGCCCGCGCGCCCCTCGAGCTCCTGGCGCATGCCCTCCGTCCACGGCTCGGCCCCGAGCACGCCGGTCTTCAGGGACGTCGAGGCCGGGTCGATCCCGGCGGCGGCCATGGCGTCGAGGATGGTCAGCAGGTAGGTGGGCGTGGCGAGGATGGCGTCGGGTTCGAAGTCCCGGATGAGCTGCACCTGCCGTTCGGTCTGTCCTCCCGAGACGGGGATGACGGTGCAGCCCAGCCGCTCCGCGCCCGCGTGCGCACCGAGGCCGCCGGTGAACAGCCCGTACCCGTAGGCGTTGTGGACCTTCCAGCCGGCCTTCACACCGGAGGCGCGCAATGAGCGCGCCACGAGGGACGCCCACCGGTCGAGGTCCCCGGCCGTGTAGCCGACGACGGTGGGCTGGCCGGTGGTGCCGGAGGACGCGTGGATACGCGCCACCTGCGACTGCGGGACGGCGAACATGCCGAACGGATAGGTGCTGCGGAGGTCCTCCTTGGTGGTGAAGGGGAACTTCGCGAGGTCCGCGAGCTCGCGCAGGTCCCCGGGATGCACGCCGGCGTCGTCGAACTTCCGCCGGTACAGGGGCACCTGCGCATAGGCGCGGGCGAGCGTGGCCTGCAGGCGCTCCAGCTGGACGGACTCCAGGTGGTCGCGGGACCACGTCTCCTCGACGTCGAGGGTGGCGGGATCCGCGGCGGACGCGCGGAGGGGGAGGGTGGTCATGGCTGGTCCTTCGCACGGAGGGGTGTGGGGTGGTGGGGCCGTCTCACAGGACGGATCCGACGGCGCGGGCCGCGGCGGCGACGCGGGCACCGATGGCCTCGACCGGCTGCTCGCTGCGGAGGTAGACGACGGCGAGCGCGGCCGGGAGGCGGCCCCGGACCTGGACGGGGGCGGCGACGGAACTGACGCCGGGGATCACCTCGTCCTGGCTCGTGGCATACCCGGTGGCCGCAGCGATCCTGGATGCCTCCCGGTAGGGCGAGCCCGGTGCCAGGCGCTGCCAGTGGGCCTCGGTGAGGGCGGACTGGATGGCGATGCCGGGCGCCCCGGCGTCGAACGGGTGGCGCGAGCCCGGCCGCTGGACGAGGGTGCCCTCGCCGTGCGGCGGTTCGACGGCCACGAGGGTGACGCAGTGGTGCCGGTCCCAGACGGCGATGAACGCGGTCATCTGCAGTTCGGACGCCACCGCGGTGAGCTCGGGCAGCGCGGCCGTCTGCAGTCGCGGTGCCACGCCCCGGGCGAGGTTGGCGAGTCCCGGGCCGGCCTGGAACCGGCCGCCGGCGTCCCGGACCACGAGCGAGTGCTCCTCGAGGGTCCGCAGGATCCGGTAGGCGATGGATCGGTGCACGTCCAGCGCGCCCGCGACCTCGGCCGTCGTCAGCCCGTCCGGGGTCTCCGCGAGGATCTCCAGGGCGCGGATGCCCCGGGACAGGGTCTGGGAGGCGGGGGCCGACGGCGCAGCTCCCGTGGCGGCGGTCAAGGCCGGGCCCGCGTGTGCCGTCCGCATGTCAGGCGACGGCCCGTCCGGCTCCGGGCCTGTCGGCGCGGTCCGTCCGGGACGCCAGGAGTGGGGCGAAGAACGCGGCGAGGCCCGCGGTGTCGGCGAGCGGGAGCACGTGCGCCACGTACTGGTCGGGCCGGACGACGACGACGACGCCCGCGCGGTCCACTCCGCGCAGGTCGAAGATGTCCGCGGTCGGATCGGCGGCGTACACCTTCTCGTAGTCCGTGAGCCCGAACGGCCCCACCGACGGTGTGAACTCCGCCGGGACCCGCCCGATGTCCACCTGCCTGTGGTCCTGCTGGTAGATCACCTTCACGTCGAACCAGGCGTCCCGGTCGGCGTCCGGGGGCGTGGCGGCGAGCGGCGAGTCGGGGTGCGCGCCGATCCAGTCGGCGAACCCCGCCACACCGGAGGACGCGCCGGGCTCCGCGGCATCGGCGAACACGTAGATGCGCCACCGGCCGTCCGCCGTCGCGTGGTGGCCGAGGTGCATCGGGACGCCGTCGCACACGCGGACCACGGGCGCGGACTTGAAGCGCTTGCCGACGGGGAACCCGGCGCCGAGATCCTGGTGCACACCGTCGGCGATGAGCATCGACGGCGCGTACTGCGTCATGAAGCCCGCCGGGAACTCCATCGTCCGCACGTAGAAGTCCTCGAGCTCGGACGGGTCGGCGAACTCCTCCGGCTTCCGCGCCATGAGGGTCGACCATTCCTTGTCGAACGCGATGAGGTCCTTCGCGACGACCTGCCGTTCGGCCGAGTACGTGGCCAGCAGGGCCTCCGGGCTGCGCCCCTCGAGGACGTGGCCGAGTTTCCAGCCGAGGTTGAAGCCGTCCTGCATGGACACGTTCATGCCCTGGCCGGCCTTGGCGCTGTGCGTGTGGCAGGCATCGCCGGTGATGAAGACGCGCGGGGTCCGGGTGCCGACGTCCTCGGGCAGGACGTCGTCGAACCTGTCGGTGAGCCGGTGTCCCACCTCGTAGACGCTGTGCCAGGCGACGTTCCGCACGTCGAGGGTGTAGGGGCTGAGGATCGTGTTGGCCTTGGCGATGATCTGCTCGAGCGTCGTGGACCTGACCGCGCCCTTGTCCGCCGGGTCCACCTCTCCGAGGTCCACGTACATGCGGAAGAGGTGCCCGCCCTCGCGCGGGATCAGCAGGATGCTGCCGCCGGCCCCGGACTGGATGGCGCACTTGCGGCGGATGTCGGGGAAGTCGGTGACCGCGAGGGCGTCCATCACGCCCCACGCGTGGTTGGCCTGGTCCCCGGCCAGGGTGCAGCCGATCGCCTGGCGTACGGGACTGCGCGCGCCGTCGGCCCCCACCACGTATCGGGCCCGCACCGTGCGTTCGGCGCCCTCGTGCTCCCCGGAGGTGTGCGCGAGGGTGACCCGCACCGGGTACTCCTGCTCGTCGTCGACCTCCAGTCCTGCGAAGGCGTAGCCGTAGTCGGGTTCCATGCGGGTGGGCGCGTTCTTCATGAACTCGGCGAAGTAGTCGAGGACGCGGGCCTGGTTGACGATCAGGTGCGGGAACTCGCTGATGCCGGTCGGGTCGTCCTCGGGGCGGGCCGTGCGGATGATGCGCGAGGAGTCCGCAGGATCGGGCTTCCAGAAGGCCATCTCGACGATCCGGTACGCCTCGTCGATGATCCGGTGGGCGAACCCGAAGGCCTGGAACGTCTCGACGCTGCGGGCCTGGATGCCGTCGGCCTGCCCGATCACCAGCCTCCCCGGTCGGCGCTCGACGATCCGCGTGGTGATGCCCGGGAACTGGGAGAGCTGCGCGGCGGCGATCATGCCGGCAGGTCCGGTGCCGACGATGAGGACGTCGACCTCGTCGGGGAGCTCCTGCGGACGGTCGACCCCGACGCCGGCGGCCGGCTGGACGCGGGGGTCACCGGACACGTAGCCGTGGTGGTGGAATTGCACGGGCTGGCCTCACTTCATTGTGGATGTGCCGTTGCTCGCGTTCGATAATCGAACACGCCGTTCTTCTTTCGTAGGGCGATGGTAACCCGGGTGGTTACGGGACTCAATGGCGGTGGGGAGCGGTCCGGTTGCGCGGGACCAGGCTGCTGCGACGGCCGAGATCACCGCTTCAGGACGAAATCCTCGCCGTGGTCGAAATACTTCACACATTGTGGCGTAGGTTACCTATCATGCAGAACGGCGAGCGTTCGGACGCGGCAGATCCGCACTCCCTGCTGCTCGAGGACCGGAGCATCACGGACTTCCTCGACCAGCTGTCGGTGCTGGGTGAGCAGCTCTTCGCCGGCGATGCGTCGGTGCTGTGTGGGCTGATGTCCCGGCGGGGGAACCGGCACGTGAATGTCAGGAGCAGTTCGGTGAGGGCGGCGGCCCTCACCGAACTCCAGCACGATGTCGGAGAGGGACCATCACTGGCCGCGATGACCACGCAGGAGACGGTGGTCGTCGACGACGGACGGCGTGACCGGCGGTGGCCACGCTATTTCGCCTCCTCCACCGTGTCCGGATTCGCATCGATGCTCAGCGTTCCACTGCAACTCGGACCCGAGGGAACCGCGACGCTGAACTTCTACGCCCGCCCCACCGGATACTTCACCTCCGAGAGGCGGAGGGTTGCCGCCGTGTTCGCCGCCCAGGCCGGCACGGCCCTCGAGATGGCGATGCGTGTGGCCCGCTACCAGGACGCCGCTGCCGACATGTATGCGGCGATGGAGTCACGGACCAGTATCGACATCGCCGTCGGGATCATCCTCGCCCAGAGCCGGTGCACCCAGGACGAAGCCTTCGAGATGCTCCAGCGGGCCTCCAACACCCGGCACCAGAAGCTCAGCGAAGTCGCCCGCGACCTGATCGTCCAGGCCACCGGCACCACACCCCGCACCCATTTCACGAACTGACGAGCACCTCCGGCGACAATGCTCAACCACGTGGTCCTCCCACGTCGCTTGTCGTGACTGCGAGCCCTGCACTGGGATACTGGGCAGGCAAGTCCCTTGAACGGGAAGGTCGGGCTATGGTGGGATCAGTTCTTCGTGAAATTCAGTGATCGTCGGCGGATTGTTGAGGGGCTTTCAGAACGATGAGTGTGCCTGCGGCCGTCGGGCCCAAGCCGACGATCCGAGACCTGCCATGACGACCGCACCTTCCGTCCCGACCCCCCCGGTCGGGTTCGCGTGTTGAATCTCCACAGCGACGACGATCTGTGTTCGGTGTTCCTGACGGACCTACCGGTGACCGGTGCTGCCATCTCCATTTTCGTCGGGACCGCGAACGAGACCCGCATGGGTGCGACCGATGACTGCGCGATCGCGCTGGATGAGGCGCAGTTCTCGGTGGGAGAGGGGCCGCGGTGGGATGCCATGCGGACCCGGGCGCCCGTGATGGTTCCGGACACCCACGCGGCTCACCTGACCTGGCCGGGTCTGGGTACCGCCCTTGCCGATGCGGGGGCGGCCGCGGTCTTCGCTCTGCCCTTGATCGTCGGTGCCGTCAACATCGGTGTCGTCGAGCTGTATCACACCCATCCCGGGCCGCTCAGTCGATCGAAACTCCTGCACGCGCTGTCCCTGACCGGTAAGACGTCCTGGGCCCTGATGCACTCCATCCTGGACGACAGTCGCCGAAGCACAGGGGCGACGGAGTCCGAACCGCTCGCGCGGCGGGAGATCCACCAGGCCACGGGGATGATCCTCGTGCAGGCAGGTGTGTCGGCTGCTGAAGCTCTCATGCTGCTGCGGGCACATGCCTTCGCCCACGAGCAGACCCTCGAAGAGGCGGCACAGGCGGTCATCAGCCGACGTCTCACCTTCACAACGAAGCCGGATGCCGTGAAGGACAATGCAAGCGGTGAGGAACACTAATGGAAGTACTTCTACATCCCCGCCACCAGGGCGACGATACGACGCAGTGCCGGAGGACAGGACAATGGTGACCCGATCACGACCCGAAAAGGTGAGTACCGCGTTCGTCAGGCTCGCCGACACCCTGGTCGCCGACTACGACGTTCTCGACCTGCTCCACACCCTCGCGGAGGAATGCGTCGATCTCCTGCAGGTCGATCAGGTAGGCATCCTGCTTGCCAGCCCCCACGGGGACCTGCAGGTCGTGGCGTCGACCAGCGAGGAGTCGGAGCTCGTCGAGATCCTCCAGCTGCAGGCCGGAGAAGGCCCCTGCATCGAGTGCTACCACTCCGGGTCCGTCGTCACGATCGCCGATATCGCCGCTCTCGACAAGTGGCCGGCCTTCCGACGCGCTGCCCTCCGGCAGGGTTTCGCCTCCGTCCATGTGGTTCCCCTGCGCATCCACGAACGGGTCATCGGCGCCATGGGCCTCTTCGGCTCGGCAGTCGGGGAGCTGGAGCAGGAGGATGCGGTGATCGCCCAGGCGCTGGCGTCGGTGGCCACCATCAGCCTCCTGCAGGAGCGCACGATCCGGGAAAGCCAGATCGTGAACGATCAGCTGCAGAGGGCCCTCAACAGCAGGATCATGATCGAGCAGGCCAAGGGCGTCATCGCCCAGATCTCCACCGTGACCATGGACGAGGCGTTCAATCGCCTGCGCAGCCACGCCCGCTCCACACACCAGACCCTCAACGACACCAGCCAGCAGGTCATCGACCGCACGCTGGTCCTCTGAAGCACGCACCGGGCCCACCTGGGCCCGGTTCTGCCTGGCGTGCACGTCCCGGCGCCACGCTCCTACCGAGGCCAGCGTGAGTGCAAATCGAGTGCTGCCAGACCTGATCCTGGCGGCCATGGACGGCTAGAGTTACACCACAAGATTCACCGGGGCCGCTGACGGACCCGCATGATCTTCCCGTCGACTGTTCGCACCGTCTGCGGAAAGGGTGAGGAAGATGCTGGGCTCGCGTTACCTTCCACCACCCCCGGTCGGGTGATGCACATGACCGTGGATAAATCGTCAGGGCTGGATCGGTGGTGTTCGACTCTGTGCACGTCGTTCATCGAGGCGATACCGGTATCGGGTGCTGCGCTATCGGCATTCAGCGGGTCCGCTCAGGAGACCATGCTGGGAGCCAGCGACGAGCTCGCCGCCACACTCGACGAACTCCAGTTCGACCTCGGTGAAGGCCCTCGATGGGAAGCCGCCCGCTCCCGGATGCCTGTCCTCCTCCCCTATGTACGCTCGATGGCCCACGAGAAATGGCCGGTCTTCGGAAAAGCGCTGACCGGCACCGACGTGCAAGCCCTGTTCGTCTTACCCCTGATCATCGGGGCCCTGGATGTGGGGGTCGTGGAGCTCTACCGGACCACCCCGGGGGAATTGAACCACTCCGAGATGACCACAGCGCGAGCTCTGGCCGACGCGGCCGCCTGGAGTCTACTGCGCCACATCCTTGTTCCTGATGATGAGGACAATCCCGAGGCAGGGCTGACACCCTCACGCCGCGAGATACACCAGGCAACGGGTATGGTGCTCGCCCAGACCGGCGGAACAGCGGCTGACGCCTTGCTGCTCCTGCGAGGGCATGCTTTCGCGAACGGACAGACGGTACGGGAGACATCCAGCGACGTCCTCGACAGACGGCTGGACTTCTCACCCCTTTGAATCTATGAAAAGAACCTAAGGAGGCCTACCGTGGGCTTCATGGAATCCACCACCCGGGCAAGCCGGGTCAGTGCCGCCTTCGTCAGGATCGCGGACACCCTGGTCGATGAATACGATGTGCTGGACCTCCTGCACACGCTCGTCGACGAGTGCGTGGGACTGCTCGACGCGACCGCTGCCGGGCTGATGCTCGCCGGCCCGGACGGCGTCCTGCAGGTGCTGGCGTCGACCAGCGAGGAAAGCCGCCTCATCGAAGTCCTGCAGCAGGAGACGGGGGCCGGCCCGTGCGTGGAATGCTTCGTCACGGGTGTTCCCGTCACCATCCGGGACATCGCCGGGACCGGGGACCGGTGGCCGAAGTTCAAACATGCCGCCGCGGCCCAGGGCTTCCAGTCCGTGCACGCCTTTCCACTCCGCGTACGCGGGAAGACCATCGGAGCGATGAACCTGTTCCGTACCGACACCGGCGAACTGAGCGAGGAGGATGTCGCCATCGGGCAGGCGCTCGCCGACGTGTCGACGATCAGCATCCTGCAGGAACGCTCCATCCGGGAATCGGCGATCGTCAATGATCAGTTGCAACGGGCACTGAACAGCCGGATCCTCGTCGAGCAGGCCAAGGGCGTGATCTCCCAGATCTCGAACGTCACCACCAACGAGGCCTTCGAACGCCTGCGTGCCTATGCCCGATCCCACAGGACCAGCCTGACCGACACAGCAGAAGCAGTGCTGGGGCGCACGCTTACCCTCTGACCACCGACAGACCTGTCCGCACGCCGACCGTGCGGACGCTCGTCGTCGCGGTTCCCTCCCGCTCAGCGTCCGCGCCGGGCACGATGAGCAGGACGCGCGTTCCCTCGCCGAGGGAGCTCGAGACGGAAAGAGTGCCCGCACAGAGTTCGGCGTGGCGCCGCATCGCCGTCAGGCCCCTGCAGGACGGTGGTGCGGCAAACCCGGAGCCGTCGTCGCTGATTCCCATCTCGAGGCGACCCCGAAGGACGCGCAGCGTGACGGTGATGGAGGCCGTGGTGGCGTCCCGGAGTGCACGGCACAGGCCTTCCTCGAGGAGTGCACGCACATGGTCGGCCACCACGGGATCGACACCGGAGTCGAGGGGCCCGGTGAGGTGCAGCTCGGGCTGAAGGGCATGATCCCGGGCCGTGGCCGCTACGACGGCCAGCACACTGGCGCTGAAGGTCGGTGGGGTCGGCGGGCCGGATTGCAGGGAGTGGATGGTGCGGCGCAGATCCCTGATCGCGGCGTCGAGTTCAGCGCTCACGAGGCTGATGCGTTCGAGTGCTTCACGATCCGCGAGGTGCTTGCGGAGGCCCTGGATGCGCAGGCCCGCCGCGAACAGGCGTTGGATGACCTGATCGTGCTGCTGAACGGCCTGGCCGTACCCGGCACCACTCCCGGACCACGGCGCGTCGAGAGGGGAGGTAGGGGGTCGTGAATCGACGATGGACGACATGATGCGGATCCTTGGAGGCAGGGAAGCGATGGTGCCACCGGGGTCCGGGGTGTCTTATACAAGCGTCCGCCAGACCAGCTCCGAGGTCAAGAAGTATCGGTCCACTGTGTGAGGGCGACGGTGAAGCCGTGGACGAGGCGCTCGAAGCTGCGGTCGACGTTCGCGCTCATGGCAAAGGATCCCGTGGTCTCGAACGAGACGAAACCGTGCAGGGCGGAGCGGAGGGCGCGGATCGCGTCGATGGCGTCGTCGCCGGCCAGGTCGTAGGCGACGAGCACGTCGGCGATGACCTGGATGCCCTCGAGTGAGACGGCCTCGTCCTCGAGGTCGCCGGGCGAGGGCATGCGCTGGGAGGATTCGTAGCGGGCGGGGTGCTCGCGCGCCCAGTCGCGGTAGGCGTGGGACATGGAGTGGATGGCGGCGGCGCCGGACCGGCCGACGGCGGCGCGGGCGAGCACCCCGCCGAATTCGCGTTTCGCGCGGACCGAGATGTCGCGATGCAGTCCCGCCATCGAGTCGATGTGCTTGTAGAGGGAGGGCTGGCGGATACCGAGCCGTTCCGCCAGGGCGGCGAGGGTCAGCCGGTGCAGACCGACTTCGTCGACCATCAGCGCGGCCTCCTCCACCACCCGGTCGCGGGAAAGGCCTGCCCTAGGCATGCTGCACCGTCCTGAGGAACCGCAGGACGGCGTCGGAGGTCACTGCGGGCTGCTGGGACTGGGGGTAGTGGCCGGCGTCGGCGATCATGACGACCTCCCCCCGAAGGGCATCACCGACGAAGCGGGCCTCCGCGGCGGGATCCTTGAAGTCGGGGTCTTCCTCCCCCATGATCACCATCGTCGGCGCGGTCACCGAGCCGAGCTTCGCCTCGGCGGGGTCATGGTCGGTCTGCCGGGTGGTCAGCGAGAAGGCCTTGCCGTAGGGCCTGCGCTTGAGGCTTGCCACGACCGCCGTGCGGTACTCCTGGAAATCGTCCGGCTTGCGGCCGGCATAGAGGGTGGGCATGTAGCCCTTCCAGACGGCGGCGACCCAGGGCGCGGCCATCATGGTGCGGAACATGGCCCGGGTGAAGGCATTGGACGGCGGGTTGCGCACGAACGGCCCGACCAGCACCAGGCCGTCCACCTGATCGGGGTGCTCGGCCGCGACGATGACAGCGGAACCGGCAGCCAGAGAGTTGCCGACGATGACCGCCCTCCCCCCGAGCTGCGCGATCAGGGCCTGGATATCGCCGGCCGTCTCGACATCGCCGTAGGAGGAGAAGGTGGTGTCACTGTCACCGTGACCCCGGAGGTCGGTGCTTGCGACCGCGTAGCCGGCCGCGACGAGCGTCGGCGTCAGGAAGCGGTAGGACGAGCGCAGCTCGCCCATACCGGGCACAAGGACGACGAGCGGGCCGGAGCCCTGAAGGTCGTAGGCGATGCGCCCCTCGGGGCGGGCGATGTACCGGGTGGAAGCTGGAGTGGAAAAGGTCATGCGGCTAGTGTGTATCCCTATTTAGCTATAGTCAATAGCTTCATGGCACGGAGTGTGCATCTGCTCGTCGCTCGTCGTGCACCGACTCGGCCAGGACCACGCGGCCGGATTCACGTCGGTGGGTGGCTGATGCCGTCGAGTATCCGGTGCAATCCCCAGAGATACTGCTCGGTCGACACGTAGCGGGCCATGACGTGCACGGCGGCGGCGGACAGCGGGTAGGTCTCGGCTGGTATCGAGGAGAACCCTGCGAACCGTGCCGCGATGCGCTCGGCTTCCGACGGCGCCGGACGGGCATCGCCGAGTTCCGCCACTTCCAGGGCGATCGAACCGAAGACAAAGACGATCAACAGGTAGGAGGTTCTTGCCGCATCCGTGGGGCGGAACCCTGCACTGGAAAGGACCTCCATCAGTCGTTCGTTCAGGGCGAGGGCCCGGGGACCGTCCATGGGGCCGCCGATCATCAACCCCACCGCGCCCGGATGAGCCGTGAGGCGCTCCCGCAGTTCGACGGCGAGGAGTTCGATGCGCCGGCGCCAGGGGACATCGGGGTCGGCGAACACCGCATGATCGACCTGCCCGAGCAGATGCTCGACGATCGCCTTGACGACGGCCGCCTTGTCGGGGAAGTACGTGTAGACCGCATTCGGAGCTACGCCCACCCGGGCGGCGATCCCTCGGATGGAGGCGGCATTCGCACCACCCTCGTCCAGCAGGCCGAGCGCGGCCTCCACGATCTCCTCCTCGGTCGAGGCCCTCCGTGGGCCGCGACGGAAGCCTTTGAGCTGCTCTGCCACGTACAGGATTCCTCACCCTTGACACTTTTCTGTACAGGGTACACCATTTGTACACTGTACAGATCAGGTCTCGGGAAGCAGACCCACTCATGACAACCACACACAGCAGTAGCAGCCTCCGGCATCTCACCGGCGCCCTCTTCGTGGTCAGCGCGATCGCTTTCGCTGCTGCGGCGACAGCCCTGTCCGTCACCTTCGATTGGCCGGACATCCTGCGGGAGCCGCCCGGCATCGTCCTGCCGGCCTTCGACGCCGGCGGGCCCGGTCTGGTCTGGCTCTGGCTCACGACGGCCTGGACCTACGGCCTCCTCGCCCTGCCCGTCCTCCTCCTACCCGCAGCCCTCGGGCTACGGTCGAACCCCGCGCTGCAGGTGGCTACCTCGGTAGGAGCGGTCTCGGTGCTGGTCTCCCTCATCGGGTTCCTTCGCTGGGTGTTCGTGGTCCCACCACTCGCCGACTCCTATGTCACCGGCGATGCCCGGACCCGGGCGGCGGTGGAGGCGGCCTGGACCGCGCAGCACCAGTTCGGGGGCGCGCTGCTGGGAGAACATCTGGGTCAGCTGCTCGTCATCGGCTGGTCGGTCACGCTCAGCGTGATCATCCTGCGCAGCGGGATCCTCCCACGCTGGCTCGGTGCCGTGGGCATCGCTGCGAGCGCGACCTACCTGCTCAACCAGGGGGACATCCTCTCGACCGCCGTGCCCGGCTTCCCTGTCTGGGACCTGGCCGGGCTCCTCGGCAGCACCGCCTGGGGCCTTTGGGTGGCCGCCCTCGGCGTCGTCCTGCTGACCCGCCCTGCTCCTGGGCACGCGAGCTCCACCGGCCGGCCGGACTCCGCGTCATCCCTCCACTCACCACCGAACAGCCGATCTGCCCAGGCCGGACCAAGGAACTGATCCTCATGGCACACTCCCCCTCATCCCGCCCGCCGTTCCTGCGCAACTGGCTCGTGTGGGTCGCCGGATTCCTCGCCTTCCCCGTCGCCGGCCTCATCGGCGGTGTCGTCGTCGGCCGCGTCGACGACACGGCCTCGGCGCTCATCGGTGGCGCTGTCGCCGGGCTCGTCATCGGCGTCGGCCAGACGCTGGCCAGCAGCCACCGCCTGCAGGCCGGCAGGTGGATACCCGCGACCATCGTGGGCATGGGTGCAGGACTGTTCCTCGGCGCCACCGCGGTGGACTACCGCACCTCCCTCGCCGATCTCGCGCTGATGGGAGCCCTCAACGGCCTCATCGTGGGTGCCTGCCAGGCTGCAGCATTGCCGCGCGGCGTCCCCCGACGCTGGATCTGGGGCGCCGTCGTGCCTCTCCTGTGGGCACTGGGCTGGACCGTCACGACCCTCCTGCTGATCAGGGTGGACGAACAGTTCATCGTCTTCGGTGCCAGCGGAGCTCTCGTCTTCGCCGCACTGTCGGGACTCGCCCTCTACTGGCTCGTCCCCTCCCGGCCGAACGCTCACACACCTGCATCACTCCCGACGACGACGGCGACGACATGAGCGCCGGGCTGCACGTCATCTTCGGCACCGGAGCGATCGGCCTCGCCACCTTCGACGCGCTCCGTCGCCGCGGCCGCACCGTGCGACTCGTCAACCGCTCAGGCCACGCCCCCGTCGGTGCCGGCGTCGAGCTCCTCGCCGGGGATGCCAGGGACACCTCCTTCGCCGTCGACGCGGCCCGTGGCGCCGCCGTCGTCTACCAGGCACTCAATCCGCCGTACTCCCAGTGGAGTCAGCAGTTCCCGGCGCTGCAGGCCGGCGTACTGACTGCTGCCGAAAGGGCCGGAGCACGCCTGGTGAGCCTGGAGAACGTCTACATGTACGGGCGTCCCGCAGGACGCCCGCTCACCGAGGACCGCGAGAACAATGCCCACACCAGGAAAGGGCGACTCCGCGCCGGCATGGCCGACGAACTACTCGCAGCGCACAGGGCCGGCCGCGTCGAGATCACCATCGGCCGGGCGTCGGACTACTTCGGCCCCCGCGGCGGGGCCCAGTCGAATCTCGGCGACCGCGTCTTCCCCGCCGCGCTGAAGGGCAGAACCGCGACGGTCCTCGGTGACCCCGATCAACCGCACACCTACACGTACCTCCCTGACATCGGCGAGGGTCTTGCCGTGCTCGGGGAACACCCCGACGCCCCGGGGAGGATCTGGCATCTGCCCAACGACCCCGACACCCGCACCACACGTCAACTCGTCCGGATCATCTACCGGCAGGCCGGCCAGGACCGGTCCGGGCTCCGTGCCGTCCCGCCGTTGCTGCTTCGCGCCCTCGGGCTGGTCAACCCCACCGTGCGCGAACTCCTCGAGATGCAGTACCAGTTCGAGGAACCCTTCGTCGTCGACAGCAGCACGATCACCAGCGCCCTCGGCGTCGCTGCCACACCGATCGAACAAGCCCTCGCCGAGACGCTCGGGAGCTACCGCCCGGAGCAGGACCGATCAGCAGGATAGCGACCACAACCGGAGACCCCCGGAATAGCTCCCTCACTGCCCGCTGTTGGCAGTGACAACGTTCCTCCCCCTGATCCAGGAGTCAGCTCATGGCCCTTCAGTTCGCAGCCACCACTGCCCTGGTCACGGGCGCCAGTTCCGGTCTGGGCGCCGAGTTCGCCCGCGCCCTTGCCGCACGCGGCGCCGATCTGGTGCTGGTCGCTCGACGCGTCGACCGGCTCGAGGCGCTGGCGCGGGATCTGGAGGCCCGACACGGCATCACGGCGCGGATCGTCGGCGCGGACCTGGCTGACCCCGCATCGTGGGCTCGCGTGAGGGCCTTCACCGAGGCGGAAGGGGTTCGGGTGTCCACGCTCGTGAACAATGCCGGGTTCGCGACGCACGGCGTCCTCGCCGAGGCCGACCCCGACCGTACCGACGAGGAGGTTCGACTGAACGTGGGCGCGCTGACCGCCCTGACCCGGTTGTACCTGCCGGATCTCGTGAGCGAGGGCTCGGGCGCCCTGGTCAACGTTGCCAGTACCGCAGGTTTCCAGCCCGTCCCGTTGATGGCGGTGTACGGGGCGACGAAGGCCTATGTGCGCAGCTTCACCGCCGCGGTGGCGTGGGAGACCCGCGACACCGGGCTGCGGGTCACCGCCCTGTGTCCTGGCGCCACGAGGACGGAGTTCTTCGACGTGGTCGGGTCGGACGATGCGAAGGTGGGTCGCTACCAGAGCCCCGAACAGGTTGTCCGGACAGCCCTGCGCGCCCTCGATGGCAGGCGCACCCCTCCCGTCGTCGTGTCGGGTGCGGCCAATCGGGTCGGAGCAGCCCTCGGTCGACTCGCGCCGACCCGCCTGGGATTGCCGCTGACCGCAGCACTGATGAGGCGCTAGTCCGCATCGCTCGACGTTGTAGCCGGCGGGCACGCCGTCAGCGTTCACGGATCCCGGCGACCAGCATGGTGACCGCAGCGCAGGCCGCTGCAGCAGCGGCGGACGGGGACCGTCGGCGCTGCCCGACCATGACGCCGGCGAACGCCCAGAGGAGAGTGCCGGCGTAGAACCGGGACGAGGCGGTTGCCCGGTCCGGCCCCGCGACCGCCCTGGCACCGAGCGTGCCGAGCCCCGCGAGGAGTGCCACGCCGATCGTGGCGGCTCGTGGCCCGGCGGGAACGATGCCCTTGGCGACGAGCATGGACGCCAGGTTCACGCCGCAGGCCGCCTGCCCCCAGGCGGCGAGCATGCCTGCTGCGGGAGCGGCCGCAGCCACCTCGGCGGCGCTCAGCTCGCCCCCCGTCTCCGCTCGAGCAGTTCGACGTCGTCCCGTCTCTGCGAGCACGGCAATCGCGGCCAGCGCCCCCTGCGCGCCCCAGAACCGCCCCGACCGCACCAGCGGCGCCCAGAGACCGGTTGCGGCGAACGCCCCGGCCAGGGGCCAGCCCGCCCTGCGCCAGACATCCCGGGTGCGGGCGGGACCGCGGGCCTGGTGAACCGCGTAGGCGATGGATGAAGCGAAGATGGGAAACCAGACGGTGAAGGCGTAGGGGGCCGGCTGGATCACGTTGGGCGGTGCATCCTCCCGGCGGAACCGCGGACCGTAGAACGTGGGGAGCAGCACCTGGGCGGCAGCCGCCCCGCAGGTGAGCGCCTGACGGGAGCGATCTCCCGAGACCACGGCCCACACCCGGTTCGCACTGCTGGGCGGGAGGACGGACATGGAAGCTCCTGATGGTCGAACAGCGGCCCGGCCCTGGCACCGAGGCAACGGTGCGGCGCCTGCAGGAATCTTCCTCACCGTGCGCCTCCAGCGCCTCAGCCTTTGAAGGTGAACATCGTGACCGGGGAGGCGGCGGCTCCCAGCGCTCGGTAGAACTCCAGGGCGTGCGCATCCTCGTCGTCGGCCGGAACAAAGACCTCGTGGATGCCTTCCGCCGCGGCGGCGGCCCGCAGTTCGACGACGAGTCGGCTCCCAATGCCCTGCCGCTGATGGTCCGGTCGCACGGCGAGATCGTAGATGAACAGCTCCGACGACCGTGAGCGCGTCATCGGCAGGGTGTGAGCAGTGAGGCCGGCGACGATCTCCGGGCCGACGGATGCCGCGAGAGCCCAGAAGCCCGGTCGGCCGAGAAGATCGCGCAGGTAGTCCGCGCCGAGGGGCTCACGCTCCTCCCCGAAGACCTGCGCCATCATCTCGAACATGACCTGTGCCGCAGCCGTGTCCCCGGAAACCAAGCGCCTGACGTCGAGCCCGCTCATCGCAGCATCATCCCACGCCACGGCTTCCCGGTGCAGGCCGGAGGCGCGGTTCCTCGGGAAACTCCGAGTAGGAGGACGCGATCATGAGCGCTCGTCCGTGCCGATGATCGGACGTGAGGACTGCGGGAGGCCCTGCTCGCTCACGTCATCGACCCATTCCAGGAGGTCTCCCGGTTGGCAGTCGAGGACCTTGCACATTGCTTCCAGTGTGCTGAAGCGGACTGCCTTGGCGCGCCCGTTCTTCAGGACGGCGACGTTCGCCGGCGTCAAACCGATCCGATCGGCGAACTCTCCGACGCTCATCTTCCGGCGGGCGAGCTCCAGGTCGATGCGGACGACGATCGGCATCAGATCACCTCGTCGAGCTCGGTGCGCAGGGTACGCGCTTCGACATCGCGTGCCACCGCCTGCTCCAGCAGGGCCTTCAGCACCAGGACGATCAGGGCGACGGCTGCCAGCATGACCGCGACCCCGCCGATCAGCAGAACGACGCCGGGCGGCACCGCCTCCCCGGGGGCGAGGGCGACGCCGAGCCCGAAGGTCAACAGTGAAGCGGCCGCGAAAGCACCGATCACGAGATGCACCAGACGGAAAGCACCGGTCGAGAACACGGTTCCCCGCCGCACCATCGTCAGCAGTCCCCATACGCAGACCACCGCGACCTGGCCTGCCAGGATCGCGGTGACGGTCAGGATCACCATCGGGGTGCGGATCATCGCGACATCGGGATCCGCCGTCGTGACGTCTCGGGTCAGCAGGAACAGCACCACCGTCTGGATGAAGATCGACCCTGCGAACATCATCGCCAGGACAACGCGCAACGCGGCCACCGTCAGTTTTCCCATGCCATCCCCTCCACCTGAATGTTGGTAACAAATTATCGTTAATCGATAGAAAGTACAAGCATGGCGATGGATCAAGCATTGATGCCCGTGCTTCGCCGTCGCCCCCCACGCTGTCGCCGTGGAGCGGGCAGGGGCCCGACCGGCAGTGTGCGACGAGAACCTCGGGGCCTGCACCGGCCGACGAGAGTCGGCTGCCCGTCCCCGGGCCTCCGGCCCGTGACGGATGAGAGCCTTCTCATCGCCGGCTCATGAGGAATCAACGTCCGGGTGACTGAATGAGGACTTCCAGAGGATCAGCACTCGATCAGGACCCGGGTGCCGCCCTTTCACCACCCGCA
The DNA here is from genome assembly GCF_023100725.1 of Arthrobacter antioxidans. NCBI lineage: Bacteria > Bacillati > Actinomycetota > Actinomycetes > Micrococcales > Micrococcaceae > Arthrobacter > Arthrobacter antioxidans. The sequence continues at coordinate 3,532,203 of NZ_CP095501.1, forward strand.
GATCTCTGCGCGCACACCAAAGGACAAGCATGCGCATCTCCGTCATCGGTTGCGGATACCTGGGCGCCGTCCATGCGGCGTGCATGGCCAAGCTCGGCCATGACGTCATGGGCATCGACGTGGACCCCCGCAGAATCAACGACCTGCAGGCAGGCCGTGCCCCGTTCTTCGAGCCGGGCCTGCCCGAACTGCTCGACGAGACCCTGACGACCGGCCGGCTGAAATTCAGCTCCAGCATGGCCGATGCCTCGGGCGCGGACGTGCATTTCCTGTGCGTCGGCACGCCGCAGCGCAAGGGCGAATACGGGGCGGACCTGCGCCACGTCGACAGCGCCGTCGCGTCGCTGCTCGATGCCCTCGAGCCGGGCAATCTCATCGTCGGCAAGTCCACGGTCCCCGTGGGTACCGCGGCCCGCCTGGCGGATGACCTCTCGCGGCAGTACCCGGACGCCGTCCTCGCATGGAATCCCGAGTTCCTCCGTGAAGGATTCGCCATCGACGACACGCTCTCGCCCGATCGTCTCGTGTACGGCCTCCCGGCCGGCGAGGCCGGCCTCCGCGCCACCCGCATGCTCGACGCCGTGTACGCGACGCCCCTGTCGACGGGAACCCCTCGTCTGTGCTCCGATTACGCCACCGCCGAGCTGGTCAAAGCCGCGGCGAACTCGTTCCTCGCCACCAAGATCTCGTTCATCAACGCCATGGCCGAGGTATGCGAGGTCACCGGCGCGGACATCACGCTCCTTGCCGACGCGATCGGTCTCGACGAGCGGATCGGCCGGAAGTTCCTCAATGCGGGTGTGGGCTTCGGCGGTGGCTGCCTCCCGAAGGACATCAGGGCCTTCATGGCACGTGCCGGAGAGCTGGGTGCCGACCAGGCGCTCACCTTCCTGCGCGAGGTGGACGACATCAATGTCCGGCGTCGCATCCGCACCGTCGAGCTCACCCGCACCCTGGTGGGAGGCTCGCTCCTCGGCAAGCGCATCACCGTGCTGGGGGCGGCGTTCAAACCCGACAGCGACGACGTCCGCGACTCCCCTGCCCTGAGCATTGCCGCGCAGCTGCAGTTGCAGGGGGCGGAGGTCACCGTCACCGACCCCGAGGCGATCGACGGTGCACGGCGCCGCTTCCCGGAGCTCATGTACGAGGACGACCTGACGCAGGCCATGGATGGCGCCGACGCCCTGCTGCTGCTCACCGAATGGGAGGAGTACCGCGACCTCACCCCGGACGTGGCCGCGGCATCGGTGGGCACGAAGAACATCCTGGACGGTCGCAACGTGCTGGAGCCCGCCAGCTGGCGGCGCGCTGGCTGGAACTACAAGGGAATCGGCAGGCCCTAGGCCCTTGCCGGGACGACGGCGCGAGCCGTGCGAAGTATGAGAAGTCCCTCATGCCCCCATCATGCGCGGCTCATGCGCAGCTGACGTACTGATACCTCCACCACGCCACCACCAGGTCAAGAAAGTCGGCAATCCACGATGGCAGATTTGCAGCCCGAGGAGCTCAGGGTCGTCCTCTACTCCCACGACTCCCAGGGGCTCGGGCACACGCGCCGTAACCTCGCCATCGCCCACGCGCTCTCGTCCGGCCTGCCCGGCCATGCACACCGGAAGGTGACCGGCCTCCTCGTCACGGGGGAATCCTCCGCGACACGCTTCGATGTCCCTGCGGGATGGGACTGGGTGGTCCTGCCGGGGATCCGCAAAGGTACCGATGGCTACCGTCCTCGTCACCTGTCCATCGGACAGGATGCCCTCGTCCAGCTGCGCACGCACATGGTCGACGCCGTGCTCGGCCGATTCCGACCGGACCTGGTCGTCGTCGACCGCCATGCGTTCGGAGTGGACGGGGAACTGCGGCAGGCCCTGACCAACCTCCGGCGCGAACGTCCGTCCTGCAAGGTGGTCCTCGGGCTGCGGGAGGTGCTCGACAGCCCCCACGCCATGAAGCGGGAGTGGGACAGGATGGGTGGAACCGACCCCCTCCGGTCGGTCTTCGACCAGATCTGGGTGTACGGAGATCCCGCGATCCACGACCCCCTGAGGACAGGGGAGATCCCGGGGAGTCTCGCCCCCCTCGTCCGCTATACGGGCTATCTCGCCACGGGCAGGGTGTCCCGCGGCCGGTCCACCCCCGTGAATCGGCCGTACGTGCTGACCATGGCCGGCGGCGGATCGGACGGCCTCGCGCTGGTGCTCGCAGCGGCCGGCGCCGAGGTCCCCGCGGGCTACGGGCATCTCGTCATCACCGGGCCCCAGATGCCGAAGGAGCACCGCCGCCTGGTCGAGCGGGCCGCGAGAGCCGGCACATCGGTGGTCGCGAAAGTGCGCGACGCACTGTCCGAGATCGAGGGAGCCTCGGCGATCGTGTCGATGGGCGGGTACAACTCCGTCAGCGAGGTCATGAGCACGTCCACTCCCGCGCTCATCGTCCCGCGGACCGAGCCCCGGATGGAGCAACTCATCCGGGCCTCGGCACTGGCCCGGCATGGCGTCGTCGAGATGTGCCACCCCGATGACCTCTCCCCGGAACTCATCGCCGCCTGGTTCGCGCGCGCCGCAGGCACCCGCGTGGACCGCGCCGCGGTCGACCTGAGCGGCGTCACCGCACTCGCACCCCTGGCTGCCGGGCTCCTCGCCGCCGGGGCGGACACCCAGGAGCGGAGGTGGGAACGTGCTGCTGTCTGAGCGATCCGCCCCCTCGCGCACCGCCTATGTCCTGAAGATGTATCCGCGGTTCTCGGAGACCTTCATCGTGACCGAGATCCTTGCCCGGGAAGCACAGGGCGAGGACCTCCGCCTCTTCTCGTTGCGTCCGCCGATCGACCCCCGGTTCCATCCGGAGCTCGCGCGCGTCCAGGCCGGCGTGACGTACATACCGAAGCCCTCGAAGATCCTCGAAGCATGGAGCCTGCTCGGGGAGGGCCTGGCGACCGTCCCGGGGTTCGTGGAACGCTTCGCCCGCATGCTGCCCCGACTACTGGCCATGGACCCGATCGAAGCCCACCAGGGTGTCGGGCTGGCGTCGGAGTTCGTCCGCCAGGGCATCACCCACGCGCACGCGCACTTCGGGTCGATGGCCGCCCGTGTCACGGCGATCGCCGCGGAACTCGTCGACATCCCCTTCTCCTTCACGGCCCACGCGAAGGACATCTTCCATGAGGAGGTGGACGCGGCGGTCCTGGTGGATCTCATGCGCCGGGCTCATCACGTGGTGACGGTCAGCGACTTCAACCACCGTTTCCTCGACCGGATCGCGGCCGGCGCAGACACCTCCGTGCACCGCGTCTACAACGGTCTGGAACTCAGCCGATTCCCCTACGAGGACCCGGCCCCACACGGGCCGGTACTGCGTGTCTGCGCCGTGGGACGACTGGTCGAGAAGAAGGGTTTCCCCCACCTGCTCGACGCCGTCGCCCGACTGAAAGCCGACGGCCTCGCCCTGGACGTCCGCATCGCGGGAGGCGGACCGCAGCACGAGGACCTCCTCGCGCACGTGCGAGCGCTCGATCTCGCAGAGGACGTCACGCTGCTCGGCCCACGGACGCAGGACGAAGTCCTCGCCCTGCTGCGGTGGGCCGACGTCTTCGTGGCCCCGTGCGTCGTGGCCCCCGACGGCAACATGGACGGCCTGCCGACCGTGCTCCTCGAGGCCATGGCGACCGGCGTCCCGTGCATCGCGAGCGACGTCACCGGGATTCCGGAGGTCTTCGCCTCCGGCGACGGCGTCGCCACGGGCCTTCTGACCCGGGCCGGATCCACCACCGACCTCGTCGAAGCCCTCGCCCACTGTGCATCCGCCGACCTGACCGGGATGACACGCGCGGCGCGCCATCTGATCGAGTCCGCCTTCGACTCGCGGCACCAGGCACGTCGCCTGCGCGAGCTGCAGGACGGACAGGGCGCCCTGAGCTGCTCGAGGGCATCATGAGGCATGTCGGCTATGTGTGCGTGGACCCCGGCATCCCGGTGTTCGGCTCGAAGGGGGCCTCCGTCCATGTGCAGGAGATCATCCGGAGTTGGCGTGCCCGCGGCGCCGACGTCACCGTCTACTGCACCAGGATCGGCGACTCCGTCCCCGGTGATCTTGCCGGCGTCCGGGTGGTCACCCATCCCATTCCCCGCGGCACCGGCCCGGAGCGTGAACGGTCGCAGCAGGACGCCGCCGCCGCCCTGGCTGCGCAGGCCGTGGAGGACGGCGTCACGGCGGTCTACGAACGGTACTCCCTGTTCAGCGACGCGCTCGCCCGGATCACGGGCGCTCTGTCCGTTCCCGGCATCCTCGAGGTGAACGCACCACTCATCGATGAGCAGCGGACCCACCGCGCACTGCACGACGAGGGGTCGGCACTGCGTGCTCTCGGCATCCAGCTCTCAGCGGCGACCGTCATCGCGTGCGTGTCCGATCCCGTCGCGGCCTGGGTCGCCGGACACGCATCCTCCGGTGCCCTGTCCAGGATCGTCACCGCACCGAACGGGGTGAACGTGCAGCGCATCGCGCCCACCCCGGAATCCGACGGCACCCCGATCGTCGTCTTCGTCGGCACCCTCAAGCCGTGGCACGGGGTCAGCGACCTCATCGAGGCGATGGCGCTGTCCGACGGTTCCTGGAAGCTGCGGATCATCGGGGACGGCCCCGAAGCAGCGAACCTGCGCACACTGGCCGGCGCGAGAGGTGTGGACGCCGATTTCACCGGGGCCCTGACCCCCGCGGAGGTGCCCCGGGCCCTTGCCGGTTGCGCGATCGCGGTGGCCCCCTACCCCCGGACCGAGCGGGAGGAGGAACAGTACTTCTCCCCGCTGAAGATCTACGAGTACTGCGCCGCCGGGTTACCGGTCGTGGCATCGGCGGTCGGGCAGGTTCCGGACATCATCGACCACGGAGTGACAGGCCTCCTCGTCGACCCCTCACACCCCGCGGCGCTGGCAACCGCCCTGGACGAACTGGCAGGGGCCCCCCTCGCACGCCGCGCCATGTCACGGGCCGCCCGCCGTTTCGCGGAGGACCACAGCTGGGACGCCGTCCTCGATGCCATCCTGGAAGGGGCCACGCTGTGAGCAGGCCGACCATCCCCGGTCCTCCACCGTCCACGCCACCGGCGAATCCGCTGCGGAGGACCCTGCGCATGGTGCGGCCGCACCTCGGCCGGCACAGGAAGCTCATGGCCGGTGGCGTCACGGCGCTCCTGCTGGAGGTCGCGTTCCGCGTCCTGGAACCCTGGCCCGTGAAATTCGTGATCGACGCCGTGACGAGGAGCCTCGGTGCCGACTTCTCCGGTGGCGGGCCCACGGCATCCCCCGGCCTGCTGATGCTGTGCGGAGCCGCGCTGGTGGCGATCATCGGGTTCCGCGCCCTGTTCAACTTCCTCGCGACCATCGCCTTCGCCCTCGCCGGTTCCCGCGTGGCCACCGACCTGCGATCCCGTGTCTTCGCGCACGTCCAGTCGCTGTCGCTCTCCTACCACGCCTCGTCCCGCACGGGCGACATGGTCCAGCGCCTCATCGGTGATGTGGGGAAGCTCCAGGAGGTCGCGGTCAGTGCCGGCCTGCCCCTGATCGCGAACTGCATCACCCTCGTGGCCATGGCCGGCGTGATGTTCTGGCTGGATCCCCTCCTCGCCCTCGTCGTCGTCGTCGCGTCGGCGGCGTTCCTCGTGCTGTCGAGGCTGAGCACAGGGAAGATCACCGTCGCAGCGCGCCGCACCCGGAAGGGCGAGGGCGCCCTGGCGAACACCGCGCAGGAGAGCCTGGGCGCCATCCGCGTGGTCCAGACGTATGGTCTCGAGCAGACGCTGGCACGCCAGTTCGGGACCAACAACGAGAAGACGCTGCGCGAAGGCGTGCTGGCCCGGCGTCTGGCCGCGGCCCTCGAGCGTCGCACCGATGTCATCGTCGGCATCGCGACCGCCCTCGTCCTCACGGGAGGCGGCTGGCGTGTGGTGCAGGGCGCCATGACACCGGGCGACCTCGTGCTGTTCCTCATGTACCTGAAGACGGCGATGAAGCCCCTGCGGGACCTCGCGAAGTACACCGGCCGCATTGCCCGCGCGACCGCTTCGGGCGAGCGGGTCGCAGATCTGCTCGACGAGCCGGTCGACATCGAGGACACCCCTCACGCGATGCCCCTGTCCCAGGTGTGGGGTGACCTCGAGCTGCGGGGCGTGACGGCAGGGTACACGCCCGGCAAGCCCGTGCTGAAGGATGTGGACCTGACGTTCATGGGTCACCGCCGCACGGCCGTGGTCGGCCCGTCGGGCTCGGGGAAGTCGACACTCGCCTCCCTCGCGGTACGGATGATGGACCCGCTGGCCGGCAGCGTCCACCTGGATGGGAAGGACCTCCGGCACGTGACCCTCGAATCACTCCGCTCCCGGGTCAGCCTGGTGCTGCAGGACGCCGTCCTCTTCACGGGCACCATCCGGGAGAACATCCGCTACGGCCGCATCGACGCTTCGGACGAGGAAGTGGAGTACGCGGCGAAGCTCGCCAACGTGCACGGTTTCGTCGCGCACTTCCCCGACGGGTATGACACGACGGTGGGTGAGCGGGGCGGGACGCTCTCCGGCGGCCAGCGCCAGCGGATAGCGATCGCGCGGGCGCTGCTGCGCGATGCACCGCTCGTGATTCTCGACGAGGTCACCACCGGCCTCGACAAGGACTCGCGCATGGAGGTCCTGAAAGGGCTGGACCTGCTCTCGCGGCATCGCACCACGATCACCATCACCCACGAACCCGCCGTCGCGCTGACGCACGATTGGATCATCTGGCTCGAGGACGGGACCGTCCGCTTCGAAGGATCCCCTGCGGACATCAGGGAGCACCCCGTCTACGGCGCGTGGGCCACGGAAGCGGACGACGATGCCAGGGACCTGTCGGCCAACGGCAGGCGGCAGCCATGAACGCCGCCTGCATCGACCCGGCGCTGCCGGTGCTGCCGACGCTCTTCGACCCGGCCGAGCTGTCCACCCTGTTCTCACGACCGGTGCGCGCCGACCGGCTACGTCACAAGCGGGGCGTCTCCGCCGTCGCACGCCTTCGGACCCTCCCCCCACGCCAGGACCCGACGTCCGGCGCCACGCCGGCACGCGCCGCGGATACGGCCCCACGATGGCTGGCCACCTACGCCCCGCACCACGCGCCCAAGTTGGGCAGGACGCTCGCGCGGGCGGCACGACACGGATACGACCTCGACGTGATCGACCTGCCCGGACGGCAGACGCTCGTCGCCGGCCCCATCGGCCTGGACATGAAGCTGTACGACACCCTCCGGGCCTTCGACGGGCACCACGGCCCCACCCTCGAGCCGGACGCGGTGCTCAACTACAACCCGCACCGCCGCGTGGTCTTCCGGATCGGGACAGCCGGCGGCGCCGTCGTCTGCAAGGCGGGGCGCACCGATCCCTCGGAGACAGCGTTCCTCGCCGATCTCGCGGCCCGCGGCGTCCCGGTCCTGCAGCGGATCCTCCCCCCTGACGTGCCAGAGGCCGGCACGCTGCGCTACTACCCGTGGTTCGGGCAGGGGGATCTCCAACAGGCGGCCGGGAGGGATGACCACGACGCCGCCCGCTCCGCGCACTCCGCCGGCGCCGCCCTCGCACTCCTGCATGCACAGCCCACCCACCTCGCCCCAGGGCCGGGAAAGGATCCGCTCCACACACTGGGCACCCTGAGCGAACGGAACCTGCACCTGGCGCCGGGAAGCCAGGCGCGGCTGGAGAGGATCCACGCCGCACTCGTGCGACGCCTGAGCGACGACGACCGCACCGTCCTCGTCCATGGCGACTTCTCCGCTGATCAGGTGCTCGTGGACGCCTCGCACGTGCTGCTCGCCGATTTCGACCGGGTGACCACGGCGCCGCCCGGCATGGATCTGGGCTCGTTCCTGGCCGTCGACCTGCTGCAGGAACGCGCGTCGGGCCGCAGTCTTCGCGGGCACCTCCTCGAGGGCTACGAGGACGCCGGTGGGCGGATCGACGACGGGACCGTGCTCGCCTGGACCGCCGTGCATCTCCTGGATCGCCTCAATGAGCCCTTCAGGTCCTGTTCGCCCTCCTGGCGTGACGACACCGAGGAGCGGCTCGAGATGCTCGCCGCCCTGGTCGCGTGATGCTCGTCCCCGACAGCGTCCTGGACAACGAGGGCACCCGGCTCACCATCCGTCGGGCCTGGCCGCACGACGACGGTCGGCTCACCATCGAAGCCGTCGACGAGGCCACGGGGCGGCTCCGGGCAGGACACCTCGATGCGGATGGCACGGTGACGGTGACGGCCTTCGGGAAGGACCCCGCCCTGGCAGGCCTCCCGGCAGCTGCCGATACCGGCGAGCTCCTGGTGCACCGCTTCGCCAGGAGGGCCGTCGTGAGGACGGACAGCGGGTACCTCAAGGTGCTGCCGACCCGGAAGGCCGCCCGGGTGGTCGCGGCTCACGCCACGGCCGCCGAGCTCGTCGCAGGCGCAGGCATCGCCACGCCCCACGTCACCTCCGTCGACGGCGGGACGCTCACCCTGTCCACGGTGCCGGGGACCAGCCTCTACGACCTCGGCCTCCCACGGGCGGGTGCCGGTGGCGAGGACACGGCGACGATCGACCACGCCTGGTCCGTCTGGGCCGACCGCTGGCCGGTCTTCGCCGCAGCCCCGGGTGGTGACACCGCTCGTCTGCCCTCCTACATGCCGGAGGACGAAGCCCGGACCCTCACCGCCTGGATGGACCGCTGCCTCGATTTCGGGGCTTCACCGGTCCCGGACACGGCCCTGCGTTCAGCAGTTCACACTGCGGCCGGCCATCTTCTGCACGGCACGATGCAGACACCCGTCCTGTCCCACCGCGACCTCCATGACAAGCAGGTGCTCATCTCCGGCGGAGACACCGGCCACGGGGCTTTCGGGCTGATCGACTGTGACACGCTCGCCCTTGCCGAGCCCGCGCTCGATCTGGCGAATCTCCTGGTGCATCTGTCCTTCCGTGAGGCGCAGGGCCTCCTCAGCGCCTCACGGCGGGCCGCCGGGGAACGGGCGATTCTCACGGTGGCGGAGGAACTCCTGGTACCCGACGAGCGACTGCACGCCTACGCGCTGTCCACGAAACTGCGACTCGCCTGCATCTACGCCTTCCGCCCGCGCTGGCGGCAGCTGACGAAGGACTGGTTCCACGACGCCTGATGCCGGCCGGGCGAGGTCGGTGCGCGGCAGAAGCGTCCCGCTAGGGCTGGGAACGATCGGCGACCAGCCGGTACCCCATGCCGCGGACTGTCGCGAACCGCTCCGCTCCGAGCTTGTTGCGCAGGTACCTCACATATACGTCGACCACGTTGGAGCCGGGGTCGAAGTCGTACCCCCAGACCCGGGACAGCAGCTGCTCACGGCTGAGCACCTGGCCGGGATTGCGCAGGAACGCCTCGGTCAGGGCGAATTCCCGGGCGGACAGATCCACCTCCCGGCCATCGATCAGGGCACGGCGGGTGCGGAGGTCCAACTGGAGGCCGTCCTGCGAGAGGACGGAACTCTCCGTCCGGGACGGATCCGGGCGCAGGCGCAGCCGGACGCGCGCCAGCAGCTCTTCGAAGCGGAAAGGCTTGGTCATGTAGTCGTCGGCGCCACCCTCGAGCCCGGCCACGGTGGCGTCGGTGGTGTTGCGCGCGGAGAGGATGATGACGGGGGTGTCGTTGCGGGCCTCCCGGAGTCTCCGGAGCACCGTGAAACCGTCCTGGTCCGGCAGGCCGAGGTCGAGGATGACGAGCTCGAAGTCCCCGCTCTGCGCCAGGTGATAGCCGTCCCGTCCGTTGACCGCGCTGGTCGGCACGTAGCCCGCCGCCCGGAGCCCCTTCGCGATGAAGGCGCTGATGCGCTCCTCGTCCTCAACGATCAAGATCTGGGTCACGGTTCCTCTTTCGTGGCGGGGGAAGAATGCTCGCGGGCTACTGCAGCGGACGGGTTCCGGCGGGTCGCAGCCGGAACGTCGAGGGTGAAGGTGGATCCTCTGCCCGGCGCGGACAGGACACTGACGCGGCCTCCGTGGGCCTGGGCGATCGCCTCGACGATGGACAACCCGAGTCCCGCACCCTCTGCCCGCCTGCCTTCGGAGCCGCGTTCGAAGCGGCCGAAGATACGCTGCTGGTCGGCGGCACTGATGCCGACGCCCTCATCACGGACCCACATGCTGAGACGGTCACCGTCCAGCCTGGAGCCGACGGCGATGGTCGAACCGTCCGCGGAGAACTTCACGGCGTTCGCGGCGAGTTGAAGCAACGCCTGCGTGACCCGCCGGGCATCGAGCGGAACCTCCCCCTCGGCCCGTGAGTCGACGATCCATCGTCGGTGACCCAGTCCGCGCGCCTTGTCGAGGATGTCGTCCGTCAGGCGATCGACGGCGGTCGGTTTCGGGCGCACGAAATCGGGGCGGGCACTCCCGGCCAGGGTGACCAGGTCGTCGACGAGCAGACGCATGCGTTCCAGCTCGTCGAGGGCCACGGCCCGCACGGCGTCGACATCCTGCCGATCGGTGGGATCCTGCAGCTCGAGGTGCCCCTGGATGATGGTGATCGGGGTGCGCAGCTCATGACCGACGTCGTCGAGCAGTTGTCGCTGCGACGTGAAGGACTTCTCGAGGCGGTCGAGCATCGCGTTGAAGGTCCGCGTCAGATCGGACAGGTCGTCATTCCCGGTGACGAGGATCCGTTGGGAGAGGTCACTGTCATTGATGGTCCGGGCGGTGTCCCGGAGGCGCCGCACCGGGTGCAACAGGTTGCCGATGAGCAGCCAGCCGACCGCGCCGATGAGCAGCAGCGCACCGAGGCTGATCAGGGCGAAAGTGGTGAACGTCCGGTTCAGTTCCGCTCGTTCCGCATCGATGTCGTAGGCGAGGACGAAGGCGGTGGGCTCCGTGTCCTCGCTCAGCATGACCGGCACGACGATGGTGCGATAGGTGGCTCTGGTGGTTTCGATCGTCGTGATCGCGACGTCGTCCGCCGGCGAGCGTTCCGCAGCGGCGGCCACCAGCTCGGGGTCGTCCTCGAGGCGCAGGGACACGGCATCGTTGGCGAGGAGAACCGCACTGCTGTCGCGGACGCCCATCATGCCTTCGTTCGGGGAAGGAAGTGTGCGCTGCATGACGAGGTAGACGAGGGTCTCGGCCGTGACGAACGGCGACCGGGTGGCGGGATCGATGCCTGTCGCCAGGAGGGTCTCGAACTCCCCGAAACTGCGTTCCAGTGAATCGTCGATGTCGGCGTTGAGCGTTGCCCGTTGCAGTCCGTACGCCGTGGTCCCTGCGAACAGGAGACCCAGGGCGGACAGGGCGAGAAGTGCACTCAGCACGCGCGAACGGACCGACCAGCGACGCGTCGCACTGCTGAAGTCGCGGCTGATCCGACCCAGCCTGCCCCTGGCCTGCGCCGTCGGGGTGGACCGGGGTGGAGGTGGGCGGCGCACCCTGTGCCCGAGGGCAGGCACTGCGGGCAGAGGCCGCGTCTTCTCAGTCGTCATCGTCGTCCCCATCGTCCACGTCATCGTCGTCGTCGTCGTCGTCGTCGTCGATGATCGGCGGCGGCGCCGGCACGACTTCCGGTTGAGGAGCAGGGGCCGGGGCGGGCGCGGGAGCCGGCGCGGGTGCAGGAGCCGGTGCGGGTGCAGGGGCAGGGGCGGGGGCAGGGGCAGGGGCGGGGGCTGGCGTGGAGGCAGGGGCGGACGGCGTCGGGGAGTCAGTTGTGGGAGGCTCCGGGGGCGAGGACTCCGGGGTGGGATCTGCCGGCGGGAGCGACGGCGGGTCCGGAACGGACGCCGGGTCGGTGAAGACGACCGCCGGTCCGAGCTGCTGATCGGGAGGATCACGGACGATATTGATGAGTGTGAGTACGCCGGTCACCATGAGGGCGGCAAGTACCGCACCCAGGAGCCACATCTGGAGCGCCGCGGATCGCATGGGTCAAGTATCACGCCGCTTCGTGAGACCAAGATGAGAAGGAGCCCTCGAGCAGGACCGTCCCGACCCACGACCGCTTCTGCGGTGAGTGGGGATGCGTGGTCACAGCGCGTGCTCGCTCTCGTTGTCCGGGTCCTGGGCGCCGCGTCCTCAGGGCCAGAGAGCGAGGGTGAGAACCGCGGCGGCGAGGGCGAACAAGGTGAGCGCTGCCGGGACGGAGCGTTTGATGATGCCCGTCGAGAACCGGTCCAGGACGCTCCGTAGGCGTGTCCTGACCTTGTCGCCGTGGGCCAGGCCGAGGGCGAGCAGGACCAGGCACGGGATGCAGTAGACGAGTGCGTAGCCGGCGAGGACGAACAGGCCGACAGGGACGTCGACGTCCGCGGCGACCATGCGTTCGATGGCGATGAAGTAGGGGAATGCGTTGGGCAGGTCGGCTCCGGTGACGAAGATGCCGAGAGGGAAAGCCGTCCACACCCCGAACCAGCGAGGCAGGTCGATTCCTTTCCTTTCCCGGTCCTTGAAGCGGCGGAAGCCGGCGACGGCGAGAGTGATGGCTGCGATGAGGAACACCGTGCGGCGGAGCCAGATGAGTCCTTCACCTACGGCGTCGGCGGCTGCGCTGGCACCGAGGAAGATCGCCGTACCGAGCACGAACACGGTGCTCATCGCTCCCAGAACGAAGGTCACGGCCGATCCGACCGGCCGATGCCTGACGGTGAGCAGGATCAGGGTGATGACGACGATGGTCGCCGGATTCAGCGAATCGGCCAGGGCGAGGCCGACGATACCGGCGAGCAGGCCACCACCGATCATCTGGTGGACCTGCGATTCAGCCATTGCAGGATGGAGTCGACGCCGGGTCCGTGGTCGTTGTCGGTGAGGCTGTTCAGCAGCATCCCGTCACCCAGGAGGCGGATGATCGAGGCTGCCACCGGATCCCCTGTTTCGACGGCGAAGAGGCGTTCCCACCGCTGGGCGGCCTCGGCCGCCAACTGCAGAAGCGTGGCGGTTGACGAGGTCTGATCGGTGAGAAGGATCGATATCGCCCTGTAGAGAGCAGCCTCTTCACGGGAGGATGACAGGCGCAGCCAGGTTTCGACCACCATGCCGCGCGCAGCGGCTGCGGCCAGCGCGTGGTCCAGATCCTGTATCGCCTGCGCCGCGATGCCCTCCACCAGGGCAGTACGTGAGGTGAAGTGATGCATCAGCCCGCCCTTGGACACCCCCGCCTCCTGAGCGATCACACCCATTGACGGCACCGACCCGGTCTCGATCGCCAGTCGTCGAACGGTCTGCAGGATGTGTTCCCTGTTGCTCATGCATCTACGGTACCACGCAACCCGACCGACCGGTCGGGTTGCTTTGGAGGAGTGCTGGGTCTGCGCCTCCCGGATCGCCCCCGATCAATACGTCGCAAGCCAGTCACGTACCGCGGCGGCGGTCCGGCCGGGTTGTTCCAGGTGCGGGAAGTGGCCGGCGCCCTCCCACCGTTCGCGCCGGTAGCTGGTCGAGAACAGGGATTCCTGCCCGTCGGACATCTCCGGCAGGATGCAGCCGTCGTCGTTTCCCGCGATGAAGAGGGTGGGCACAGGGATCGGACGCTGTCCGATCTCGAATCCTCCGCCCCGATACATGGCGACCGGGGCCGGCATGCTCCTGGCGAGTGTTGCCTTGACCCGTGTGCGGTGATCGTGGTCGAGTACGGACGTCGGGGACCAGCGGCGCCAGAGGCGATCGATGTACGCGAAGGAGCGCGCTGCCACCATGCGGTCCGCGAACCGGCCGAGCTGGAAGAAGATGATGTACCGGCTGAGCCATAGCTGCTTCGGGTGGCGCCGGGCGTTCTTCGCGATCGATGCCGGGTGCGCTCCTGAGAGTGTGACCGCCGCGCGGAAGCGGTGCGGATGGCGCGCCATCGCCGCGAAACCTATTTGAGCGCCGTAGTCGTGCCCGACCAGGTACACCGGATCCGTCCAGCCGAGGGCATCGAGGACTGCGATGAGGTCCTCGGTGAGCAGAGGCAGGTCATAGGGGCCTTCGAGAACAGAGGGGTGGTATCCGCGGAGAAACATGGACGCGACGTCATGCCCGTTGTCGCCCAGCGCAATGGAGAGCGCGTCGAAGCTCGATGCGTCATCGGGGAATCCATGAACACAGATCACGTTCTTGCCCGTGGAACGTGTCGAGCCTCTCGGGGTGGGGCTCATCCGCACACCGAACCGCCCTCGCGGTGTGCCCAGGATCCTCGTGCCGATGGTCATGGCGCCGGCCGCTCATGCGTCGGGGTTCGCTCGGGGCAGTCTGCGACGAGGACGGGGCGGACCTCCTGGTCGTGCGGACCGGCACCGCCGGTGCTGCCCGCAACGCTCGTGGTGTCGACCGTCTTCCGGGGGGCGATGATTGCCGTGATGATCGCTGCAACGACCAGGACGACGGCGCCGACGCACATGGATGCGCTGAGCCCTCGGGCGAACGCTTCCCGGGCGGCCGTGGCGAGATTCTCGCCGTCGGGCCCGAGGGAGCCGGCGATGCCGATCGCGGCCCCGGCTCCGGAATCGGCAATGCCCCGCACCTGGTCAGGGAGTCCGGAAAGGGCCGGGGTGATGTCGGAGCGGTAGTAGCTGACGAGGATGCTGGATAGGACGGCGATCCCGAGGACACCGCCCACTTCGCGGGTGATGTCGTTGACGGCGCTGGCGACGGACCGGCGTTCAGCGGGCAGTCCCTCGATGATGAGCTCGGTACCGGGCGTGATGCCCATCCCGAAGCCGACGCCGAACACGGTGACCCCTGCTCCCATGACCCAGAGGGAGGCATCCAGCCCCCCGGCGAGGCCTGTTGCGAAGACGGCGAAACCCACCCCCATCAGGAGGAGCCCGAGCGCTCCGGGAATGCGCGGGCCATACCGGCCGGCGAGCGCACTGGCGAGACCGATACCCGTGCCGACTCCCACCGGGATGATCAGCAGGGCCAAAGCCGAAGCGAGTGGGGTGTACTCGAGCACGATCTGCAGATATTGGGGCGTCAGGACGAAGAATCCGAGGGATGCGAAGAACTGGACGGTGACGATGAGGGATCCGGCCGCGAGACCTCGGTTCCTGAACAACCGCACATCAAGGGAGGGCGCTGTCGAACGCAGTTGATGCATGATGAAGGCTGCGAGACCGACGACGCCCACGGCAAGCGAGATCACGGTGATCGCATCGAACCAGCCGCGCTGCGGGCCCTCGATCACCCCGAAGACAAGGCCGGCCAGCGCGACGACCGACCACACGGCTCCGAAAGGGTCCAGGGAGAGCGAACGATTCCGGGACTGGGCGACGAGGACCATCACGGGAACGATGATCACAAGGGCGACGAATCCGAACAGGAGTTGCACGCTCCCCCACCAGAAGGCCTCGAGGAGCGCTCCGGCGACAATAGTGCCCGCGACCGCCCCGGCAGAGCTGACCCCGGACCACACCCCGATCGCAAAGGTCCTTCGCTCCTCCGGGTAGGCGTCCACCAGCGCGGAGAGGGTGACCGGGAAGACGGCCGCCGCGCCGACTCCGGACAGCGCGCGAAGAGCGATGAACCAGGTCGGGTCCGGGGAAAAGGCCGACGCGACGCAGGCGAGGCCGAAGATCAGAAGCCCGGTCACCAGGATGGTGCGGCGGCCGACGCGGTCCGCCGCGATCCCCGCGGTCAGCAGAAGCGCGGCGAACGTCAGCGCATACGCGTCGATGATCCATGTCAGTTCGGACTGATCGGCCCCCAGGTCCAGCGCGATGGCCGGAAGCGCGATCGCCAGAGCCGAGTTCCCGGCCACGACCAGGGCGAGTCCGGCACAGAGAACGATGAGCAGCGCACGGAGACGTGACGGAGCCAGAACGGGGCGGTGCTCCGATGCGGCGTCCGATGAATTCTGGTCCACAGCCCCTCCTCCAGGTAGCTCCTTTACCGAGTGTCTCCGTATCCGAGGTAGTTGTCAACTAGTATTGGCGTATGAGCGACAAGGAACGGGCGAGGCGGGTCGAGGAGATCGAGCGGGGGAGGATGTCGGCGGAGGAGCTCTCCTGGGCGTTGCGCGGGGTCAATCGAGCGGCCGCCGAGGTGGACCAGGCCCTGGCGAACAGGATCGGCCTGCGCCTCGGCGATTACTCCGCGATGGGTCACGTGATGAGCCAGGAGGGAGCCCCCCTCGGACCGGTCGAGCTGGGGAACAGACTAGGAATCAGTACCGGCTCTGCGACCGAACTCGTCGACCGGCTCGAGCGGGCGGGGCATCTGGTGCGCCTGCGGGAGGGCAAGGACCGACGACGAGTATCCCTCCGCCCCAGCGAGGAAGCAGTCGAACGGATCCTCACGGAGTTGAGACCGCTCTTCGACTCCCTCGACGCTCTCACGGACGACTTCACTCCCGCCGAGCAGTCGGCGATCCACCGATACCTTCGCCTCGCCGCTCAGCAACTGACCGACTTCGCCGATGAACTCGGCCAGGCAGTCAGAACGGAGCGACCACAGTCGCCACAGCGGGACCTGTAACCGCAGGGTGACATGTCCTGCGCGCCCCGGGAGGACCCTCTGGGGCTCCGCCGATCCGGCGACGCCGGAACGCCGCAGGTACTCGCGCTTCTGGCGGAGGGCGCAGCAACGCCGAGATCGCCGGTGACTTCTTCGTGAGCATTCAGACCGTGAAGACACATGTCGGCTCCATCCTCGCCACACTCGATGCCCGCGACAGGACACAGGCTGCCGTCATCGCCCACGAAACCCGGTCGGGGCCAGTCTCCAGAGGGCGATGAGGCTGAGGACCCCCGTCACGGGAACCCCGAACAGCGGGATGAGGGCGAGCGGGAAATCGGCCAGGGACGCCATGAGGGGATCTCCCAGCAGAGTGAGTGTGATGCCCGTGCCGACCGCTGTCACGAAGTCGCTGAAGCTGAAGACATGGAACGCCAGATACGCACGGCGTCCGGCACGTGCGCTCAACCGAGGAGCGAGGAGGACCACACCGACCGCGAGGACACCGGCGATCAGGTCACCGATTCCCGCAATCATGGCGAACGACGCCGGCAGCAGCCCCGCAGCGCCGTAGGCGAAGAAGACCAGTGCCGCCGGAACTCGCCAGACATTGAAGACCGTCAGATACGGCAGCGGCGCACTCAGGAAGAGAGCCTGCAGCTGCGTACTGCGCGCGACCGCCAGCAAGGGGGCCAGCATCCCCACTGTGACGAACGCCGGAATCACCATCGTCGGAGCCACCTCGACCATGGCGGCGAGGACCCCACTGGCGGACAGAACCGTCGCCGCGACGAGCCAGAGCCCCAGCGCCGACCCCCAGCGCCGCAGCAGGCGCCGCCGCTCCCGACCGCCCACCGGATCAACCACTACCTCGGACTGCATGTCACACCTCCGCACAGAGTTTGAATTACCTACTCACTCAGGATCACCCACTGGGTTGGAAAACACAACTGTCTGTCGCTAGAATTTCTCCATGGCGATCTCCCGTGTCCGTGACTGCTCGATAGCCGAGGCGCTCAGCATCGTGGGCGACCGGTGGACCCTGCTCGCGGTGCGGGAGCTGATGTTCGGTGTGACCCGGTTCAACGACATCGCCGAGCACACGGGCGCGTCCCGCGACATCCTGACGTCGAGGCTGCGCCGGCTGGAATCCGAGGGCTACATCTGGCGGGAGAAATACAGCGACCGACCTCCTCGGTTCGATTACCGACTGACAGGAAGCGGCGAGCAGCTCCTCCCTCTGCTGCTGGCCTTGATGCGGTTGGGCGACGATCGTCGCGCCGACAATCCTCCCGTGACGTGGCGCCACGGGAGGGACGACGGGGAGCACGATCTCGTCGTCGAGGTCACATGCAACGTCTGCGGCGAACCGGCGACCCACGGAATCCATTCCCCCCATGGCATCGGCGTGCAATAAGGCAGTCCCCGGGACGCACGCTCGAGCTCGGCGGGGCACCCGGATGTATGTCAGGGCCCGGCGACCCCTGATCGGCGGGTGCAGGCTAAACCGGCGTTCAGTCCGGCCGATCGGCCAGGGCCCCGTGGAGCAGAAGGCTCAGCAGTCGGCTGCGCGCTTCGACTGCGGTCAGGCGACCGCTTACCACATGAGGCGCCACGGAGGTGATGCCGGCGATGACCAGCCCTGCCAGCAGATCGACGTCCGCTCCCGCCCGGAGACGCCCGTGCCGGTGGAGGTTCAGCAGCAATTCTCTGACATCGGCCTGGAATCCCTCGATGTGGCGCGTGACGGACCGGGGTGGTGATCCCAGGGCAGCCGCCGTGATCAGGGCCCGCGTGGGCGAATCGGCGAAGTAGGTCAACTGCAGGTCGACATAGGCCGACAGCACCTCGATCGGGTCGGCGTCGGCGGCCAGCACGTCTCGCAACCGAGCCTGTACCTGCGCCACCTCCCGCTCCACCCACGCCTCCAGCACATGGGCCACATCCGGGAAGTAGCTGTACAACGTAGGGCGCGACACCTCGGCCCGAGCGGCGAGTGCCGACATCGTGACCTGGCGGACGCCGTCCAGCCCCGCCAGTTCGACGGCAGCGAGCATGATGCGGTCGCGAGGACTTCGCCGCACGGTGTTCACAGCGACCTCCTCGGGTGCACAGACGCTTGAGAATTACTTTACAATCTGTAAAGTCGCTCGTCGGACCATCAGGCGTCCGACTACACCGAGGAAGAACGCTGCAGCATGTCGAAGCGCGTCGTGGATGGAGCCGTCCTCATCACGGGAGCCAGTTCCGGGATAGGCGCGGGTCTGGCAGCGCGTTTTCATGCGCGAGGTGCCCGGGTCATCATCTCGGGCCGGGACCGGACCCGGCTGGAGGCGGTGGCGGCCCGCCATCCCGGGATGTCGGTGATCATCATGGATGTCGCCGATCCGGAGTCTGTCTCACGCGGCCTTGCCGCAGTGGCCAGGGAAACGCCCTACCTGACCACCCTTGTCAACAACGCGGGAATCCAGCGGTTGCTCGACTTCTCGGTCGCCGAACCACCCGGGCCTGCCGACCTCACCGCCGAGATCGACACCAATTTCGCGGGGCTCGTCACCGTCACCGCGGCAGCCCTCCCGCTGCTTCGTCGAGCACCGAAGGCGCGCGTGGTCCACATCGGTTCGGGTCTCGGTTTCGTCCCGTACGCAAGGACTCCCGTCTACTCCGCGACGAAGGCCGCCGTCCACTCCTTCACCGTCAGCCTGCGACATCAGCTGGCGGGGTCCACCGTTCAGGTCGTCGAGATCATTCCTCCGGTCGTCGACACACCGTTGCATCGAAGCCTGCCATCGACACCTCCCATGGCCATGCCGCTGGATCGTTTCCTCGACCGGGCGATCCACGGTCTTGACGCCGGGAAGGACGAGATCCCCGTCGGACTCGGACGCGTCTCGCAGATAGGGGCGCGGGTGTTCCCCAAGCGACTGTTCTCACTCATCAACAGGGGCGATTGAGACTGTGCCGCGACGACAGTCGTCGGGGACAGGGGCCCGCATGGTCGGTCTGCTGCTCACGGGGCCCCGGGGACGATCCGCCTGCTGCACCCGGGGGTGGTGACCGGCTCTTGACGCGACGCCGACCGAGCGCGCAGACTACCGAACGATTGCTCAGCGCCCGCCTCGCCTCCGAGTGACGTGGGGACGAGTGCCCGAAGAGGAGCCGCAGCACTGAGAGAGCTCGCCGATAACGGATGTGCCGCCGTGACGCACCGCGAGAACGCTGCGGATGCCGGCGTGAGAGCCGCTGCCACGGGCAGCGGGGTGCTCGATGCTGCAATGGACGCCCGCGGAGGACGGCGATGAGGCTTCTGTTGGCGACGGCGGGCTCCCGCGGCGATGTCGAGCCGTTCGCCGCCCTGGCAGACCGGGCGCTTGCAGCGGGGCACGAGGTGCGACTGGTTGCCCCGGAGAACTCCGGCGTCGAGCTGGGCGACCTGGACACGGTGGGCATGGGGGTCGACTACACGCGGATGATCGAGGAACAGGGCGTCTCCGTCATGGCGGCGCTCCGCAACTACCGCTCCGTGGTGCGTCCGGTGATGCGAGGCGTCATTGTCGGCAGCGCGCGAGCGGCGCTCGAGTACGAACCCGATCTGATCGTGTATCACCCGAAGGTCCTCTCGGCTCCGTTGGTGGCGGACGCCCTGGGGGTGCCACACGTCATGGTCGAGATCGTGCCGGCCCTCACCCCGACGAGGGTCTTCCCTGCCGCAGGCACGGTCACTCGGGGAATCGGCCCGCTGAATCGATCGACGTACCGGGCGGCGGGCACCGCATCGGTCATGTTCCGCTCTGAACTCGACGAGGTACGCAGGATCGTCGGTGGACGAACGCGCAGGTCCTCCGCCCCCGCGGCCACTCTCATGCCCATCAGCCCCGCAATACTTCGGCGCCCCCATGACTGGCCGGCATCGGTGCATCTCACCGGGCCCTGGACCCGCGCACATCGATCGGCGACCCTCGCACCCGAGGTCGCCCGATTCATGGCCGACGGTTCATTCATCTACGCAGGTTTCGGTTCGATGGCGGCGGGAGACGCCGCAGCGCGCGGGCGCACGATCGTCGATGTGGCACGGGCTCGCGGTAGCCGCTGCCTCGTCACTACCGGTCTCGGCGGCATCGACGTACCTCCGAACCGCCTCGGCGACGACGTCCTCGTCGCCCGGACCGTGTCGCATGCGGCGGTGCTTCCACACGCGACTGCGGCGGTGCATCACGGCGGTATCGGCACCGTACACGCCGCGATGATTGCCGCGACGCCGTCGGTGATCGTTCCATTCATCGCGGATCAACCGTTCTGGGGAGCCCGCCTGAGTGAAGCGGGCCTGGCGCCGGCACCGATCCCGCAACGCGCACTGACCGTCCCCGCCCTCCACACCGCGCTCGACGAGGCGGAGCGGTGCCGTCCCCGCGTCATCGAGGTCGCCCAGGTCATGTCCACCGAGAACGGGACACTGACGGCATTGACCGTCCTCGCATCAATCCGCTGATGAGCCTTCGGCTCCGTCGGCACGAGGCCTACGCCTCGTCGATGACCTCGCCGAGGTACTGGATGGTGAGGACCGGCGAGTCCATCTCGTCGGTGCCGGCGACCAGCGCGACGTACAACTGCTGGCCCTCGAAGCCGACGGCGATGTAGTCGAAGCTCGTCCAGGTGGGGTGCTCCGCGGCGCCGTGCCAGGCCGGGTGCAGCAGCAGGTCCTCCCATTCGGACTCCGGCGGCAGGCCGTCCAGACCGAGGGCTGCGACAACCGAGTGTTCGACGGCGACCGGACACAGGAAGTACTCGCGGGACGCGTACGGGCTGATGTCGACCAGGACACCCTCGGCGAGCGCCTTCTGGCGGGCCGGGCCCGGGTGCTTCTCGGGGACCTCGCGGCCGAGCTGGTGTTCGAGCAGATCGACCTGCTCCGTGCTGGGCATCCCCTCCGGGTGGAGATAGGGGTTGACCCGGCATGCCGGGTCGTAGGGCACGAACCAGGAAGGTTCATCCGGCTCCTTGTTGTCCGGCGCCGGCCGGTAGGCCTCTTCGAGCACGGCGGTCTCCCCGAGCAGCCCGATCATCAGGCGATCCAGGTCCACGGCTCCCAGGCCGGCACCGTACTCCGCGTCGGCGTGCCGGACCCCCTTCTTCGCGAAGCAGTAGGCCGCAAGCCCGTGCGCGAACGTGCGAGGCCCCTCCCAGCCGAGCTCGAAGTCCGAGGCCACCTCGGCCGCGACGACCGCGAGACGCTGCAGGAGAGCGGAGGTGTAGTGACGCCGGTACGACGGCGGCAACATGTCCACGACGCGCGCCCCGGCGGAGGCGATGTACTCCTGCAGGTCGCCATCGGCGGCCTCCAGGGTGCGCAGTGCGAAGATGTCCTCGAAGATCCCGCCCAGGACGATCGGGATGGATTGCCGCAGGGCGCCTCGGAGCAGCTGCGCGAGGACCAGTTCCTTCAGCCGGTCCTCGGGAGACTCGTAGTCGGACGCAGGGAGCCGGCCGTCCTCGTCGAGCTGCATGCGCCCGATGCAGGCACCCTGCAGCTCCGGACCACCGAAGTAACCGAAGATCGACAGGTGGACGCCCTCGAGCTTGCGGCCCTCGTTGATCAGTTCGATCTGCCTGGGGGCCAGGTTGTGCGGGTCGATCTCCGGTGCCACGGCTCTCCTCGGTCGATGGTGGCGCCGGACCAGCCTGGCGCCGCGGACCGTCAGGTCTCGGGTGTTCCTTCGATGGCCAGGATCGTGACGTCGATACGTCCCACGGTCAGGCCGCTGGACTGGATCAGGTGTGCGGCGATGTCCTGCGCCTCGCGCGCCAGCCCGAGGGCAGGTCTGGCGATGTTGGTCGCGACGTCGATGTGGATGTCGAGGACGCCGTCGGTGAGGGAGAGGACCAGGCCGTCACGGGTGGCGACGGTCGGGGACGCGGTGTCGGTCCGCAGGGTCCTGTGCAGTTGATTGACGGAAGCGACCTTCCAACGGGTCATGACGCTGCGCACGGTCGGTTCCAGGCGCACCACCCCGGGGAGCGCGCCGAGGGTGCTGCTGAGCGTGTCGGCGATGCTGTCCAGGTCCACGACCCGCGCCTGGGAGGGGTGTTCAGAGGTCATAGAGGTCCTCCACGAGGATGTCGATCTGCTGCATGGTGATGGAGGTCTGGGCCTGCACGATGGTCCCGACCCGTTCGCGGAGCAGTTCCATGGTGGCAGGTATCCTCACCTGCGACGAAAGAGCCACGGTGAGGGTGATCCGCACGTCCTCGACGTCGACCACCGTTGTCGCGGATGCCCCTCCCTGTGTGGCCTGGCTTGCCTGAGGTGCGTGAATGGTCCGGGGGGCGGTGACGGTGCAGCGTCGCGCGCGGACGCCGGGCAGGGTGGAGGCGGCGAAGCGGATGAGTGCGCTCAGGGCCTGTTCGCTGATATCGATGGTGCCCAGGGGCGTGGTGGCCAGCGGGGTGCGCCGGCTCCGGCGGACCTCGGCCCGGGCGACCATCATGATCGCTTCCTTCACGCGGTGACCGGGCTGCAGGGCGGGGTTGTCGCGATCACGGTCGCGCATCGACTCGGTGACCGCGACGAGGTGGTGCAGTGCTGCGCGCGCGCTCTGGCAGTCGGCGCAGGTCTGTTCATGAGTGCTCGGCGGCTGGTCGATGGACGCCCACACCTCGTCGATGAGCCGTCCGCACCCCAGCCGCGGTTGGTCCTCATTCAACGCCATGGTTGCATCCCTTCTGCGAGGAGTCGTCGGGCCCGTGCAATACGTCCACGAACGGTGCTCTCGGGTTGTTGCACGATCGCGGCGATCTCAGCGTAGGAGAAGTTATGGACTCCCCGCAGCAACCAGCACACCCGGAGGCCGGCCGGGACGGTCTGCAGGACGTCGGCTAGGGCCTGCATCTGCGCTTCGGTCTCGTGGTACACCGCCGGATCCTGGGCAGGGCCGCCGGCCGGCATGGGCAATTGGTTCCACAGCTCACCCTCTCCTGCAGCGCCCGGCGTCCCGGCGGCGCCGTCGTCGAAGGAGACCGGGTCGGTGGGCCGTCGAAGGCTCCGGCGGAGCTGGTCGAAGCACTTGTTGGTCGCCGTCCGGTACAGCCACGGGATGAAGGCCTGCGGGGCCGAGAGGTTCGGCAGGTTGCGCCACGCGGCGATGAAGGTCTCCTGCACGATGTCTTCGGCTTCCGCGTGATCGCCCAGCATCCTGAATGCCAGCCGGAAGACTCCGCCCTGGTAGGCGGAGATCAGCCATTCGAATGCGTGAAGATCGCCGTCCTGCGCCCGGGCGACCACGGTCAGCTCATCGAGGTCGTCCAGCGACACGGCGGAAGCCACACCGTCAGGGACGGGTTCCGGCCGATGCCCGGGCCGAGGCTCGGGCCGGGATGACGGCGGGGGTGCATGACCCCGCAGCAGTTCTTCCCGGGTACCGGGGCCCCGCCCGATCAGCTGGCCTGTCGGGGCTGTCTCGACCAGGGAGACGAGGTCAGCATCCGGGCGTGCCTCGATGTCCGGCAGGGAAGGGTGTCGGGGCGGTTGCTGATCATCGTCGTGTCGGGATTCCACGGGATCTGCTTCCTCTCCGACTCGACGCGGCCGGCGTCGACGGAACCGGCCCATTTCGTTCAGCATAGGCGAGCATTCCGCGGCCGGCGGGCCCTGCCCTTCGCCGGCGCCTGTCGAGGCGAGGAGAAGTCACGCGAGAAAGGTGCACCGTCGGCGTGACGTTCCGGGATCGACGGCGTCTTTAAGTGTGTACGGCAGGAACCCCTCACACAGGAGATCGATTCAGATGACAGAGGATCAGAGCACCGCAGCACGCCGGGCAGCAGTCATCCCCGCCACGGGCGAGGAGCAGAAGCGCCAGGCGGAGCAGTCCCAGGAGGTCGAGAAGACCCAGCCGGTAGGACCGCTGCAGACCCGCCTGGGCCACACCACCATCGCGGAGACCGTCGTGCAGAAGATCGCCGGCATCGCCACCCGCGAAGTGCCCGGCGTCTACGCGATGGGCAGTGCAGGGCGGAGGGCTTTCAGCAGCCTCTCCGAGCGCATCCCCGGATCCCAGACCAACGTCAGCGGCGGGGTCAGCGTCGAGAAGGGAGAACGCCAGACGGCGATCGACCTGTCGATCGTCGTGGAGCACGGTGCGTCGATCGTCGAGGTCAGCCAGATGATCCGCCGCAACGTGATCTCCTCCGTCGAGGAGGCAACCGGGCTGGAAGTGATCGAAGTCAACATCAACGTCACCGATGTACACCTGCCCGAGGACGAGGACACCGACACCCACGACGCCACCGCCCGGGCGGAACTGCAGTAGTACCCACCGGGCCATCGGGGCCATCACCGCGCCATGCTTCAGGTGATGGCCCCGGACGCGGGGCGATGAGGCCTCACCCGAGCGCCTCGACAGTCATACCCCACATGTAATCGCGCCCCGAGAAGGCGCTCAATGGAAAGGCACCCGATTATGAGCACCACAGCTATGGGCCTGCTGACCGGCCTCGTCCTGGGATGGGCGGCAGCGTTCGGCGGATTCTACGAATTCGTCCTCGTCGCGTTCTTCGGCGCCGTCGGCCTGATCGTCGCCCGCATCATCGACGGCAAGCTCGATCTCGGGGCACTGACCGGGCGATCCACCACCCGCCGGTGAACGACGTGGACCCCACCGCCTCCCCGGCCACGGCCCGGCACACGGGAACCGAACTGCGCCCGGGGCGCTCCCGGGCAGACTCGCCCACCCCTTCCACCCGGTCCGCGACCTCTGATCCTTCGACGAGGGGAACGCTGGTCATCGCGGAACGAGCCATCGAGAAGGTGGCGAGCAATGCCGCATCGACCGTCCCCGGCGTGAGCGGACCCACGGGGGGCTTCCTCGGACTCGGTGCCCGCCACAAGGAGACGGCCCGGCCCAAGGCCGACGTCCAACTCAACGGGCTCATCGCGTCCGTCCGCCTCGAGGTCGGCATCACCTACCCGGCACCGCTGAAGCGGACCACGGAGCTTCTGCGGACAACGGTCCGCGACGACGTCTCCAGGATCTGCGGGCTCGACGTCCGGCAGGTCGACATCGACATCAACACCCTCCTCGACCCCACCCGGGGCCAGGGCCGAAGGGAGCTCGCATGAGCCACCCAAGCACCTCCCAATCCCTGCATCGCCGCTCGAGCCGGTCCCTCCCGGCAACCCTGACGGCGCTGGTCCTGCTCGCCGCCTCGGTGGCCGGAGCATGGAGCGGCATCACCCGCATCACCACCGGCTCATGGCCCGGCTTCCTGGGATCGGTGCGGGAAGGTCTCGCACCGCTGGCGTGGAACTCGCCACAGGTCGTGGCGGCCGCGATCATCCTGTCCGCCCTCGGACTGATCCTGCTGCTGGCAGGCATCCTCCCCGGCCAACGGGGAACCATCCGGCTCGTCGAACCGGAGAGCCGCCGGGCAGGAACATCCGAAGCCGTGGTCACCCTCCGCGGACTGAGCCGGATCGCGGCAGCACACATCGATCGCACCGACGGCGTCGATCGAAGCTCCGTATCCACCACCGCCACCCGGATGGACGTCGAGGTCCGGACGCCCCTGCACGATGCGGGTGACCTGACCGACCGCCTGAAGGCGTCCCTCGGAACCAAGTTGCAGGAGCTCGGGGTCACGCCGCAACCGGTCATCACGGTCCGGGTCCGCACCACCAACGACTAAGCCCTGTCAGCCAACGGCCGCTCGATGGCCGGTCGCAGTAGAAACGGAAGTAGGAACTCATGAGGGACACCGCCGAACGGCTCAATCGCACATGGCTGGCCATCATCGGGTTGCTGGCCCTGCTCCTCGGAGCGGCCGGGATACTGCTCGCCACCGGGGCCGCCGCCACCATCACCGACTCGCTGGATCCAGGTTTCAGCGCCGCGCGGCCGGCCGACCCCGCGCTTCCGGAGTCCTTCGGGGACGCGGCCGCGGCCGATATCGCGCCGATCATCCTGACGATCGTCGCCGTGCTCACGGGGATCCTGGCCCTGCTGTGGCTGCTGGCACAGATACCCCGCCGCCATCAGGCCCGCACCTTCCGCCTTCATGCCGAGGACGGGGCCGCCGGGTACACCCTGTGCGAGCCCAGGGTGTTCTCCGAGGCAGTCGAGAGCCACGTGCAGCGCCTTCCCGGAGTGACCGGAGCCGACGCGCTCCTGCGCGGCAGTGCCGGCGCCTGCGATCTCGCGCTCAACGTGAGGGTCGACGATCGCGCGGATGTCCAGGACCTGCTGCACCGCATCCATTCCGACGTTGCAGGGGACCTCGAAACAGCACTGGAATCACCCCTGCGGAAACTCGCCGTCCTGGTCACCGTCGGGAATCGGCAGCGCAAGGACACCACGGCCGTCCTCTGACCGCCACTGCCTCCCGACCACAGTCACCGGGCAGGACGGCTCCCGCCGGTGGCGTCAGCGCCTGATCCCCTTCCAGAAGTACGCCACGGGGCCCACGAAGTTGATCGCGATGATGAGTGCCCACATGCCCTTGCTGCCGTTCACGGTGTCCCTGGGCCGTGTGGCGAGGTCCATCCAGGCGAACGCTGCGAGGGACAGCTGGATGGACCCGAGGACCAGCACCCTCGCCTTCTGCCCGTCCGTCAGGTCGCTCCAGCGCTTCCTGGCGGCCTTCTTCGAGTGATGGGTCGATGCTTTACGGTCAGCCATGGGTGTCTCCCGGGTCGGAGCCGGTGCCGGAAGCGGAGCTGATGCCTCGTTCCCTGTGCACGGGCCGGGCGGAACATTCGGATGCAAGATTCCACCACGGACCGCGTCCCACCACCATGGCCGAGGCGAAATTTCCGGGACGGCGGAGAAGGACCAGCCTTGACGCACCGGGAAAGCCCCGCCTACTCTTCGTATACGATTTCGTACTCGATGAGGAGCAACGGGTGGAACTGCTCGACGACGGCGTCCTGGCCGCAGCCCGCAAGGTCATCGCGGTACATATCAACTACCCCAGCCGTGCCGCACAGCGGGGCCGCACGCCCGAGCAGCCGTCCTACTTCCTCAAGCCGTCCTCCTCCCTCGCCCTGTCCGGGTCCGGCGTCGAACGCCCCTCGGGCTGCGAACTGCTCGGCTTCGAGGGCGAGATCGCGCTCATCATCGGCACCCCCGCCCGCCGGGTCTCCCCCGAGACCGCGTGGAGCCATGTCCGGTGGATCACGGCCGCGAACGACCTCGGCGTCTACGACCTGCGCTACGCGGACAAGGGCTCGAACCTCCGGTCCAAAGGCGCGGACGGCTTCACCCCGGTGGGCCCGGGACTCCTGCCGGCCGACGCCGTCGACCCCGCCGCCCTCCGGCTCCGCACCTGGCACAACGGCGCGCTCGTCCAGGACGACACCACCGCCGACCTCCTCTTCCCGTTCGCGCGGCTCATCGCGGACCTGTCCCAGCTCCTCACGCTCGAACCCGGCGACATCATCCTCACCGGCACGCCGGCCGGAGCGTCGGTCGCCGGGCCGGGCGACCTGCTGGAGGTCGAAGTGACCGCGGGCGGCCTGGCCACGGGGCGGCTGGCCACGACGGTCAGCGAGGGCACGACGCCGCTGGCCGCGTTCGGTGCCCGTCCGAAGGTCGACGACGTCCAGCGCGAGGAGGCCTACGGCTCCCGCGAGGCGGCCGGGCTGCCCGCGCCGGCGTCGAGAAGCGTCCTGACACCCGCACTGAAGGCGACGCTCGAGAGCGTCTCCACCGCGACCCTCTCCTCCCAGCTGCGCAAGCGCGGGCTGAACAACGTCAGCATCGACGGCCTGACCTCCACCCAGCCGGGCCGGCGCGTCGTCGGGCTCGCCCGCACCCTCCGCTACGTGCCGAACCGCGAGGATCTCTTCCGCGCCCACGGCGCCGGCTACAACGCCCAGAAGCGCGCCGTCGACACCGTCGACGACGGCGAGATCCTCGTGATGGAGGCCCGCGGCGAGAAGGGCACCGGCACGGTCGGGGACATCCTGGCCCTCCGCGCCCAGGTCCGCGGGGCTGCGGCGATCATCACCGACGGCGGCGTCCGCGACTTCGCTGCGGTGGCCGCCATGGACATGCCCACCTTCTACGCCAACCCGCACCCCGCCGTGCTGGGCCGGCGCCACATCCCGTGGGACACCGACGTCACGATCGCCTGCGGCGGCACCACCGTCCAGCCCGGCGACATCATCGTGGCGGACGCGGACGGAATCCTCGTGATCCCTCCCGCCCTCGCGGCGGACCTGGCCGAGGATGCCGTGGCGCAGGAACGGGAGGAGGTATTCATCGCGGAGATGGTGGCCGACGGGCACGGCGTGGACGGCCTGTACCCGATGGACGCCGCCTGGCGGGAGCGCTACGCCCGATGGCAGGAGCGGCGCGCCGATGGCTGAGCCGGCCGCGACCACCGACGACGCCCCCGCCGCGGGCAGCAAGTCGCAGCAAGCCTACGGTGCCGTGAAGCAGCGGATCGTGGACGGAGCCTATCCGCCCGGCCACCGACTGGTCCTGGCCGCGATCGCCCAGGATCTGGGGGTCAGCGTGGTGCCCGTGCGGGAGGCCATCCGCCGGCTCGAGGCCGAGGGACTGGTGACCTTCGAGCGGAACGTCGGAGCCACGGTCGCGGGGATCGACCCCACCGAATACCTCTACACCATGCAGACCCTGAGCCTCGTCGAGGGAGCAGCGACGGCGCTGTCCGCGCCGCTGATCAGTGCCGCGGACCTCGAACGGGCCCGGGCGGTCAACGAGGAGATGCGCGCGAGCCTGCAGGACTTCGACCCCCTCCGCTTCACCCGGCTCAACCAGGACTTCCACGCCATCCTCTTCGAGCGCTGTCCCAATCCGCACATCCTGGACCTGGTCCATCGCGGCTGGAACCGGCTCGCCTCGCTGCGCTCCTCGACCTTCCGCTTCGTGCCCGAGCGCGCCCGTGAATCCGTCGAGGAGCACGCGCACCTGCTCGCCCTCCTCGCGGACGGGGCCGACGCCGACACCGTGGAGCGGGCCGCCCGCCTCCACCGCAGCGCCACCCTCGACGCCTACCTGACGCACTTCAGCGCCACCGAAGCAGCCGCCCAAGCAGCAACCGAAGCAGCCACCGAAGCAGCCTCCGCAGCAGCACACGACCACGGTTAGGACCCACCCATGACGACCTCCGGTGCACAGCCGACCACAGCACCCGCGCAATACATCCCGGAGGGACTGCCGTCCTCCCTCCAGCACTACATCGACGGCCGGTTCGTCGACTCCGTGGGCGGCGCGACATTCGATGTCCTCGACCCGGTGTCCAACACCACCTACGCCACCGCGGCGGCGGGCCGGCAGGAGGACATCGACCTCGCCGTCGCCGCCGCGCGGAAGGCCTTCACCACCGGACCGTGGCCACGCATGAAGCCCCGGGAGCGCGCCCGCGTGCTGAACCGGATCGCCGACGCCGTCGAGGCGCAGGAGGCCCGGCTCGCCGAGCTCGAGACCTTCGACACGGGTCTGCCCATCACCCAGGCGAAGGGCCAGGCCCTCCGCGCGGCCGAGAACTTCCGCTTCTTCGCGGACCTGATCGTCGCCCAGTTCGACGACGCCATGAAGGTGCCCGGCTCCCAGATCAACTACGTGAACCGGAAGCCGATCGGCGTCGCCGGGCTGATCACGCCCTGGAACACGCCGTTCATGCTGGAGTCCTGGAAGCTCGCGCCGGCGCTGGCCACGGGCAACACGGTGGTGCTGAAGCCGGCCGAGTTCACGCCCCTGTCCGCGTCCCTGTGGGCGCAGATCTTCAAGGACGCCGGGGTGCCCGACGGTGTCTTCAACCTCGTCAACGGTCTCGGTGAGGAGGCCGGTGACGCCCTCGTCAAGCACCCCGACGTGCCGCTGATCTCCTTCACCGGGGAGACCACCACGGGCCAGACGATCTTCCGGAACGCGGCGGCGCACCTCAAGGGGCTCTCGATGGAGCTCGGCGGGAAGTCCCCGTGCATCGTCTTCGCGGATGCGGACCTCGACGCCGCCATCGATTCGGCCCTGTTCGGCGTGTTCTCCCTCAACGGGGAGCGCTGCACCGCCGGCTCCCGCATCCTGGTGGAGCGGCCCGTGTACGAGGAGTTCTGCGAGAAGTACGCGGCCCGCGCGAAGACCATCGTCGTCGGCGATCCGCACGATCCGCGGACGGAGGTCGGGGCGCTCGTGCACCCGGAGCACTACGCCAAGGTGGCCTCCTACGTGGAGATCGGCAAGACGGAGGGCCGCCTCCTCGCCGGCGGCGGACGCCCCGAGCACCTGCCGGAGGGCAACTACATCGCGCCCACGGTCTTCGCCGACGTCTCCCCCGACGCGCGGATCTTCCAGGAGGAGATCTTCGGGCCCGTCGTGGCCATCACCCCGTTCGAGGACGACGCCGAGGCCCTGGCGCTCGCCAACAACACGCGCTACGGGCTCGCGGCCTACGTGTGGACGAAGGACCTCACGCGCGCCCACACGTTCGCGCAGGACGTGGAGGCCGGGATGGTGTGGCTCAACAGCCACAACGTCCGCGACCTGCGCACCCCGTTCGGCGGCGTGAAATCCTCCGGGCTCGGCCACGAGGGCGGCTACCGTTCCATCGACTTCTACACCGACCAGCAGGCCGTGCACATCACGCTCGGCGCCGTCCACACCCCGAAGTTCGGCAGTGTCACGGACGCCGCCGCCACCGAAGGCTGAGCCTTCCTACGTTCGCTCGACGAAGAGAGAATCCCATGACCACCCCCGTTCCCACCCCCTCGGTCCCCGCCCCGGACATCGTCCGCTGCGCCTACATGGAGATCGTGGTCACCGACCTCGCCCGCTCGCGCGAGTTCTACGTCGACGTCCTCGGCCTGCACGTCACGGAGGAGGACGACGACGCGATCTACCTCCGCTCGCTCGAGGAGTTCATCCACCACAACCTGGTGCTGCGGCGGGGCCCGGTCGCCGCCGTCGCCGCCTTCGCCTACCGGGTGAAGTCACCCGCGGAGGTGGACGCCGCCGAGGCGTACTACCGCGAACTGGGCTGCCGGACCGAACGCCGCCGGGACGGGTTCACGAAGGGCGTCGGTGACTCGGTGCGCGTCGAGGACCCGCTGGGCTTCCCGTACGAGTTCTTCTACGACGTCCAGCACGTGGAACGCCTCACCCAGCGCTACGACTTGTATTCGGCCGGCGAGCTGGTGCGCCTGGACCACTTCAACCAGGTCACCCCCGACGTGCCGCGCGGCCGCGCCTACCTGGAGGACCTCGGCTTCCGCGTCTCCGAGGACATCCAGGACTCCGACGGCGTCACCTACGCCGTCTGGATGCACCGCAAGCAGACCGTGCACGACACCGCGCTGACCGGAGGGAACGGCCCGCGCATGCACCACGTGGCGTTCGCGACCCACGAGAAGCACAACATCATCCAGATCTGCGACAAGATGGGCGCCCTGCGCATCAGCGACCGCATCGAGCGCGGACCCGGGCGGCACGGCGTCTCCAACGCCTTCTACCTCTACATCCTCGACCCGGACGGCCACCGCGTCGAGATCTACTGCCAGGACTACTACACGGGCGATCCCGACAACCCCACCATCACCTGGGACGTCCACGACAACCAGCGCCGCGACTGGTGGGGCAACCCCGTGGTGCCGTCCTGGTACTCGGAGGCGTCCCTCGTGCTGGACCTCGACGGCAACCCCCAGCCCGTCGTCGAGCGGGACGAGCGCAGCGAGATGGCCGTCACCGTCGGTGCGGACGGCTTCTCCTACACGCGCAGGGACGACGACGGCGTCCAGGGCTTCAAGCTCGGCACCCAGCTCTGACGTCCGCGCCCACGAGCCACCGAAGGAACCCGATGCTTGATCCGCAGACCATCAGCCAGATCGCCGACGAGCTCCTCGACGCCGCCCGGACGCGGACACCGGTCCCGCTGCTGACCGCCCGCTACCCGGGGATGACCGTCGAGGACTCCTACGCGGTCCAGCGGCTGTGGCGGCGGCGGAACGAGGACGCCGGCCGCACGCTCGTGGGGCGGAAGATCGGGCTCACGTCGCGGGCCATGCAGGCCGCCACGGGCATCACGGAACCGGATTACGGTGCCATCTTCGACGACATGGTGTTCGAGACCGGCTGCTCGGTGTCGTGGGACGCCTACACGCGTCCGCGGGTCGAGGTGGAACTCGCGTTCGTGCTGAAACACGATCTCACCGGGCCGGGCTGCACCATCTTCGACGTCCTGAACGCCACCGACTATGTGGTGCCCGCCCTCGAGATCCTCGACTCGCGGATCGAGATGGAGGGGCGCACCATCGTCGACACCATCTCGGACAACGCGGCGATGGGCGCCATGGTGGTGGGCGGCAGGCCGGTGAGGCCCGACGCCGTCGACCTCCGCTGGGTGTCCGCCATCCTCTACAAGAACCAGGTGGTCGAGGAGACCGGCGTGGCCGCGGGGGTCCTCGACCACCCGGCCGCGGGCGTGCACTGGCTCGCCAACAAGATCGCCGCCCACGGGGACGGGCTGCATGCCGGGGACATCATCCTCGCCGGGTCCTTCACCCGCCCGCTCTGGGTGGACAGGGGCGATACGGTCCACGCCGACTACGGACCGCTGGGAGCCGTCACATGCCGCTTCCACTAGGGGATTCCTTCCGCGAGGCGCTGGCCGCCGCCGACCGCCCGCTCGTGGGCATGTGGGTGTGCTCGGGCAGCCCGCTCGTCGCGGAGATCTGCGCTGACTCCGGCCTGGACTGGCTGCTCGTGGACGCCGAGCACAGCCCGAACGGGCTCGAGTCGATCCTCGCCCAGCTGCAGGCCGTCCACGGGTACCCGGTGCAGACGCTCGTCCGGCCGCCCGTCAACGACGCCGTGCTCATCAAGCAGTACCTGGACCTGGGCGTGCAGAACCTGCTGGTCCCCATGGTGCATTCCGTCGCGGACGCCGAGGCCGCCGTCGCCGCGACCCGCTACCCGCCCGAGGGCGTACGCGGCGTCGGGTCGGCGCTCGCGCGGGCAGCCCGCTGGAATCGGGTGCCCGACTACCTGGCACACGCGTCCTCGACGATCAGCGTCACCGTGCAGATCGAATCGCAGTCCGCCGTCGACGCGGTGGAGGACATCCTCGCGGTCGACGGGGTGGATGCGATCTTCGTCGGCCCGTCCGATCTCGCGGCGTCCATGGGCCTCCTCGGCCGGCAGGAACATCCCGAGGTGACGGCGGCCGTCGAGCACTGCCTCACGGCCTCGGCGCGGGCCGGGAAGCCGGCCGGCGTCAACGCCTTCACACCGTCCGTGGCCCGGCGGTACCTGGACGGCGGAGCCGGGTTCGTGCTGGTCGGCGCCGACGTCTCCCTGCTCGCCCGCGGCTCCGAGGCCCTGGCCGCCGGGTTCATCCCAACCTCCGACGGCGGTCCGGGCACCAGCTACTGACGGCTCCGGGCGCGACAGCTGATTCCCGCGAGGGGCGGGGTGGTCACCGGTGCTCCTTGGTCTCGGCGCGGTCGATGGCCCTGGCGAGCCGGTCCCGTTCCTTCCGGATCCAGCTTCCCCCGCCGTAGTTCTGCATGAACTCCTCGACGAATGCGACGGGGTCCGTGCCGACGACGTCGCGGAGGGGCGTGCCCGCGGCGACGCCCTGCTCGAGCAGGTCGGCGAGGTCGTCCAGCATCGCCATGAGGCTCGTGCTGTCTCCGCTGGGTCCGAGGTTCAGGAGGTAGTGTTCCAGCGCGAGGGCCGCCTCACGGTAGCCCTCGGGCAGCCGGCGGACACGCTCCCTGTACGCCCTGTACCGCTTCTTGCCGCCGAGATCCCCGACGATCTTCTCGATCCACATGGTCACCGTCCTCCTTCGCGGAGCTGTTCGAGCCGTTCCGAGAGGAAGCTCCACGTCCTCCAGAACTCGTTGAGGTAGTCCTGTCCCTGCGCGTTGAGTGAATAGACCTTGCGCGGTGGCCCTTTCTCGGAGGGCACCTTCTCGACGTCGACGAGGCCGCGCTGCTCGGCGCGGATCAGGAGTGCGTAGATGGTGCCCTCCGCGATGTCCGTGAAGCCCTGCTCCCTCAGCCA
This sequence comes from Arthrobacter antioxidans, assembly GCF_023100725.1. Classification (NCBI taxonomy): domain Bacteria; kingdom Bacillati; phylum Actinomycetota; class Actinomycetes; order Micrococcales; family Micrococcaceae; genus Arthrobacter; species Arthrobacter antioxidans. The sequence continues at coordinate 3,566,648 of NZ_CP095501.1, forward strand.
CGCCGTGATCTCGTAGCCGTACGCCGCCCTGCCGGCCAGGAGGGCGAGGACGATTCCCTCGAGGGTGCCCTTCAGCATCTCCGTCGCCTGCTTGCCCATCGGCCCCCTCCTTCTACTCAGCGCTGCTATCTACCGGTATAAAGTAACACTGGGTACCGGTAGATAGCAAGAGGGAGTAGCGGTATCCTCTCGGCGGTTCTCAGGCGCGGAGGAATTCGTTACGCTCCGAGCATGACCCCTCGCCTCCGCCCCGTCGCCCCGCGGGGACCGGCGTCCCTCGCCGCCCTCCTCCTCGCCGTCGTCGGTGCCTTCCAGGCAGCACTGGCCGCCGGCGCTCCCTGGGGAGAAGCCGCCTACGGGGGCGCGCACCGGGGCGTGCTGCCGGCGAGGTACCGGGCGTCGAGCGCCGCATCAACGGTGGTCTACGCCGCGCTGGTGGCAGTCACCCTCGGCCGGGGTCCGGACCCGACGGCGCGGCGCCGGATCCTCAGGGTGGCGTCCAGGCTGATGATGCTCGGGACGGTGATGAACCTCGCCTCCCGGTCCCGGGTCGAGCGGCTGGTGTGGACCCCGGTGGCGGGGACGCTCGCCGTCACCCTGCTGCGTGTGGCCCGCGCCTCCCGCACGGCTCCTTCCGGTCCCCGGGTCATCGTCCGCCCTGTCCCCTGATTTCGGACGGGAGCATGCCGCCCGCACGGGACCCACCGTCGACGTCGATCGCAGCGCATCCCTTCAGGCGCGTGACTGCTGAGGCTGCTGGTCGATGTCGTTCAGCTGGGAGAGGAGATCGGCACGGATCACCGGATCGAGCGTCGATGTCTCGACCGCCGTCCGTGCTCGTGCCCGGTGGCCGTGAAGGGCCGGCGCATGGGTCGCCAGAGTGCCGGCCCTGGACGCACTGATCGTGATCTCGGAGAGCATGGCGATGCTCCGACTCGCTGTCCGAGGGCCCGTGAAGGCATAGGTGACGAGTTGGTCCATGACGAGATCGAGAAGCTCCGCGAAGGAGGGAAGGGTCAGGTTCAGCCTGGCTCGATCGTCGGTGTCGTACAGCGTCACGGGTCCGGTTGTCCTGGCGGTGAGGGAGCAGAGGATCGCGGAGATATGGCTGAGTGCGTGGACCGCGGTCGTAGGGTCGTTGACGCCGGGCGAAAGAGCCTTGTCGGTGACATCGAGGAGTTGTTGCAGCCCGAACGACGGGTCCTGTGTGGACGTGCGCTCGAAGCCGGTTCTCAAGGACCGCGACACCGCGTCCGCCAGCCCAGCCAGCCGGTCACCGTCGAGCGGAACCGCCTGCGCACTCCACACGCGCGCGACCGGCACCCCGGCGACGAGCGACGCCCCGGGCGCCACATCGAGGGTCACGAAGGCTTCGAGCCGCGCTGCAGCCGACAGGAGGGCCTTGGTGTCGACGCGGGTGAGGAAGCCCGAGGACGATGCGTGGACGATGTCGGGCCGGCCGTCCGGGGACGGAACGCTCGGCCTTCGTGAATGGTGCTCGGGGAAGACACGCTCCAGGGTCTCGTCGGTCTCGCGATGTACATCGCGCAACATGGTCTCGACGCGGATCTGCCGTGCCAGGTAGGCCAGGAACAGGACGAGGCCGATGACGGTGATGATCGTCAGCACGAAAGCGGTGGTCACGGCGATCTCGGGGACGAACGCAGGCCCGGCACTGGTTTCCACCCGGATGCTCCGCAGCACCGTGAGAGCGAAGACGAAGGTCGCAAGGAACAGGGCGAGTGTGTTGTGGACGAAGCGGTCCCGTGTGAAGGTACGGAGGAGCCGCGGGGAGAACTGGCTGCTCGCGAGCTGCAGGGTGACGACCGTCAGTGAGAAGGTCAGCGAGGTGACGGTGATGGTCGAACCGGCGATCGTCTCCAGTAGTGACCGCGCCGCTTCAGGCCCCCCGCCGAACAGGATCCCGGAAACCACCGGCGGCATGCTGTCGTCGAGGTGCCGATCAAGAGAGGGAAGAGTCTGCCCCAGAATCAGGGCGAGGATGACTGCGACCAGTGGAACGGGCCACAACTGGACACGCAGGGACTCACGCACGGACTCTTTACTCATATCCATGCTGCTCATTCTGGACCACTCGCACAGCGAGCCGACTGCTTGTCGGCTACACAGGAGGCCTCGTGCTTGCTTCTGACCTTTCGTCGCTGCGCCGTCCGATCATCGGAGCGCCCATGGCCGGAGGACCCTCGACACCTGAGCTGGCAGCGGCGGTCACCAACGCCGGTGGCCTGGGGTTCCTCGCCGGTGGGTACAAGTCGCCGGATCAGATCGCTCGGCAGATCCGTGCCACCCGGGCGCTCACCGACGGCCCGGTAGGGGTCAACCTCTTCGTCGTATCCGCCAACGACCCCGACGAGGAGGAGCTCGAGGCCTACCGCCAGGAGCTCCAGGTGGAGGCGGACCGGCACGGGGTCGAGCTCGGGAGGCCCCGCTGGGACGACGATGCGTGGGAGGCCAAGCTCGACGTCGTGCGCGCGGAGAGACCGGAGATGGTGTCCTTCACCTTCGGCTGCCCGGCCGCCACCGTTCTGCACGAACTCGACGAGCTGGGGATCCTCACCGCGGTGACCGTCACGGATGCTGCTGAAGCACGCACCGCTGCAGGCCACGGCGCCCGGGTCCTCGTGGTGCAGGGACCCGGGGCCGGTGGCCACCGCGCAACCTTCGACCCCGCCGTCGAACCCGGTACACACCCGCTTCCTGCACTTCTCGCCACCATCAGGACCAGGACCGACCTGCCTCTGATAGCAGGTGGAGGGATCGGTACGCGCAACCTCGCGGGCGAGATACTCGGCGCCGGGGCGGTCGCCGTCCACGTAGGAACGGCGCTGCTGCTGGCCGACGAGGCGGGAACATCCCCTGCGCACCGCTCGGCGCTCACGGATCCACGCTTCACGGAAACGGCAGTCACGCGCGCATTCACCGGACGACCGGCACGGAGCCTGCGCAACCGCTTCATGGACGACCACCCGATCACGAGCCATGCCTACCCCCACGTCCACCACATGACCGCCCCCCTGCGCGCAGCCGCAGCAGCGCGCAACGACGTGCAGGCACTCCACCTCTGGGCCGGGACCGGGTACCGCCGCACGCAGCAAGGCTCCGCGGCCGACATCGTCGCCGCACTGACCCCCTGATCCTGCCGCAGGATCGAATGCCGGCGTCGTCGACGGCCGGAGGAAGCGGTGTTCTTTGCGGTGACGCAAAAGCGCGGCGGATACTGGTCGTCATGACTGGACACAGGGTGCCCGACGGTGAGATCGACGCAATGATGCGTGCATCCCGGGTCCTGATCGCCGTGGTGGCGAAATCCCTGGCGGAGATCGAGGACGTGGTCTCGCCGGCCCAACTGCGGGTGTTGGCGCTCATCGCCAGCCGCGGAGCACAGACCCTCGGGGCAGTGGCCGACGATCTCGGAGTGCATGCATCGAATGCGACCCGGACCTGTGATCGTCTTGTCGCCTCGGGCCTGATCGAACGCAGCGAGAACCCTTCGGACCGGCGTTTCCTGCAGCTGCGCCTGACCGATGCAGGCACGCGGTTCGTGGCGGATCTCATGGCGTATCGCAGGACCGCGCTGGCGGAGATCATCGGCCGGATGCCGGCCCAGGACCGCCAGGGACTGCAGACCGTGATGGGTTCGTTCGCCGAAGCGGCCGGGGAGGGCTCACAGGAAGCGCTGCCGGCAGTCCTCGGGCTCGGCTTCTGACCCGCGACGGTCCGGGCGGCCGGGCCGCAGGAGCGGAGGTGCCGGACCGTCGACCCTCATAACGAACTAGTTGCGATTCCGCAACGGTTTTCCGAACGACAGCCCCAGTGCTTGATCAGGCAAAGACAGCCTGCTTACGATTGCTCGAAGCGCAGCGCGCCCCCCCGCGATTCCCGAGACCGAGCAAGAGACGCCGATCCCCGTCCACGACGGATCCGCGCATCCTTCTTCGACAGTCTCCAGCGGGTCGTCCACTGCAGGCCGGGAACGCCCGGATACCTACGAAGGAGCTCTCATGCAACGCACCACGTACGGTCGTCGTCAGTCCCTGGCCCGACGGTCAGCCGCCCTGACAGTGATGGCCGCAGTGGCGATGACCGGCTGCAGCGCTCCCGAGGAAAGCATGGACGCCATTGCCACCGGCGAGGACGGGCAGGTCGGTGGCGTGGAACTGCGCAGCATGCTCATCGTCTCTGCCGAGGAAGGCGGGCCGGGCCGCCTCCTGGGGACGCTCGACAACGGGTCCTCCGCCGCCGTGGAGGTCATGATCAGCGACTCGGACGATCAGGTGGCGGTGACGGTGCCGGCCAACGGCCAATACCCGCTGGACACCAACGAAGAGATCCTCAGCACCGTCGAAGCGCCCCCCGGTGCGCTCACGGAGATCACCCTGGCGACGCCCTCGGAAACCGCCACACTCGATGTACCCGTGCTCGATGGCACGCTCGACCAGTACGAACCGTATCTCCCCGACTGAGCCCCGGACCTGCGGTCCAGTCCCCTGCAGTGCCGACCAGGTCTCGAGTTTCCGCCCGGGTGTCCCGTGGCCGTCCCCACCCCACGAGAGGTGCCGGGGTGTTCGGGCGATTCGGGATAGCGTGAAGGACCACCGCCCAGACACATCGTTACCGGGGGATCCTCCTATGGCAGCCAGTCCGAGCATCGACCGAGACCCCGCGGGACGGCAGGTGACGCCCACGACTCTCGGCCAGGCGGCCTGGGCCTTGATGTTCGTGGTCGTCTACATCGCCGTCGCCGCCGGTGCGATCGTCGCCGTCGGGCTCTCGGGCATCGTCGACTTCACGCTCGCATCCCTTCTGCCGGTCTTCCTCGTCACGGTCACGGTGGCCGCGATCCTCGCCCTCTACCTCCACCTCGTCCGCAGGAACCGCTTCACCCCGGCGGATCTCGGCTTCCGACGCCCCACCGCCCGGCTGTTCCACCTGCTCTGGCAGATACCGGTCATCATCATCGTCTGCGGCAGCCTGCAGGGCCTCGTCCTCGTCGCGCTGACCTCCATCGGGGTGGACACGGCCTCGGCCGGCACGGCCGACGACCCCCTCGCGGAGATCACCGCCCTGCCCGGGCCGTGGATCGTCGTCTGCTTCCTGATCATCGCCGTCCTCACACCGCTCTGGGAGGAAGTCCTGTTCAGGGGTGCCTTCCTGGACGGCTTCACCCGGCACTTCCGGCCCGGAGTCGCGATCACCCTGTCCGCCGCGCTCTTCGCGGCCGTCCACCTCGTCCCTCTCACGTTCGTCTACCTCTTCACCCTCGGCATCGCGCTGGCCCTCCTTCGACGGTTCCACCAGAACCTCTGGGCGCCGATACTCCTCCACGCCGCCAACAACGCCCTCGTCACCCTCGCCGTCCTCGCCGCCGTCTAGTCCAGCAGGACCCACGTCACGGCCCGGGCTCACCGAGCGCGCGTTCCACGGCCCGATCCCTTCCGGCCGCCGGGTTCCCGCCCCGAATGTGTCGTCCTGAGACTCGCCCGTCTTGATCGGTCGGCCGTTCTGGGGTTCTATTCGATAGTCCGCCGGGTTCGCTCCCCAGGACAGAACCACCATCCAGAGCGGTTGAGAGACCTGGCTCGTTGAAGCCGCAGCAACCACCCCGTCGGGGCCGGTGCTACTGCCAGGACCGATGGAGATAGCCTTGTCCCCCGTTGGTGCCACCCTCGCTGAGGGGGTGTGCCTGCAGCGTGCGCGGATGGGGAAGCCTCGATCACGACTGAGAGGACCGGCATGACTTCCCGCCCCGCTTCCAGCCCCGCTCCAGCCCGCAGATCCCTGCGTGTCGTCGCGATGATGGGCCTCACCGCACTGGCGCTCACTGCGTGCAGTTCCACATCGACCCCTCAGGCAGCGCAGGATACCGGCGCCGGTGGACCGGTGGAGGGAGGGACCCTGGTCTATGCCGAGGTCACGCCCATCAACAACTGGCAGACCCAGGCGGCACGCTTCTACGAGAAGTCCAACGTCCTCAACAGCGTCCTGGACCGTCTCACCTACTTCGACGCCGAGCAGGGCGAGCTCGTTCCCTGGATCGCGTCCGAGTTCTCCGCCAACGCCGCTGCAACGGAGTTCACCTTCACGATCCGGCCGGGCGTCACCTTCAGCGACGGTTCTCCCCTGGACGCCGAGGCGGTGAAGCTGAACCTCGACGCCCTGGGGCTCGGGATCGAGTCCGCGCAGATCCAGCCGAATGTCGATTTTGCCGGCTACAGCTCGGCCGAGGTCGTCGGCGAGAACCAGGTGAAGGTCACGCTGCCCTCCCCAAATGCGAATTTCCTGCGGGCGACGTCGTCGGTCACCGCGGGGCTCGTCTCGCCGGCGACCCTGAAACTGGATGCGGCCGGACAATCGGCCATCTCCCAGATTTCCGGCTCCGGTCCGTTCACCTTCGAGTCCGAGAAGCCCGACGAGGAGGTGGTGCTCGCTAAACGAGCCGACTACGCGTGGGCCCCGGAGACCGCGGAGAACCAGGGGGACGCCTACCTCGACAGGGTGGTCATCAAGTACCTGCCGGAGGTCGCCCACCGCGCCGGCGCCGTGCAGTCGGGGCAGGTCGACCTGGTACGAGGCCTGCAGCCCCTCGACGAGGAGGCCCTCACGGCCAGTGGGAACCAGGTCCTCCCCGCCGAGGGCATCGACCTCACCGTGAACATGGCCGCAGTACGGATCGGCAGTGGCAAGCTCGCCGACGAGAACGTCCGTCGGGCACTGCAGATCGGTATCGACCGGCAGAGCATCAAGGACACCGTCCTGTCCGACAGCTATGAGCTCGCCGGGTCAGTGCTGAATCATCAGGCACCGGGCTTCGTCGACCTGTCCGACGAGCTCGAGTACCAGCCCGACGAAGCCAGGGCGCTCCTCGACGAAGCCGGGTGGGACGTCGGCGCGGACGGCATCCGGGAGAAGGACGGGGTGAAGCTCGAGGTCACCGTCACGAGTTCGAACAACTCCGTGGTCATCAAGCCCGCCTTCGAACTCATCGAACAGCAGTGGCGGGAGATCGGCGTCAAACTCGACAACCGGGCCGGTGACAACACGTTCCTGGCCACGGCCATGCCCGATCCCGACGTCGAGTTCTTCGGTACCCGCCAGTTCATCTACGGCGGCCTCGGCCCGATCTTCGAGCCGGCCGACAACACCATGACGCACACCAGCGACGAGGACCTCAACGTCATCTTCGCGGCGGAACGCGCGGCGGCCCCGGGCCCGGAGCGGAATGAACTGCTCGCCCAGGAACAGCGGGCCTTGGTCGTCGACAAGGCCTACTCGCTGGTGCTGTGGGACGAGGTCCAGGTGTACGGCGCCCACAGCGACACGCACGTGGAGTTCACCTCCGGCACGGCGCCCGTCTTCCAGGGCGCGTGGAAGACGGGCGGATAGGAGCCGTGGCACGCTACCTCGCCCAGCGGGTCGGCCAGGCCCTCCTCGTGGTGTGGCTCGCCTACACCCTCGTCTTCCTGGCGGTGCAGCTCCTGCCCAGCGACCCCGTGACGATCTTCCTGACCGTCGATTCAGCGGTGGACCAGGCGGCGATCGACACCATGAAGAGTCAGTACGGCTACGACCAGCCGCTGGCGGTGCAGTACCTGCACCAGCTGGCAGGGCTGTTCTCCGGAGACTTCGGCTACTCGCTGGCGTCCGGCCAGTCGGTCCGTGACCGGATCAGCGGTGTCGCCGGGTCGACCGTCGCCCTGGCGGGCTCGGCGTTCATCATCGCCGTGGTGATCGCGGTCCTCCTCGTCGCCGCCGCGACCCTCACCCGTCGGAACGCCGTCCGTCGGGTGCTGGTGAACCTGCCTCCCTTGTTCTCGGCGATCCCCGTGTTCTGGCTCGGGCTGGTGCTGCTGGAACTGCTCTCGATCCGCTGGGGCGTCATGTCGCTGTTTCCTGATGGCTCGTTCCTGTCCCTCGCAGTGCCCGTGCTGGTCCTGGCGATCATCGTCTCGGCTCCCGTCGCGCAGGTGTTGCTCAAGGGCATGAACCACGTCTACGAGCAGCCCTTCATCGACGTCCTCCGCGCGAAGGGGGCCTCACGGTCCTGGATCTTCTTCCGCCATGCGCTCAAGAACGCGGCAGGACCGGCCCTGACGATCACCGGGATCACGGTGGGAACACTGTTCGCAGGGTCCGTCATCACCGAGACCGTGTTCGCACGCTCAGGGCTGGGCTCGGTGGTCCTCCAGGCCGTCACGACCCAGGACGTGCCACTGGTGCAGGGACTGGTGCTCCTGACGGCGACGGTCTTCGTCGTCGTCAACCTGATCGTCGACCTGCTGTATCCCCTGCTGGACCCGCGCATCCTCAAGAGCAACGGGCAAGGGGCCCCGCGGGCCCTGGCCGCCTGATGCCCACCATCCGATCGAGGTATCTCCTTGGCACGCAATGATCCGCCCCTGTCCCTGAGCGCTGTCGATGCGGGGCCGGCAGCCGTCGCCGGTCCTGACGCAGCGGTGCAGCCGGCGCCCGCACGTGGCCCGTCGAAGCGCCCCCGGGGTCCCGCCCGCAACCCGGCCCTGTGGGTGACGGCGCTCCCGCTGACCGTGATCCTGGCCTGGGCCCTGGTGCCGGACTGGTTCACCGCGTACTCGCCCCTCGACGGTGTGCCCAGCGACAACTTCCAGGCACCGAACGCCGCCCACCTCTTCGGGACGGACCACCTGGGCCGGGACGTCTTCTCCAGGGTGGTGTTCGGGACACGGCAGACCCTCCTCACCGCGGGCCTCGCCGTCCTCATCGGCCTGGTCGTGGGGACGATCATCGGGCTGGTCGCCGCCACAGCGGGACGGGCGGCGGACGCCACGGCCATGCGCCTCGTCGATGTGCTGCTCGCCGTTCCCGGGTTCCTGATCTCCCTGGTCATCGTCACCGCGTTCGCACCCGGACCCGTATCGCTCGGGATAGGCGTCGGTATCGCGTCCATCGCGTCCTTCGCCCGCGTCGTGCGGTCCGAGGTGCTGCGCGTCCGGAACCTCGACTTCGTGGAAGCCTCCTTCCTCAACGGCGGGACCTACCGGTCCGTCGTCGTGCGCCACATCCTGCCCAACGCCGCCGGCCCCGTCCTCGCGCTGCTCGCCGTGGACCTCGGGGCCGCCATCCTCGCCATCTCCGGTCTGGGATTCCTCGGCTTCGGCGCCCCACCACCCACGCCGGAGTGGGGACTGCTGATCGCCGAAGGACGGCAGTACCTGGGCAGTGCCTGGTGGCTGACCTCCTTGCCGGGCGTCGTCATCGTGGTCACCGTCATCCTGCTGGCCGCCCTGGGCCGCCAGCTGCTCAAGACCTTCCGAATCTAGCCAGGAGAACCGTGAACACCACAGAACCAGGCGCCCACCCCGACTCCCCCCCAACCCGGATGTCCCACAGCCCTGCCGAACCGCTGCTCCACGTCCGGGGACTGCGGGTCGAGTACCGCCACCACGGCACTGCCACCCCTGCCGTCGACGCCGTCGACCTGACCGTCGGTCGGGGTGAGATCGTCGCCCTGGTCGGCGAATCAGGATCGGGCAAGTCCACGCTCGCGAAGTCGATCATCGGGCTGCTCCCGGCGGCGGCGCACCGGACGGCCGGCACCATCGTCCTCGGAGACACCGAGCTGACCAGCGCGAGGGAAAAGGACCTCGAGAGGATCCGCGGCCGACGGATCGGGCTGGTCCCCCAGGATCCTGGAGCGTCCCTCGACCCGGTCAGGACCATCGGTTCGCAGCTGGCCGAGGTCTTCCGCCTGCACCCGACCGGCCCGCGGCGCTCACGCGGATCGGTGCGGGACGACGTTCTCCGGCTGCTCGACCTCGTGGGCATCGACCGCGCCGAGGAACGGCTCGGGCAGTACCCGCATGAACTCTCCGGCGGCCTCAAGCAGCGCGTGCTCATCGCCATCGCGTTCAGTCTCCGGCCCGAACTGCTCATCGCGGACGAGCCGACGTCAGCGCTGGACGTCACCGTGCAGGCGAGGATCCTCGAGGTCTTCGAACGCCTGGCCCGGGAGTTCGGCACCGCCGTGCTCTTCGTGACCCACGACCTCGCGGTGGCGACGGACCATGCCGCGCGCATCGTCGTCATGCAGAGGGGCCGCATCATCGAGGACCGCCCCGTGGCGGACATCCTCGCCGCCCCCGAGGAGGAGTACACGGCACGCCTGCTCGAGGAGGCGTCCCCCCATCGCCGCCCGGCCGAAGCCGGCACGCATCCGAGGCCGGAGGCCCGGAACGCTCCGGCCATCGAGGTCCGGGGTCTGACGAAGGACTTCCGGGGAAAGCGCGAGCAGCACCGGGCCGTCGACGGCGTGTCCTTCAGCATCGAGCAGGGCACCACCTTCTCCCTCGTCGGCGAATCGGGGTCGGGCAAATCGACGACCGCCCGCATGATCCTGCGCCTGCTCGATCCCACGTCCGGGCAGATCCTCATCCACGGCGACGACGTCACCGCCGCCTCCCGCCACGAGAAGCGGGAGCTGTGGCGGAGCCTTCAACTCGTCTACCAGAACCCCGACTCGGCCCTCGATCCCCGCCTGCCGGTCAGGGACATCGTGGGCGAGCCACTGCTCAACTATCGCCTCGGCACCCGCACCGAGCGCTCCACACGCGTCGCCGAGCTCCTCGAGCAGGTCGATCTCCCGCCCGGACTCGCGGGCAAACGTCCGCTCGAGCTCTCGGGCGGCCAGCGCCAACGGGTGGCGATCGCCCGTGCCCTGGCTCTGGGTGCCCGGACCCTGGTGCTCGACGAGGCGCTGTCCGCACTCGACGTGCTGACCCAGGCGCAGATCCTCACGCTCCTGGCGGACCTGCAACAAGACCTCGGGCTGACCTACCTCTTCATCTCGCACGACCTCCACGTCGTCGAACAGATCTCGACCACGGTCGGTGTCATGCGACGGGGACACCTCGTGGAGACCGGCCCCACGGCAGAGGTCTTCGGCAACCCCGCCTCGGAGTACACCAGGGCACTGCTCGCCTCCAATCCCGGGCATCGCCTGCGCGCGCTCTCCGACTCCCGCAGCGAGGCCCTGCGCGCCGCGCGGACGCCCCGCTCCGATCTCTCCGCCCTGTCGACCCAGTAAGGACCAATGCCTTGACCGCTCCCGCCAGCACGTCGTCCCGGACCACGACCGACACCCCGACCCTTCCCGGGCATGGAACGCCCCGGGTGTCCGGGGAAGCACGGTACGCGGAGCTCGCTGCGCGTTTCAGACCGGTCTTCCAGCGCATCGCCGAGGGGTCCCTCGACCGGGAAGCGCACCGGATCCTGCCCTTCGAACAGGTGGGGTGGCTCAAGGACGCCGGCTTCACGACGCTTCGCGTGCCCACCCGTCACGGTGGAGACCCCGTGAACCATGAGCACCTGTTCCGGTTGCTGATCGAACTGGCCGAGGCCGACTCCAATGTCGCCCACCTGCTCCGATCCCACTTCTCCTTCGTCGAGACCGCCGCCCTGCAGCCCTCCGCATTCCAGGACCGCTGGTTCCCGCGGATCGCGGACGGGCAGATCTTCGGCAACGCGGCCACGGAGCGGGGAGGGAACGCGCTCGGGACCACGCAGACCACGCTGCAGCACGAGGACGGCCAGTGGTTCCTCACCGGCGAGAAGTACTACACCACCGGCAGCATCTTCGCCGACTGGGTCGTGGTCATGGCAAGCACGCAGGGCGTCGAGGGACGCCAGTATGCACTCGTGAAGGCCGACGACGCGCGCGTCACCATCGTGGACGACTGGGACGGCTTCGGGCAGCCCCTCACCGGCACCGGGACGGCGCGCTTCGCCGGGGTCCCGGTGGACGCCGGGGACATCCTGCAGAGGACGGTGACGAGCACGCTCGAGCCGGCGTTCTTCCAGCTCTTCCTCCTGGCTGTCCTGGCCGGCATCGGACGCGCAGCCCTCCGCGACGTGAGGGACCTCGTCCGCACCCGCACCCGCACCTTCAACACCGGATCCGGCGGTCTCTTCCGGGACGACCCGCAGATCCAGGAACACGTAGGACACCTGGCCTCGAAGTCCTTCGCCGCCGAGGCGATCGTGGCTGCGGCGGCCCGCGACCTCGACGCCGCCGTCGATCCCGATCTGGCACTCTCACCCGAGGCGGCGTTCCTCCGCGCCGAACTCGCCGTCCAGCAGGCCCACGTCACGGTCCCGCCGCTCGTGCTCGCGGCGACCAGTGAACTGTTCGACGTCACCGGCGCATCATCGGTCAGCACCGGCAAGGCGCTCGACCGCCACTGGCGCAACGCACGGACCGTCGCCACCCACAACCCCGCACTCTTCAAGGCACGCTCCGTCGGGGACCACTACCTCAACGGAACCATCCCCACCGGCCTGAACAGCATCGGCGAAGCCACGATCCCGCACCCACCCACCACCGGAGGTACCCCCTGATGTCCGTCTTCACCCAGCGCCCTCGGCTGCTCCTGAGCGCCTTCGCCATGAACACCACCAGCCACATCCTCGGCGGTCAATGGCGTCACCCCGACGCCCGGCAGCACCGCTTCAACGACCTGAAACTCTGGACCGATCTCGCCCGCACCCTCGAGGACGCCAAGTTCGACGCACTCTTCCTCGCCGACGTCGTCGGGCTGTACGGCAACCACGGCGGAGGATGGTCATCCCACGTCGACCGCGGACTCCAGGTCCCCTCCAACGACCCCCTGGTCCTGCAATCAGCGCTCGCAGCGACCACCGAGCACCTCGGCCTCGCCCTGACCAGTTCCGTCGTCCAGGCCCACCCGTTCCAGTTCGCCCGCCAGCTCTCCACCCTCGACCACCTCAGCAACGGCCGTGTCGCCTGGAACATCGTCACCAGCGTGCTCGAGAACTCCTTCCGGAACTTCGGCAACGACGGTCTCGTCGAACACGACAGCCGCTACGACTGGGCCGACGAGTACCTCGAGGTCTGCTACAAGCTCTGGGAAGGATCCTGGGACGACGGCGCCCTGCTGCAGGACAAGACCACAGGACGCCATGCCGACGCCTCGAAGGTGCACAAGATCAACCACGAGGGGGCCCGTTACTCCGTCGAAGGACCCCACCTCGTCGCGCCGTCGCCCCAGCGCACGCCGCTGCTCTTCCAGGCCGGCTCATCCGGCCGCGGGCAGCACTTCGCCGCCGCGAACGCAGAAGCCGCCTTCCTCTTCGCGCCCAACGTCGGATACGCGCGGAAGACGACGACGTCCGTCCGGGCCCTCGCCCGTCAACTGGGGAGGAAGGACGAGGACATCAAGTTCTTCGCGGGCCTGTCCTTCGTCGTCGGCTCCACCGACGCCGAAGTGAAAGCCAAGCAGGCCGACTACGACGAATACCTGGACCTCGACATGATCGTCGCGCACATCGGTGGGGGCATCGGCGTGGACCTCGGCGGACTCCCCCTCGACACCACGCTCGGCGACGTCCGCACGGACGGCGCCCGCGGGGTCCTCGAAGCGCTGTTCGCCTCGGTACCGGGAGGCAACCCGACCATCGCCGATGTGGCCCGGTACCGCGCCTACAACCAGCAGATCGCAGGCACACCCGAGCAGATCGTCGATCAGCTCGAGTCCTGGCAGGACGCCGGAATCGACGGGATCAACATCATCAACCAGATCATTCCCGGCTCGTACCAGGACTTCATCGACGGCGTCCTGCCCGAACTGCGGCGCCGCGGACTCGCCCAGGGTGACTACCGGCCCGGCACGCTGCGGGAGAAACTCTTCGGCGAAGGACCGCAGCTGCCCGCACGCCACCCCGCCACCGCACACCGCGGATCCTTCGACCACGTCCCTGTTCCCTGACCCGGGACCAGGCCGACGGCGAGCGCCACGGACGCCGGCCGGGCCAGGAGCGTCAGTCGTCCAGCGGCGGGCGCCGCCCGTGGGCCTACAGCTGGTCCTCCAGATGGAAGACCTCCTCGAGCCGGAGGAAGCCCTCATCCGGGCGGCCCTCGAGCGCCACGAAGAACGGGCCCATCTCCGCCTGCCACCGGGCGTTCACCTCCGTCGCCGCCATGGCGGCCTGCGACGCGGCGAAGTCCTCGCACTCCACGTACCCGACCAGCAGGCCGTCCGGGCGCAGGAACAGGGAGTAGTTGTCCCACCCGGTGTCCTTCAGCGCCCGGGCCATGTCCGGCCAGATCGCCGCGTGGCGCTGCCGGTACTCGGGGATGCGCTCGGGCCGGACCTGCAGCTGGAAGCAGACGCGTTCCATGGGTCTCCGTTCGTCGTCGTGTAGGTCGTCGTCGTGTAGGTCGTCGTGCGGACAGGGGTCAGAACGCGACGTGGCGGTGCTCGACGCCGAGCAGTGACGCCGCGGCCTGCACGTCGGCGGCGCGGTGCCCCACGCACAGCGCCCAGTGGTGGCCGACCCCGGTCCGGCTCCACTCGTCCACCCAGAGCCCGGGGTCGGCCCCGAAGTCCACGCGCGACGTCGTGTTCCCGATCGCGAGCAGGGGGCCGGGGACCACGGTGCCCTCGGAGGTGACGAAGACGTAGGAGCCGTCCGGATCCTGCCCGATGCCGAAGGTCGTCACCGGGCCCTGGCGGACGTCGAACTCCACCGAGACGCCCCACCCCCGCTTGCCGTGATAGACGCCGAGCCCGCGCAGCAGCGGCTGGGCGGCGCTGACCGCGAGGTGCGCCGGGCCGTCGTGCCCCATCTCCACCACGTCGTCGAAGAAGTTCAGCGCCTGGATCTCCGTGAAGGATCCGCCGGCGCCCATGGCCTGCGCCGCGAGCATCGCGATCGAGGTCCGCAGCTCGTACTCCCCCGCCATGGGCACGCCGCGGGCCGTGAGGAGGGAGGCGCCGAGGATCATGCCCGCCCCCAGGCGTTCGTGCTGCTCCCCCGCGAGACCCCGGTGGTAGTAGGCGAGCGAGTCGAGGTCGAACTCGGTGACGAGGCGGTCGAGGCCCACCGAGACCTTCGCGCCCCACGCGAAGTCGTCCTCGTCCACGGATCCGTCCACGGTGAACAGGCTGCGCGCGAGGTCCACGCGCTCCCGGACCTGGGCATCCGTCACCTCGCCCACGAACTCGCGGAGGTCGTCGAACTCGACCACCTCCACATGGGAGCCGAACGTCGTCGAGACCGTGGTGAGATCCGTGGAGACGTCCAGCATGCCCGGATACACGTGGCCCATCAGGCCGTGGCGCGCGTGCCGGAGCCGTCCGCGCACGCCCGCCGCGTGGACCCACCGGTCGATCCGCTCCCACGCGGACTCCTGCTTCAGGTGCCCGGACACCGAGCGGAAGGGGATGCCGGCACGCCGGAAGACGTTCGCGACCTCGGGGACGGGGCACTGCCCGCAGTAGGCGAGCCACTTCCCGGTGTCGAAGTTCGCGTGGTCCATGGCCTCCGTGGGCTGCAGGTCGATCACGAGGACCGGGGTCTGCGAGCGCTGCGCGATCGGCAGCACCATGGAGGACGTCAGGTACGTGGTGAGGAAGATGACGATCAGGTCGCAGTCGGCGCGCCGGAGCTCCTCGGCGGCGACCGCGGCCTCCCGCGCGTCGGACACGAAGCCGACGTCGGTCACGTCGGCGTCGAGCGCCTCGAAGCGGGAGGTGACGTACCGCACCGATTCCCGGAGCTGCGGCAGGAGGTCGGGGAACTGCGGCCAGTACGCCCCGAGGCCGCCGGAGACGAGCCCGAGGCGCGTGGGACGGCGACGGATCGGCTCGAGCCGGGCCGGGAGGGCCAGGGGCGTGCCGGGTGCGGCCGCGGAATCGGTGGTCATGGGGTGCTCCTCGGTGGGGGTAGGAATCCCGTGGGAGGGGCGGGGCATCCGAGGAGGACGCCCCGCCCTGCGCGGCGGCTAGAAGTCGTAGTCGTCGATGTTGTCCGCGTTGAACTGCGTGGGCGGGCCGACGAGCACGATCCCGCCGTCGGCCACCTCGCGCTCGCCGAGTTCGCCGGCCTCGAAGGTGTCGCCGACCTCCCCGGTGATGTCGCCGTCGGCGAGTGCCTTGCCCGCGAAGGCCGCCACGTAGCCGAGCTGTGCCGGATCCCAGAGCGCGAACTCGGTGACGGTGCCGTCCTTCACGAACGGCCGCATCTCGTTCGGCAGGCCGAGCCCGGTCAGCGCGACCTCGCCCTTGTACTCGGAGGTGGAGAGGTACCGGGCGGTCGCGGCGATGCCCACCGTGGTGGGCGAGATGATGCCCTTCAGGTCCGGGTAGGCCTGCAGGAGTCCCTGCGCCTCCTGGAAGGACTTCGTGTCGTCGTCGTCGCCGTAGACCTTGGCCACGAGCTCGATCTCCGCGTAGTCGGGGTTGGACGCCAGCTCCTCCTCCATGAACTTGATCCACTCGTTCTGGTTCGTGGCGTTCGCGGTGGCGGAGAGGATGGCGATCTCGCCCGCGCCGCCGATCTGCTCGGAGATGAGCTCGAGCTGGATCAGCGCCACCTCCTTGGCGTCCACCTGGCTGACGAAGAGGTCGCGGTAGTCGGGGTTGGTGTCGGAGTCGAACGCCACGATCTTCGCGCCGGCCGTGCGGGCCTCCTCGAGGGCGGGGCCGACGGCGTCGGGATCATTGGCGGCGATCACGATCACGTTGGTACCGCGCTGCGTCTCGGCGTTGATGAAGGACACCTGGCTCGACGCACTGGCGTCCAGCGGCCCGACCACCTCGGAGGACGCGAAGCCCGACTCCGAGGCGCCGTCCTCACCGCCGCCCAGCACCACGTCGGTGTAGGGGTTGTTGAGCTGCTTGGGGATGAAGGTGATGGTCTGCTCGCCGTCCGACCCGCTGCCGCCCTCCCCGCCGCCGTCGGAGCCGGTGTCGCCGCCGCCGCAGGCACTGAGGACGAGCGCGGCGCTCGTTGCGAGGGCCGCGACGGCCATCCGCCGTCGGGTGGATCCGGAATGGATGAACCTCATTGTTTCTTCCTTTCGATGTGCGCTGGGAACCAGTCGCCGGGTGCAACCCCAGGGGGACGGCCTAGGGAAGTGGTGCGGTGCGGACACGCCTGGCGTGGCGGGCCTCACGGATGGCGGACGCGATGTTCGGCGCCACCACCGAGATGATGAGCAGGGAGCCCGTGACGATGATGAGGACCACCTCCGAGACGCGGTCCAGCTTGAGCGCGTAGTTGATGGTGCCGATCAGCAGCACCCCGGCCAGGACCCCGGGGATGGAGCCCTTGCCGCCGAAGATCGAGACCCCGCCGAGCAGCACCGCCGCGATCACCGCGAGTTCCAGGCCGCTCGCGTTGTCGCTCCGGGCGCTGGAGTACCGGAGCGTCCAGTAGATGCCGGCGAGCGCGGACACCGTGCCGGTGGCCAGGTACAGCAGGAACTTGGACCGGGCGACGTCGATACCCACGAACGTCGCGGCCTCCCTGCTGTACCCGAGGGCGAAGAGCCCCCGGCCGAAGGGCGTGAAGTGCAGGACGACGGCGAACGCGATGACGAGGACCACCACGCCGATCATGACCGTGGGGATGCCGGTGCCGCCGATCTTCGAGGTGAAGAAGGAGGTGAGCCCGGGCGGGAAGTTCGCCACCGCATTGTCGCCGATCACCACGAGCGCGAGGCCGCGGAAGAGCGCCAGTGTGCCGATGGTGACCGCCAGGGACGGCAGCCCGAGATAGGCGATGAGCACGCCGTTGAACGCGCCGGCGACGAGTCCCGCCAGCAGGCACAGCACGAGGACGAGCGCGATCGGCATGCCGCCCTGCCAGAGGACCCCCATGAGGGCGCTGGTCAGTCCGGCGATGCTCGCGACCGAGAGGTCGATCTCCCCCGAGATGATCACCAGCGTCATCGGCAGCGCGATGAGCAGGGTCGGGATGACGTCGAGGAGCAGGAACCCCACGGTGACGGGCGACGCGAACCGCGGGATGGTGAGGCTCGCGTAGAGCACGACGACGATGAGCACGTAGATCATGACGGCGTCGCGCCCGAGGAGGATCCTCGCGGCGCCCGTGCGCCCCTTCGGGATGGCGAGCACCTTCGTGGTGTCCGCCTTCCGCCCCGCCGGGCGGGCCGGCCTGGGGCGCTTCTCCTCGGGGGTCCTGGTGCCTGGGGCGGACATGCGCCTGCCTTTCGCTGGGGTGCCGTTCTCCGGCTGGTGCCCTTCGGGCGGGGTGGCGTTCTGCGGACCGGGCTGGGCGTCGAGGCGGTCAGACATTGCGGGCCTCCGCGATCCTGAGCTTGCGGGCGGACCGGACACTGGCGATGCGGTCGATGACGACGGCGGCGAGGATCAGGACGCCGACGATGGCCTGCTGCCAGAACTTGTCCACGCGCAGTGCCGTCAGGGCGCTGGTGATGGTGGTCAGCAGGAGCGCACCGATCGCGGCGCCGAGCACGGTGCCGCTGCCACCGAAGATCGCGACGCCGCCCACCACGGCGGCGGCCACGACGTCGAGTTCGAGGCCCGCTCCCGTCGTCGCGCCCACCGAGTTGAAGCGGCTCGCGTACAGGACGCCGGCCAGTCCGGCCAGCAGCCCGTTGACCACGAAGGCGAGCAGGACGCGCCGCGTCACCGGGATGCCGAACAGCCGGGCGGCGTCGGGGTCGGATCCGATGGCGTACAGATCGCGCCCCTGCCGGGTGCCGAACATGTAGACCGCGACGACCGCGACGACGCCCACCGCGATGAGCGTGATCAGGGGGAACCCGAGGAAGGTGTCCACGGACAGGTCCCCGAACGCCTGGGGCCGGTCGCCGGCGAAATACTGGGTGCCGCCGGCCCAGGCGTTGTTGATGCCCCGGAAGATGTAGAGCGTGCCGAGGGTGATGACGAGGGCCGGGACCTTCGCGATGGTGATGAGGAGACCGTTGAATGCCCCGAGTGCGGCGCCGAGGAGCATCCCGAGGACAAAGACCACGACGATCGGCAGGTCGGGCGCGGCGGCGAACATGCTGCCGGTCCCGAAGGCGACGAGCCCGAGGATGGATCCGACGGACAGGTCGATGTTCCGCGTGATGATCACGAGGGTCTGACCGACGGCCAGGATCATCAGGATGGTCGCGTTCAGCAGCAGGTCCTTGATGCCCTGCTCGCTGAGGAACAGCGGGTTCAGGGCCGCGGTCACGGCGACGAGCAGCACGAGGGCGAGGATCACCGGGAGTTCGCGGAGCTTCAGGAGCGAGGCGAGGACCGAGGACCTCTCGTGGCCGGGGGCCGGGTGGGCGGGCGCACCTACCGTGCCGTCGAGGCTCATCGCGTGGACTCCAGGGATGCTGTGGCGGCGTGCATGACGGTCTCGGCGGTGGCCTCCGCGCGGTCGAGGCGGCCGGTGATCCGGCCCTCCCGCATGACCAGCACGCGGTCGGCCATGCCCAGCACCTCGGGCAGTTCGGAGGAGATCATGAGGATCGCGATGCCCCGCCCCGCCAGTTCCGAGATCAGGCGGTGCACCTCGGCCTTCGTGCCGACGTCGATGCCGCGCGTCGGCTCGTCGATGATCAGGAGCTTCGGGTCCGTGGCGAGCCACTTCGCGAGGACGACCTTCTGCTGGTTGCCGCCGGACAGGGTGGAGACGGCGTGCTCGGGAGAGCCCGCCTTCACCTGCAGCCGCTTGCCCCAGGTCTCGGCGGCCTCCCGCTCCGCGCGTGCCCTGATGATGCCGAACCGCGCGAGGGAGTGACGGAGTGTCAGTGCCGTGTTGCGCTCGACCGACAGGTCCATGACGAGCCCCTGTTTCCGGCGGTCCTCCGGGACGAAGCCGATCCCGGCGTCGATCGCGGCACGCGGATCCTTGCGGCGCAGCGGCGTGCCGGACATCCGGACGGTGCCCGACTCGTAGCGGTCGATCCCGAACACGGCACGGGCCACCTCGGTGCGCCCGGCCCCCACCAGCCCGGACAGTGCGACGATCTCGCCCGCCCGCACCTCGAAGTCGATGTCGTGGAAGACGCCCGGCCGGGTCAGCCCCTCGACGGTCAGAACGACGTCGCCCGCCTCCGTCTCGGTCTTCGGGAACAGTGCCTCGATGTCGCGTCCCACCATCTCCCGGACGATCGCCTCGACCGACGTCGCACGCGTCTCGTGGGTCGCGATGTAGGCGCCGTCCCGCATGACCGTGATGCGGTCGCACAGGCCGAAGACCTCGTCGAAACGGTGGGAGATGAACAGGATGCCGCTGCCGGCGTCGCGCAGGCGGCGGGCGACGGCGAACAGGCGGTCCACCTCGACGCCGCTGAGCGCCGCCGTGGGCTCGTCCATGACGAGGATACGGGCGTCGAGGGAGATGGCCTTGGCGATCTCGATGATCTGCTGGTCGGCGATGGACAGTCCCTCGGCCACGCGGTCGGGGTCGATCGGGACGCCGAGCTGGTCGAAGAGCTCACGGGCGCGGCGCCGCATCTCGACGCGGCTGATGAGGCCGAGGCGGCCCCTGGGCTGGCGCCCGATGAAGATGTTCTCCGCGACCGTGAGATCGGGGAAGAGCGTGGGCTCCTGGTAGATGACGGAGATCCCCGCGGCCTTGCTGTCGGCGACGTTGCGGAAGCTGACGCTCTGCCCGCCGACGAGGAACTCCCCGGCATCCGGGTGGTGCACCCCCGCGAGGATCTTCACGAGCGTCGACTTCCCCGCGCCGTTCTCGCCGACCAGCGCGTGGATCTCGCCCGCCGCCAGGTCGATGGTGCCGTCGGCGAGCGCGACGACCGGGCCGAAGGTCTTCAGCGCGCCGCGGAGCGCCAGCACGGGAGCCCGCCCCGGTGCGGACGGGTCCGTGGCCTCACTGCCACGGCCATCAGGGTGCGCCACTGCAACTCCTCGGGAAGAAATGAATCGTTTCAGATTCGATGTCCTCGAATAGTAGGCGCGACCTCCGGGACCGTCAACAGGCCGAGATCGGACTGTGACCCCGGCGCGACGGCGGGGCCGGCCCGTCAGCCGGCGGCGGTCACCCGCGCCCGCGTGCTGCGGCGCTCCACGAGTTCGGGGTCGAAGATCACCTGGCGACGGCGGGCCGTAGGCCCCTCAATCTCCTCGAGGAGCAGTTCGACGGCGGTGCGCCCCATGAGTTCGGTCGGCTTGCGGACGCTCGTCAGCGGGACGACGGTGGAGGCGGAGAAGTCGATGTCGTCGTACCCGATCAGGGCGAGGTCCTCGGGGATCCTGAGGCCTCGGATCAGCAGGACCGCCTGCATGACGCCGATCGCGAGGAGGTCGTTGGCGCAGAAGATGCCGTCCGGCAGCTCCCCGTGCCGGCGCTGTGCGATCGCCTCCCCGACGTCCCGGCCGGCCAGCACCGTCATGGCCTCCGCTGCGAGGACCTCGAGCACGGCGCCGTCGTGCTCCGCGATCGCCTGGCGGGCGCCGGCCAGGCGATCCGCGACCTGGCGGTAGTCGGCCCTGGTCCCCACGAACGCGATCCGCCGCCGGCCCGCCTCGAGCAGGTGCCGCACGGCGATGTAGCCACCGGCGACGTCGTCCACGGACACCGAGCTGCAGCGCCGCTGCGGATCCACGCGGTCCACCAGCACCACGGGCATGCCGCGCTGCCGCAGCGCCTCGACGCGCGGCCCCACGTCCCCGACGGGCGAGATGAGCATGCCCTGCACCCGCTGCTGCTCGAAGACGTCGATGTACCGGGCTTCGCGCTCGGCGTCCTGCCCGCTGTCGCCGAGCACCACGGTGCTCCCGTTCTCGGCGGCGCAGTCCTCGGCCGCGCGGGCGAGGGAGGAGAAGAAGGGGTTGGCGACGTCGAGCACGACCAGGCCGATGGTGCGGCTCTGGCCCGCCCTCAACTGCCGGGCGGCGTCGTTCCGCACGAAGCCGAGCCCGTCGATCGCGGCCTGCACGCGCTCGCGGGTGGCCGTCGAGACGCGCGCGGGATGGTTCAGCACGTTCGAGACCGTCCCGACCGCCACCCCGGCCCTGTCCGCGACGTCCTTGATGCTGACTGGTCGGCTGCTCATGGGGACTCCGGCTGTCTCGGAGGTCGCGTCGCGCGTCGGCGGGACGCCGACGGGACGGTTGACACTCGGTCTCCAGCAAGGATAGCTTTGAAACGTGCTAATGAAACGATTCAAAAGCACGGCGCATCCATGTCCCCGTTCGGGCTCCGTCCGGACGGGCGAAAGACCCCGAGAATCATCGCCGGTGGAATGAAGCACCCGGCCCGCACGCTGGAGAGAGTACATGACTGTCATCGACGACATCACGGCAGAGCTGGACCAGCTCGCCATCGAGGTGCCCTCCTGGGCCTACGGCAATTCCGGGACCCGGTTCAAGGTCTTCGCGACGCCCGGCACGCCCCGCACCGTCCACGAGAAGATCGCCGACGCGGGCATGGTCCACCGGCTGACCGGCCTCGCCCCGAGCGTGGCCCTCCACATCCCCTGGGACACGGTGGACGACTACGGGAGCCTCGCCGCCCATGCCGGAGAGCACGGCGTGCGGCTCGGCACCATCAACAGCAACACGTTCCAGGACGACGACTACAAGTTCGGCAGCCTGACGCACAGCGACGCCGCCGTGCGGAACAAGGCGATCGACCACATGTACGAGTGCATCGAGGTCATGAACGTCACCGGCTCCCGGGACCTGAAGATCTGGCTGGCGGACGGCTCCAACTACCCGGGGCAGGCCGACATGCGGTCCCGGCAGGACTGGCTGCAGGACTCCCTCCGGAAGGTGTACGACCGCCTCGGCGAGGGCCAGCGGCTGGTGCTCGAGTACAAGTTCTTCGAGCCGGCGTTCTATCACACGGACGTCCCCGACTGGGGTACCTCCTACGCCCACTGCCAGCAGCTCGGCGACAAGGCCCTCGTCTGCCTCGACACGGGCCACCACGCGCCCGGGACCAACATCGAGTTCATCGTGGCGCAGCTGATCCGCCTCGGGAAGCTCGGCTCCTTCGACTTCAACTCGCGTTTCTACGCCGACGACGACCTGATCGTCGGGGCGGCGGACCCGTTCCAGCTGTTCCGCATCATGGCGGAGGTGATCCGCGGCGGCGGTCTGGACCCGTCCGGCGGGATCGCGCTCATGCTCGACCAGTGCCACAACCTCGAGGAGAAGATCCCGGGTCAGATCCGCTCGGTGCTGAACGTGCAGGAGATGTCGGCGCGCGCCCTGCTCATCGACCGCCCCGCCCTCACCGCGGCGCAGGAGGCCGGTGACGTCCTCGGCGCGAACGCCCTCATGATGGACGCCTTCTACACCGACGTCCGCCCTGCCCTTGCACAGTGGCGGGAGTCGAAGGGGCTCCCCGCGGACCCCATGAACGCATACCGCGGGAGCGGCTACCAGGACCGGATCAACACCGAGCGGCAGGGCGGCCGGCAGGCCGGATGGGGAGCATGACAGTGACGACGACGCAGCCGACGACGGCCACCTCGACCAACCGGACCGTGAGCGAGCTCATCGCACGCTCCAACCGGCTCGGCGCCGACAAGCGCACCACGAACTACGCCGGCGGCAACACGTCCGCCAAGGGCACGGGCGTCGATCCGGTCACGGGCGAGGACGTCGAGCTGCTCTGGGTGAAGGGGTCCGGCGGGGACCTCGGGACGCTCACGGAGTCCGGGCTCGCCGTCCTGCGCCTGGACCGCCTTCAGGCGCTGCGCTCGGTGTACCCGGGCGTGGAGCGCGAGGACGAGATGGTCGCCGCCTTCGACTACACCCTGCACGGCAAGGGCGGGGCGGCGCCATCCATCGACACGGCGATGCACGGCCTCGTCGACGCGGCCCACGTGGACCACCTGCACCCCGACTCCGGGATCGCCGTCGCGACCGCGGCGGACGGCGAGGCCCTGACCCGTACGATCTTCGGACCGAAGGTGGTCTGGGTGCCCTGGCGGCGGCCCGGTTTCCAGCTCGGCCTCGACATCGCCGCCCTCAAGGAGGCGAACCCCGAAGCCATCGGCACCATCCTCGGCGGCCACGGCATCACCGCCTGGGGCGAGAGGTCCGCGGAGGCCGAGGCGAACTCCCTGTGGATCATCGAGGCGGCGGAGCGGTACATCGCAGAGCACGGCCGGACCGAGCCCTTCGGCCCCTCGCTCGAAGGGTATGCCGCGCTGCCCGAGGAGGAGCGCCGGGCGAAGGCCGCGGCCCTCGCCCCGACCATCCGCGGGCTCGCCTCCACCGACAGGGCGCAGGTGGGCCACTTCACCGACGACCCCCGCGTCCTCGACTTCCTCGCCTCCACCGAGCACCCGCGCCTCGGGGCGCTCGGGACCAGCTGCCCCGACCACTTCCTCCGCACCAAGGTCAAGCCGCTGATCCTCGACCTCCCCGCGGACGCCGACGTCGAGAGCTGCCTGCTGCGCCTGCGTGAACTGCACGCCGCGTACCGGGCGGACTACGCCGCCTACTACGACCGCCACGCGACGCCGGACTCCCCCGCGATGCGCGGCGCGGACCCGGCGATCGTGCTGGTGCCCGGCGTCGGCATGTTCTCCTACGGCGCCACCAAGCAGACCGCCCGCGTCGCCGGGGAGTTCTACCTCAACGCCATCAATGTCATGCGGGGCGCCGAGGCCATCTCGACCTACGCGCCGATCGAGGAGGGGGAGAAGTTCCGCATCGAGTACTGGGCCCTGGAGGAGGCCAAGCTCGCGCGGATGCCGAAACCGAAATCCCATGCGGGACGCATCGCCCTGGTGACGGGGGCGGCGTCGGGCATCGGCAAGGCCATCGCGACGCGCCTCGCAGCGGAGGGAGCGTGCGTGGTCATCGCGGACCTGGACATCGCCAGCGCGAACGGCGTCGCCGACGCACTCGGCGGGCCCGACGTCGCCATCGGCGTGCAGGCCGACGTCACCGATCCGGCCCAGGTGCTCCACGCCGTGAACGCCGCCGTACTGGCGTTCGGCGGGCTGGACCTCGTGGTCAACAACGCCGGCCTGTCCATCTCCAAACCCCTGCTCGAGACCACGGAGAAGGACTGGGACCTGCAGCACAACGTCATGGCGAAGGGGTCCTTCCTCATGTCGCAGGCCGCCGCGAAGGTGCTCATCGAGCAGGACATGGGCGGGGACATCATCTACATCTCCTCCAAGAACTCCGTGTTCGCCGGGCCCAACAACATCGCCTACAGCGCCACGAAGGCGGACCAGGCGCACCAGGTGCGGCTCCTCGCCGCCGAGCTCGGGGGGTACGGGGTGCGCGTCAACGGCATCAATCCCGACGGCGTGGTCCGCGGCTCCGGCATCTTCGCCGGCGGCTGGGGCGCCAAGCGGGCCGCCGTGTACGGCGTGGAGGAGGAGAAGCTGGGCGAGTACTACGCCCAGCGCACCCTGCTCAAGCGCGAGGTGCTCCCGGAGAACGTCGCCAACGCCGTCGCGGTCCTGACCTCCGCCGAGCTCTCACACACGACGGGCCTGCACATCCCCGTGGACGCGGGCGTGGCCGCCGCGTTCCTGCGCTGACATGGCTGCCGGCACCACACCGGTGTTCGTGGCCGTCGACATCGGGGCGTCCTCCGGTCGGGTGATCCTCGGGAGGCTCACGGACGCCGGTCCGGAGCTCGACACCGTGCACCGCTTCCCCAACGGTGCGCAGTTCCTCGGCGGCGCCCTGCGGTGGGACGTCGACGCCCTGGTTGCGGAGGTGCTGGTGGGACTGCGCCGGGCAGGCGAGGCCGCGGCCCGGACGGGTGACACCGTCATGAGCATCGGCATCGACACCTGGGCCGTGGACTACGGGCTCGTCGACGACGCCGGGACGCTCCGGCACCTGCCCTTCAGCTACCGTGACGAACGCACCGCGGCGAGCATCGACGTCGTGCACCACGCCGTGCCACCCGGGCAGCTGTACGCGCGCACCGGGCTGCAGTTCCTGCCGTTCAACACGGTGTACCAGCTCGCCGCCGAGCGGTCGCTCCAGGGCGTCCAGGCGCTGCTCATCCCCGACCTGCTCGCGTACCGGCTGACCGGCGAGCGCCGCACCGAGGCGACGAACGCCTCCACCACGGGACTGCTCGACGCCGCCACCGGCACCTGGGCGGAGGACCTCTTCGCCCCGCTCGGCCTGTCACCGGAACTCTTCCCGCCGCTCGTCGAACCGGGCACGCTGATCGGCCGCCTGCTGCCGGCCGTCGCCTCGGCGACGGGCCTCCCGGCCGACACCGCCGTCGTCGCCGTCGGATCGCACGACACGGCCTCCGCCGTCGCCGCAGTTCCCGCGGACACCCCGCACTTCGCCTACATCTCCTCGGGCACGTGGTCGCTCGTCGGCGTCGAGCTCGACGCCCCCATCCTGACCGCGGAGAGCCGCACCGCGAACTTCACCAACGAACGCGGCGTGGACGGGACCATCCGCTACCTGCGCAACACCGGCGGCCTCTGGCTGCTGCAGGAGTGCCTGCGGGAATGGAGCGTCGAAGGGCCTGAACCCGATCTCGCGGGGCTGCTGGCTGCGGCCGCGGACCTGCCGCCCAACGGGCCGATCATCGATGCCGACAGCACCGACTTCCTGGCGCCGGGCTCCATGCCCGCGCGCATCCGCCGGGCCGCCGGGGCGCCGCCGGGTGGCCTGCCGACCCGGGAGGCCGTGGTCCGCTGCATCCTGGACAGCCTCGCCGCGGCCTACGCCCGCACACTGCAGGACGCCGTCCGGCTGTCAGGACACCGCATCGACGTCATCCACGTGGTGGGCGGAGGATCGCAGAACGCGCTGCTCTGCCAGTTGACCGCCGACCGCACGGGCCTGCCGGTGCTCGCGGGTCCGGTCGAGGCGACGGCGCTCGGCAACGTCCTCGTCCAGGCGCGGGCCGTCGGCCTGCTGGACGGCGGACCCGGATCGTCCGGCCCTCCCCTGGCCGGTATCCGCGCGGCCGCCCGCCGATCGGCCCGGACCGTCCGCTACGAGCCGGCGGAGCGCCCGGCCGCGACCGCGCGGGTTCCGTCAGCGACGTGAGCGAAGGGTTACGGGCCCTTTAGCCGTCGACGGGTCGACGACGGCGCCGCGCTGCACCATCTCCGCGAGGCCACGGTTCACGAGGCGGCGCGCAGCGTTCCGGGCGGGCTCGTGCAGAAGACTCCCGCCCTCCCCGTCGAGAGCCCGTGCGGCGTCCGCCGGATCGATGCCCTGTCCGCGCGGCACGCTCCGCAGGCGCGTCAGGAGCCAGTCCTCGAGGGCTGCGTCGATCGGCCTCACCTTGCGGGCCCGGCAGGCGTCGCTGCAGTAGAGCACCGAGTCCCAGGTCCGCTCCCACTTCTTCCGCCACTCCATGCGGCGGCCGCACGACCTGCAGTACTTCGGGTCGTGCGGAACACCGGGACCCTGCGCAGGCGCCCTCCCCCGCGGCGTCACAAGCGCCTGGATACGGCGCGGAGGGTGGCGAAGCCGAGCCGCACCCGGAGGTCCAGAGAGCGTGCGTCGGAGGCCTGCTCGACGGCGTCGGCCGCCCGGTTCGCCGGGCCCTGCTCGTCTGCGCTGCTGTCCGTGGCCACGGCGGTCCTTCCTGCCACCCCTGCCGGTCCTGCGGCGGGCCGACGCGGGGAAGGACTGCGGTTCGGTGATTGCATCAAGCATAGGAGACGCCGCTACGCCCTGTTCAGCCCGAGTCAGCAGGAGCAGCAACGGCGCGACCGTGCACCGCGCCCCGGGCGTCACCGTCGATACCGCGCACGCCATCCTCGACGAACGACCCGACCGGGCCGGCGCCTACGTCGCCGCCACCCGCGGCCGACACGAACCGCCCCCGGTTCACCTCACACGGAGCACAGGGAGCGGTGGCCACCCACCAAAAGGCCCGGCTCAAGCAGGCACTCAAGCCACTGATCAGCAGGTCAGATGAGTAGCGAGCATCAAGCTGGGAACCATGGCGAACAGGGACCCGACGTCACCGCCTCCTGATACAACCCATTGTCCCGCGGACGTCGCCGGGCTGGTCCTGGTCGACTCGACCGCACCGGTATCTGCCGTGGCAACGAGTTCAACAGATCCCGCAGGTTCCGACTCCGATTCAGGGTCCCGGGACACGCTGAAGCGTTTCTCTGCACAGGGTTCAGTCGCAGCGCGGCTCAGTATCGGCGCGCTGGTCGGCGTGACGTCCAACCACTTCCAAAGCACGGTCGATGAGTACATTCACGCCGGATCATCGGCGCAGCAGGCGGCAGCCTGACGGAGCCTCACCGACAAGCCGCTGATCGTTCTGACTGCGAGCAGTGGTAAGGGGCTGGGCCGGACCGCTTCGCAGGATGCTCTTGCCTCACTCTCGACCAACAACCTGCACCGCGTCATCGACGGAGCCACCCACCAATTGTTCGTCACCGATCAGGAGGACGCAGCCGCAACCGCAGGAGGAATTTTCGACGTCGTCTCTGCCGTGCAGACCGCAAGCCCGCTCATCCGATAGAACGGGGGAAACCCCTGAATTTCTTGCCGTGGGAAAGCGAAGGTGTCAGCCTCCTGCGGGCCCGCAAAGAATCATCTCTACGAGCTCCCCCGTTCTGCACCAGCGTCTCGCGGTCGTGTGCCAGTGGGTAGCCAGGGTGCAAACGGGTTGAAGGTCGCTCCGTGGTCGCTGGAAACTTCGATCCGCTCGTCGCCGTCATTCTTCGAGGGTCCGTGGGCCGCATAATTGGTCGGCCTCGATGGGCCGGCGGGAAGTGCAAACAACCCTGGCTTTGCCGCCCCAGCCATGCCTTCGCCCTACGTGCGAGGTGTACCAGGTGCAGATCCGCATCTGTATCTGGATTTGCTGATCAAACACCGGAACAGTGCGGCATCTGCACCCCGACCCGATGATGCTTTTGCTTTAGACGGCCAATAGCTGCGGCGGCAGCCACGAGGGTCAAATCACTGATCCCGCCAACCCGCCAACACCCTTGACACATACCCCCCGGGGGTATATTTTGAGGGTGTTGGCAGCCCCGCTCACTCTCGGTTCCCACCAGCGCTACAGGTCCTCTACGCGAACCTGAAAGCGCAACTCAGCGACAACACAACACGTCTGTAGGACTTCCCTTCACTCGTCGGGGCGATGTCATTCGGACGAACAGCCCGCCTTCGACCGGGCTCTCACTTCATTCGAACACCCCCAAGTCTGGAAACGTCCCCCATGTCACAGGCCAGTCGTCAGCTCCCGAACACCACGAGCCACGCAACCCAAGGAGCACCCGAAAAACGCCGCCGGCCATTCCGGCGCACACTCAAGACCACCGGCATCATCGCTCTCACCGCACTGGGACTGACACTTGCGTCCACAGCGGCCAACGCGCTTCTGGAACAGCAGGAGAAGTCGAGTACTGCCCCATACGGTGACCTCGTGGAAGTCGCCGGCGGCGAGGTCAACGTCGTTCGGGCTGGCACCAAAGGTGCACAGCCCCTGGTCCTGCTCAGCGGCCTGGGCACGATCGCTCCGGCGCTGGACTTCGCCCCTTTAACCAGGGAACTCGATGCCTACGACGTCATCGTCGTCGAGGGCTTCGGATACGGCTACAGCGACATGAGCGCACCCGAACGGACCGTGAAGAACATCAGCACCGAGATCCATGAGGCCCTGTCCTCACTCGACCTCGAGAAGCCATACGTTTTGGCCGGACACTCGATCTCCGGCTTCTACACACTCGACTACGCCAACCGGTACCCGAGCGAAGTATCCGCGGTAGTGGGCATCGACCCCAGCGTGCCCACGACCCAGCTAGAGGAGCACCCCGCGGCTAGCGGCGGCATCAATTTCATCGGGGTACTGTCCACGATCGGCGTGGTCCGAACAGCGGTCTCGCTCGCTCCGGGGGCGGTGGACCCGACAGGCGACGACTTCACCACAGATGAATTGGAACGCATGCGCCAAATGACAATCTGGAACTTCGGCAACGCGGCAGTCGCCGACGAAAGCGCCCGAGTCGCCAGCAACGCCGCAGCACTCCAGGGAGTGACCTACCCGGAAAACCTGCCCGTTCTTCACTTCCTCGCCAGTGACAACGTGGCTACCAATCCCAACTGGCTCGAGTCGCACAAGAACCAGCTCAAGAACGTCAACCACCACGAAATCGTCGAGCTCAACGGCCCGCACAACCTGCAATGGACCCAATCGAAGGCCATGGCCAAGAAAATCACAGAATTCCTCCAGGACAGTGCCACATCTCAAGCGTCGCCCACACCCCCTGCTGCGTCGACCGAAGTAACCCAAGGGAACTAGAAAATACCCCCTCCAGGGAGCCGAGTAACGCCACATAGTGGCGTTACTCGGCTCCTGGGACTGTCCGGTCAACGGTGTGTAGGGTCCGGCGGTTTTCATCAGCGAGTGGTTCTTTCGAACCGGCCTGCGAAGGTGAGCACGAACGCGTTGAGGGCGGGCTTCCACCGGATCACCCAGCGTGCCCTGCCACCGCCGGTCGGATCAAGAGACCGGGTGACGTGCAGACCGCAAGCCCTCTCATCCCGTAGGGCTGAGGAAACCTCTGACGCCCTCGTCGAGTGCGGTTCAGATCGCTATTGGGCCCGCCGACGCTGACGGGCCAGTGTCATCGCTCTGTGTTCTTGTTTCTCAGTGTCGGTCTCTTCGGCGACGAAGGTGCCGCTCGACTGGAGGCCCAGGGGCTGCGTGAAAGCAGTCTCAAGGCCCTTCGTCATCGCGGATCAGCGGATGACCATCGTCCAGGCGCATTGGTCTTGACGGCATCGGGAAAGCTGTTTACTCCTACCGCCAAGACGTTTTGGCAAAACGTTTTGTCACACCCCACAGCAATGACGCTCAGAATGGAGTCCCTGTCATGCAGCACCTCGCCAGCCGGCGCCCGTCCGGCGCAGCAGCACGCAACACCACGAAGACTTTCCTGTCCGCAACAGCCGTCCTCACCGCCCTCACCCTCGCCGGGTGCGGGGCCGGCGGAGGCGGCGAACAGTCGGCGGACGACTCCGAAGCGCTGACGGTCCTGGTCGAAGCAGGTGGCAAGGCCGAACTCACCGGCATCGCCGAGAAGTTCACCGAGGAGACCGGGACCCAGGTCACCTTCGTGGAACTCCCGTACGAAGGTCTCTACAACCGTCTGAACACGGAATTCTCCTCCGGCAGCACCTCGTTCGACGTCGCAGCCCTGGACGCGATCTGGCTGCCGACGTTTGCCGATGCTGTGACACCGCTGAATGACATGTTCACGGACGAGGTGAAGGCAGACCTCTTCCCGGCGCTGGTCGAGGAGGCGCAGGTCGAGGAGAACTTCGTCGGCTTGCCGGTCTGGACGAACTCCGAAATCCTGTTCTACCGCACGGATCTGTTCGAGGACCCCGCCGAGCAGTCCGCGTTCAAGGACGAGTACGGCTACGACCTCGCGCCGCCCACCACCTGGGAGCAATATGAGGACGTCGCCCAGTTCTTCACCCGGGACACCGACGGTGACGGGCAGACCGACCTCTACGGCACGGATGTGAAGGGCGCCGTCGAGACCGAATGGCTGGCCACCGTGTCCCAGTCCGGCGCGGAGAACATGGTCCTCAGCCCGGAGGGTGACGTCACCGTCAACGACGCGGAGCACCTCGCGGCCCTCGACTTCTACGTGGGCCTCAACAACGACCTGAAGGTCTCCCCTCCCGGTGCCGCGCAGATCGACTGGGTCGGTGCGCAGAACCTCTTCTACCAGGGCGAGACCGCCATGATGCGCTTCTGGGCGCACGCCTACCCGCAGACCCCCGAGGACTCGCCGGTCGCAGGGAAGATCGGCGCGGCCCCGATGATCGGCGGACCGGGCGGGGTCGCCGGCGTCCCCGGCCCCTGGTACCTCTCCATCCCCAAGACGACGGAGAAGCAGGAGACCGCGAACGAGTTCCTGCAGTTCGCCTACGACAACAACGCCATGGGCATCGACTCGTCGCTGGGTCTGGCCG
The DNA here is from genome assembly GCF_023100725.1 of Arthrobacter antioxidans. Taxonomy (NCBI): domain Bacteria; kingdom Bacillati; phylum Actinomycetota; class Actinomycetes; order Micrococcales; family Micrococcaceae; genus Arthrobacter; species Arthrobacter antioxidans. The sequence goes on from NZ_CP095501.1 coordinate 3,598,372, forward strand.
CCCGGGTCTCGGCGTTCGAGGAGTACGAGGGCAAGCCGGGCTACGAGCACTTCGACGCCCTGGTGGAGACTCTTTCGGCAGAGGGTACGAAGCCCCGTCCCGCCACCGAGAACTGGCAGGAGATCGTCGATTCGGCGCTCATCCCCATGCTGCAGAAGGCACTGGAGCCAGGCGCCGACAATCAGCAGCTGCTCGATGACGCCAAAGAGCAGATCGAAGCCATCACCCAGTAGCTGACCTGTGGTGGGGGGCCGGCGGCCCCCACCACTCCTTCGTCCTTCCGTCTTCCTCCAGCAAAGGCCCACCACGTGCACGCAACCGACCAGCGGGCTCCACTCCCGTCTCGACGGGCGTCCCAGGACTCCGACAGCAGAACACCGCCCTCGACGGCTGCTCAGCAGCCGCACCGCCGGAAGAGGGGCTTCACCGATCAGCGGTTCGCCGCCCTGATGATGCTGCCGGCCGTCGCGTTCCTGGCCGTGTTCGTCGGCTGGCCGCTAGTGCAGTTCGTCCGTGACAGCTTCTACGCCATCGAGCCCTTCGGGGGCGGGCGTGAGTTCATCGGCTTCGCGAACTACTCGGCGGCCCTGGCATCGGACGCGTTCACCGGGGCAGCCTGGCGGACACTCGTCTACACGGTCATCGTCGTATCCCTGGAATTCACGCTCGGCCTGGCGGTGGCGCTGCTGTTCTCCGCCCTGGGAGACAAGTCCCGGATCTTCAGGACCATCTTCATGTATCCGCTCATGATCGCGCCCGTGGTGGCCGGCCTGCTCTGGCGCTTCCTGCTCATCGACAACTTCGGCATCCTCAACGAGCTGCTGCGCCGCGTCGGGATCCTGCAGACCACCGATCAGATCCAGTGGCTCAGCAACCCCGATATCGCCCTGTTCTCCGTGGCGCTGCCGGACATCTGGTTGACCACCTCGTTCATCACCCTGATCCTCTTCGCGGGCCTGCAGAACGTCCCGGGCGAGTTGCTCGAGGCGGCCAGGATCGACGGCGCCCGCTACACCACCATCCTCTCCAGGATCATCCTGCCGCTGCTCCGCCCCGTGATCGCCGTCGCCCTGATCATCAGGGGGATCGACGCCGCACGGGCGTTCGACATCATCCTCATCCAGACCAACGGCGGACCGCAGGGCAGCACCGAGACCCTGTCCCTGCTCGTCTACCGGACCCTCGTACGCTTCGGCGATCCTGGCCTGGCCAGCGCGATGGGCACCATGTACCTGCTGGGCATGCTGCTGGTCGCCGTCGTCGCCGTCTATGCCATCTGGCGCCCAGGAAGTGATCGCTCATGAACGGCCTCGTCGTCCGGGGGAAGACCGCCCGCACCATCCTGTGGGTGTTGCTCGCAGCCGTCACCGTGCTCTACGGCTTCCCCTTCGTCTACCTGCTCCTCACCTCCTTCAAGACCCCGCTGGAGACCATCGCCGTGCCCGCGACCGTCTTCGGCTCGGAGTTCACGCTGGAGAACTACGTCTCGGCCCTCGGCCGGGAAGGCGTGGTCGCCTCCTTCATCAACAGCACGGTCACCGCCGTCCTCAGCACGGTCATCTCCCTCGTCCTCGCGGTCCCGGCCGCGTATGCCATCACCCGGTACCGGACCCCGGGCGGGCAGGTCTTCATCCTGGTCGCCCTGGTCTGCCGGATGGTGCCCGCGATCGTCGTCGGCGTCCCCCTGGTCTCGCTGTTCCGCGACCTCGGGATCGCCGACACGTCGTTCGCCCTCGCCATCGCGCACACCACGCTGTCCCTGCCGCTGTCGATCTGGCTCATGACGAGCTTCTTCGACGCGGTACCGGACGAGCTGGACGAAGCCGCGAAGATCGACGGCTGCAGCCGACTCGGGGCGCTCCGTCGGGTGGTCCTGCCGGTCGTCTCCGGTGGCGTCGCGGTGACGGCGATCTTCGCCTTCCTCGCCTCCTGGAACGAGTTCCTCTTCTCCCTGCTCCTCACCGCCGTCAGGGCCCAGACCACACCGATCGTCATCGCGAACTTCCAGACCCAATTCGGCCTGGACTGGGGGTCCATGACCGCGCTGGCCGCCCTGTACTCGATCCCGGTCGTCCTGCTCACCCTCGTCCTCCAGCGGCACATCGTCGCCGGCCTCACGCTCGGTGCGGTCAAAGGCTGACCCGGTGGACCGGCCCCGCCGAGGAAGTGGTGCCGGGCTCAGGAACCCAGTAACGGCATACCATCAGCTCCAACACGACAGGGGACTCACATGGCACGGAAATCGGTCGGCATTAGGGACGTTGCAGCCGCGGCGGGAGTCTCGGTGACCACGGTGTCCCACATCCTGAACGACACACCCCATGCACGAGCCAGCGACGAAACACGCAGGAAAGTCAGGGACGCAGCGGCTGCCCTCGGGTACGGGCCGAACCGGATGGCCCAGGGCCTGCGAACCCAGCGCTCCGCGATGATCGGCCTGCTGAGCGAAGACATCGCCACCACCCCGCACGCCGGCATGATCATCAAGGGCGCCGAGGAGACGGCACGACAGCACGACTACACCCTGGTCATCATCAACACCGACAAGGACGCCGACACGCAGTCGAAGCGGCGCGACGTCGATGCGCTGCTCGAACGGCAGGTGGACGGCATCCTCTACGCGACCATGTACCACCGGACGGTGTCCCTGCCTCCACGGCTCTTCGAGATCCCGGCCGTCCTCATCGACTCCACGGACAAGACCGGACTGGTCCCCTGCACCATCCCCGACGAGCAGGGCGGCGCACAGACAGCTGTGACAGCGCTCCTGGACGCCGGCCACCGATCCATCGGATTCGTGAACAACACCGACGACGTCCCCGCCACCCATGGGCGCCTGCAGGGGTACCGGGAGGCACTGCAGGGAGCAGGCATCGCCTATGATCCGGGCCTCGTCGCGGCGCGGGAGTCCGAGGCAGCAGGCGGGTATGCGGCGGCGATGGAACTGCTGTCCCGGAATGGCCGTCCGACAGCCCTGTTCTGCTACAACGACCGAATGGCAATGGGCGCCTACCGGGCCGCCAGCGAGCTCGGGCTCAGCATTCCCGGCCAGCTGTCTGTCATCGGGTTCGACAATCAGAAGCTGATCGCCGAAGGGCTGTTCCCCGGCCTCACCACCGTGGCACTGCCCCACTACGAGATGGGCGCCTGGGCAGTCCAGACACTCATCAGACTCATTGAAGGCCACGACGAGGAAAAACTCCTCGCCGACAAACCCACCATCCTTTCCTGCCCGCTCGTCCGGCGCGACTCCGTCGCACCGCCCTATGGCTCAACTCCGGCCGGCGCCGACGCCGCGCCGACCGACTAGACAAGGACACTCGATGTTTGAACTGCGATCCTCCTGGGTGTGGGATTTCTGGTTCGCCGACGACGGCGACCGGTACCACCTCTTCTTCCTCAAAGCATCGCGCGCCCTGCACGATCCCGACCGCCGCCACTGGCGCGCAACAGTCGGTCACGCCACGTCCACGGACCTGCGCACCTGGGAGGAACACGCGGACGCTCTCGTGCCCGCTGACGGGCCGGCTTTCGACGACCTCGCCACCTGGACCGGCTCGATCGTCCGCGACGACGCCGGACTGTGGCACATGTTCTACACAGGAGTAGATCGGGAGGGCAAAGGGCTCATCCAGCGCATCGGCAGCGCCACCTCCCACGACCTCTTCACCTGGACCCGCACGGACCTGGTCCTCGAAGCCGACAGTGCTCACTACGAAAAGCTGGCCCAGGGCGCATGGCCCGATGAGGCGTGGCGTGACCCATGGGTAAGCCGCAGCACGGACGGCACCGGGTGGAACATGCTGATCACCGCCCGGTCCACGGCGGGCGAACCGGACCAGCGAGGCGTCGTCGGCAGCGCGTTCTCCCCCGATCTCGCGCACTGGGAGGTCCGGCCGCCCCTGAGCCGACCCGGTAACGGGTTCGGGCAACTCGAGGTCCTGCAAACCGAGACAGTCGACGGCCAGACAGTGCTCCTGTTTTCCTGCCTGAACTCCGAACTCTCCACAGGACGTCAGGCGGCCCAGGAGCATGGAGGGATCTGGGCCGTGAACGCGCCGAGCGCCCTCGGCCCCTTCGACATCTCGGAGGCCTACCTCGTGGCCGACCAGTCTCTCTATGTGGGACGACTCATCCAGGACCGTGCAGGCCAGTGGCAGATGCTCGCCTTCGAGAACGCAGACGACACCGGGGCCTTCGTCGGCAGGATCACCGACCCCCAGCCCGTGGCCTGGGTCGACGGCAAGCTCACCATGATGGGTGCCCACCACCCGCCTGTAGGGGATCGACGCTACGTCGACGTTTCCTGACGAGAAGATGCTGGTGTCATAGGTCCAGCTGACCGCGCATCAACGACATCCGGGGTGAGCCATCGTGTGAGGCCCACGTTCGGCGAGCCCACCGTGCACCCCGTATCCCATGCCACGAGCACGTGCATCGTTCACCCTTCTTTCCTCGGTACCGGGATAGACCCAAGAAAGGCCCGTAATGCCAACAGGCCGGCGAACAGACGACCGCTGCTTGACGAACGCTGATGTCGTCGTCGTCGGTGAAGCTCTCGTGGACATCGTCGTTTCTTCCCGAGGCACTGTGGAACACCCCGGAGGGTCACCTGCAAACGTCGCCTATGGGCTCGGCCGGTTGGGCGTCGACACCGCGCTGCTGACCTCGATCGGCGATGACCACCATGCGGCCGCCATCGAGACACACCTTCGCAGCGCCGGTGTCCGCCTTGTGCCCGGTTCCAAGGGCAGCGGTAGCACCGCAACCGCGACAGCGGTGTCAGCGCGCGACGGATCGGCACAGTACAACTTCAATATCCGGTGGGACCTCCCACAGGTCGCTCCGGCATTCCTTCACCAAGTGCTGCATACCGGCTCGATAGCTACCTTCCTGGCACCAGGAGCGGCCAGTGTTCGAGAGCTGATCAAGCAGGCATACCAGGACTGTGTCGTCACCTACGACCCCAACATCCGCCCGGCTCTGCTGGGCAGTCATGCCGAAGCGAGAACCATCTTCGAGGAACTCGTCCCCTTCACCGAAGTGGTCAAACTCAGCGACGAGGATGCACGGTGGCTCTATCCGCGGCTGGCTCTGGATCGGGGCCGGCGAAGCCTACATGACTGCCGTGATGTACGGACTTCCCACGCGCAGCGCGCACGGACTGGGGCCTTCGGCCTTGGAATCGCTGGGTCGCCTGGCGTCGATTGCGGCAACCCTTACCGTCCGCTGCGCGGGAGCGCACCCGCCAACATCAGAGGAACTGGCAAAGGAAATCCGAGAAGAACCCCCGAATCGTCCACACCACTATGTGGCGCCCGGTCTGAGCTCCCGCACCTTGAACACCTGAGAAAACATCACAAGGAAAGAACCAATGTCGAGCAACAACTACTATGACGTGACCGCGTGGGCCGTGGGCAGTCCATCCGAGGACATCGGCGCGGTGATCAACAGCATCATCGCTGACATCAAGGCCAGGCAGACCGACACCGATGCGAACGATGGCGGAAAGCCGGGAGCGGTGATCTACCTTCCACCCGGGGACTACCACCTCCGTACGCAGGTGGTCATCGATATCAGCTTCCTCAGGATCGAAGGCTCCGGACACGGCTTCACGTCCTCGAGCATCCGGTTCAACGTTCCCGAAGCCGAATGGCCCCACCTGCATGAGCTGTGGCCGGGCGGAAGCCGCATCATCGTCGACCTCCCCCTCGACGGAGACCGGGAGAGATTCCAGGGCGCCGCTTTCCACGTCGAGCGAACCGGGAGCCCCCGGATCAGCTCCGTCGAATTCGCCAACTTCTGCATCGACGGGCTGCACTTCACCCCCGACGACTCAGGGATGCCGGCGGAGAACACCTACGTCAACGGCAAGACCGGCATCCATGTCGCCAGCGCCAATGACTCGTTCCGCGTCACCGGCATGGGATTCGTCTACCTCGAGAACGCGCTTACCATCCACAACGCGGATGCGCTGTCCGTGCATGACAACTTCATCGCCGAATGCGGAAGCTGCATCGAGCTGCGCGGCTGGGGACAGGCGTCGAAGATCACCGACAACCTCATCGGGGCGGGGCCCAAGGGTCACTCGATCTACGCGGAGAACCATGGCGGGCTCCTGATCACCGCGAACAACGTCTTCCCCCGCGGCGCGAGCAGCGTTCACCTCGAGGGCGTCACGCGGTCGAGCGTCACCAACAACCGTCTGCATTCGTTCTACCCCGGGATGCTGATCCTCGCGGCGAACAGTTCGGAGAACCTCGTGGCCACGAATCACTTCCTGCGTGACCAGGAGCCGTGGATACCCTTCCAGGGCGTCGACAACGGGCTGGATGACCGCGACGGGCTTCTCCGTATCAGCGGCAACAACAATTCCGTCATCGGCAACCACTTCTCCCACATCATCGACGCACAGGACATCCGGCCGACAGGTGCGGCGCCGGTGATCGTCCGGCTGGTCGCGGGGGCAGGCAATTTCGTCTCCAACAATCACGCGGTGGCGCTGGACGTCCGTTCCACGTCGAGCGACTCCTGCTTCGAGGCGCAGGTGGACGCCCTGCTGACGACCGAGGCTGCGGACGATCGGGCCGTCACGACCGTTATGGTCGACGCCGGGTCAGCCCGGAACACGATCCTCGATTCGGGAAGCGACGCCCAGGTCGTGGCCGACAGGACTATCAACGCCGTCAGGGCCACACCCACGATCGGTTCCTGAGGCAGCACGACTAGTTGGGGGCAATAGCCGACGTCGAATCAACCGATGTTGACAATGCCTCTACTCGTCGCTAATCGAGCCGATCTGGTCGAAGGCTGCGGTGAGGTCATTAGCTACCGGCAGCGCGCTGTTCTGCCGCCGGCAGGTTCTCGTAGGTGTAGGTCGATGCCGCTATCGGTGATTCGTATCGACCGAGCGCTTGACGGACGATGTGGTCGTTCATGCTGCCGCAGATCAGGATCCCGACGGTGTCGTTGTGTGCCTCGCGGCTGAGCTTGTCATCGACCGGGGCGACACAGCTTCCCACAGTATTGGGGTTGGAATGTGCCGGTCTTGAGTTCGATGACGAAGTAGCGCACCTGCTCGACGTCGAAGAACAGCAGGTCGATGTAGAAGTCATCGCCGCCGACTTCGAAGTGCTCACCAGGGGATTCCTGGACCCCCGTACTCCACGGCCGCCGCGGGATACCGGTCACGAGCCTCGGCGCTGAGATTCTCATCGAGGACGGTGGTGAACCTGTAGCGCAATTGACTCTCCCGGCCCATGTCTGGCGAATGCTGTCATGTACTGCAAACCAGCTCAGTGTTGACTGCCCGCCGGGTGCTCTGACGAGCGCGCTGCACGCTATCCTTCAGCGCCTGCAGCGTCGAGCCGCACTCATCGGGCAGGGCAACATCAGAGGTTGTCGTAGACCCTATTCTTCAGGCCCACCACCGCTGACATGCCGCAGCAAAGGCCTGGGGCGGGGACACGTGAGAACATCACGGCGCCGGCATGCACAATATCGCTGGGCTGGGCCGGGCCGCGGTGTAGAGGTGAACTAGGCGTCCTGCGTCGGAGGCTGGATATTGGCTGTCAGCGCAACCGGACCAGCCAGTCCGGTGGGCGCATGTACCCTATTGCGACGCCCCCACGACGATAGGACTCAGAGACACCATGGCCACCGACTACGACGAGCCTCGCGTTCGCCCGGAAGACCAGCCAGCCAACGAATCGCTCGAGGCCATCCAGGCCCAGCGCAGCACCACCACGCAGACGGCCGTCATCGACGTCGAGGATGGTGATACTGCCGAAGGTTTCGACCTGCCAGGAGCCATTCTGGAGGAAGAACTGATGGTGCAGGTCGTACCCGTGCAGGAGGACGAATTCACCTGCATGTCCTGCTTCCTCGTCCACCACCGCACCCAACTCGCACGGGAGAAGAACGGCGACAAGTACTGCGCTGAATGCGAAGGGTGACCACTGACCGGCCGGTACGCCGCTGATGAACGCGCGGTATCACCCGACTGTTCGTCGCGGCACGCGGTTCTTCCTCGGCAAGCAGGCTTAGGGTTGACAAGCGCGCTGCCGGGCGGTTGGCAAGCTCGAACTTGGCTGAACTGATTCTGAAAGCGGCGGGGTCTCGGCTATTGGTCAGGTGCCAACTTCAGCCGGGGCACCTCGTCGGGTAGATCCCTCCATCTATCCCCTCTTCTCGCAGCGGAGGCTGGCCCTTGCCCTACCCTGCCAGTCAATTGATGCGGACCAGTGCGGAACCGTCGTGCTCGGTCACCTTCACTGCTCCGGCGGTAAGTGCTGCAAGGCTGGCGAGAGCCTCAGGCCGGTCCTGCAGGTCAACTAGGCGCACTATTGGGTGGCTACGGTCATCAGGAGTCCATGTGGCATCGACCGGGGTTCTGCAGGAAGGACCGACTTGCAGCTGATTGAGGTCATGACGGATGCCTTGCCCTGTTGCCTTCAATACCGCTTCCTTCCTGGTCCAGAGGCGGGTGAACATTCTTGCCCGTGAACCCGCAGCGACGCCCCAGAGTTCCTGGCGTTCATGGGGCGTGCATACCAGCGGTGCGATCGGCAGGGGATCCCACCCTTCGTCGACGCCCTCGATGTCCATTCCGATAGCAGCTCCCTTTGTGATCGCTAGACCAACCCAGTGGCCTGAATGCGACAGGGAGATTTCCCAACCAGTTCCGGGAAGTGTTGGCTTGCCCCGCGCTCCTCCTGAGAGCTGTACAGGGACGTTCTCGGGATGACATCCCTGACGCTGTGCCACCGTGCGGCGCAGCATGGAACGTCCCATTTGGAAGCTAAGGGCAGTGTCCAAGCATTTGATTGAGTTCAGTCGTACCCGCTCCTGATCGCTGAGGATCCGATCGATTCCTGCCTCAGCATCTTTCCGCTGTGCCCAGTAGACGTCGACCACCGCGTCCCTCTGGTCACCGGAGTAGGGTAGCTGCCGAATCATGCGGGCTGCTCCTGCAGCGCCATAATGAAGTTGGCTGTGAGGTCAACAGTGGGCTCGTGCAGGACTTGGTAATGATTGGCTTCAAGCTCCACTACTGCGCCTCGAGCTTCCATGCGATCCCGGTAAGGGGAGGCGAACGACGGCCCGTCGCCGGCTGCAATCAGGACCTGTGTCTGCGACAAAACCTGCTGGATGTCGCTGGCGGGTTGGGAGCGGAAGCTGTAAGTAGCGGCAACTACCTCAATGATTCGGGAGGCCAACGCCATGTCAAGGGCGGGGACCCGTCCTGCCAGGAGCTCCATGAATTCGTTTCGAGTGCGCACCTTCGCCAGAAGCGCGTCCCTGTGCAAACCATCGAGGCTCCCGGTGAATACAGACATGAGGATCATCCGGAAGTACGGGTCCAAGAATGCGTTCGGTCCGTTCCAAGGCCTGTCTGGGACCCCGTCGATTTCGGGGGATCCGGGGGCGATGAGGGTTAGTCGGTCGACCGTGACACCGCGCGCTTCTAGCCAAAGCGCTACTTCTGCGGCCACTCTGGCCCCGAAGGAGTACCCCATCAAGGTCACACTATTGCCCTCTGCAGCTTCCAGAACCGGTTCTACGTCTGCCGCAACCATCTCCTCCATGGTTGTACAGGGACTCTCCCCCGGGTTGAGTCCGTATGCCTGAATACCGTATACAGGGCGTCCATGGGATATGCGGGCGGCAAGCCCACGCAGGCTCATGGGGTATCCTCCGAGGCCCGGCCAGACAAATACTGGCTCTCCGGTACCGGGTGCTAGAAGCACAAGGCGCGAGGCATTTGCAGGGGCGACCTGGCGGATCCGCTCGGCGAGCTCCCGTGCGGTGGGCGCCTCGAAGATCGATTGAATTGGCAGGCTGGATCCAAAATGCTCGTTGAGTGCATTGATGAGTTTCACTGCGGTAAGCGAGTTGCCCCCGATGTCGAAAAAGTCATCGGATACCGAAAGCACTTCCCGGTCGAGCATTCGCGACCACACATTCAGGCAGTCTGTCTCCAGCTTGGAACTTGGAAGAATGACCGCCCGTTGGGGTCGCTGATCGCTCTCCAGCTGCTGGATCAGCGCCGCTCGGTCGACCTTGCCGCTGCTGGACATGGGCAGCTTGTCGAGCACTTCCACGCGCGAGGGAACCATATAGTGGGGCAAGATCCGGCGCAGGTCATCCTTGACGATCTCCTCGGGCCCGCGCAGATGCACCGCGTCCTCCTTCATGCCAGTCGATGCGACCTGCTCTGCTGACACGGAGCCGCCGACTGCAAAGTACGAGAGTCGGCTTTCGTCCTGTCCCCAAGCGCGGGCAATCTGGTCATACCGCCTGGCGGAAGGCAGTTCACGTCCGGACAGTGAAGCGTAGCCGGAGGACATCAGTCCGATGCCCTGCTCGTTCATCTCCAGCTTCTGCAGGGCTCGGGCGAGCTCGAAGAATCCGGACCAGCCCTGTTCCCGTCGGCAAGAGAGGGTCACACCGAAGGATGACCGATCGTAGGTGCCCTGATTGATGGCGATTACCTGGCGACGCTCGATGACGTGATTGCTGAGCCGGTGCAGCGTCCCGTCCTTCAGGCAGTAGGTGCCGTGGCGGGCTCCTGCGACCTTGCCGTGGATTTGGAATGTGAGGTCGACCAAGGGCGCAGAAGGGACTGCGTCGACACATTCGATCAGATCGAATACCCCGGTGCTCTCCCACTTCTCGGTGAGACCCAGCTCTGGCAAGTCGACGCTTGGAACGGGCTGGAGGCGCAGACCTCGTGCAGCCGCCGCCCGGTCCAAAACTCCGACCATGTGTCCCGCCTCCATATGAAGCACTTCGACGACATTGGTCGAGTACACGGACTCGATCACCCTCGGCAGGCCCGCGAGATGAAGGCGAAGGCTTGGAGCGCTTAGTCGGGCAGCCTGATGGCCTACGTGAATCAGCTCGTGCTTGGTCGGATGGTAGTAGTACATGCCGGCGTCCAGGCCGGGCATTCCTGACGTCTCGAGGTAGATCTGGGTGGCGTTGAGCGCGCCAGGAGAGGCGTAGGCGTACTTGGGCAGAAGTCTTTGGCTGCTTGGGAACGGGCCCATCCATCGCAACACATCAGCAACGTCAGAGATGGTGACGAGACCGCTACGGGGTCCAATCGCCCACGGCTGATCGAGTGACTCTCCCAGCGCGACCAGGTCAGCAGCACTGATCGGGAGGCCTTCGAAGAATCTGTAGGTCTTCCGTGCGAAGGCTGCTTGGAATTGCTCCGGCGTGCCCTCACGCCCAGGCAGGACGACGCTGCGTTGGGGATGGGTGAAGTTCCGCACTCCGAGACCAGCCAGCTGCGCCCGTACTTGAACGTGACTGGCCTTCGAGCGGTGATGCTCTCCTGCCGCATCCTGGTCCATGAGCGTCGCTTCTGCAGGATCCAGTTCGAGGAACGCACCCAGCCGTATCGTTGCATCTTCCGGACTGCGCCACGGCACCACGGCTGCTTGGCGTACCCAGTGGTGCTCCTCAATGGCCAGACGCACCTCGTCGGTCTCGACGCGGTGGCCGTTGACCTTTACCTGGTCATCGATTCGACCGCAGAACTCTACCTGGCCCGATGCGTCAATCCGCGCCACGTCACCGCTGCGGTAGAGGCGCACTGGCCGGCCGTCGACGTCTGCCTCGACAAATCGTTCTGCCGTGAGTCGGGGCCGGTGCAGGTACCCATAGGCGAGCTGCGATCCGCTGATGCACAACTCGCCGGTCTGCCCATCGAGCACCGGTCGAAGCTCGGCGTCGAGAATGTGAACTTGGCACCCGGGCACCGCAGAACCGATGCTCACAGCCGGGGTGTCTGGAATGTCCCCGATCGAGAGGCGAAGCCACGTGGCGTTGATCGTTGTTTCGGTGGGGCCATAGAGGTTGACGAGTTGGGCCTGCGGAAGGGTGGCGAGCAGCTCGCGGGCTAAACGGCTGGGCAGGACCTCACCACCGCTGAACAGGCCCCTCAATGAGCGGCATCGCGTCAACTTCCCCGTCTCGAGCAGTGCTGTCCAGAGTGTGGGCACTGCCTGGAGCAGACTCACTTCGTACTCGAGCACCAGATTGCTGATCAGCTCAGCATCGCGGTGAACGCCGTGAGGCCCAACGACGATGGTGGCGCCTACCGCATTTGCTAGCAACTCCCACTGTGCGGCATCGAAGCTGATCGGCGTCTTCAAAAGAATGCGCTCGCCGGGGTTCAGGCCCGCCGACTCGGCCAAGAACTGCATCTGGTTCACGATTGCGGGATGCCCGATTACCACCCCTTTCGGGCGGCCCGTGCTGCCGGATGTGTAGATGACATAAGCGGGCAGGTCCTCCGTGTACGCAGAATAATCTCGCTTCGGTCCAGCCTGGAAAAGCTGTTCGATCCGTAGCACCTGAACGTGCTCGGGAACTAGATGCTCTATCAGTTCGTAGCTCCCACCGTCGACCACTACATGGCGAATCTTGGAATCCGAGATCATGTAGGAAATGCGCTCTGCCGGGTAGTCGACGGCTAGTGGAAGATATGACGCGTCGGCGCTGAGGATCGCCCACGTGGCGATCAGCAGATGGTTCGAGGGAGCCATGAACAGTCCGATGGTGTCTCGTGGGCCGACACCAGCCGCGGTCAAGGCGGCAGCGGCGAAATCTGCGCGGCTCAACAGCTCTTCGAAGGTGAGCTTTCCGTCCGCGTCGATCGATGCGACGGCCTGCGGATGGGCGGCTACCTGATAGCGAAGCATCTCGGTGAGGGTCTTCGGGGCAGGGACAGAGGTCATCAAATCTCCAGAGGTAATTGGGCACGCAGACGTTAATGGGTGAGCTAGGGATGGAGGGGTCAGACGTGGTTCGGGTGCACCGGCGTCCGCTTGATCTGGCCGAGCATGGATCCGAGGAGGGCAAGAGCGAAGCCCAAGCACTGGAGGGGTGAGAGCGACTGGTCGAGTGCGAGCAAGCCGAGCACCGCGGCCGTCAGCGGGCTGAGCACACCCAGCAACGCCATATTGGCGGAGGGAAGGGCGCGGGCTCCACGGAACCATAATGCGTAGGCAAGGGCTCCGCCGATTACAGACAGCCAGGCGTAGCCGAGCACGGCTGGCGCGTCGAGTTGCCAGGCGCCATGGTCCACTAAGGGAATCAGGGGAACGATCAGCGTTCCTCCCACGATCAGCTGCCAGGCAGTGGACGTCAGCGGATGCATCCCAGGCGCCACTCCCCAGCGTCTGGTCAGGAGCAAACCTATGGCCATGCTGAATGCCCCGGCGGCCGCTGCAGCCAGCCCGATGGCATCCACCGTGCTTTGACCGGTGAGGGCGACTAACGAGACCCCTGCCAATGCCACAAACGACCACAACACTTGAGCCGTCCGCGGGCGGCCCCAACCCAGCACGAGGCACAGTCCGAGGATCACCAGCGGCTGAATCGACCCGACGACAGCTGCCAGTCCCCCCGGGAGACGGTAGGCCGCGAGGAACAGGAGCGGGAAGAATGCACCAATGTTCAACGCGCCCAGCACAGCAGTTTTCAACCTCCAGCCAGCAGGTGGAAGCCCCGGCGCCAGAAGCAGCAATAGCAGCCCGGCGGGTAGCGCGCGCAGGACACTGGCGGTCATGGGACGATCGGCCGGCAGGAATTCGGTGGTCACTAGGTATGTGGAGCCCCAGACAACTGGCGCGAAGGCAGCGGCCATTGTCAGCGAAAGCGTCTGGAACCTCAGCGCACCGACAGCAGGATCAGAGACCACGGCACTTCTCATTGCGTCGTTCCGTAGAACCGATCACCGAAGTCGCCTATGCCGGGACGCATGAAGGCCTCGTCGGTCAAGGTGTCGTCAACGTAGCTCGTCACGACCTGCACCCTCGGGTGGCGCTCATACAGCTTTTCAAGGGCAGACGGGCACGTCAGTACATTGACCAGTACGACGTCTTCCTCGGCCACGCCCGCGTCCTGCAAAACCTGGATAGCCAGGCCCGCGGTTCCAGCGGTCGCCATCATGGGGTCAAGGAGCAGGACCTGATGCCCAGCGATCTGTTCGGGGAGCTTCTGGTAGAACATTCGAGGCAGTTTTGTAACCGTGTCTCGCTGAATGAGTATCTTTCCGAATCGTGTGCCGGGGCAGATGTCGCGAAGCTCGGCCTCGAGGGCATCCCCTGCGCGGGGAACTGAGACAGCAAACAGTTCGGGCTGAACCAAAGTTGTGCCAGGGAAAGGGAAGCCAGTAGGAGTGGTCACGAGCCGGTCCTCGTAACGCAAGTAGGCAAGCGATTCCTCCAGCAAGAGCCGCATGATGCGCCGGGCTGCGGTCACGAATTCGGCATGGGAGGCTTCGCGGTTGCGGGCCGCCGCATGCAGCGCAAGCAACCCGGGGGTGCGGCGCAGGGGGTGAGCATTGGGCGGCAGCGTCTGGACTGCAGACGTGAGCGGCTGAAGAATTGTCATCGGTTCTGCCCATTTCCGTAGGGAGCAAGTGGAAGTAACAGGTTGACCACGGAGCTGAAGTCTGAGGCAATCCCTTGGGGGTACAGCGCCTGCAGTCCTGTTGCGGTCCCCACGCCATACGTGACGGCGATCGCGCGCATAGGAACGGCTTGTGCAGTGCGGATGTCATGGGCGGTATCCCCGACGAAAACGGCTTCCCGGGAGTCGACTCCGAGGCGTTGCAGCGCCAGCAGCGCCGGGTCGGGATTCGGTTTCGGCAGCACAGTGTCATCGACGCCGACCACTGTGGTGAAGAACTTGCGCATTCCTGATGCTTCGAGGATGAGCCGGGCACTGTCACCCTGCTTGCTGGTGACCACAGCCAGTTTCATCCCGTGCTCGCATAGCAAGGCCAAGCCCTCCATGACGCCTGGAAACACCAGCGATGCCGCCATCGGAACCACTTCAGTGCGGTAGAGGTGGCGGTACGCTTCGACGACCTCGCCGACCCGACTGGAACCCGGCTCCAGTTCGGCGAGCATTGCACACAGCTCGGGCAGGGGCCGGCCAATCAGCCCCTTGGCCTCGGAGAGAGACGGCGCGCGCCCGGTAGTCTGCTGAACGGCCACGACAAGCTGAGCCGCGATCGCCCGGGGGGTGTCCATCAGGGTTCCGTCGAGGTCGAAGAGGACGGACTGAACGGTCGCCTCGACCGCTGTTTCCACGGCACGGACCATCACAGCGAAACCTCAGCAGATACCTGTGACCAGGCGCGTGCGATGTCCGCTGCGACGCCAGCAGTGCTGGCCAAGACCGCCGCGTTGGCTACCGAAGATGCTCCATTCGTTGCCCGGTCTACGGCGCGCATAAGGAACTTTGTCACCGCAGCTCCCTTGATGTTGCTGGCTTCAGCCTCGGCCAGTCCCTGCTGGATGGCGTTCTCGATTGTCTCTCTGTCCAGCGCTTGGCTGGCTCCGAGCGGATGGGTGACCACCAAGGAACCTGCGCCGGGGACTGACCAGTGGAATCGGGCCGCGTTCGCGAGCTCCCTGGCGTCATCGATCCGGGCAGGACTCTTGAGTCCGCTGGAGGCGACATAGAAGGCCGGGAAGTCATCGCTGCGATAGGCGATAACCGGGACACACTGGGTCTCCAAGTACTCCAGTGTTTTTGGCAGGTCCAGGATGGTCTTGGCTCCAGCGCACACGAGCATTACCTGGGAGCGGGTGAGTTGAACCAAGTCTGCTGAAATATCGAAGGTCTTCTCGGCATCCCGGTGCACGCCGCCCAAGCCAGCCGAGGCCACTGTTCGAATGCCGGCTACATGGGCAATCACCATGGTTGCCGCGATGGTCGTTGCGCCGACTTCTCCAGAAGCCAGACACGCCGCCAATCCTCGGCTACTGGCCTTCCTCACTCCGTCGGTCGTCGCGAGTTGCTCGAGCTCGTCTGCGCTCAAACCAACAACGCACTGCCCGGCGATGATTGCCGTGGTTGCAGGCACGGCTCCGCCATGACGGACGGCCTCTTCGACAATGCGGGCCGACTCCAGATTCAGCGGCCGTGGGAGCCCATGCGAGACCACATTGGACTCCAAAGCGACAACCGGTTGGCCGTTGTGAAGTGCTTCTTCGACTTCGGGGGACCTCCGCACCGGCAGTCCTACGAAGGTAGAGGGGTTGATTTCAATAGTCGACATAGCGAGGGTTCCTGTCAGAGGGGACAGTCCAGGGCAGACTGCAATTCTCTTAACATTGAACTACTTAATGTTAAATTATCAAGCATGGGGGTCCGGCAGATACGGTTCAGATGACAGGAGATTTCATGAAGGACGCAGTCGACCGGCTGTTGACCCAGTGGGGACAACAGCGCCCAGATGTAGATGTCTCTCCCATGGGCGTCGTGGGGCGCATCAGCCGCACCTCCTCGCTGTTGGACAAAAGCATCGCTCGAGCCCTCGCCTCGCATGGCCTGCAACCTGGAGAGTTCGATGTTTTGGCCACTTTGAGACGCTCCGGCGAACCCTTCCGGATGACTGTCGCAGAGCTGTTGGGCGGAGCCATGGTCACCTCCGGAGCAGTGACGAACCGCTTGAACCGCTTGACTACCAAGGGCTTCATAGAGCGTGAGCCTGACCCATCGGACCGACGAAGTGTGATTGTTGAGCTGACGGCGAAGGGGAGAGCTGTGCTCGACGGCGCGCTGGTTGACCATGTCGAAAACGAACGCGTCCTCCTGGCCACCCTCAACCCGTCCGAGCAGGACCAACTCGCCCGTTTGCTCCGGCAATTGCTCATTGGGCTGGGGGATGCGTGGGAGGACACGCCCGCCGAGGTCCTGCCCAATGTCCACGACACCAGCGCGCCCTTTGCCTGAGCGGTTCGCGATGGCCCTGGGGAGTCTTGAGGTGAGCAACCGTTCATGCAGCACCCCCGCTGCTCAGCCGCCGCGGCTAGTGGCAGCAGGATGTCGGCACGGCCACTGCTCAAGCCATCGTCAACCTGCTCAGCGGGCTGACCACCTAGATGAGTTGCCGCTTGGATCTCTTATGAAGCCGGCCCCCGCCCTGTCCCAAAGCGTCACTTCGTCCCTACCAAGACCAGCCGACGGGAGGTTGTTCCGTGGCGAGGATCCGGCGGGCGGTCTTCTTCATGTGTGTGGTGCCGCATTCTCCGAAGCGGCCACGTTGGGCGACGAGGACGGTGGCGTGGCGGTCGTGGTGGTCGATCCACCAGGACGACATCCCACCGTCAGCCTGTGCCTCCAGCCACTGCTCATGCAGGGCCCGGAACCTGTCCACGGCTTCGGCATGCTTCCACCACCGGGAGAACCAGTACCGGTTCTGGGACCGGTCCACCGACTCGAGCATCGCGACCAGGGACTCCACCCAGTCGACCAACTCCTCCGGGGTGAACGCGAAACCCTCCTTCTCTTCATAACCGTTAGGTGAAGTGGCGGCTGCACCATCCGCTGCGCCGTCGAAGGGGTTGGTCATGGGTGGTGTCCTGCCTGGATGTGGTCGACGGTAGCTCCGACGCGGGCGGTAAGGATCTTGTCCCGGGACCAGGGGATGGTGCGGACGATGGCCCCGCCGCCGTGGGAGGTCTTCACAGGTCAGCCACGAGCGGCACCTGCAGCGTCCGCCGGCCCGTCGTGCGGCGTGCTGGGCGGCGGTGAACACCGCATAGACGAGGTCCGACACGAACGCGGCTCCCGACCCGCGGCTGTGGATCTCGGCGCAGCTGCCGCTGCAAAGGGGCCGGAAGCCGTTTCGGCTGCAGCCAGCTACGCCCCAGACCGGCGGCGCCGGAGTGCTGCGCGGCGCGACGAAATCCGTGAGCCGGGGCCCTTGAGGTGGCGCCCCCGGCACGGCAGACTGAGCACACCAGTCTCATCCGGCACATCAGCGCCACACCATGGTCTCGTTCACGCTCCACGGTCAGCAGGACAGCGCTGCCTCGACCACCCTGGAGCCACACCATGAACGACACCGTGATCAAGAGCGGTTCCCTGCGCCTCGCGCAGGAGAGCGACCTCATCGCGACCCTCGAAGCCGTCGAGACCAGCGCCGATCTTCCCCGTGCCGTGGCGGACGCCGCCGAGATCAGGGCGTTCGCGGAGACGCTCGGGCGGCTCGACGTCGCGTTCTGGGCCGAGGTCATCGGGCTCGACGCGCTGGCCCGCACGGATGGCGCGCCCGGCGCGCGGACACGGGGCCAGGAGATCCTCGAATGGGCCACCGAGCAGGGCGACGCGCGGCTCGCGAGCCGCTGCCACGCCCTGATCGCGATGATGGATCTCATCGCGGGCCACTCCGGCTCCGGCGCGGAGCAGGCGACGATCGCCGTCACACTGCTGGACGGCACCGAGCTGCCCCGGCTCCGGGCGAATTTCCTGACGCGTCAGGCGCTCGGCCTCCTGGTCGCGGGGCTCCTGCAGCACGGCTTCGACGTGTCCCGCCGGGCGCTCGCCCTCGCGGACCAGCTGGCCGACCCCGAGCTCCTGGCCCGGATCGCGTCGAACGCGTTCCACTCCGCGCTCGACGAGTCGATGCCGGACGAGGCCCGCTTCTGGATGCGGCGGCTGGAAGCCGTGATCGCCACGTCCCCGGAGCTCGAAGCCGAACTCTCGGATGTCCTTGCCCGCGGTCACCTGGCGGACAATCGTCCCTGGGATGCGCTCGACGTACTGGAGCGGGCCGGGGACGACGACGCCGCGACGTCGCAGCCCGAGACACGGGCCACCCGGATGCTCCTGCTCGCGCAGGCCCACCATGGGGTCGGCAACCTCCCCGCGGCGCGGCTCGCCCTCGACCGGGCGGAACAGATCACCGTGCGGCACGCGCTCGAGGAGGTCGCCTCCACCGTCCTGGAGGAGCGCGCCGCCATCGCCGCGTCCGCGGCCGACTTCCGGCTCGCCTACGAACTCCACCGGCAGTTCCACCAGGCGGCGCGGAGCCGGTGGATCGAGGCCCGCCGCTCCCGGGTGGACCACCTGTTCGCCGAGCAGAATGTCACCGAGGCGCTCGAACGCGCCGAACAGGCGGAGGCGGCCGTCGCCGTCGACCCGCTGACGAAGGTCCGCAACCGGCGGTGGGTCGAGGACACGCTGCCCGACGTCGTCCGGACCTGGCAGGCCGGCGGACCGTGGACGGCGTCCCTGGCCATCCTCGACCTCGACCACTTCAAGCTGGTCAACGACCGCTACGGGCACGCCGCGGGCGATGACGTGCTGGTGTCCGTCGCCGCGGCCCTCCAGGCGTGCGGCGGGGTCCAGCACGTCGCCCGGATCGGAGGAGAGGAATTCCTGCTGGTCCTGCAGCAGGACGCCGACCAGCAGCAGGTGGCGGAGCGGGTGCTGTCCGCCATGCGGGAGCTCCGGTGGCCCGAGATCGACGCCGGCCTCCGCCTCACCGTGAGCATCGGCTTCGCCGGTTGCGAACCGGGGGCGACGACGTCCGACCTGCTGCAGGAGGCCGACCTCCGCCTGTACAGCGCCAAACGCGCCGGCCGGGACAGGTCGGTGGGCCCCTGGTAGGACCGGCCTCCTGTCAGGCACGATGCGGTGTCATGGGACAGGATGAGAGGCCGTCAGGGGGCCTGGACGGGCAGGCGCAGGAGCCGATCATCCTTGTCGGAGGGATTCCCTCGTCCGTCGGTGTTGCTGGTGAGGATCCAGAGGTCGCCGTCGGGTCCGGTGGTGACGTCTCGAAGCCTGCCGTAATCGCGGGTGAAGTAGTCCACGGACCGGCCGGGGTCGGCCGTCGGCACGGTCCGCAGCACCTGGCCGCGGAGGTTGGCGATGTAGAGGGTGCCCTCCAGGTACGTCATGCCGCTGGGGCTCGCCGCACCGGGGTCCCATTGCTGGACGGGATCGGTGAAGCCGTCCTCGCCGGCCACGCCTTCGACGGCGGGCCAGCCGTAGTTGGCCCCGGGGGTGATGATATTGAGTTCGTCCCAGGTGTTCTGCCCGAACTCGGTGGCGAACAGCGTGCCGTCGTCGGACCAGGTCAGGCCCTGGGGGTTGCGGTGCCCGTAGCTGTAGGTGAGGGAACCGGGGAACGGATTGTCGTCAGGGACCTCCCCGTCGGGAGTCATGCGAAGGATCTTCCCTGCAAGCGAGCCACGATCCTGGGCGGCGTCGCGGCGGCCCGCGTCCCCGGTCGTCGCGTACAACATCCCGTCGGGGCCGAAGGCGAGGCGGCCACCGTCGTGGACGTTCGCCGACGGGATGCCGTCGAGCAGCGTCTCCGCCTCCCCCAGCGCACGTCCGCCGGCAGTCCCGGTGAGGATGAAGCGCTGGATGCGGTTGCCGTCCGCGGCCGTGGAATAGACGTAGAGCCGCTGCTCGTCGTCGACCGCCAACCCGAGCAGGCCCCCCTCCCCTGCCCCGGCGACGCCCTCGACGGTTCCGACCACACGGGTGGAACCGTCATCGAGGACTTCGAGGATCCTGGCGCTGTCCCGCTCACTGATGAGTGTCACCCCATCGACGAACACGACCGACCACGGCGCCTGAAGACCCGAGACGACGGTGACGGGCTCGGCAAGAGCGGTCGCCCGGCCCTGCGACGGCGTCGCGTCCTCCGGGGACGGCGGGTTCCCGTCGCCTGATCCCGGGCTGCAGGAGGTGATGAACGCCGCCGCGCCGAGACCGATCACGGCAAGGGCCACACCGCGGGGGATACAGATACTCATGGTGGTCCTCATGGTACGGCGATCGGTGCGCAGTCGACCGCCGCCATCGAGCCGTCTTCGAAGGTCCACCGCCGACGGTCAGGAGGAGCGAGCGAGCCAGGCCTCGAGCGCCGCCCGCACCGCCCGGTCCACCGTAGTTCACCGCGAACCGCGGGTCCTGGACGTACATCGCCCCGAGTCCCCGAACGTACTCGGGCAGGAGGGCCCCCTCGTCGTCGCGCGGCACGCCCGGGACGGAGGAGAGCCAGGCGATGTGGCGCCCGGCCAGCTCCTGGGCTTCGCCACCGGTCGGTGCCACACCCCGGGTCGCGGCGTCGGCCCAGCCCGCATTGAGCTCCGCGACCTCCCGGCCGAACGCCTCCCTCTCCTCGTCCGTCCGCCCGCGCCACCAGGCATCGCCCTGGGCATAGGCATCGCTGCCCCACCGCTCCTCGACCTCCTCCCGATAGCGCGTGTGGTCGAATCCGTCGAACATCTTCTCAGGCATGGGTTCCTCTCCTCGTTCCAGGGCCTCGACCGTCATGAGGACCGCACTGATCTGGCGGTCTAGGCGTTGCTGCTCACCGCGGAGGTGGTCGAGGTGGGACCGCAGGGCGGATACCGGGGCAACCGCACCGCCGTCGTCGAGCACCGCACGGATGGCCGGTAGCGGCAGTCCGAGGGATCGCAGCAGCAGGATGCGCTGGAGCCTCACGAGTGCCGGGCCGTCGTAGAACCGATATCCGTTGGCGCCCACGCGGGACGGTACCAGCAGGCCGACGTCACCATAGTGGCGCAGGGTCCGGCTCGTGGTGCCGGCGAGCCGAGCCACGGCGGTGATCGGGTATTCCACGTCGTCCTCCTCGTCCACCTCCTTCCGCCGCACGGTGCAGCGGAAGGATTCAACAGTAGGAATTGACGCTGCGTAAAGGTCAAGCGGGCCCTGTCGATGCGGGCACGTGACGGGGCGCGGGAGAACCGGTCAGTTGTACCAGAACCATTGCGGCGGACGCCACGATTCCGGGACGGCATGTGCATTGAAGGTGCCGCACTCGGAGCAGGTGTAGCTCGTGCTCGCAGGGAGGAGATCGGTGGAATGGTCGGCCTGGCGTGCGGGCACGAACTCCTCGAAGATCAGGTAGTCGTCCGTGCGGCACAGGGGGCAGGCGGGGGCTTCTTCGGTGGGCGGGATTGAGACGGCGGAGCTACTGGTACGCAGGCTCCGCCCGTGATCGATTGTTGTCATGAGGTTCACCGTTTCCGTACCTGCAACCGACGCTGGGTGCAGGTACTTGGGGTACGTATACGGCGACCATAGACCTTTACTACTCGATGCGGAACCCCAAGAACCCACGTAATCACGCAGGCTACGGGCCCGACTGGCACAATGGCCCCATGACCATCAGGGCCCCCAGATCCACGGCGGCACTTCCGCCGGAACAGGCCGCACCCCTGCGCCGCGCACTCGGCAGCAGCGCCGACGTCACCGTGTTCGTCGACGGCACCGCACACCGGCTTCCCGGGGAGGCCCAGGCCGCCGTCGTCGACCTCCTCGCCCGCCTGTCCGACGGCGACGCCGTCCAGGTGACCACGGTCGCCGAGCTGCTCACCACCTCGCAGGCGGCCGAGCTCGCCGGGATCTCGCACAGCTACCTGCGCAAGCTCACCGACGCCGGCACCCTGCCGGTGGAATACCGCGGATCGCACCGGCGCCTGCGCCGGGCCGACGTCGAGGACTGGCTGCGCAGCCAGCTTCGCCGCTCGGACCCCTCCGGCAAGGAGCCCGGCGAGGCGTAGCATCGTCGTGCTCCGGCGGCCCTAGGACTGCTCGAAGCGGGGCCGGGAGCGCCACCGCCGTGCCTTGAGCGCGAGGTGCAGTTCCAGGCGCACCGTCCCGGCGAGCGGGTCCGCGCCGATGATCGACCGGATCCTCGTCAGCCGGTTGTAGACGCTGCTGCGGTGGAGGTGGAGTTGCGCGGCCACATCCTGCACCGAACCGTTCTTGTCGTACAGCAGTTCCAGGACCGGTAGGAGCTCCTCGAGGCGGTCCGCCTCGCACAGCTCGTCGAACCGCACGCTGCCGTGCGCCGGGACCTGCCACCCCATCGCGCCGAGGAACTGGTAGACGCCGATCTCGGCGAACGCCGACACCCCGCCGAGCTGGGGATCCACGGCGTCGGCCTGGGCCGCGTGCTGGGCCTGCCGGAACGCGTCCGCGAAGTCCCGTGGATCGGCGGCGGGCTCGCTGAGGCCCAGGACGAACCGACCTGCAGGACGTCCTGTCCGCTTGACCACCTCGACCCGGCACCGGTCCACCACATGCTGGAGGGCGCTGCGGCCCACCCTGGCCTCGCACAGGAGGACCGAGTGCGTGGACGCCCCTGCGCTGAAGCGGACGGGCTCGACCCCGACCGTCGCCTGCAGGGCGATGGTGCGCTGGAGCAGGGCGGCCTCGAGCGGGTCCTCCCTCCCGGCGCGGGCCGATGACTCGGACAGCTCGTGGACGAGGGCCACACGCCACGGTCCGTGCCCGCCGAGCTCACGCCAGCCGCGCAGGTCCTCCACCGCTGCGGCGACGCCGTGGCAGGCGGCGAGGAACGTGGCCTCCCGCTGCGTGCGCCGCTCCGAGGACGCCGTGTCCGTCTCGAGCAGCAGTTCGGCGAGGCGGTCGACCGTCGGCCGGACCGCCGGCAGGGCGGCGAGGATGCCCGGGGCGGGATCCTCGCTCGAATGCTGCTGCACCCAGAGGTAGCCCACGCGGAACCCCCGGACCAGGAGCGGCACGCACACCCGTCCCAGCATCCCGAGGTCCTCGTTCGCGGGGACGGCGACCGGACGGACGGCCTGCGCGATCCCGTGGCGGAGCTGCCACTCGCTCACATCCGCAGGGACCTTCTTGCTCAGCAGGAAGTTCACCCGTACGCGGTCGGCGGAGGTCTGGTGACTGCTGTACGCAAGGAGGACGCCGTCGGGATCCTCGAGGGACAGGCCGCGCCCGAGCGTCTGCGCGAGCGACTCGACGAGGTCCTCGATCTGCTGGTTCTGCACAGCCCCACAGTAGGCGGGCAGGCCGTCAGGGGCGACACTTGCCGCTCCCGGACTCGACATCTGTCGATAGCCCCTCCAGCATCGATCTGCTAGTGGCCCAGCTCACATCCGCCCGGGAACCGCGGCGCGGCGGGCATTGGAGGCCACGCGGCACGGCCTTCCGCACGAGGGGCCACGCGGCGACCGGAGGAGCCCCGGCGGAGCGCTCCTCGCCGCTCCCTATTCTGGAGCTACCCCGTCCGCCCGATCGAACCCGTGGAGAACCCAATGATCATCGGCGTCCCCCGAGAAGTGAAGAACAACGAGTTCCGCGTCGCCATCACGGCGTCCGGCGTGCACGAGTTCCGGGCCCACGGGCACACCGTGCTCGTGGAACGCGGAGCGGGCGTCGGCTCGAACATCACGGACGCGGCCTACGAGGCCGCCGGCGCCGAGCTCGTCGATGCCGCCGACGACGTCTGGGCGCGCGCGGACATGGTCCTGAAGGTCAAGGAGCCGGTCGCCGCCGAGTACCACCGGTTCCGGAAGGGCCTCATCCTCTTCACCTACCTCCACCTCGCGGCGGAACCCGAACTGACTCGCGCGCTGGTGGACGCCGGCGTCACCGCGATCGCCTACGAGACCGTCCAGGACGGCCGCGCCCTGCCCCTGCTCGCCCCGATGTCCGAGGTGGCCGGCCGCCTGTCCGTCCAGGTCGGCGCGCAGGTCATGACCGCGCCGGCCGGCGGCCCCGGCCTGCTGCTCGGCGGCGTCGCAGGGGTCCGCCCCGCCAAGGTCGTGGTCCTCGGGGCAGGCGTCGCGGGCACCAACGCGACGGCGATGGCGGTCGGCACGGGCGCGGAGGTCACCATCCTCGACATCAACATCGCCCGGCTGCGGGAGATCGATGCCCTGTACGCCGGACGCGTCAAGACGATCGCCTCGAACTCCCTGGAGATCGAGACCTCCGTCCTCGATGCGGACCTGGTGATCGGATCCGTCCTGATCCCCGGCGCCCGGGCCCCGAAGCTCGTCACGAACGAGCTCGTCTCCCGGATGAAGCCGGGCAGCGTCCTGGTGGACATCGCCGTGGACCAGGGCGGGTGCTTCGAGGACTCCCGCGTCACCACGCACGAGGACCCCACCTTCACGGTGCACGGATCACTCTTCTACTGCGTGGGCAACATGCCCGGCGCCGTCCCGAACACGTCGACCTACGCGCTGACCAACGTGACGCTGCGGTACGCCGTGGCGCTGGCCGACCGGGGCGTCCGCGCCGCGTTCGACGCGGACCCCTCGCTGGCGCGCGGGCTGAACGTCGCGTCGGGGCGGGTGGCACACCACTCGGTGTCCGAGGCGCACGGCCTGGAGCTGGCGAAGGACTGGTCGGCACTGGTCTAGTACTGCCGGGCGCCTGACCGGGCGACTCCGCCCGGTCAGGGGCCCCGCAGCCTGAGCGGGTACGCGGCGTGGACCTCTTCGATCAGCCGCACGACGTCGAGGGCCTCGACCGCCTGCACGGGCGGCGGCCCGTCCCCGTGGAGGGCCGTGACGAGTCCGGCGTAGAAGTCCGGGTACCGGCCGGGGCCGACGACGAGCGCCTCGGCGTCCGTGTCGCGCCCCATCATGCCCCGGGGCGGCACCATCAGGGCATCGGCCGCGTCCACGAGGCCGTCCGGCGGCACGCCCGCCGCGAGCAGTGCCTCCTGCGGGTCCGTGCCCGTGATCGTCAGTCCGCCCTGCGCCCCGGTCACACGGAAGCGGGGCCGGGCGAGCGGCGCGAGGGTCCCCGCGTGCAGATGGCTGGTGACCCCGCCGTCATGCCGCAGGACGAGGAACGCCGAGTCCTCGGCCGCTCCACCGCGGTCGCTGCGCAGTTCGGCGTACACGGGGACCGCCGGCCCGAAGAGGGCGAGCGCCTGGTCGATCAGGTGCGAGCCGAGGTCGTAGAGCACGCCACCTCCGTCCGCCGGCCCGGCGGCGCGCTTCCACGGCTTGCTGATGGACGGCTTCCACGACTCCATCGCCGATTCGAAGAAGCGCACCTCGCCCAGGCCCCCCGCCGCGACCACTGCCCGCACCGTCAGGAAGTCCCCGTCCCACCGTCGGTTGTGGAACGGCACGAGGAGCGTGCCGGCTGCGCGTGCTGCGTCGATGAGCCGCCCGCCGTCGTCGGCGTGCACCACGAGGGGCTTGTCGACCACCACGTGCAGGCCCCGCGCGAGCGCCGCGGCGGCCAGCGGCGCGTGCGTGGCGTGCGGGGTGGCGATGACGGCCAGGCCGAGGTCCGGCACGGCCTGGAGCGCGTCGTCGAGCGTGGCGGCCACCAGGACGGTCGGATATGCGGCCCGCGCGGCCTCCCGGCGCTCCGGGCTCGGCGTGACGACGACGGCGAGATCCAGTCCGGGCTCGTGCCGGATCAGCGGTGCGTGGAAGACGCTGCCGCCATGGCCGAAACCCACCAGCACCGTCCGGACGGGCCGGTGCGGGATCGGGCCCACGAGCGTCAGGAAGGGTCGAAGTGGGCGCGGGGGACGGTGCCGTTCAGCCCGGCGACCATGCCAGCGGCGAGCACCCGGAGCTTCACGTTGCGGGAGTTCGAGGCCCTCCGCATCTTGTCGAACGCGTCCTTCTGCGAGCAGTTGTCCTGGCCCATGATGATCCCGACGGCGAGATCGATCTCGGTGCGGGTCTGCAGCACGGCGTGGAGGTCCTCCGCCGTCGCGGCGTGCTGCGCCACGCGCACAGCGAGCTTCAGGGCCTGCGACGCCTGCACCGTGAAGGCGCGGGCGACCCTCCGGTACTCCTCGCTGAACACGGAGGCGTCCTCGGCGTACAGGTTGAGGGCCGCACGCGCCGACCCCTCGAGATCCAGCGGCAGGCAGAACATGGCACCTACCCCGTTCCGCGTGATGTGGCGCATGAACTCGGGCCAGCGCGCGTCGGTGCGGGCATCGGCGATGAACACCTCGTCGTGCACGCGCAGGGCGTGCAGGCACGGGCCGTCGTCGTGCTCGTACTGCACCTCGTCCATGGCCTTGGCCTTCTCCCCGCTGCTGCCGACGGTGAGCTGCTCGTGGACGGAACGCTGCAGGGTGATGCCGCAGTAGGTGTCGCCCTGGGTGCCGAGGGTCTCGGCGGTGAACTCGGCCAGCTCCTGCAGGAACGCGTGCACGTCCGGATGATCGACCAGCAGATCCTGGAGGCGCGCGGCGGCCGCTTCAGGGGGGAGGAGGTCGACGTCGTCGGCCACGATGTGGAGGCGCGGGCCGGCCATGGCCTCGTCCTCGACTGCCTCAGGGGAGTCGGACATCTGCTCGGGCACCTCCTCCACGCTCAACCACCTCACTCGACGGCCGGCAGGGCGCCGGCGCTTGCCAGTCTACAAGGGCCCGCCCCCAGCGCGGGGGCGAGCTGCGTCCGCCGCGAGGGCGGAGACGAGGGCACGCCATGACGCGGCCAGACGGGCGTTCGACATGCCCCGGTGCTCCTGCAGGTGCAGCAGCAGGCCCGCGTTCAGGAAGGCCGACAGCTGGTAGGCGCCCAGTTCCGGATCCTGCACGTGCAGGCCGCGCAGCAGCACGGACAGGTGCAGCCGCGTGAGTTGCTGCGTCGGATGTTCGAGGTCCGGTCCGCCCTGCTGCTCGGCCGCCCGGAGGATCTGCCCGTCGAACCGCATGCGTTCGATACTCGCCTCGCCGAAGGCGATCAGCCGCTCGAGGGGTGGCGCGCCCGGCCCCAGGGGAGGAGGGCCGGCCATGAAGGCGTGCTGGAAGGAACGCCCTGCCTCGTCGGCGAGCGCGTGCATGAGGCCGGCCCTGTTGCCGAACCTCCGGAAGACGGTGCCCTTGCCCACTCCTGCCCGCCGCGCCACGGCATCCGTCGTCAGCCGCTCGGGACCACAGGTCGCGACGATCTCGGCCGCGGCATCGAGGATGAGACGGCGGTTGCGTGCCGCATCGGTCCGCTCTCCGTCGTCGCCCGTGACCCGGAGCAATTCCTCGCCCTGCATGCCGCCACTATAGCGGCGGAATAAAACGGACCGCAGTCCGCTTGCAGGAGGGGACGCACGTGTCGCAGTACCGAACGCCCGGCCGAACGGCCCCACAGCATTGGGAGAAACCATGACCACCACGATCCTGACCCTCGTCGGAAGCCTGCGCGAGGGTTCCATCAACCGCCAGCTCGCGGAGGCGGCCACCGCACATGCCCCCGAAGCCGTCGACGTCGTCACGTTCGATGCGCTGAACGACGTCCCGTTCTACAACGAGGACATCGACAACGACGCCGACCGCCCCCAGGCCGCCGACGCCCTCCGCGCCGCGGCAGCCGACGCGGACGCCGTCCTGCTCGTCTCCCCCGAATACAACGGCAGCATGCCGGCGGTGCTGAAGAACGCCATCGACTGGCTCTCCCGCCCCTACGGCGCCGGTGCGCTCTCGAGCAAGCCCGCCGCCGTCATCGGCTCCGCCTTCGGCCAGTACGGCGGGGTGTGGGCCCACGACGAGGCCCGCCGCTCCCTCGGCGTCGCAGGTGCCACGGTGCTCGACGAAGCCCGGCTCTCCATCGGCAGCTCGATCACGCGCTTCGCCGAGGTGCACCCGAAGGACGACGCCGAGGTCTCCGGTCTGGTCACCGGGGTCCTGATGGCCCTCGCTGGCGCGGCCGCGCCCGTCGCGGCCTGATCGGCAGCCACCGCGCACGGCGCAGCACAGGTAGCAGCACAGAGACAGCAGGACACCGGCGCAACCCGCGCCGGTGTCCTGCTGTCCGTCTGCCGCGGGGTGCGGCTCAGTGCCAGAGGCTGTCCGCCCAGGCGGCATCCCTCAGGTAGTCCCTGGCGGGCCCGATCTCCCAGAGCTGGCCCTGCGGGGCGAGGACGCCGTCGTTCTGCATCGACTCGACCTCCTCCGACGAACAGCCGAGAGCCTCGGAGAGGTCGGCGTCGTCCATGGCCAGCACAACGGTGTTCCTTGGGTTCATGGTGCAGTCCTTCGGTCGGTGGATGGGCCGGGCTACAGGGTGGTGCGCGCCGCGCGGACCGGGCCGGCCACCGGCTTCCAGCTCCGCGCATACAAACCCAGTGCCGCCTCCTCGCGGGCAGCGAAGCCCAGGCGGTTCAGCGCCATGTGCGCCTGGTACACGGTCAGATGCTGGGCGCTGCGGCTGACGCGGACCTTGTCGGCCCGGTACAGATAGGTGTCGAGGGCGCGGAACCAGCGCCGCCGCCAGTTCTGCACGGCGGATTCGGACGCCGTGGCCGCCATGAGCGCGTGGAAGCCGGGGGCCTTCGCGGCGACCTGCGCGGCCATCGCCTCCCGGACCCCCGACGCGCGTGGGCCGACGTCGGCCGTGCACGCGCGCAGGTGGCTGTCCCAGTAGAAGTCCCAGGAGAGTCGCCGGCGGTCCGGCCATCCCGCGGAACGCGGGCCGCGCATCATGCTCTGCGCGGAGTCGAAGAGGAGCAGCGCCGCGAGCGCGGAGCGGTTCTGCAGGCGGGGGAAGCGCTGGGTCCCCCAGAGGGCGAGTTCGGAACCGAGTTCGAAGACCTCCTCGGCGAGGTGCAGACCCTCCACCCCGCCGTACTTGACGAGGTTGGCCTCGAGCTGCGGATCGGCCATCTCCCGACCGCCGGAATAGTAGGTGTTGCTGGCGGGAGCGGTGAAATGCTGGCGGACCGTCAGCCGGGGTACGCTCCTGGCGCTACGGTCCTGGAGTGCCCGCTGAAAGCTGCGCAGGGGTTCGAGGACGCGGGGGTGGGCATGGATGCTGAGTCTGACCTGTCCCATGACGCCCGTCGACGGGTCCTCGCCCCGCGTGAAGTACCAGCGCTTGGCGCCGAGCGCCTGGGCCTGCGCCACCAGCGGGGTGACCAGTTCTTCGATGATGCCGTCCGCTACATCGAAGCCACCCGTCGAGAGGGAGAGATGCCACCACTGAGTGCTGACGACCGTCCGTGAGGCGGTACGAACGGCGGTCAGCTGGCTCATGGCTCTCTCCTTCAGGGTCTGTGATCACCCCCGCTGGGGCGGGCTCTGGGGGCGCCCTCCGGATTCTGCTCCCGGGGGCACCTGTTACTTGGGCCAGTCCCAGCTGGCCGCCGTGGGCTGGCCCTTGGGCCAGTCCCAGCTGGCCGCGCTGACGGACTGGCCTGCCGGCAGAACAGCTCCCACCAGGATCAACAGGCCTGCAGTTGCGCCGAATACCTTCTTCATGGCGATCCTTCCTTGCCCGTGTCCCGGGTGGTCGAGCTGTCCCCGCACGTGCCGATCGGAACGTGCCCGGTCCCTGCGTGAGGGCCCCCCTCGGGACTTCCGCTGAACCGGCTTCATCAGAATGTCCGGCGCCGACAGGTAGTGTCCAGCAGTAGAGGTGGCCGTTTACGGACATGGCGCGATCAGGACGCGGGAGTGCGCCGTGACGATCCGGGACAGCGGCGTCCCGGGCTCACTTCCGCGGAACGGCGGGGATCCCGGCGCTCCCGGGAGGAGCGGATTGCCCCTGTCCCAGCCGTGTCATTAACTGGACATGTCATCTTTTCCGCACGCGATTCGCCGCTGGTGCCAGCGGCGACAAGGAGGTCTCATGCTGGGTGCGACGTCACTCGAGGTGTACCGGTACGCCGTGGGACACCCCGGCTGGACGCGCGCCGAGGCCTCCGAGGCCCTCGGGCTGACACTGCGCCGCATCGACGAGGCCGTCGGCGAGCTGTCCGACCGTCGACTGCTCAGCCCGCAGGCCGGAAGCCCGGACGGACTCGTCGCGGTCTCACCCGACGTCGCCCTCGCCGACCTCGTCGACGCGGACGAGCGCGAGTTGCAGGAGCTCAAGGCGCGCATCAGCGCCCAGCGGCGTGAACTGTCCAGCCTCCTGCCCACTTTCCTCGACGCCCGCAAGCACATCCTCGCCAGCACGTCGGTGGAGACCCTGGAGGACCCGCATCTCATCCACCGGGTCCTCATCGACTACGGGCGCGACGTCACCGAGAAGGTGTACATCGCGCAGCCCGGCCAGGGATCGACGGCGGACGTCCACGAGGAGAGCGTCCGGAAGGATCTCGAACTCCTCGAACACGGGGTGCGACGGCGGACCCTGTACGACACGAGTACGCGCGACCATGTGCCGACCCGCAAGGCTGTCGAGGCGATCGCCGCGGGCGGCGGCGAGTTCGGCGTCCTCCCGTTCATCCCCCTGCGCATGCTCATCTTCGATGAGAAGCTGGCCCTGGTGGGCCGCCAGCTCACGCGCGACGACAAGGCCGCCCTGGTCATCCGGGACCACAGCCTGATCAACATCTTCACGCGCCTGTTCGACATCGCGTGGGAGCTCAGCGAGGCCTTCCTCTGCCCGCAGCAGGTCGGATCGCCCTTGAGCGCGATGCAGCGCTCCATCATCCAGGGCCTCGCGAACGGCCTGTCCGACGAGTCGATCGCGCGGCGCCTGGATATCAATGTGAGGACCTGCCGTCGGCACATCGCCTGGATGCTGGAGACGCTGCGGGCGGACAGCCGCTTCCAGGCAGCCCTGAAGGCGCGCGACGCGGGATGGGTCTGAGCGGCCTGCGTCGCCGCATTCGCATGCGTTGCACTGATGGGCAACACCTGTTGCCTGATGGTGAACCCGGGCCTAGACTCTGGGCGTGACGTCCTCCAGCGAGACCCCGACCGACTTCCTGCCCGCCGAGACCGAAGCAGCCCTCGAACGCGCCGTCGATTCCGCCGCGCGCCACGACGAGCTCTTCTCGCTGCGCGCAGCCAACATCAAGCAGTCGGCGGTACGTGACGTCTTCGACATCTCCATCCGCCCGGGCCTCGTCTCCCTCGCGGGCGGGAGCCCGTACCTGAAGTCCCTGCCGCTCGAGGACCTCGGCCGGACCGCCCAGAAGATCATCGCCGAGCACGGGCTCGAGGCCCTGCAGTACGGCGGCGGCCAGGGCATGGACGAGCTCCGGCGGCTCGTCTGCGACGTCATGGCGGCCGAGGGTATCGAGGGCGCGAGCCCCGAGGACATCGTGATCACCACGGGCTCCCAGTCGGCGCAGGACGTCGCGGCGAAGGTCTTCTGCGACCCCGGGGACGTGATCCTCTGCGAGGACCCGACCTACGTGGGCGCCCTCAACACGTTCGAGGCCTACGAGGTCGACGTCGTCACCGTCCCCATGGACGACGCCGGGCTCATCCCCGACGAGCTCGACCGGGTCATCGGGGAGCTCCAGGCGCAGGGCCGCTCGATCAAGCTGCTGTACACGATCCCCAGCTTCAACAACCCGAGCGGCATCACGATGGCCGCGGATCGTCGCCAGCGGGTCGTCGACATCTGCCGCGACCACAACATCCTCGTCCTCGAGGACAACCCCTACGGCATGCTGCGCTTCGACGGCGAGCCGCTGAAGCCCATGCGCGCGGACAACCCCGACGACGTCATCTACCTGGGCTCCTTCTCGAAGATCTTCGCGCCCGGCGTGCGGCTCGGCTGGGCCCTGGTACCCAGGCACCTCTACCGCCGGTTCTACCTCGCCTGCGAGGCCGTGGTGCTGTGCCCGTCCCCGCTCACGCAGATGCTCGTGAGCGCCTACCTCACCGAGTACGACTGGCGCGGGCACCTGACCTCGATGCGCAGCCTCTACCGCGAGCGGTGCGAGGCCATGCTCGGCGCCCTCGCCGAGGCGTTCCCGGAGGGCGTCCACTGGACCACACCGGACGGCGGGTTCTTCGTCTGGGTCACCCTGCCGGAGGGCATCGACACCTACCCGCTGCTCTACACGGCGATCGACGCCGGCGTCGTGTTCATCCCGGGCGCCGCCTTCACGCCGTCGGACGAGCCCTCCAACAAGCTCCGGCTGGCCTTCAGCGCCGTCTCACCGGAGGACATCGTCGAGGGCGTCCGCCGCCTGGCGCCGATCCTGCGCGGAGCGATCGAGCAGAACAGGTAATCCGCCGGTTCGCACCGCGGCTACCGCGGCGGCCGGTTCTGCTGGCGCAGCGTCACCGCGATCGAGATGAGTGCCGCGATGATCACGAGGATCGACAGCCGCGCCACCGCGCCGAGGTCGGGGAAGACCAGCTGCAGGACGCTCGACGCGAGGAAGCCGATCACCACCACGAGCAGGAGCCTGCTCAGGGGATAGCGTGGTCGCGGGCTCCTGCCCCGTTCCCCGCCGGGTAGCTGCTGGTTCATGGCCCCACCCTAGTCGAGCAGGAGGGCGGGCTCCTCGAGGATCGACGCGACGTCGGCCATGAAGCGTGCGCTCAGGTCGCCGTCCACCACGCGGTGGTCGAACGATCCACCGAGCGTGGTGATCCAGCGGGGGATGACCTCCCCGTCGAGCACCCAGGGCTTCTGCTTGATCGTGCCGAAGGCCACGATCGCCACCTCGCCCGGGTTGATGATGGGCGTCCCGGTATCGATGCCCAGCGCCCCGATGTTGGTGATCGTCAGCGTGCCGCCCTGCATCTGGGCCGGTTGCGTCCTGCCGGCCCGGGCCGTGGTCGCAAGGTCGTTGAGGGCGAGGGCCAGCTCCTTCAGCGAGAGGTCCTGCGCGTCCTTGATGTTCGGGACCATCAGCCCCCGGGGTGTCGCGGCGGCGATGCCGAGGTTCATGAAGTGCTTGACGAGGATCTCGTCCTCGGCCCAGGTGGCGTTGACGGAGGGGTTCCGCGCCGCCGCCCAGATGACGGCCTTCGCCAGGATCAGCAGCGGCGAGACGCGGATGCCCTCGAAGTCCCGGGACGCCTTGAGCCGCTTCACGAACTCCATGGTCCGGGAGGCGTCGACGTCGACGAAGATGCTCACGTGCGGTGCCGTGAACGCGCTCTGCACCATGGCCTTCGCCGTCGCCCGGCGGACGCCCTTGACCGGGATCCGTTCGATGCGGCCGCCCCCGAGGAGTTTGCGGTCCGACCAGAAGGAGTCCGCGCCGTCCTGCTCGGCGTCGCGCTGGGACTGGTAGCTCATGAGGTCCTGCTTGGTGACCTCGCCCGCGGACCCGGTGGCCGGGACGTCCGCGAGATTGATGCCGAGGTCCCGTGCGGCCTTGCGGACGGGCGGCTTCGCGAGCACGCGGCTGATGAGCTGGTTCAGCGGATTGGTCCGCCCGGGTGCCCCGGGGGACCGGTCGGGGTGCGGCTCCGTCGGCGCGCCGGCACCAGCCGCCGCGCCGGACGGCGGAGCGCTGGGCGCCGCCGGCGTGTGCGGTTCGGGCTGCGCTGGCGCTGGCGGTGCGGGGGCGGACTGGGTGGCCGAGGTGGTGACGGGCGACGAGGGCGACGCGGACGGTGCGGCGGATGGCGTCCTGCGCGGACGGCGCTTCACGGCGTCGGCTTTCGGCCCGGTGCCCACCAGTGGACCGGGCGAGGGTTCGGGGTCCGCCGCCCCGGGACCGGTGGCATCGACTCCGTCCTGCTGGACGCCGGCGAGCTCCCCGGGCATCTCGGGCGCGGGGACCGGGGCGTCGCCGGTCGGGGCGACGGAACGAGCACCGGCAGCCGCGGGAGCGGCGGCATGGTCTGCACGATCGGATGCGCCGTCGGTCGCTGCGGACGGGCCGGGCGCGCTGCCGTCCCGGGTGGCGGCGTCGTCGACGGCGAAGATCGGCGTGCCGACCTCGATGGTCTCGCCCTCCGCGACGAGCAGCTCGGACACGGTGCCTGCGTAGGGCGAGGAGAGTTCCACGAGCGACTTGGCGGTCTCGATCTCGCAGATGATGTCGTTGACCGCCACCGTCGCTCCCGGAGCCACCTTCCACTGCACGATCTCTGCCTCGGTGAGGCCTTCACCGACGTCGGGCAGGTTGAACGTCTTGAGCGTCATGATGGTCCTTCAGTACGCGAAGGCACGGTCGAGTGCCTCGAGGATGCGGTCGATGTCCGGCAGGTAGTGCTCTTCGACGCGGGCCACGGGGTAGGGCATGTGGAACCCGCCGACACGGATGACGGGGGCCTCGAGCGACAGGAACGCGCGCTCGGAGATCCGTGCGGCGATCTCCCCGCCGATCCCGCCGAACGTCGGCGCCTCGTGGGCGACGATCAGGCGGCCGGTGCGGGTCACCGATTCGGTGACCGTGTCGAAGTCGATCGGCGAGATGGAGCGCAGGTCGATCACCTCGACGCTGCGTCCGTCCTCCTCCGCCGCCGCGGCCGCGGCGAGGGCCACGGGGACGAGCGGGCCGTAGGCCACGATGGTCGCGTCCGTGCCGGCGCGCAGGACGTGCGCGGAGAACGGGTCCCCGGCGGGCGCCGAGGTGTCCACCTCGCCCTTGAGCCAGTAGCGGCGCTTCGGCTCGAACACGATGACCGGGTCCTCGCAGCTGACCGCCTGCTGGATCATCCAGTAGGCGTCCTGCGGGTTGGACGGTGTGATGATCCGGAGCCCTGCGGTGTGCGCGAAGAGCGCCTCGGGGGACTCCGAATGGTGCTCGACGCTGCCGATGCCGCCGCCGTAGGGGATGCGGATCACCACGGGTGCGCTCAGCATGCCGTCGCTGCGGGTGCGTAGCTTGGCGAGCTGGGTGGTGATCTGGTTGAACCCGGGGAACACGAAGCCGTCGAACTGGATCTCGCAGACGGGCCGGTAGCCGCGCAGGGCGAGGCCGATCGCCGTGCCGATGATGCCGGATTCTGCGAGCGGGGAGTCGACGACGCGCATCGCCCCGAAATCCCTCTTCAGCCCGTCGGTCACGCGGTAGACACCGCCGAGCTCACCGATGTCCTCCCCCATCAGCAGCGTCCTGGGATCCTGCGTGAGGGAGGCGCGGAGCCCCTCGTTGATGGCCTTCGCGATGGTCATCGTCGCCATCAGTCGTGCTTCCCTTCATCGACGAACCCGGCCTCGTACTGCTGGAAGAAGCGGAGTTCCTCCTGCACGAGGGGGTGCGGCTCGGCGTACACGCTGGCGAAGCGGCTCTCCATGTCCGGCACCGTCATGGACAGCACGGCGTCGCGGAGGGCGGTGGCCATGGAGCGGGCCTCGGCGGTCAGCTCGTCGAAGAACGCGTCGTCGGCCAGGCCCTGCGTGCGCAGGTGGGCCTCCAGGCGGACCAGCGGGTCCCGCGGCTGCCACTCCTGCTCGTCTCCGGACAGCCGGTACTTCGTGGGGTCGTCGGCCGTGGTGTGCGCGCTCATCCGGTAGGTGTATGCCTCGATCAGGACGGGACCCTTCCCGGACCGGGCGTGGTCGAGGGCCCAGCGCGTCACGGCTTCCACGGCGACGACGTCGTTGCCGTCCACGCGGACGCCGGGGAACCCGTATCCCTCGGCCCGCCGCGCGAGGGGCACCCTGGTCTGGACGGCCGCGGGGACGGAGATGGCCCACTGGTTGTTCTGGCAGAAGAACACCACGGGGGCGTTGAAGGACGCCGCGAACACCATGGACTCATGGATGTCCCCCTCGGAGCTCGCGCCGTCACCGAAGTAGGCGACGGAGGCCGCCTCCGGCAGCGAGGGGTCGGCGAGCTGGTCCCGCTGGATGCCCATCGCGTAGCCGACGGCGTGCAGGGACTGCGCGGCGAGGACGAGCGTGTAGAGGTGGAAGTTCCGCTCGCGGGGGTCCCACCCGCCGTTCGTCACTCCCCTGAACAGGCGGAGGATCTCCGCCGGCTCGACGCCGCGGGTCAGGGCGACGCCGTGCTCCCGGTAGGTCGGGAAGGCGTAGTCCTGGGGCTGCAGCGCGCGGCCGGACCCGATCTGCGCGGCTTCCTGGCCCGTCAGCGGCACCCAGAGCGCCAGCTGCCCCTGGCGCTGGAGGGCCGTGGACTCCTGGTCGAAGCGCCGGATCAGGAACATGTCCCGGTAGAGCGAGCATAGGTGGGCTGCGTCCGTCGCGGCGAGATAGGGCGAGAAATCGATCATCTCGCCGTCGATCTCCGCGGTCAGGCCGCCGGCCATCGTTCCGTCGGGGGCGAGGACCTGGAGCATGTCCACCGACGCCTCCCGCTGCTCGCCGATCGCGGAGTGGGCTGCGCGCAGGACCTCCTCGACCTCGAACTCCGCTGCAGGCACACGACTGCCGCTCATAATCACTCCTCACATGACGCACCACATTCCGTTCGGGGAATGTATGTCGTAAGTCATACACGCGAAAACATATGTTCCCGGGACGTACTGATCAAGACTAGTCAGGGCGGACCCGAGGGCCTATTTAAGTCCGGCCGTCCCTGTCATGGGCGGTGCGTGTACTCTCCGCACAACTCGAGGAAACGGGTGTTGGCGGCCTCTTCGCCGATGGAGACGCGGACGCCCTCCGATCCGAAGGCCCGCACGGACAGGGCCCGCTCCCCTGCCTTCGCCGCGAAGTCCTGGGTGCGTTCGCCGAGCGGGAGCCAGACGAAGTTCCCCTCGGCCTCCGGGATGCGCCAGCCCAGCTCGCGCAGCCCGGCGACGACGCGGATCCGCTCGTCGACGATCGATTGGACGCGGGCTTCGACCTCCCCGATGTGCCGGAGCGACGTCACGGCGGCGTGCTCGGCGATCTGCGATACGGCGAACGGGACGGCGCTGACGCGCAGGTGCTCGGTGAGGGCCTGCTGGGACACCGAGTAGCCCACACGGAGCCCGGCGAGTCCGTGCGCCTTGGAGAAGGTCCGCAGCACGATCACGTTCGCATGCTCCCGGTACAGCTCGATGCCGTCGACGGCGTCCGGGCGCCGCACGAATTCCTGGTACGCCTCGTCGATGACGACCACCACGTGCGGCGGCACCTCCGCGAGGAAGCCGACCACCTCGTCCCGCGTGAGGATGGGCCCGGTGGGGTTGTTGGGGGTGCAGAGCAGGATGACGCGCGTGCGGTCGGTGATGGCCGCCGCCATCGCCTGCAGGTCATGTGTGCCGTCCTCCCGGACCGGGACCTGGACGCCTGCGGCCCCCGCGAGGCCCACGCTGATCGGGTAGGCCTCGAACGAACGCCACGCGTAGATCACCTCGTCGGGTGCGTCGAAGTCGTTCTGTCCCGCGAAGGTGGCGAGGATCTGGTTCAGGGCACCGAGGCTGCCTGCACCCGTGACGATGTCCGTCGCGGGAACGCCGAGATAGCCCGCGAGTTCGGTCCGCAGCGCCGTCGTCATCGGGTCCGGGTAGCGGTTGATCGAGGTCTCGGCGGCGATCGCGGCGAGGACCGCGGGCAGCGGTGGCAGCGGGTTCTCGTTCGAGGACAGCTT
Organism: Arthrobacter antioxidans; assembly: GCF_023100725.1. Taxonomy (NCBI): domain Bacteria; kingdom Bacillati; phylum Actinomycetota; class Actinomycetes; order Micrococcales; family Micrococcaceae; genus Arthrobacter; species Arthrobacter antioxidans. The sequence continues at coordinate 3,636,112 of NZ_CP095501.1, forward strand.
GAAACTCTCGAGCCCCTCGACCACCACGGGTGGTTTCCCCGCCGCGTAGCGGGGAAGCTTCCCGAGGACGCCGCGCGGTCGGATACCGGCTGCGCCGGAAGCCGGGGCCGCAGGGCCTGGGGATGGTGCCGGACGGTCCTCGATCGATGTCATGGCCATAGCCTAGACCGGCCATCCGCCTCGCGGCGCCTGCTCCCGGAGGGCGGGGTGCCGCCGGCCGGCGGAGTGTCGGTGCCCGGCGGTCGACGCGTGGCCGTGAAGGAGTAGCGCCGCGCAACGCCGCCGGCGGTGGCCAGCACCGCAGTGGCGGGGGCGAGCGACGGTGCGTCCCCGGCATCGACGAGACGCGCGCCCAGGGCATAGTTCTCGAGTTTGTGGGCCGGTCCGAGACCCCGCGGTTCCGTCGAGCCGTCGGTGCGTTCACCCAGCTCCGGCACCGGGGTGGCGAGGGTGACGGTGGTCCGGTGGCGGTCGTCACCGTTGGACGCCGAGTCGAGGGCGGGCACGGAGTCCGCCTGGTGTTCCAGGTGCAGGTACTCCGTGCCGCCGCTCGTGGACCAGCCCGTGGGCGACCCCACGGTCACGACCAGCCGGACGTCGTAGCGGCCGCCCACGCCCTCCGACTCCGCCAGGTTGACGGCATGCAGTCCGCCCTGGCTGTACCCCGCGACCAGGAGGGCGTCCCCCTCCCTTGCGCCGGCCTGCCCGAGGGCCTGCAGGACGGCCTCCTCCGTGAAGCGGCTGTCCTCCGCGAGGGCTTCGGCGATCCCCGCCGCGTCGAAGGGATTGCTTCGCGCGGGCCCCCCGGGCCGCGGCGCCTGGGTGCCCGGCAGGACGACGACGTAGACGGGCTCGTCGTCGGACCCCGCCCGGAGCACCTCGAAGGTCCCCGGGTCATCTCCCTCGACCGCGGCCAGACGCTCCAGCACGCCACCGACCGTCCCGTCGAGCCGTACGGCTGCCCCCGTGTCGGCAGCCTCCAGCTCGATCGGACCGACGGTCAGGGCGCCGCTGGCGATCGCCGCACGCGCGAGGTTCCGCGCCGTACCCTCGGACGCCCGGCGCGCGGCCTCGGTCACGGCGAGCGCGGCGTCGTCGGCCAGGCGGTAGGCGCGCAGGCCGGCACGGAGCCGCTCCTCCGCGGAAGCGAGTGCGCGGGCGTTCTCGAGGGAGGCGGTCCACGCCCCGTCCAGCTGCGCCAGGGCCACCTGGTACTGCGGTCCGGCCACGCCGCCGGGAAGGTGGAGATGCATGATCCGCCACGGGAGCTCACTGACATCGCGGTCCAGGAACCCGAGGCCCACGGCAACCTCCCCCGCATCCGCGGCGAGGAGCGCCAGCACCCGGGCGGCCTCCTCCAGCTCCTCCCACTGGAACCGGATCCCGCCGACACCCCCGCGGACGACCATCGCACCGTCGTCGCCCACGACGGGGCGCAGCCCGTCCGTCACAGCCCCGCACCGCGCTGCTGGTCCTCGGCGTCCCGTACCAGACGGGCGAAGACCCCCAGTTCGTGCGCGGCGGACTCGAGCAGCTCCGCGGTGCTGCCCAGTTCCTTGCCTCGCTCCGCCAGATAGTCACGGAAATTGCCGCCTGCGGGAGATTCCCAGGAGAGCAGGCCGACCGACAGGGCATGCCTGCGGATGTCCGCCATCTGCCCTGCGTGCCACCGGAGACGCGAGGCCATCGCGGCCACCTCGGTGCTCACCACGGCCCACGCCTCACCTGACGCCCCGCCGTGCATCCCGCCAGCCATGACCAGTCCTCTCGTCCGCTCGTGCTTCAACGCTAGGAGCGGCGCGGGCGGTGGCCGGACGGCGGGGCCGGTATGTGGACACCGACGACGACGGGTCGAGGACGCGGGCGTGCCACGCCAGGGTGACACCCCCCATCGGCGCCGTGAAAGGATGGGGGAATGGCTGACTCCGTGCTCTCCCGGGTTGAATTCGCTGCTCTGTCCAGAGGGGAGGGGACGTCCCTGACGCTCGGTCCGCTCGACGGCCGGTATCGCGGGGCCGTCGCCCCGCTCGTCGACTTCCTTTCGGAGGCGGCGCTCAACCGGGACCGCCTGCACGTGGAGGTCGAATGGCTGATCCACCTGACGCGCCACTCCGTGCTGCCCGGGACCCGCCCCCTGGACGCCGACCAGGAGGCGCGACTGCGCGCGATCGTCACCTCCTTCGACGCGGAGTCCGTGGCGGAGCTCGGCGAGATCGAGGCCGTCACGGTGCACGACGTCAAGGCCGTGGAGTACTTCATCGGGCGGAGGCTGGACGGGATCGGGATCGGCCACCTGAAGCCGCTGGTCCACTTCGGCTGCACGTCGGAGGACATCAACAATCTCTCCTACGCCCTCGGCGTGAAGGGCGCGGTCCTGGACGTCTGGCTGCCCGCTGCCCGGACGCTCGTCGCGTCGATCGCGGACCTGGCGCGCGCGTCGCGGGACACCCCGATGCTCTCGCGCACGCACGGCCAGCCCGCCACCCCCACCACGCTCGGCAAGGAGATGGCCGTCGTCGCGCACCGCCTCACGCGGCAGCTCGACCGCATCGCGGCCACGGAGTTCCTCGGGAAGATCAACGGGGCCACCGGCACCTACGCCGCCCACTACGCGTCCGTCCCGCAGGCGGACTGGCAGGACGTCGCGCGGTCCTTCGTGGAGGGCCTCGGCCTGACCTGGAACCCGCTCACCACGCAGATCGAATCGCACGACTGGCAGGCGGAGCTGTACTCCGACGTCGCCCGCTTCAACCGGATCCTCCACAACTTCTGCACGGACGTGTGGAGCTACATCTCGATCGGGTACTTCGCCCAGATCCCGGTGGCAGGCGCCACGGGATCCTCGACCATGCCGCACAAGGTCAACCCGATCCGCTTCGAGAACGCCGAAGCCAATCTGGAGATCTCCTCGGGCCTGCTCGACGTCCTGGCGTCGACGCTCGTGACCTCCCGCTGGCAGCGCGACCTGACCGACTCGTCCAGCCAGCGCAACATCGGGGTGGCCCTCGGGCACTCGCTGCTGGCCGTGTCGAACGTCGCGAAGGGCCTCGCCCGGCTCGACGTCGCCGAGGACGTCCTCGCGGCGGACCTCGACGGCAACTGGGAGGTCCTCGGGGAAGCGGTGCAGATGGTCATGCGTGCCGAGGCGATCGCCGGCGTGCCGGGCCTCGACGACCCCTACGAGCGCCTCAAGGACCTGACCCGAGGACACCGCGTGGACGCCGGACGCATGCGCGAGTTCGTGAGCGGCCTCGGGCTGAGCCCGGAGGCCGAACAGCGGCTCCTCGCGCTGACGCCCGGCGGCTACACGGGGATCGCGGCGGGCCTCGTGGACCACCTGCGCTGACCGGGCGCCGGCGGAGCGCCGGGCCCCAGCCGCAACGCACGTGCCGCACCGGAAGGTCTCCATGCCCCGAACATCCGCATCATCCCCGTCACCCGCCCTGATCAGGGCCAGCCGTCGCTCCCTCCACGTCATGAGCTTCAACATCCGGTACGACCGCCCCGCGGCGCAGCCCGACGACGTGGACTACTGGCCGGACAGGATCGCACCCCTGCAGGACCTGCTGCGCCGGGAGGTCCCGGCCGTCCTCGGGGTGCAGGAGGCGCTGCACCACCAGCTGACGGCGATCGAGGCGGCCCTGCCGCCGAGGTACCGCCGGATCGGCGCCGGCAGGGACGGGGGCAGCCGCGGGGAGTACTCGGCCATCTTCTACGACGCCGGGCGCCTGCGGCTCATCGAATGGGACCAGTTCTGGCTGTCGGACAGCCCGAAACTCATCGGCTCGTCCACCTGGGGCAACGGCGTGACGCGCATCGTGACGTGGGGCCGGTTCCACGACAGCGGGACGGATCGTGAGATCCTGCTCGTGAACACCCACTTCGACCACGAATCCGAGAATGCGCGGGTCCGCAGCGCCGCCGCGGTGCTCGACCTCGTGCGCTTCTTCCGCCCCGCCCTGCCCGCCATCGTGATGGGCGACTTCAACTCCGACGCCGGATCCTCCTCCGCGTACCGGCGGTTCCTCGACTCGGAGGTCCTCGTCGATGCCTGGGCCCGGGCGGACGAGCACCTCACGCCCGCCTACGGCACCTATCCCCGCTACGACCGTCCCGTGGACGGGGGTGCGCGCATCGACTGGATCCTCACCACCCCCGACGTGCGGGTCCGGCAGGCGGCGGTGAACACCTCCACCCTGGACGGCAGGTACGCGAGCGACCACGCCGCCGTGCAGGCGCTCGTCGACATCCCGCCCCGACGCGAGGAGCCGGGCGCTCCGCAGCCGGTCCGCCGGCACCGGGACGCGCGGGGCCGAGGGCCGAAAAGCCCCTGACCCCCGCCGGGAACCGGACCCCGGGGGTCGAAACGCCCTTGACGCCCCCTCCCGGGGACCGGACGCTGAGGGGATGGAGTGGATCGCCGGGATCCTCACGGCCGAGGACTACGAAGTGGGGCGGCAGATCGCGCAGCGCGGGGTCGCCGCCGTGTACCTCATCGCGTTCCTGTCCGCCGTCGCCCAGTTCCCGGCCCTCCTCGGCGAGAAGGGCCTCATGCCCGTCCCCGTCTTCCTCGAGCGGGCCGGCAGGCGGGCCGGACCGTCGCTCTTCCATCGCGGTTACACGGACCGCCGCCTGCGCGCCGTGGCCTGGACCGGCACGGCGGTCGCCGCACTGCTCGTCCTCGGCGTCCCGCAGGCCGGACCGCCGTGGGTCCCCCTGATCGCGTTCCTCCTGATCTGGTGGCTGTACACGTCGATCGTGAACGTGGGCCAGGCGTTCTACGGGTTCGGGTGGGAGAGCCTCCTGCTGGAGGCGGGGTTCATCGTCGCCTTCCTCGGGTCCGCGGAGATCGCGCCGCCGTTCCTGGTGCTGCTGATGATCCGCTGGCTCGTCTTCCGGCTCGAATTCGGGGCCGGGATGATCAAGATGCGCGGCGACCGCTCCTGGCGTGACCTGACAGCCCTGTACTACCACCACGAGACCCAGCCCATGCCGAATCCGGCCAGCCGGTTCTTCCACCTGCTGCCGAAACCGCTGCACCGTCTCGAGGTGGCGGGGAACCACGTCACGCAGCTGATCGTCCCGTTTCTCCTCTTCACGCCGCAGCCGGTGGCGGGCGTCGCCGCGCTGGTCATCATCGCCACGCAGGGCTGGCTCGTGCTCTCCGGCAACTTCGCCTGGCTCAACACCCTGACGATCATCCTGGCCTTCGCCGCGGTGCCCGATTCCTTCTACGAGGCGGTGGTCCCGGCCCTCGACGTATCCGGCGCCTACCAGCCCACGCCGCTGTACGTGACCGTCGTCGTCGTCCTCGCGATGCTGTTCCTCGCCTACCTGGGCCGGCCGGCGCTGCTGAACCTGTTCGCCCGTCGGCAACTCATGAACGCGAGCTTCAACCGGTGGCATCTCGGCAACGCCTACGGGGCGTTCGGGAGCGTGACGAAGGTGCGGTACGAGGTGATCGTGGAGGGAACGCTCGACCGCGTGGGTCCCGGCGCACAGTGGCGCGAGTACGAGTTCAAGGGCAAGCCCGGTGACCCGTCGCGGATGCCGCGCCAGTTCGCGCCGTACCACCTGCGGCTGGACTGGATGATGTGGTTCCTCGCCCTGGGGTCGGAGCGGGGCTGGTTCAGCCCGTTCCTGGTGAAGCTCCTCCAGGCGGACCCGCTGGTCCTGAAGCTGCTCCGCACGGACCCCTTCGACGGCGCACGGCCCCGCTACGTCCGGGCGCGCATCTTCATCTACCGCTTCTCCACCCGGGAGGAGAAACGGGCCACCGGGTTGTGGTGGATCCGCGAGCCGCAGGGCGTCCTGGTGCATCCGGCCTCACTGCGGGCCGACGTCCCCTGAGCCGGCGGTCCACGCGTCCCCGCCGCCGAGCAGGACCAGCCGTTTCTCCTGCGCGTCCCAGCGGCGGACGGCCCCGGCGCGGAGCCGGTCCGGCGCCCGGTCCCGCAGGATCCCGAGTGCGGCGGCCAGCTGGTCGGCCGTCAGCCCGTGGCCCAGTGTGATGTGCGGGGTCCAGGCCCCCGGGACCGTCGTGGGCACGGGATCCTCGACGCCGTCCAGGGCAGCCCAGATCCGGTGGTGCAGTCCGGTCAGGGCGTCGCCCGCGACGACCTGCCGGGCGAGCACGTATTTCCGCCGGGTCGGGAAGACGAGGAACCCCGCGGTGGCCAGTTCCATCGGGCCGTCCTGCGCCGCGGTGGCGAGGCGGGCGTCGTAGGGGTCGTCGATGCGCCCCGCGGCCGCGAGGGTGACGTGCGGGCTGTTGCTGAAGGACTGGTGGCGTGACTGGTTCGGCAGGCCCGCGGCCTCGAGCGCCGCCCAGTCCTCGAGCAGGACGAGCTCCGACGGCGGGTCCAGCAGGAGTTCGACGCTATCGGCCATCCCGCGCCCGCCCTCCTGCCGGTCCCGTCCCTCGGTCTCCCCGCTGCACCGGGGTCAGGGCCGCCGCCGTCGGAAGTCCCCGACGCCGGCGGAGCCGTCCACCTCGGTGGCGCCGGTCCGCGGATTGCGCTGCGGGCGCTGGTAGGCGAGCTCGCCACCGCTGCGGCCGCCGAACGGCCGTCCGTGGTCCGCGTACTCCTCGCGGAAGAACGCGAGCGCCCACTCCCCGAACTGGATGCGCGCACCGGTGCGGAGGACGGACGGTTCCCTGCCGTTGACGCTGCCCGTGATGACGCCGTGCGGCACCAGCACGTACTCGTCGTCCTCCGTGTGGAGCACCTCGGCATGCAGCTCGTCGAGGCCGGTGAGCCGAAGCATCGCGTCCTCGCCGCTGCCGACCGTGGTGCGCTCGGCGACCAGTTCGAACTCCCGCGGCACCTGGCCGGTCCACGTCGCGGCGTTCTGCACGAAGATGAGGCGGGGGCGCCCCGACCCCCGCAGGTAATGCGTGGTGGTGATGGTCCGCCGGATCCTGCGGTTGACCGTCGGGACGAGCGGGAACGGCGTGGAGGGCGGGATGAGCGATGGCGCATCGCCCTTTTCGAGTGCGCGCCGGCCGATGCCGAGCAGGGGCGCGAGCGTGCCCGGCGAGCCGAGGCGGATGTGGGGTGAACGCGTGATGAGCCGCTGCGCCAGGGAGGACTCCACGGCACCGATGCTCACCAGCAGGCCCTTGGGCCCGGAGACCGACACCGCGAGTCCGCGCTCCGCCAGCTGCCGGGCGATACTCCGCACCTGCCCGAGGCCGGGGAGGTTGTTCCCACGGAAGGAGCCGGGGTCGTCGACGAAGATCTCGATGGTGGCGCCGGCCGCCCTCACGGTGCCGGACAGCCCTGCTTCCGGCTTGCCGTCGATGGCCGGCTCCCCCAGCGAGAAATCGATGTCAATGTCGAACCTGAGTGATGAGGCCATGACGCGTGCGGCGGATCAGGTGGCGTGCGGGTCGGAGCCGCCGGCGACGTTGTCGCTGGTGGTGATCCGCAGGGTGCCGTTGAACTTCCAGGTGGCGCGCGGGGCATCGGGACCGATGTCGCGCGGGACCTCGACGGTCATGTCATCCAGCGTGTAGTTGATCGCGGCGCCGCGCCCGGTCAAATAGGACCACATCTCTTCCGCGAGGTCCGTCCAGTCGCGGATGGTGTGCGACTCGCCCGTGCTGACGCCTGAGGTGTTTTCAGTCATGTCGATTCCTTCGTCGGTGGTTCAACAATGACAGACGTCCTCTAACTCCGTCTGACGTGATAGTGCTCACCCTAGCCGAGCGTCCGGCCGTGCGGAACCCGTCCGCGGTGCGGACGGGTCCCGGGTCGGAGGATCACCATCGGGGGTGCACGGTGGCCCTGAAATGGCGGTCGTAGATATCGGCGACGGCGGCGTTCAGCTGCGCGCCGAGGTCCGTGTGGTTGGCCGCTGCCGCGTTGGATCGGGCCTGCTCCGGGTTGCGGGCGCCGGGGATGACGGTGCTCACACCCTCCTGGGCGATGATCCAGGCGAGGGCCGCCTGGGCGGTCGTGACGCCGTCGGGTACGAGCTCCGCGAACTCGCGGGCGGCCTCGATGCCGGTCGCGTAGTCGACGCCCGAGAAGGTCTCCCCGACATCGAACGCGGCGCCGTTCCGGTTGTAGTTGCGGTGGTCGTCGTCGGCGAACGCGGTGTCCTTGGTGTACTTGCCGGACAGGAGTCCCGACGCCAGGGGGACGCGCGCGATGATCCCGACGCCGCCGGCCTGTGCCGCGGGCAGGACGTCGTCGAGCGGCTTGAGGCGGAACGCGTTCAGGATGATCTGCACGCTGGCGGTGTTGCCGCGGGCGATGGCCTCGAGCGCCTCGTCGGTGCGCTCCACGCTGACGCCGTAGTTCCTGATGACGCCGTCACCGACGAGGGTGTCGAGCGCGTCGTAGACCTCGTCGGAGCTGTAGACGGCGGTCGGCGGGCAGTGGAGCTGGACGAGGTCCAGGGTGTCCACGCCGAGATTCGTCCGCGACCGGTCGACCCACTGGCGGAAGTTGGCCAGCGTGTAGTTCTCGGGGGCCTGATCGACGCGGCGGCCCATCTTCGTGCCGACGAGCATGTCGAGGCCGGGGTTGTCCTTGAGGAACGCCCCGATGGTCGATTCGCTGCGTCCGTCGCCGTAGACGTCCGCGGTGTCGAAGAAGGTCACGCCGGCGTCGACGGCCCCCTCGAGGACGGCGACGGCGTCCTTGTCCTCCACCTCGCCCCAGTCCGCGCCGAGCTGCCAGGTGCCGAGGCCGACGACGGAGACGGGACGACCGGTTCTTCCAAGGGTTCTCTGTTCCATGATCCCGACTATAGGCCGGGGAGCGTGCCCTCCGTCGCGTCGGTGTCCGGCGACGCGTCCGCGGGCGGGACGGCCGTCGTCGACCCCTCGCCCGGGAGCCACCGCGCCGCCTCGTGCCGCAGTGCCGTCCGCCGCTCGGCGTCCATGCGGTCGAGGAGCACCACGCTCATGGTGGAGCGGGGGTTGCGGGCGAACAGCTCGCGGTGGTCGTCCACGAACTCCCAGTAGAGCGCGTCCCAGCTGAACCGCCACGGACCGTCCTTGAAGTCGCTCATCTTCTTGATGTAGTTGCTGCCGCTGACGTACGGCTTAGTGGTGATCATGGTTCCGGCCGCGAACTGGCTCATCGCGTACACATTGGGCACCATCACCCAGTCGTAGGCGTCGATGAACATCTCCATGAACCACGCATGGACGGCGTCCGGCTTTGCCCGCATGAGCAGGGTCGCGTTGCCCAGCACCATGAGCCGCTCGATGTGGTGGGCGTAGGCGGTGTCGAGGACGCGGGTGATGACGGAGTCCACGGGTGCCAGACCCGTTTCGCCGGTCCACCAGCCCGCGTGGAGGTCCGCCGTGAACCCGAGGGTGTTGCCGGTCCGCATCTCCCGCCCGCGGAGCACGTAGGACGCCCGGATGTACTCCCGCCATCCGATGACCTGCCGGATGAAGCCCTCCACGCTGGCGATCGGTGTGTCGTGGCGGTCGGCGAAGTCCAGCGCGAGGTCCACCACCTCGGCGGGGCTGAGCAGACCGGTGTTCATGCTGGAGCTCAGGGCCGAGTGGAAGAGGTAGGTCTGACCCTCCGCGATCGCGTCCTCGTACGGGCCGAACAGCTCGAAGCGCTCGGTGAGGAATGCCTCGAGGGCATCGGAGGCCTGGCGGTGCGTGACAGGCCAGTTGAAGGACTCCGCGGTGCCGGGGTTGTCCGGGAACGCGCCCTGCACCCAGCTGATCGCGTCCTCGACCTCCGGCGGACGCTCGAAACGCGGCAGGTCCGGCAGCCCGATCTTCTTCGGCAGCTTCTTGCGGTTGTCGGCATCGAAGCTCCACTTCCCGCCCGTCGGGGAGCCGTCGGCCGCCACCATGATGCCGAGCCGCTTGCGCTGCCACTCGTAGAAGGTCTGCATGCGCCAGGTGTGGGAGGAGAAGTAGGTGCCGAGGACATCCCGCGAGGTGAGGAACTGCGGGGTCTCGAGGACCCGCACCGCCACGCCGGCGTCCGCGAGGGTCTGCGTGAGGCGCCGGTCCAACCAGTCGTCGACGACGTCGTAGTAGGTCGCGTGCGAGGCACCGCGGTCCGCGAGCGCGGCCGACAGCCGCTCCTGGCTGGTGGCCTCCGCGGAGGTCTCCACATAGTCGACGCCGTAGCCCGCATCCCGGACCCGCCGCGCGAAGAGGGTCATGGCTGCGCGGTGCAGGACGAGTTTCTGCTGGTGGAACCGCAGGCTGCGGAACATGAGGTCGTCCTCGAGGAAGACGAAGTGCGTGTCCGGGGACGCCTCGAGGTGCTCCTCGAACAGCTGGTGCGGAAGGACGAGCTGGACGTGCACGGAGGTGCCTTCCTGCAGGGGACGGTTGTCGGCAACCCTAGCGCCCGCCGCCGACAGGCCCGGATGCTTGACCGTGGCCGGGCTTGGTGGTTCGGTGGGGACCACCGACCGGCTCCGGAAGGGACCCTCATGAGATCGCTCTGGCTCGATACCGCCCCGCACATCCCGGCCGACTCCCTGCCGGCCGGCGCCGCCTACGACGCGGTCGTCGTCGGGGCCGGGCTGACCGGGCTGACGACGGCGCTCCTGCTGTCCCGGGCCGGGCACCGGGTGGCGGTTCTCGAGGCCCGGACGGCCGGAGCGGTGACCACGGGCAACACCACGGCAAAGCTCTCGCTCCTGCAGGGGACGACCATCTCGGCGATCCTGAAACACCACGACGTGGAGCTCGCCCGGGCCTACGTCCTCGGGAACCGCGAGGGGCAGAGCTGGCTGCTGCGTTTCTGCGACGAGAACGGTATCGGCTACCAGACCCGGGACGCCGTCGAATACGCCACCACGGACTCGGGGGCGCGGAAGCTGACCGACGAGCACGAGGCGTGCGTCGCGGCAGGCCTCGCCACCGAACTGGGCAGCGCCGCCACCCTCCCCTTCCCCGTGCGGAAGACGCTGCGCCTGAGGGACCAGGCCCAGTTCCACCCGCTGGAGGTGCTGGCCGGACTGGCCTCGGAGTTCAGGCGGCACGGCGGCACGCTGGTCGAGGGCGTCCGCGTCGAGGGCGTCGCGAGGACGGGGGCGCACGGCGTTGAACTGAAGACCAGCGCGGGTCCGGTGACGGCGTCGGACGTCGTCCTCGCCACGGGCATCCCCATCCTCGACCGCGGCGGCTACTTCGCCGTGCTGCAGCCCATGCGCTCGTACTGCGTGGCACTGACCGTGGAGGGCGACGTCCCGGAGGACATGTACCTCAGCGCCGACTCCCCTACCCGGTCGCTGCGCACCGCCGTCGTCGGCGGCACCACGTACCTGATCGTCGGGGGCAACGGCCACAAGGTGGGGCACAACACCAACACGCAGGCGAGGGTGGACGGCCTCGCGCGGTGGGCGCGGGAGTACTTCCCGACGGCGCGCCCCGCCTACGCCTGGTCGGCCCAGGACTACACGCCCGCCGCGGCCGTCCCCTACGTGGGCAAGGTCCCGGCCGGCGGCGGACACATCTACGCAGCCACGGGCTACAACAAGTGGGGCATGACCAACGCAGTGGCGGCATCACTGGCCCTCTCGGGGGAGATCCTCGGCGGCAACATGCCCTGGGCCGAGACCCTGTACCGGACCAGGGTCAGCCCGACCGACGCGCTGCAGACGGCGCAGGCGAACGCCGCGGTCGGCATGGAGATGGTGTCCGGCTGGTTGGGCGGCCTCGCGCGGTCCTCGTCCTCCACGCCCGGCGAGGGTGAGGGCCGCGTGATCCGCGAGGGTGCGCGCCCCGTCGGGGTGTGCACGGTGGACGGCGTTCAGCACCGCGTGTCGGCCGTCTGCCCCCACCTGAAGGGGATCCTGGCCTGGAACGACGCCGAGCGGTCCTGGGACTGCCCGCTCCACGGGTCGCGCTTCACGGCGGACGGGAAGCTGCTCGAGGGGCCGTCGACATCGGACCTCGCCGATACGCGGCGCTGACGCGCCGCGCTCGATCAGGCCTCGCCCGGGCAGGCGCGGGGCGGAGCCCCGGCGGGCGCGGGTCAGGCGCGTCCGCGCCGGGCCCCTCCGACGAGTTCGGCGACCGGTCGCGCGCGCCGGCTGATGAGGATCACCACGGCACCGAAGGCCAGGACGGCCACCGCGATGACGACGACGTACAGGGCCACCGAGGCATAGCCCGACGCCGGGTCGAGGAACGGGTACGGCACCCAGCCGTCGGCGGCACCCCGCACGAGGACCACCGTCACCCAGGCCAGCGGGAAGACGAGGACGAGGCGCAGGACGCGGTAGGAGAGCGCACGGCGGTCGGCGGCGACGACCCAGTCCAGGACGGCGTAGACGGGGAATCCGACATGCATGACCCAGTTGGCCCAGGCGAGCTCAACGCCGCCCGGGAGTCCGGCCAGCAGCAGGTTGTAGACGACGCCGACGACGGACATGTACGTGGTGACGGCAGCACGGACGGGCAGGAGCCATTCGGGGTCGGCCGCTCCGCGGATCTGGAGCACGGCGGCGAGGAGGAGGACGCCCGCGGCCAGGAGGTTGCCCTGGATGGTGAAGAATCCGAAGAAGTTGAACGGGTTCACGGCGCCCCGGGACGCCGTGTCCAAAAAGGTGGAGAGGACTGCGAGGACCACGACCACCCCCACCACCAGGCGGACGGCGGCGCGGAGCGGCAGGGTCTGCGGGCGGAGAGCGCGCACGCCCGCGGGTGCCCCCGTCACGGCCGGATTCCCCTGGACGCCAGGTCCTTCAGCAGGTCCCGCATCTCCATGAGGAGGGCGGTGTCGACGGGGGTCGGCGCCTCCTCCGGGTCCTCCGGTGCGGCGAGCGTTTGCAGTCGCGCACGGGCACGGTTCATGGGCACGACGAACACGAAGTAGACCACGGCCGCGGTGATGAGGAAGGTGACCACGGCCGTGAGCACGGCACCCACGTCGACGAAGGTGGCGTCGTTGCCCTCCCGGATCAGGAAGCCGAACCCGTCGGTGTCGATCCCGCCGGCCGATGCGATGACCGGGTTGATGATGTTCGCCGTGAAGGCGCTGACGAGAGCCGTGAAGGCACTGCCGATGACGACGGCGATCGCCAGTTCGATCACGTTGCCGCGCAGGATGAAGTCCCTGAAACCCTTGATCATCCGCTGTCCCCTCGCTGAGTGCCCGTGCCGCTGGTCCGGGTGGATCCTGCCTGCACGCCTCACTCTAGTGAGGCGCCCTCCGTCGGACCCGTCCCGACGCCGGATGACGGGGACGAGGCTCACCGGGGCGTGGCGCCGCGCCCGCTCCGGCTGACGATGAGGTCCACGACGCCGAGCAGTTCCTCGATCTCCGCGCCGCTCGTCCGGCCGGTCCCGGCCGAGGCGAAGAAGGCGGCGTCGTAGTAGAGGCCGTCGCCGAGGAGCTTGACGGCGTGCGCCGTCGTGCGGTCACCGAGCTGGGCGTCGAGCGCGTCGAGCCACCGTTCCTGGATGTCGGCGAGGGAGGCCTTCGCCGTCGGGTGCCCCTGCTGTGCGAGGCGCGCCATGGACACGAGCGCGCGGTCGAGCGGGCTGTCCTCGAAGACGGACGTCCGGACGTAGTAGCGGGCCGCCCCGTCCGGCGCCGCCGTCATCATCTCGCGGTCCCTGTCGGCGAGGCCGCGGAGGCGGTCGGCCAGGCCCTCGACGAGGGCCTCCTTGGAGGGGAAGTGATAGAGCAGTCCGCCCTTGGAGACGTCGGCGGCCGCGGCCACCGCTTCCATGGTGGCGGCCCTCTCGCCGTCACGGATCAGTGCTTTCTCGAAGCTGTCGAGGATGCGCTCGCGGGAACTGGACACTCCCTGATGATACCGGTCACGATTGTTGTACTGTACCGGCTGGACGGTATAGCTTGGATGGATGACCACGACACCCTCCTTCTCCGCACGTGCATCCGGGGTGAACCCGCGTGCCGTTCAGTCCCCCGACCCCCTGGCCGGCCGCCGCGAGTGGTTCGCCCTCGCCGTGCTGATGCTGCCGGTGCTGCTGGTCTCCGTCGACAACACCGTGCTGAGCTTCGCCCTGCCCGAGATCTCCCGCCACTTCGCCACGAGCGGGACCACCCTGCTCTGGATCGTTGACAGCTACCCCCTCGTGCTCGCCGGCCTGCTGGTGGCGATGGGCAGCTTCGGCGATCGCTTCGGCCGCCGCCGCCTGCTCATGATCGGCGCGGTGGGCTTCGCCGTCTTCTCGGTGATCGCGGCATTCGCGCCCACGGCGGCGTTCCTGGTCGCCGCCCGCGTGGGTCTCGGTGTCTTCGGCGCCATGCTCATGCCCTCGACCCTCTCGCTCATCCGCAATATCTTCATGGACCGGAACCAGCGCCGGATCGCCATCGCGGTCTGGGCTGCGGGCTTCTCGGCCGGCGCGGCGCTCGGCCCCCTGCTCGGCGGCATCCTGCTCGAACACTTCTGGTGGGGCTCCGTCTTCCTCCTCGCGGTACCCGTGCTGGTGCTCATGCTCGCGCTGACCCCCGCCCTGGTCCCCGAGTCGAAGGATTCCCATCCGGGCCTCGTGGACTACGCCGGCATCGTCCTGTCCATCGGGACCATGCTGCCGGTCGTCTACGCCATCAAGAACCTGGCGAAGGGAGGCCCGCTGCTCATCTCGGTGACGGCGGCCTTCATCGGGCTCGCCGCGGGCACCGCCTTCGTCGCCCGCCAGCTGCAGCGCCGCAACCCCATGCTCGACGTCCGCCTGTTCACGGTGCGTGCCTTCAGCGGCGCCGTCCTGGTGAACCTCTTCGCGATCTTCTCGCTCGTCGGCTTCCTGTTCTTCGTCTCGCAGCATCTCCAGCTGGTGCTCGGGTTCAGCCCGCTCGACGCCGGACTGGTCCTGCTGCCGGGCCTCCTCGTGACGATCATCGCCGGCCTCGCCGTCGTGCCGCTGGCCCGCCGGTGCCCGCCGCACGTCGTCGTCCCGGTGGCCCTGATGTTCTCGGCCGTCGCGTACGCGATGATCGCCCTGCTGGGCGAGGGCGGGTCCGCGGGCTTCCTCATGGCCGCGTTCGTGATCCTCGGGATCGGGGTCGGCGCATCCGAGACAATCTCCAACGACCTCATCCTGTCCTCCGTCCCGGCCGCCAAGGCCGGCGCGGCATCCGCCGTGTCCGAAACCGCCTACGAGGTCGGCTCGGTCCTCGGGACCGCAGTGCTCGGCAGCATCCTGCTCGCGTCCTACCAGCGCGACCTGACCCTCCCCGCGGGACTCAGCAGCGGCCAGGCGGAGACGTCCACCGAGACCCTCGGCGGCGCGGTCGAGGTCGCGACCCAGCTCGGCCCGACCAGCGCGGCGCTGCTCCGGGACTCGGCGTTCCACGCCTTCGACAGCGGCATCACGCTGACGTCCGGCATCGCGGCACTGCTCATGGCCGGCGCGTCCGTCCTCGCCGCCTGGAGCCTGCGCGGCACGACGGCGGAGCGCGTCGACCACTAGGCGACAACCCCCGGGAACACGACAAGGGTCCATTCCTGGAGGAATGGACCCTTGTCGTGCCGGGCGGGCTTCGGACCCGCCCGGAGCCGGGACCTAGTGTCCGGTGCGGTTCGGGTCGTTGACGCCCGAGGTGCCGTTGGCACGGTGATCGACGTGCTCCTTCTTGTTCTTCTTCAGCAGGCCTGCGAGGCCGAGGAGGCCGAGGAGGCCCCACAGTCCGTTGTCGCCGCTGTCGTCGCTCTCCTGGCTCTGCTCGGTCGTGGAGGCCGGCTCTTCGGCGGCGATGGAAGGGGCTGCCATCCCCGTCAGGATGGCGAGGGAGAGTGCTGCGGTAGCTGCGGTCTTGCGAATCATGACGCTCCTTGGATTGGGGGGAAGGGACCCTGCTGGGACTCCATTCATCAGCCTACTTATCATTTGTCGATCCTCGCCCTCGAAACAACTCTCGAAAGTGCTTGCGAGTCGCGGGGACCGCGGGTACACGGGCGCATGGACGCCGCCACAGAACCGTTCGCAGTAACCGTTGTCCGCCGGAGGTGCGGGTGGAACAGTGGGGTCATGGTGATCGAGGTACGCCCGGCGACGGCGTTCGAGGATGTCGCGACGATGGTGGGACCCCGGCGCGTGGACGCGACCGCCTGCTGGTGCCTCAGCTACCGCCTCCCGGCGAAGCAGAACGCCGCGCTGACGGGGCGGGATCGCGGTGATCTCGTGCAGCGCCTGTGCCAGGAGGATCCGCCGCCCGGCGTGCTCGCCTACGACGGCGACGACGTCGTCGGATGGGCTGCCGTCCACCCGCGCGCCGGGACGGCGTTCGCCCGCAGCCGCACGATTCCCCGCGTCGGTGACGCCGACGTGTGGTCGGTGTGGTGCATCCGGGTGAGGCCGGGACACCGCGGCAAGGGCATCTCGCATCGACTGCTCGCCGGCGCGGTGGACTTCGCGGTGAGCCACGGGGCTCCGGCCGTCGAGGGGTACCCGGTGGACAACGCGGGCGGGAAGGTGGACACCACGATGGCCTACGTCGGCACACGCCGGCTCTTCGAGGCAGCAGGATTCACGAAGGCGGCCGACACGGCGTCGGTGGTGAGCGGGTTCCCCCGGATCCTCATGCGGCTCGAGCTGCCCTGACCACCGGAAGTGCCCTCGGTATCGGCCACCACGGGCCCGCCCGGGCCGCTGGCACTGATGCGCACAGCGAACAGATGCGCTCACCGACGGGTGTCCCGCCGGCATCGGGGACAATGGAAGGGTGGCCCTGCTAACCGAATCCCCCGTCCTCGACGCCGACGCCGTCCGCCGCGAGGCCGGACGCCGACGTACCTTCGCCGTCATCTCCCACCCCGACGCCGGGAAGTCGACCCTCACCGAGGCGCTGGCGCTCCTCGCCCGGGCCATCCAGGACGCCGGTGTCACGCACGGCAAGTCGAGTCGTCACGCCACGGTGTCGGACTGGATGGGCATCGAGCAGGAGCGCGGGATCTCGATCAGCTCCGCGGCCCTCCAGCTGACCTACCGTGACACCATCCTCAACGTCGTCGACACCCCGGGCCACGCGGACTTCTCGGAGGACACCTACCGCGTCCTCGCCGCCGTCGATTCCGCGGTCATGCTGATCGACGCCGCCAAGGGCTTCGAGCCGCAGACCGTCAAGCTGCTCGCCGTGTGCAAGGCGCGGAACATCCCGATCATCACGGTCATCAACAAGTGGGACCGGCCGGGCCTCGACGCCCTCGGCCTGATCGACGACGTCGGGGAGCGCACCGGGATGACCCCGGTCCCGCTCACCTGGCCGGCCGGGATCGCCGGGGAGTTCCAGGGCCTCATCGACCTGCGGGCGGAGCGCGCGATCGCGCTGACGGCCGTGGAGGCCGGCGCCCAGGCCGCCACGGAGACCGAGGTGGACATCGACGCCCTCGACCCGCGCGACGCCGGCGCCTGGCTCGACGCGCGCGAGGAGTCGGGGCTCGTCGAGTCCTCGAACGGTTCCTTCGACCGCGAGGAGTTCGAGGCGGCCCGGCAGACGCCCGTCCTCTTCGCGGCCGCGGCCAAGAACTTCGGCGTCTCCCAGCTCCTCGACATCCTGGTGGACGTGGCTCCCTCCCCCTCGCCGCGTCCCTCGAAGGAGGACGAGCCGCGCCCCATCGACGCGCCGATGTCCGGGTTCGTGTTCAAGGTGCAGGCCGGCCAGGACAGCGCCCACCGCGACCACATCGCGTACCTGCGCATCTGCTCCGGCACGTTCGAGCGCGGCATGGTCATCACCAACCAGCGCACCGGGAAGCCCTTCGCCACCAAGTACGCGCACCGCGTCCTCGGCCGCAGCCGCGAGGTGGTGGACACCGCGTGGCCTGGCGACGTCGTCGGACTCGTGAACGCGACGAGCCTGCGCGTGGGCGACAGCCTGTTCGCCGAGGAGCCCGTGCAGTTCCCCGACATCCCGCGCTTCTCCCCCGAGCTGTTCGCGGTCGCGCGCGCCAAGGACCCGGGACGGTACAAGCAGTTCCGCCGCGGGATCGAGCAGCTCGAGCACGAGGGCGTGGTGCAGGTGCTGCGCTCGGACCTCCGCGGTGACCAGGCGCCCGTGCTCGCCGCCGTCGGGGCCCTGCAGTTCGAGGTCGCCGCCCAGCGGCTCGGCACCGAGTTCAACGCACCCACGTCGCTGGACAACCTCTCCTATACGCTCGCCATGCGCGTGGCCCCGGAGAGCCAGGGCGTCCCCGGGACCTTCCGCGGCGGCGAGATCCTCTTCCGGTCCGACGGCGAGATCGTGGCCGTGTTCGGGGACAAGTGGAAGGTGGGGCACTTCAGGAAGGACTTCCCCGACGTCGTGCTCGAGCCGATCGGCGCAGCCGTCGACCAGTAGGGTCCGCACTTCTCCTTATGGTCAGTAGCTGCCCGACGCCCCGCCGCCGCTGAAGCCGCCGCCTCCGTTGAAGGAGGACCCCGAGGTGTTGCCCCCCGTGCCCCCGGAGTAGAGCGCGGGGTTGGCGATGTAGAGGGGGAGCCAGAGTGCCGGGTTGCCCACGGCGTCGTCGCCCCGGTGGCTGTACCGGTACTTCCGGTACGCCGCTCGCTGCTGCTCGGTCAGGCGCAGCTCAGGGTCGGCGTCCTCGGCCGCCCGCAACTCCTCGTCGGCCACGCGACGACGGCGGCGGGAGTCCGCGGCGAACAGCCACACGAGTCCGCCCAGGAGGACGGCGATGCCGCCCGCGACCCACCCGAAGAGCACCCAGTCGAACGGCTCCTTGACCGGACCCTGACCTCGTGCGTAGTCGTAGATCTGCCCGACGGCCTCGGTCAGCCCGGTCGCGTACTCCTCGTCGGCGAATGCCGGCTCGAGGACGTCCTCGATGACCTGCGCGGCGTCGTCGTCGGAGAACGTCCCGCGTGCGCCGTCGGCGGTCTCGATGCGCAGCTCGCGCGCCCCGGTGTCCGCAAGGATCAGCACGCCGTTGTCGGCGCCGGCGTCACCCACGCCCCAGGCGGTCGCGACGGAGCGGGCGTAGTCCTCGATGGACCCGCTCGCGTCCTCCACCGTCAGGACGGCCACGCGCGCGGCACCGGTCCGGCTGTTCCCCCCGTCGATGAGCGCGTTCAGCTCCTGCTCTTCGGCGGCTGTCAGGACGTCGGCGGAATCGAGGACGTTGCCCGTCACCGGCGGTTCCGGCACGGAAGCGGGCCCGCCCCCGCCGCAGCCCGAGAGTGCGATCAGCATCAGGGACGCACCCACCGTGACGACCCCTGAATGATGTCTCGTCATGGTCCTACCCCCCCCCTGCCTCGACGGTCGCCTTCCGCCGGGCGCGGGCGGGATCCCGCCAGTGGAACACCCGCGCCGCGTGGAACGTCTACCCGCGTGGAACGTCTACCAGGGGGACGATACTCCGCCGACCCATGCATCTCGAACCAGACCTGGCCGGGGCGGCGGCGCTCCATATCGTGCGGAGGGAGCTGGTGCACATGACCCGGAAGTCATGCGCACCAGCGAAGAGGATCCCGAAGTGACATCTCAGCCGGGATGTCAGTCGCGGCGGTCGCGGCGATCCTCGCGCCGGTCTCCTCGGTCGTCCCGGCGGTCCTCCCGGCGGTCTCCACGACGGTTGATCCCGTGGGCGACGACGATGGCCCCTCCGACGGCGGCGGCGGTCCTGCGCCTGCGGCGTGCTGCGAGTGGCATGTCAGACTCCTTCCTTCATTCCTTCGGCCGACCGGGCGTCGGCCTCGTCGGCCTGGAAGGCGGCGATGACCGCCTGGGTCGGGATCCGGCCGCTGGCCACGAGCTGGCCGCCGGCCTTGCGGACGGCCGCACCGAACGGGGCGGCCCACTGGTTCTCCCAGACGAGCACCGCAGCGGAGTGTCCGGGCTCGATCGTCTCGGCCAGGTCCATGATGTCCTGCTCGGAGAGCACCATCGCGAGCTCGGCCTCGGCCATGCGCACCCCGCCGAGCTCGGTCTCGTCGAGATCGGAGATCTCCGCCGTCTCGAGCGCGCCGTCCGCGTTCTTCCGCAGGAACGCCATGTCGAGGACCCTGACGAGTTCACGGTTGACCAGGTCGTCCAGGAACGGGGCGATCTGACCCCTACCGAAGTCCGGCCCGGGGAACTCCACGACGAGCCAGTCCACCGGCCCTAGTTCATCCAACGTCTCAGCCATGCTGAAGACCTCCGTTTCTCAGTGTCAGGGGCGGTCCGACGGACTGCCGCAGTCTCATCCTGTGTGCCGGTCACAGGCGGCGCGTCACCCGCCCGGGGTGACCTCGCGCCGGGCCATCCACGTCCGACAGGTGGACTTCGGAGGTGTATCAGACAGCCGCAGCGACCGGAAGCTCGGGAGCGAACGGGTACAGCTCCTGCTCGCCCTCGTGCACGACGACGCAGGTGGCATCCGGCACTTCCCGCCATGCTCCTTTGAGATCCCCCAGCGGTTCGGACACCACCAACCGCGCGTTGTCCGAGAGTTCGTGGAGCAACGGGTTGTCCGGGTACTGGGCACGGAGGGTCGCGATGTCGTTGCTGTGGAACAGCGATCGCGAGTTACCCTCGCTGGAATAGCGGAAGGCCCAGGTGGTGTCGCCGTCGGTGGTGGCGACCGTCATCTGGATGGGGTAGTCGATGCCGTGGCGCCGTCCGGTGTCCTCGATCAGTCCCACCGCCTCGGCGACCGCCGCGCGTGGATCCCGTTCCAGCCCGAAGGTGAGGGCGAGGTAGAAGAACAGCTCCGAATCCGTGGACCCTTCGATCTCGGGATAGAGGCTGGGCTCGACCGCCAGGGCCAGATCGCGCTTCACCTTCGAGAAATCCGCGAGGACCCCGTTGTGCATCCAGAGCCACCGGCCGTGGCGGAACGGATGGCAGTTCGTCTGCTGGACGGCCGTGCCGGTCGTGGCACGGATATGGGCGAAGACGTGGCCCGCCGAGGCATGCCCTGCGAGCTCACGCAGGTTGCGGTCGTGCCAGGCAGGCTCCGTGCTGTGGTAGACCCCGGGAGTCGGCCCGGTCCCGTACCAGCCGACGCCGAACCCGTCCCCGTTGGTGGTCTCGACGCCCATACGGGAGTGCTTGCTCTGCATGACGAGTGAGTTGACGGGCCTGTAGAGGAGGTCGTCCAATCGCACGGGGGAACCTGAGTACGCTAGCCAACGACACATGTCGTCTCCTTCGGATCGGGCCGGATGTCCAGACCGGGCCGGAGCCAGTCCGCCGGCCTTCATGGCCGTCCCAGCCGGGCTGAGGACGTCCGTTCCCATCCTGCGCACAGGCGACATGCGGTACGTCACCCGCGCGGGGTGACCTCCCGCCGCAGTCCTCGCGGACTACGCGGTCCGGAGGCGCTGGTAGTTGTTCTCGAGCTCGTCGAGGACGACCGTGTTCGGCGGGTCGCTGTCAGAGGTGGCCCGCATGACGAGTTCGTCCTCGAGCGTCCGGGCCCGATAGGTCCATCCCTCCGGCAACGCAAGGCGTTCGCCGAGTGTCTGCAGTCTGTCGGCCGTATTGCCGGGGTCCACTCTCAACGAGGCGCTCTGCATGACGAACACGATTCCCTCGGAAGACACCAGCTCGTAGACCTCCGAGCCGGCTTCGAAGAACCACGTGGTGGTGCGCCTGGAGACCGTCTCCCGGTAGGGGATCGAAGTCCTCGTCGGAGACGTCATCGACCACCCCCAGGGAGTTGTAGTAGTTGCCCGCTCCCCCTGGTCCTTCCGCGTCCCTGCTCATGATCAGGACCTCGGCGATTCGCCCCTTCGGGCTCCCCCTGCATCCTCCGCAGGGGAAGAGTGCGGTGAGCCCGCGCTGACGCCCCGACGGGTCGGTGATGCGGGTGGTGCTCCGGGACGCACCGGTGCCGGACGGATCAGGAGACGAAGTGCGTCTCGGGCAGCTGCTGTCCGATCGAGGTGACCACGGCGGCGGCGACGTCCGCCAGCTTCATGTTCCGTCCGCTGGACGCGGCCTTGAGGATGGTGATGGCCGCGTCATGGCTGCACCGGTTCTGGCCCATGATGATGCCCGCCGCCACGTCGATCGTGGTCCGCGAGTTCATCGCGGCCCGCAGGTGCTCGCCCGTGTCGGTGAGGTGGGCCACCCGGACCGCCAGGCGGAGGAACTTCGAGGCCTCGGTGGCGAGTTGCACGGCTTCGGCGATGGACTCGTCGTCGAACGCGTGGGGCTGCGGCGAGTACAGGTTCAGCCCGGCGGCCGCGAGGCCGTCGAGCGGGATCGGCACGCCGACGGCGGAGCGCATCCCGTGCTCCACGATGGCCGCCGTGTAGGCGCCGAAGCGCTTCTCCTCGAGGAAATCGTCCACGTGGTAGACCTGCCCGTCCCGGGCGGCCCGGATGCACGGTCCGTCGTCGAACGCGTACTGGACCTCGTCCATGAGCTTCGCCTGCTCGCTGCTGCTGGCCACCGTCCCGATGGACCGGCGCCGCAGGAGGGTGACACCGGCCATCACGTCCCGGTCCGGGGTCGAGAGGGTGTCCGCGGCGAGCCTGGCGAGTCCGTCGAGGAACTCGTTGATGTCCGAGCTGTCCAAAACCAGGTCCTGCAGCATCCCTGGCAGGGACAGTTCTCCGAGGATCTGCTCGTCGGTCACAACGGGTACCTTCCGATCATCCGGGGCCGCCGGTGCGCGGGCCTGACTGGCTACGTTACCGAACTGTGCATGCGGGAGACACCGAAGGCTCCGGTGACGGTGCCACGGCGGGGCTGGACGACGACGGCGCGGCAGGACCGTGGTGGGTCCTGCCGCGCCGTCGTCGGTGGGAAGTGCCTAGGAGGCGAGGCCCGGCGGCGTGATGCCACCGGAGCAGGCAGCGCCCGGCTCGCGGGTCTGCTCACCCTGGATGTACTTGGTGAGGAAGGTGGCGAGGCGTGGATCGTCGGCGGAGTCGACCTCGAGCTGGATGCCCCAGGCGCTGGCGGCCACAGGCGACTCCAGGCCGGGGTACGGGCTGAGCAGCACGTAGGAGCGCGTACCCACGAGTTCGGTCAGGGTGTCGATCGCCGCCTGGCCGATGTCCGGGTTGTACGCGATCCAGACGGCGCCGTGCTCCAGCGAGTGCACGGAGTTCTCGTTCGGGAGGGGCTCGGTGTACACACCGCAGTTGGTCCAGATGGGATCGTGGTCCCCGCCGACGGGCGGCGCCTGCTCGTACTCCACGGGACCGTCCACGTGCTCGAACGTGACGTCGGGGTATTCCTGGACGCCTTCGATGGGCTGGGAGGCCTGGGCGTCGCGCTCCCTGTTGTCCTGCACCTGGTTCACGATGACGATGGTCACCGCGATGATGATGGCCAGGATGACGGCGCCGATCCCGCCGAAGATGAGGGCGTTGCGCTTGCGTTCACCGGCCCGCTGCTGGGCTTGGATGGCGGCCAGGCGCGCTTGGCGGTCCTGGTTCTCCTGAGACCGTTTCTTGTTCAACGAGGTGTCCTTCGGTGCTGGGGTGGCTGCGGCGGTCGCCGCGGTTCGGTTAGCGCCGGAACCAAATGTACCGGCGAGGGCCGCCTGTCCCTGAACCGCCCGGCGGCGCGGCGGCGGGACGGGGCGGCGCTACAGGGCGTCGAGCATGGTCTGCATGAGGGTGATCTCGGCCTGCTGGCCCGACTGGATCTTCGTGGACAGCGTACGGACCTGCTCCGTCTCCGCGAGCTCGGCGCCGGCCGCGGCCATGTCCACGCCCGCCTCGTGGTGGTTGATCATGAGCGTCAGATACAGTCGCTCGGCGTCCTCGCCGCGCGCGGCACGCAGCTCGTCGAGCTGGGCTCCGGTCGCCATGCCGGGCATGAGCCCGTCAGGCATGAGCATGGACCCGGCATCGGTTCCCGAGCCCATGTCCATCCCGCCGTGGTCCCCCGAGCCCGCCATCCACTCCATGCGTGGCTGCGCGTCGCTCTGCGGCAGCCCCCACTCCTCGAGCCAGGCGTACATCTGACCCGCCTGCTGCTGCTGGGTGAGTGCGATGTCGTAGGCGACGGCACGAAGGGTCTCGTCCTCCACGTTGTCGCGCACGATCATGGACATCTCCACCGCCTGGTTGTGATGCACCTGCATGTCACGGGCGAACCCGGCATCGGCACTGTCGGCGTCGGGGTAGGAGGGCCCCGCGGAGACGCGGCCGGCGGTGAAGGCGAGAGCGAACAGCGCGACGACGGCGATCGCGGCGAGGATCACGAGGACTCGCTTCTGCCAGCCGGACAGCGAGAGGGTCATGGACGTCCTTGGGTCGAGAGTGTGCCGGTTAGCCAACGTACGGCATCCTGCTGGATGTTCCCTCCACGGGGGGAATAACGGCAGGACTTGGCCTGTTATACCCCCCAAGGGTATCGTGGACCGTATGCGAGGAGCCAATTCATGACCACCGGGACGAATGCGGAGACCACCGCGGAGCACGGCTATACGGCCGAGAAGGACGCCTACCTCAAACGGTTGCGGCGCATCGAAGGCCAGGTCCGCGGCATCGCGCGGATGGTCGAGGAGGACAAGTACTGCATCGACATCCTCACGCAGGTCGCGGCCGTCAACAAGGCACTCCACGCCGTCTCGATGGGGTTGCTCGAGGAGCACATCGCGCACTGCGTCGTCGGCGCCGCCCAGGACTCCCAGGTCTCCGGCAACAGCGACGCCGTGCAGGAGAAGGTCCAGGAAGCCACCGCGGCGATCGGCCGCCTCCTGCGCTAGCAGCAGACACCGCCCGCCGGCACCTACCCCACCTACTGATCCACCCACCGAGGAGAACACCATGAGCACCACCACCATCAACATCACCGGCATGACCTGCGGCCACTGCGTCAGCGCGGTGAAGACCGAACTGTCGGAGCTTCCCGGCGTCGAGGCCGTCGACGTCGAACTCGTGAACGGCGGCACCTCCACCGCCACCATCTCCTCCTCCACACCGCTGGACGCCGCCTCGATCGACGTCGCCGTCGCCGAGGCCGGCTACACCGTGGTGCCCGCCGGTTCCTGACATGGCCACCCAGCAGGTCCCGGCGCAGAGGGCCGGGCAGGAGCACCGCGTCGTCGAACTCTCGATCCAGGGCATGACCTGCGCGTCCTGTGTGGGGCGGGTCGAGCGGAAGCTCGGCAAGCTCGACGGCGTCGAGGCGAGCGTCAACCTGCCGCTGGAGAGCGCCGTCGTCCGGGTGCCGGCCACCGTCAGCGACCAGGACCTGATCGACACCGTGGTGGCCACCGGCTACGGCGCCCACGTGATGCACCCCGAGCACCCGGAGGACGGCGGGCACGACCACACGCCCTCGCTCCTCAGGGCACGCCTGATCCTCGCCGCCGTCCTGTCCGTGCCGGTGCTGCTGATCTCGATGGTGCCCGGCCTCCAGTTCGCGAACTGGGGCTGGGTGGTCCTCGCGTTGTCCCTGCCGGTGGTGACGTGGTCCGCGTGGCCGTTCCACCGTGCGGCGGCCATCAATGCGCGCCACCTGTCCTCCACCATGGACACGCTCGTCTCCATCGGCGTCACTGCCGCGTTCCTGTTCTCGGCCGGGCAGCTCCTCGCCGATCCCGCCCTGACGCAGCACGCGGGCATGGCCGACATGGACATGACGGAACACTCCCTCTACTTCGAGGTGGCGGCCGTCGTCGTCACCTTCCTCCTGCTGGGCCGCTTCCTCGAGGCGTCCGCGAAACAGCGCGCGGGCGACGCCCTGAAATCCCTCCTGAGCCTCGGCGCGAAGGAGGCCCGTGTGCTGCGCACCGTCGACGGCGAGCGCACCGAGGTCACGCTGCCCGCCGATGCCTTGATCCCCGGGGACTCGTTCGTGGTCCGCCCGGGCGAGAAGATCGCGACGGACGGCACGGTCACCGAGGGGCACAGCGCCGTGGACACCGCCCTGCTCACGGGCGAGAGCATCCCCGTCGAGGTGGGCCCCGGCGACACCGTGACGGGCGCCACCATCAACACGTCCGGCCGGCTCGTGGTGCGGGCGACCCGCGTGGGCTCCGATACCGTGCTGTCCCAGATGGGCCGCCTCGTCAGCCAGGCACAGAGCGGGAAGGCGCGCATCGCGCGGCTCGCCGACCGCATCAGCGCGGTGTTCGTCCCCGTGGTCCTCGTGCTCGCGGTCCTCACGTTCGTGCTGTGGCTGGTGCTGACCGGCGACCTCGACGCGGCCTTCACGGCGTCCGTGACCGTGCTGGTGATCGCCTGCCCGTGCGCCCTCGGCCTCGCCACGCCCACCGCACTCCTGACCGGCACCGGCCGCGGTGCCCAGCTGGGCATCCTCATCCGCGGCCCCCAGGTCCTCGAGGACACCCGCACCGTGGACACCATCGTGCTGGACAAGACCGGCACCGTCACCACGGGCACCATGGCCGTGGACGACGTCGTCGTGCTCGCCGCTGTTCCGGCACCGGACCTGCTGCGCCTCGCCGGAGCCGTGGAGTCCGCGAGCGAGCACCCCATCGCGCAGGCCATCGCGCGCCACGCCGCCGCCGGCGGCCGGCTGCCCGAGGCGCGGGCCTTCTCCAGCGCACCCGGGGGCGGCGTGCGCGGGGAGGTCGACGGCGTCGTCGTCACCGTGGGGCGGGCCGGCTGGCTGGAGGGCCACGGGATACGGCCGACCGACGGACAGGTGGCCACGTTCACGGCCGCGGAGGGCGCCGGGCGGACGGCCATCTGGGTGGCGATCGGTGACGACGTCGCGGGCCTCATCACGCTCTCCGACACCGTCAAGGACGGCTCGGCGGCCGCGATCGGGCGGCTGAGGCACCTCGGGCTGCGGCCCGTCCTGCTCACCGGCGACAACCGGGCCGTCGCCCTGCAGGTGGCCGCCGTCGTCGGGATCGACGCCGCCGACGTGCGCGCCGGGGTCACGCCCGCGGGCAAGGCGGACGCCATCCGGGAACTGCAGGCCGGCGGGGCGACCGTCGCCATGGCGGGCGACGGCGTCAACGACGCCGCAGCGCTCGCGCAGGCGGACCTCGGCATCGCCATGGGCTCGGGCACGGACGTCGCGATCGAGGCGGCGGACCTCACGGTGATGGGGAACAGCCTGGAGCAGGTGGCACAGGCCATCGAGCTGTCCCGCCGCACGCTCCGCACCATCAAGGGGAACCTGTTCTGGGCGTTCTTCTACAACGCCGTCGGCATCCCCGTCGCCGCGCTCGGCCTGCTCAACCCGATGCTGGCGGGGGCGGCGATGGCCGCGAGTTCCGTGCTCGTCGTCGCAAACTCGCTGCGGCTGCGGCGCTTCGGGCGGTAGCCTCCCCGGGCGGCCGCGGCTCGGCGGGACTACCGGTCATGGCGCTTCGGCCGCGGGGGCTTCCTCCGCGGCGGCGCGGGCGTAGGAGGCCGACACCCGACGGTAGACCGGCGTGAGGAACGCCAGGAGCGCGGCGGCGATGATGACCATGCCGGCCACCAGGAACACGAGAGCGATGCCGCGGGAGGTGCCCTCCCCCAGCAGCGGGGCCAGCTGGGCGGCGCCCTCCGCCGAGCGCGCGAACGGGATGATCCAGAACTGGGCGATCGGCGCGATGAGGAACGCGGTGATCGGTGCTGCCGCGGACTCGAACGCCATGGCGAAGCCGAACACGCGCCCCTGCCGGGGCAGGGGGACCACCCGCTGGATGACGGTCTGCTCGGCGGCCTCGACGAACGGCACCAGGACCAGGTAGAGCCAGATGCCGAGGACGTACAGCCACCCCCATTCCCGGAGTGTGAACACCGCCCCGACGACCCCCATCACGATCACCGCGATGAGCATGGTGCGCAGGGGGTTGGCTCCGAGGCCGAACTTGCCGATCAGGGCGCCGCCCACGATGAACCCGGTGGCTCCGAGGGCGAAGTAGGTGCCCCACAGCTCCACGGAGAACAGTTCGAGGCCGTAGGGGTCCATCAGCGCCATGTAGACGCCGCCCACGAAGTTGTTGAACGTGGAGAACAGGATGAGCGCGAACAGCCCGGAGATCGCGAGGACCGCGGCGACGGAGCCGCGCAGGTCGAACCCGCCCTGCGCATCCGTGGCCGCTGCGCGCACCTCCTCGGGCATGCGGAGCGTCAGCAGGTGCGCGAAGGCGAGCGCCGTCAGCACCAGGGCCACGACGATCGTCCAGCCCATGCCGATGAGCCCGATCGACAGCCCGGAGAGCACCGACGTGATGATGAACATCAGCCCCTGCACCATGCCGACCAGCCCGTTGGCATTGGCCCTCCGGTCCGGTTCGATGAGGATGGTCACGGTCGTGGACAGCGCGATGTTGCGCATGTTCTCCACGACGGCCCCGATCAGGATGATGAGGGTGAAGATCCAGAACCACGGCTGTCCCAGGTCGAGGAGACGGGCCGCGGGCGTCACCAGGAACATGACGCCGGCCAGCACGAACATCACGAGCGTGAAGCCGGCCGCGTAGCGCATGACGGAGAGCTTGCGGTAGCGGTCGACGAAGGTGCCGAAGCTGATGCTGGAGAGGGCGATCAGCAGCATGTACGCGCCCCCGATCACACCGGTGGCGATCACGTTGCGCGTCTGCAGGTAGGCCCAGAACGTCAGGGCGAACCAGAGGTAGCTGGTGGTGATGTTCGCGAGCCCGGTGTTGACCAGGATGCCGAGGAAGGTCCGGTTCCGCTCCGCCGGACTGCGGAGGGGCGAGGCCCGCAGCGAGTGGCCGTCCGTGTCCCCGGAGGGGCCCGCACCGCTCTGGGGAACCGTAGCGGCCCCCGTCGGGGCCTGATCCTGCCCGGTCATGCCCACCAGTGTACTGGCGGTCGGCGCCCGCCTGAAGGGCGCGGGCAGCACGCCTCACCTGCCCGGTCAGGTGCCTCCGCGGTGCACGTCGACGTGCACGTGGTCGAGGTGGCGCAGGATCTCATTGGCCGGCTCGGGCGCGTCGTAATCGCCCCACTGCGCCCGGGAACTGTGGGCGCTCCAAAAGCGGTCGTCGAAGATGACGTACTGGATGTCGAGGTCCTCGGCGTGCGCGACGAGCCAGTGGGCCACCAGCCACCCGGCGCGCCGGTTCTCCTCGGTCACGGGGCGGAAGAAGACGTCGACGGCCCGGCCGTCGTAGTGCGTGGATTCCGCGCCGTGACCCTGCCCCACCCCGCCCGGGACGAACCCGCCCAGGCTCTGGTCGCCGAACACCTCGGCCATGGCCTCGCGGACCTGCTGGGCACGCGGCGTCAGGCCGGTGGCCGTCAGCTCCTGGACCGGGAGGTCCTCGGCCACCGAGCCACGGCAGGCCAGGACGGGTCCGGCATCCTCGGCCGGTCCCTCCGCGAGTCGCTGCAGGACCACCTCGTCGATCCCCGTGGTGTCCGGAGCCGGCACCCCTCGGGCCGTGAGCGCCACCGCCGTCGTCGCCTGCTGCGCCTCGCTCCGGGTGAGCCCGACCTCGCCCTCCGCCGTGGTCACCGTGCACTCCTGCCCCCCGAGCACCGGTCCGCCCACGGCCCGCAGCCCGCTCAGCAGACCGGGTCCCAGGAGCACCAGCGCGGACGCGAGCACGCTGATCACGAGGAGACCGAGGAACAGGCGACGCGGCCGGCTTCGGCGTCCTCGGTCGTGCCCGGTGGCGCTGCTCACGGTGCGGTGTCCTCCGATGGGGTGGCGGGGCGCCGGACAGGACGGCGCTGCTCAAGGTTCAACCGATGGAGGCGGGGTGGGAGTTCCCGACCCGCCCTCACGGGCGCGGGATCGGCTCCACGGAACTGGGCTGGTCCAGTACGGCCTCGAGGCCGCCGTCGGGCGCCGACCGCAGTTCGTCCACCCTGACGCAGACGACGCCGGCCACGATCAGCAGACCGCCGAGCAGCTGCACGGGACCGGGCAGCTCGCCGAGGATCAGCCAGGCCGCGAGCACCGCGAACATCACCTCGGTGAGGGCCACGAAGCTCGCCACCTTCGAGCCGAGGCGCTGTGCGGCGAGGATGCCCGTCACGTAGGCGGCGACCGTCGCGACGAGGACGAGGACGGCCACCGGGACGATCCAGCTGTAGGTGCCTCCGGCCAGCCGGACGTCCGAGAACACGAAGCGGAACGGCATGATGTTCGTCAGGCCGAGGACCAGGATGGTGCCCGCCGCCACCACCATGCCCCCGCCGGCCATGACGATCGGCGGCAGGCTCTCGTCCACCCGCGCGGACATCAGGAAGAACACCACGAGGCAGACGGCGGCGGCGAGCCCGAACAGCACGCCCACGGGATCCAGCCGGGCGTCACCCGCCAGGTCGAGGACCAGCAGGAGCCCGAGGATCGCCGTCACGGACCCGATGATCGTCAACGCGTGCGGGGCCGTGCGCGAGCGCAGCCAGAGGAATCCCACGAGCAGCACGGGCGCCAGGTACTCGAGCAGCAGTGACACCCCCACGGACATGCGCTGCACCGCGTTGAAGTAGAAGAGCTGGCAGAGCGCGATCGCCGTCGTCCCATAGATCGCGATCGTCAGCGCATTGCCGCGCAGGGTGGACCAGCGCCCGCGCAGCGCGATCAACGCGGGGACGAGCAGCACGACTGCGGCACCCCCGATGCGCAGCCCGACGGCGGCCCCGGGGCTCCAGCCGATCTCGAGCAGGGACTTCGCGAACGGGCCGGAGACGCCGAACGTCGCGGCGGAGACGAGCGCTATCCAGAGGCCGGCGGCGGGGCGCAGGGACACGACCCCTCCCTTCGGTTCGATGCTTGGTGTCAGGGGTGACAAGTGGTTATGGTCGTGACACTAGACCGGCGCAATGTCAGGAGTCAACATGTCTTTCACCTATGACACGGAGGTGGCACTCTCGACCGTGGCAGCGCTGATCAACACCGCGAAGGACGACCTCGACCCCCTGGCGACGCCCGAGGGTCTCGACCGGTTCCTCGAGGAGCAGCGGTTCAGCGGCTCCCGCACCCACACCGCTGCCGAGGTGCGGTCCGTGCGCGCGTTGCGCGCCGACCTCGAGGTCATCTGGTTCGCGGAGGAGGACGACGCCGTCGGGCTCGTCAATGCCATCCTCCGCCGGGCCAGTGCGCTCCCCCAACTGGTCCGCCACGACGAGTGGGACTGGCACTTCCACGCCACCGCGCCCGAGGCGCCGCTCGAGGAACGGATGGCGACGGAGGCGGCCATGGCCCTCGCCGACGTCATCCGCGGACACGAGCTGGACCGCCTGCGCTCCTGTGCGGCGGAGGACTGCGACGGCGTGGTGCTCGACCTGACCCGCAACCGCTCGAAGCGTTTCTGCGATACCGGCAACTGCGCCAACCGGACGCACGTGAAGGCGTACCGCGCCCGGAAAGCCGGAAGCGCCTGACCGACGCCTCTGCACGTCACCTCCCAGCGGTCACGCCCGGCCCTCGACGCCGCCGATGTCCTCCACGCCGTCAGCAGGGAACCCGTCCTCCGAGTAGCCGCCGTCGGCGAAGCCGGGGCCCGGGCCGGGCAGGGGTGAGTAGGTGCCGGAGTACGTCACCGCCCCGGGGGCCCACCCGAACGACGCCGCGCGTGACTCCGGGACTCCGGCCGCCGGCTCGAGGCCGCTGCTGCCGAGCAGGCTCCGGGTCAGGGATGCGTCGTCGGCCATCAGCTCGTCCACG
This sequence comes from Arthrobacter antioxidans, assembly GCF_023100725.1. Lineage (NCBI taxonomy): Bacteria > Bacillati > Actinomycetota > Actinomycetes > Micrococcales > Micrococcaceae > Arthrobacter > Arthrobacter antioxidans. The sequence goes on from NZ_CP095501.1 coordinate 3,667,536, forward strand.
GCGGCCAGCAGGTGCGCGTCCGCCACGGGGGCATCCTGCAGCGCGGCGGCGAGGACCGCCCGGCGCACCAGTTCCCGTGTGAAGGACGCCGTGGTGCCGGCGGTGCTGCCCGCGGCGGACCCGATGGCCTCCGCACCGAAGGGCAGGTCCCGCGCGTAGAGCCGCAGCAGTTCGGCGCGCTCGTGCTCGGCAGGCAGGGGCACCTCGACGGCCAGGTCCACGCGCCCGGGACGCTGCGCGAGTGCCCGCTCCAGCATGTCCACGCGGTTGGTGGTCAGGACGAACGTGACATCGGCGTCGTCGTCGAGCCCGTCCATCGCATCGAGCACCTCGAACAGCAGGGGCTGCGGCCCGTGGCCGAAGCTGCGGTCCTCGGCGATGAGGTCGCAGTCCTCGAGGACGACGATCGACGGCTGCAGGGCGCGGGCCATCCGTGCCGCCTCCGCGATGTGGGCGAGGGTGCCACCGGACAGGATGATCGCCGTGGTCCCCTCACCCGCACTCAGCAGGTACCGGACCGTGTGGGTCTTGCCGGTGCCCGGCGGGCCGTACAGCAGGATGCCGCGCTTGAGGTGCTGGCCGGCCGCGACGAGCGCCTCCCGGTGGGATGCGATGCCCAGTGCGTGCTCGCTGACGCGCTCCAGCAGGCCGTCCGGAAGGATGACGTCGGCGGCCTGCAGGGTGGGCCGGTCATTGAAGGTGACGCCCGCGGCGCTCGGTCCGAAGTCCTCGGTGGTCAGCGATAGGACCTGTCCCTTCATCACGCTCTCGCGCTGCATCCGCCGTCGGAACTCCGCCAGGAGACCGGCGACGACGGCGGCATCCGCGCACAACACCTCCAGCGACGCGGCCTGCCGCCCGTAGCGCGGCTCGGCCCTGCGCTGCAGCAGGGCGACGGGCACGCCGTCGCGGTGGAAGAGGTGGAGGCCGAGCGCGATCGCCTGCCGCTGCTCGTCCGGGCCGACGGGCAGGTTCGCGTAGTCCGGCTGCGAGAGCGGGAAGTTGGGGTACAGCTCCGACTGCTGGATCATGTCGCCGAGGGACATGTGGTGCCGCTGGTCGCCGCCGCCGACCCCCACGCACCGCCCGGTCCGGGCCAGCGACGCGAGGATGATGTCGGCGTCCACGAAGCGGTGGGCCGGGACGTCCTCGACCACCACCGGGAGGCCTCCCGGGTCCGCCCCGAGGTGCGCTGCAAGGGTCTCGACGAGTTCCCTACCGCGGGCGTGGTGCGGCTGCGCCTCCTGCGCAAGGCGCACCATCGTGCCGAAGTCCCTGATGAATGCCCGCAACTCGTCGCCCATGGGGGCAGGCTAACAGCGCCGTCAAGCAGGCACCCGAGGCGTAGCCGTCAGGAATCCTGCTTCGGCAGGCGCTCCCCGTAGCGGGGCTCGCCGTCGTGCTCGGGAGCAGTCGACGACGGCGCGGACGGAGCCTGCCCCGCCGGACCCTGGGCGGCCCGACCCTGCGCGGCCGGGCCCTTCGGGTCCGGCTTCGCGGAGGACCGGTTCACGCCGGAGCCCTTGCTGAGGTGCTCGGCGTTCGGCGTCTCCGCCATCATGAGCATCGCGCAGATCACGAGGGAGACGATGAAGGCGATCCCCGCCGCGGTCAGGCCCAGATCCATGCGCAGCTCCCTGGTGCCGCCGCCCGTGGCGAAGATCGACGTCGCGACCCCGGCCACCACGGCCAGGACCGCCGAGAAGACGAGGGGCGCCTTGATGCCGTGGCGGAACCGTCCCTGGGTGGGTTTCCCCGGCTGGCGCTTGGCCACGGGCACTCCTTCCGGTGATGCAAATCTTCTACGAAGCGTAGAGCCTCTAGTTTACGGGGTCCGCCGAGCCCTGCGAGCCGGACCCCGGGGGTGCGCTGAGCGCTGAATCGTGCCGGTAGCTCAGGCCGGCGATACCGAGCATGACGGCGGTGAGCAGCGCGCCGCCGCCCGCGACCCCCAGCAGGGCATGCGCGCCGAGCGGCTCGACGAGCGGCAGGATGGCGCCCGTGGCGATGCCGACGACGCCGACGACGACGAGGTCCCGCGCCGCGGCATGCCCGCGCGCGGCAAGACCGCGGACCAGCTCGGCGGCTCCCGCGACGACGAGCGCCGCGGCTCCGGCGAACGCGAAGCCGGCCTCGGTCCGGAGAACGAGGACGGCCGCACCCGCGCCGAGCAGCAGGCCACCGCCGATATCCGTGAGCACCCTCGGGCCGGCACCCCAGTGCGTCATGCGGTGCGTCCAGAGGTACGCGGCACCGACCAGCAGGAAGTACAGTCCGCCGACGATGGACATCACGAGCGTGGAGGGTTCACGCCAGAAGATCGTCAGAAGGCCGAACACGCCGCTGACGACGGCACGGACCAGGAACGGCTTCCACACCGTGAACTCGGCGAGGACGGGCCTGGCGCCCTGGGCAGGCGATGCAGCAGCCATCAAGGGCCTCTCTGAAGAATGCGGGGCCGGGCGGTCTCCGGCGTGTCCAGTTTAGTCCGGCACGACGCCGGCCCCAGGCCGACGCGAGGCGCCAGGACCCCGCGCAGGCTCGTACGAGGATCCATACCAGCTGCGCCGAGGAATGAACACAGCTGATCCGGACGGGCCTACGGGGCAATGCCGCTCATCACGGGGCCATACTGAAATTACCCCTGAAGATGTCCCGGCTGAGTCCGCGGACTCAGCCGGAATACACCGACGAGCCTCGTGCACGAACGTGGGAGTCCCTCCGGTGGTCAAGCAGCCGGCCTCCGGAGGGACATCGGCAATCCGCCGGCCTCGTGAGGGCGGGTACCGCGGACCAGTGAGGTCGTCGACGATGTGGCATCTTGCTACTCTGCTCCGAACCAGAGCGCGCCGAACGGCTCTCCATGACCCCCACCGCTGAACCTTCCGTGCCCCTGTCCGGGGCCGTGTCCAGTATCGAGTACTTCATCGACTGCCCGACCGGCACCGTCGAGCACTACTTCGCCGACGGCGTCTTCCTCTGGTCGGACGAGCTGTACCGGATCCACGGCTACGAACGCGGCGATATCGTGCCCACCCTGGAACTCGGACTGTCCCACGTCGATCCCGCGGACCGGGACTCCGTCCGGGCCTTCTGGACGAAGGTCACCACCAGCGGGGGGCCGTCATCGAGCAGGCCAAAGGCATCCTCATGGGCCGTGCCGGCCTCGACGCCACGGACGCGTTCGCCCGACTCAACTCCCACAGCCAGCGGGCGAACCGCAAGGTGGTCGTCATCGCCCAGGAGATCATCGACCGGGCCGTGACACTCACCCACCGGGAGCATCGACACGATCATGACCTGGCCCCCGACCGGGCGCTGCAGGAGCTCTTCAGGGCCTGTGATCCGCCCATCACGGCCGGACCCCGACGGCCGCTGAACATCGGCCGATCGCCACTCAGTCGTCGTGGGACGGTGGGGTCTCCGGCGGTATGACGAGGAGTTCCGCGATGCGCCGTCGGTCGATGCCCGTGACCTGGAGCGTGACACCGCCGACGTCGACGGTGTCCCCCTGTACCGCAAGCCGACCGAGCCGGTCGAGGACGAAGCCGGCGACCGTGTCCCACGTCCCGCGAGGCAGCTCGATCCCGGTGGCCTCGGCGAAGTCCTGCAGATTGAGCCGACCGTCGACGACGCCTCCGCCTTCCACCAGCTTCAGGGGAGCAGCGTCGGTGTCGTACTCGTCGAAGATCTCACCGACGACTTCCTCGACGAGGTCCTCCAGGGTGACGATCCCGTCGGTGCCGCCGTACTCGTCGATCACGACCGCGATGTGGGTGTTCCGTGCACGAAGCTTCGTGAGCGTCGGCAGGACCCGGGCGGTCGCGGGCAGGTACAGGATCGGGCGGATGACCCGGGCCAGTGGTGCGTCCGGGTCCTGCGACGCGGCGTCGTACAGGTCGCGGACATGCACGAAGCCGGTGATGTCGTCCATCGACTGATCCACGACCGGGTAGCGGGAGAACGGCAGCTCCTCGATGCGTGTGATCGCCTCGCCCACGGAGTCGGCGCTGTTGACCGCGACGACCTCCGGCCGGGGACGCATCACCTCACTGATCTGTCGATCCCGGAGTGAGAGCACGTCGTCCAGGATGCGGCGCTCGTCCTCCGGCAACCCCTCGTGGGTGGTCACGATGTCGCGGAGCTCCTCCTCGGACAGGCCCTCGCTCGTCCGGTTCGGGTCACCACCGAGGAGCCGCACCACCACGTTCGTCGAGACGGACAGCAGCCAGATCACCGGCCGCATGAGGTGCGCGAAGCCGTTCAGCACCGGCGCCACCGCGTAGGCGAACTGCGCGTTGCGTTGGATCGCGAGCCGTTTCGGTGCCAGCTCGCCGAGGACGAGCGACAGGTAGGCGACCACCAGGGTGAGCAGGATCGTGGCGAGAGTGAGTGCGGCCGACGCGCTCAGCCCGAGCGACACCAGCAGCGGCGCGACGGACGGCGCGATCGATGCGGCGCCGTACGCGGCCGAGGCGAACCCGGCGACCGTCACGCCGATCTGCACCGCGGACAGGAACCTGTTGGGATTGCGCGCGAGTGCGGCAACCTTCTCGCCGCGCTTGCCCCGCTGGGCGATCGCATTGACCTGACTGTCGCGCAGCGTCACCAACGCCATCTCGGTCGCCGCGAACACGCCACCGATCAGCACGAACACCACGACCAGCACGATGTTGAACAGCAGCTCCCCGTTCATCGAACGGCTCCGGGAGCTCCCGGCCGGCCCGGCCTCCGCCGGGCACCGGGTCTATCGCAGTCGGACGAGGTCTCCTGGGAGCGGGTCATGGTTCCACTGTAGGAAAGAACATGCAGGATGGTCGATTCGATGGCCGCAGGACGGATGCTCGACGGGCGGTGGTACTGCGGGACGGCACTCGCTCCGGAGGAGTCCCTGCCGTCACGGAGCAGCCTGGTGCCGTGATCCCGGTGCCGGGCGTCAGCGGTCGGAGCCGTCCCGGTGTCGACGAGCGCGCCTGAAGCTGAATACGCCTCCGATGATGGCCGCGAGGCCGCCGATCATGCCCCCGACGACGGCTCCCTGTGCCATTCCCCCGAGGAACCCCTCACCGGGGGTCACCCCGATCCGGGGGGCGGGCAGCAGCGCATGACCTGCGAAGACGGTGTAGGTCATGGCCGCGAAGGTCAGTGTCATCATGGCTCCGAAGACAACGATGCTCACCATCGTCGACCGGGCTCCGGCGTTCTCGGCGAGCTTCTGCACATTGACATCCCGCCGCCTCGCGTACCAGACAGCTGCTCCCGACGGCAGGAGCGTCACCACCAGCAGGACCACCGGCAGCAGGAGGAATCCGAAGACGGACGCGACGAAGGCGCTCACGAGACCCGCATAGAGCGCGGTCGTCAGGCCGAAGGAGCTGGCCTCCATGAAGACGGCCCGTTCGCGCTCATCGCCGTAGGCCGGGCCGTCGAGATCCATGATTCGTTCCGCAACCCGATCCAGCATGGTTGGTCTGTGCGTCATCTGCTGTCTCCCGCCTCACTGATGAAGAGTTCCTCGACGGTTCCGCCCAGGGCCCGGGCGATCCGTAGGGCCAGATAGACCGACGGGGCGTAGTCGCCCTGCTCGACAGCGATGATCGTCTGCCTGCTGACGCTCACCAGCTCAGCGAGGTCGGCCTGCGTCAACCGCTGCTCCTTCCGGCGCTCCCGCACCGGACTCGCCGAATCAGCCTCCTTGGACACCATGAGTCGATGTTAAGGATCGTTGACATATAATGTCAAGGGTATTTGACACGCAGCGGTGGCGGGGTCTCCTGCCTCGACCTCAGCGATCCTCCGGGGCGCCGTCGATGCCGTCGGCCGTCTCGGCAGCGGGACGCCCCCAGATCATGATGAGCAGACCGACGACGAGGACCGCGGGCGCCCCGTAGACCAGGGCGGTGCCGACGATCGGGGTGCGCAGCGCCCGGATCGCCTCCCCGATGCCGGGGATGATGAACGTCTGCTCGTAGACATGGTCCCCGTCGAGGGTCGCGATCCACGGATCGACCGCTTCGTTGGCGTCCCCCTTCGTGCGGACCGCCGTCGTCCCGTCGGCGTTGGTGGTGACCTCGATCACCCGGTGGGTTTCCACCCTGTGATCCTCGACCGGGATGTGGTAGCTGATGACGTCGCCGACCTGCACGTCGGCGACGGGCTGTCGGGTCGTCACGACGACGTCGCCGGGCACGATGCTCGGCGCCATGCTGCCGGTGAGCATCGTCGCTGTCTGGTAGCCCAGGAAGCGAGGCCCGATGGCGAGGAACAGGAAGGCGAGGATCGCACCGATCACCAGTAACGTGCCCATGACACTCACCGAGCGGGCCATCACCCGGCGCGCCGGGAACCGGCGTCCCGCGTCCGGAACCCGGGTGGGGTTCGCCGGGCCCGCCCCCGTCGGAGCGGGGGCGAAGGCTGGAGTCGGGATGACGGGGAGGGGTGCCAGATCGAGCAGAGCCATGATGAGGGGTCCTTCACGGACTGGAGGAGGAGAAGCGGGAACCCCCGGAGGGGTACGGGGAAGGCCCCGGCGCCGGGACCCGGACGGTCCGTGACTGCGGGGCTGTCCCAGCGGTTGTTCCGGGGCCGGTTCAGCGGTTGGTGGCGGCGCGCTGGGTGGCGGTGAAGGCGAAGTCGACAGTGCTGCTCAGGCCCTGGAAGGCGTTGTCCGCGGCGGTGGGCAGGGCGGCGGTGATACGGAGGTTGTCGGCCTTGGTGCTGGTCATCGAGGCGAGGTTGTTCAGGGCAACGTCGGGGCCGATGATCGAGCGGGTCGCCAGGACGGTGCTGAGGGTGCCGCCGCAGGTGTAGGTGTTGGCGGGGGCGGTGCCGGCCTCGGTCCAGGGAATGCTGCAGGCGTCGACGGTGAGCTGCAGGCCGTTGGCGGCGTCCGTGGTCAGTCTCGAGGGAGCGCCCGTGGCAGTGGTGGTCAGGGTGACGCCGCCGAAGTTCTGGTTGCCGGCGTTCGTGAGGGTGGCGACGCGCTGGATGGAGTCACCGGGGACGACGCCGGTCGCGGGGACGGTGAGACGGTTGGCAGCACCGAGCTGGATGTCCACGGTGCCGGCGGTGACCGTCTCGCTGGCAGAGGTCGTGGAGGTGAAGGAACCGTAGGTACCGAGGCCCGCGACCGATGCGGCCACGCCGAGCAGCACCACGGAGGCGAGGACCTTGCCCGAGGTGGACTTCATGGTGATGCGGGAAGTACGTGCGGTGCGTGCCATGGTGAGACCCATTTCGTGAGAACTGCCGGGAGGAAGACCTGGAACCCGGACCGATGAGACCGGTGCTTGTTCCTCTGACAGCAACTCTGCTGTCGGCGCCTAAACCCACGGCCGGCCAAACCTCGAAGTAAGACCGAAGAAACACCGAAAGCCACCCCCTGCACGGTGAGAGCCTCAGCCGGAGGTACCTTCCTGCTCGGAATTCAGCTCGTCCCTGCACTTCTCCTCACGAGCCGCCCGTAGAAGCCGTATGGCTTTCGGCCCGATCCCGTGGAGAGTCGCCAGCTCGCCGAGATCGGCGTCCTCCAGATCTTCCACAGTCCGTATGCCGACCTGCGCCAGAGCCCTCATGGCCGGGGCGCCGATCCTCGGCAGGGGAATTCCCGCGCTCATCGCGTGATTGTCCGATCGTTCACGGGCTGGACGCGCTCTCCACCGTCGCACGCGCGGGGACGTCCGTCGGTCCGAGTCGGGTGAGGGCCCACGGGCCGATGACGGCGCCGGAGAGGATGATGGTGCCTGCGACGAGGCAGGCACCCTGCCACGACGTGGCGTCGTAGAGGACTCCGGCAACCGATGCTCCGACGGCCCCGCCGATCAGGGTTGCGGCTGTGTAGATCCCCATTGCGGCCCCTACCTGGTCGGGGTGCCGTTCCGTGACGACCGCCTGCTCGATCGGTATCACCATCGCCCACGCCACTCCGCACAGGATCCACAGGGCGGCGATGACCACCGGACCTCCGGTGTGGGCCAGGGAGATGGCGAAGAGACCGCTGAGGACCGAGCCGGCCGCCATCGCCGCCCGCCGCCCGATCCTGAGGACCACGGTGTGGAGCACAGGGGGGAGGACGCCCAGCGCTATGGCTCCCGGAAGGAAGACATAGGCGATCTCGATCACACCGAGGCCCAGTTCGCGCTGAAGATGCAGGAGCAGCAGGATCCCGATCATGGTCTCTGCCAGCGCCGTCACGACGGTAGCGAAGAGCATCGGACGCAGGGCGTTCACGATGCCGCACGTCCTGCGCGGCGCTGCCGATACCCGATCGCCTCCTCCCCGGTGCCGATCGGATTCCCGTGAGGTGCTCGTGGGGCCGAGGAAGAGGACAACGGCGCCGACCGCGCAGGCGGCGGCGCACACGAGAAGAACCGTGGCGTACGAGTCGACGTGTCCGAGGAGCAGCAGGCCTGTGACGAACGCGACCCATGCGCCGGTCTCCTGCACCGACATCAACCGGGCGAAGACCCCTGGGTCCGCGGCAAGGTGCTCGCCGATCATGGCGCGGAGGGACACCCAGAGCAGCGCGCCCCCGATGCCACCGAGGGCAGCCGCGGCATACGCGGTGAGAAGCGAACCCGTGAGTGCATCGGCCGACGCGTACCCGCAGCACGACAGGCCGTACAGAAGCGCACCGACGCCGGCCAGTGTCGTGCGTTCCCGGGAGTCCGCCAGCCGTCCGGCGACCGGACGGGCGATGACGGAGACGATCAGCTCGAGGGACACGAGGAAGCCCACCTGGGACGGAGTCGAATCGAGCGCAATGCCGAGCCACAGCGGGACGATGAAATCGAGCAACTCGGCCGGCCCGTTCGTCAGTCCGGCCGCCACCAGCGCCGAACCCAGGCGCGTGCGACCACCTGCCCTCCCCCGATGCATGGGCCGATCCTACCGGTGGCCGGACGGAGCGATCCGAGCTGCCACCGGCCCGTTTCCCCTCAGTGCACCGGAGGTGGTGCGGCGCGCCAGACAGTGGATTCGGTAAGCGTCACAGCGTCGATACTGACGAGCGCGCTATCGGCCGCCCGCAGCCGGGCTCGGGCGGGTTCGGGTAGCCACACGTCGGTGTCCTTGTGGAGCGGCAGCACACGCAGCTCCAACCCCGCGCCGCTTGCGCCGTCGATTGCATCGAGGTCGATGTGCCAGGGCGTGCCGTCCCAGAACCTGTCAGCGACACAGACTCCTTCCACGAGGAGCTCCGCGACGTCCCCGGCCCAGTCGATCCGCAGGGTGCGTCGCAGGCCCTCGGAGGCCGCACCCACATCGTCGAGGACCCAGACCCCTGCCCGCTCGGCGATCTGTTCTGCGCCGGGCACCGCCGGTCGCGCCGCACGACCGCCGTACCGTTGCAGTGGATCCGCCGCCGCCCGCCGCCATGAGCCGGCGACCGGAATCGAGCCGGCACGGCGCGCTGCCGCGGCATTCTCCGGCTGCACCGGCACCGGAATCCAGGCGTCCTGCCATACCCTCGGCGACGGCGGCGACGGCGCTCGCACCGAGAGGGCGCCACCCTCGGTCCACAGTGGCTCGTCACACAGCACGAGCCTGCGGCCCCCGTCCCGGCCCTCGTCCTCGTCCTCGAGGACCCAGACACGATGGGCGTCCCGGCTACCGATCACGAGCACTGACGCCGAGCCGTGAGCGCTCCTCAGCCGGAGGAGTCCACCGGCCGCGCTGCCGATCCGGGCTGCCGCGCCGTCCACCTCCAGACCGTCCACGAGAACGGTGACGTCACCGGGCAGACCGAACGACACGTCGATGTCCCTCTCGGCCACCAGGACGAGTGTCGATCCGACAATGGTGAGGAGGGACGCCGTCGCCCACCCGAGGAGGATCCCGCCGATCTCGATCCCGAACGGCCAGTGGGCGATCGTCCCCCGGGGGACGGCAAGATCCGCACCGACGTGAACGGTGCGCTCCGGCAGGACGATCTCGAAGGAGACCCCGGTGCGGGTCGGTAGGGGGACGTGGGGTTGGTGCCAGTTGATGAACAGCACGCCCCCCGATCCATCGGAGCGCACCGTCCACCGCAGCGTCGAGGAGTCGAAGGGTATGGCGGGGAGCAGGTCGGGGAAACTGGCCGGCATCGTGGCGATCCGTGGTCCGAAGGCCCGCAGGAAGGCGTGCTGCCGCCGCAGTGCCGCGTGACTCGGCGCCAGCTGCCCTGCAGATCCGATGGCTGCGTGGAAGTCGTAGTCGAACATGGGAAGGTCGTTGGGGTAGCCGGTGTCCTGCGACTCCTGGAAGCCCGTCCTCCCCCGAGGATTCGTCCCTCCGGCGAACATGTAGTAGCCCTGCCAGGCCGAGCCACTGGCCAGCTTTGCGTGCGCGACGGCCGCAATGTCCTCTCCGGATGGCACGATGCGCCGGTGATACGTCGTGGCCATCCCGCCGCCCAGTTCGCAGGTGGCGGGAGGGAACGTCGCATCGCGCTCACGTCCCTCGACGGTTGTGGCGTCCACGCCCCTCACGTCCGCGCCCACCCCCGGATCATCCCACGTCGTCGACATGAAGTAGTGCTGCCTGAACGTGGCGTCCCACGGTGCGTCGGCGTCGACCCAGAACCCGTCCCCGTACCCGGAGTACAGGGGGAACACCTGGCCGGGAGGGAGGTCCGCCCCACCCCAGGCGGTCGCCGTATAGAACGGCGCCAGCAGTCCTGCGGAACGCGCGAGGTCGCGCAAGGTGACCAGATGGTCCGGCTGGTCGTACAGTTCGTTCTCCAGCTGGATCGCGAGGACGGGCCCGCCCTGGCCGCACACCCGGCCCAGTTGTTCACCCAGTGCCTCGAACCACGGCTCGACGAGGTCGAGATAGCCCGGATCATCCGTGCGGTGCCTGACGGGAGCATGTTGCACCCAGTCGGGAAATCCTCCGTTGCGCACCTCGCCGTGCACCCACGGGCCGAGGCGCAGAACCACCCCGAGACCGAGCTCGGCGCAGAGCTCGACGAATGCCGCCACGTCGAGGTCGCCGTCGAAGTCGACGGCACCCTGCTCCGGCTGGTGGTGGAGCCAGATCACATAGCAGGAAACAACATCGATACCCCCTGATCGCATGAGGAGGAGCGTCTCCCGCCACCGTCGGCGGGGCACGCGTGAGTAATGGATCTCTCCTGAGACGGGAATCCACGGTCGACCGTCCCTCGAGATGCACCGTGATGAGATCGAGATTCCACTGGTCGATGGCACATCCGCTTGCAGCAGGGGCTCCTCGGCCGAGGTACGCCAGGGTTCATGCACCACTCGCACCAGGCCCGTGTCCGCCGATGTCGTCATACTGCATTCTTCGTCGACGGGCGTTGACGATGGGTCGAGGCGCATTGCTGTTCTCCCGTGGACCGATGGCGGATACCAAGGATGACACGGTACAAGAATTGGGCGGGCAGCGGCAGACCGGCCCGCCCGATCGCATGGTGACCTTCGACGTAGACGCAGTGTCCCATTCTTGGCAACCCCTGCCCCCGGACGACGAGCAATGTTGAAGGAATGGCCTTTCTGGAGAAGTGTGAGAGGCGGCGGCCTATTGCCGCCCCTTGAGGAGGTCCCATGTTTTTCCACGTCCAGCAACTCATCAACGAGATCATTCCCGACGAGCCGGATCCGGCTGCGGCGAATGCCCTGCAGGAGGGCCTCGGCGGACAGTTCGGCGAGATGCGCACCATGATGCAGTACCTGTTCCAGAGCATGAACTTCCGCGGCGCGGCGGCCAAGCCCTACCGGGACCTGATCCAGGGCATCGGCACCGAGGAGATCAGCCATGTGGAGCTGATCGGCACCACCATCGCCCGGCTCCTCGACGGCTCACCCCGCTATCAGGGCAAGATCGACGACCCGCTGGACACCCCCGGCGCCGGCGGCTCGATCCCCCTCAACCTCGCGCTGTCCGAGGGCAACATCCACCACTACCTCGTGGGCGCACAGGGAGCCATGCCGGTGGACTCCGCCGGTAACCCGTGGAGCGGCAGCTATGTCTACAACTCCGGCAACCTCCCCCTGGACCTGCTCTACAACCTGATGCTCGAGGCCACCGGCCGCCTGCAGAAGTGCCGCATGTACGAGATGACGGACAACAAGACTGCGCGGTCCACCATCTCCTACCTGATCGTCCGCGACCAGGCCCACGAGAACGGATACGCCAAGGCCCTCGAGACCCTCGGGGTGAACTGGAAGTCGCTCCTGCCCATTCCGAAGACCAACGCCGAGCAGTTCCCCGAGGTCAAGAAGCTCCTCGACCTCGGCCTGCAGAGCAAGCAGTACACCTTCGATCTCAAGGGCCAGTCGGAGGCCGGCAAGATCTACCAGGGGCTGTCGCCGTCGAAGGACGGCACCACCCTCGATGCGAGTGAGCAGGCCCCCGAGGGCGTGCCGTCGGAGATCGCACCCGAGCGACTGGAGGAGTTCGCGCCCGGGCTGGATCCCGAGTTGCTCGCGCTGATCCAGGCCACGGCGGATATGGAGATGGCGGATATCGACGCCACCTTCGGACCGATGGGGAAGTAGCGTCCCCACCCGGAACGCACGGGAAGGGCGCCCACGGCAGTTCACGGTGGGCGCCCTTCCCGTCTCGCAGCGACGCGCAGGGTAGGAGCGTGGACAGCAGGGCACTCCGGGGCGACGGAGCCCTGGGCGCCCCTGTTCCTCGTCGGGGTCGCCGTTCCTAGTCGGGGTCGCCCACCCAGATCTCGATCTGAAGATCCAGCGCCATGCGCTGGAGGTCCAGGGCGTCGGCGTCGCTGAAGGACCGCGGGCGGTCGTCGATGATGCACAGCGTCCCGATCCGCCACCCGTCGGCGGTCGTGATCGGGTAGCCGGCATAGAAGCGGATGCGGGGGCCGCCAACGACCAGCGGATGATCACGGTATTCGGGATCGGCCCAGGCGTCCGTGATGACCAGCACCCGGGAGGCCTCGATGGTGCGTGAACAGAGGGCCGTGTCCCGGGGGAGATCCTGCCCGATCGGGCCCACGACGGACTTGATGACCTGCCGGTCCTCGGTGATCAGCGCGATCGAGGACGAGCTCACCCCGAAATGCTCGCGGGCCCGCCTCGTATAGCGGTCGAAGCGGTCCTCCGCTCCCGTGTCCAGCAACCCCGTCTCGTAGAGGGCGTGGCACCGCTGGTACTCGGCGTCCTCGTCCTCCTCTGCGGTGCCGTCGATCTCCTGGCCGTCACCGGCGACCCCGTACGGCGCCGTCGCCGCGGGCCGGTCGAATCTGTGCCCATCGGGGTCCAGGACCAGTACACGGAGGTTGTCCCCGAAACCGGACACGTCGGCGACCTCGTCGGTGCTGTAATGGGCACCGTCCACCGGGAGCCCTCGGTCGTCGATCATCGCGTTCAGCGCGTGCGCAACCAGATCCCGATCCGCGGCAGGCAAGGTCCCGCTGCCCTCGAGGTAGGAGACGACTTCGCGGACATCACACATGCCACCAAGACCCGCATAGGTGGCCCCCACGGACGACGCATCGAAATCCGTGCTTCGAAGCGCCTGAACAGCCATCCACTGCTGCACGTCCTGGCTGATCATGTCGCCGCTTTCCGAGAACCCCATGTAATGCCCGAGTCGGCCGACAGATGCCGGTCCATCAATCACGTTACCTCGTGCAACCAATGCACACGGCTCACGCTCATTCTCCGATCCGGGATGGACAAACATGCTGAGGTAGGGCTACCGAAGAATCCCGCCTGGCATCACGTCCTGAAGGAACAGCTCGACCGTGAGGGACGTCCCACGCCCGGTGCGGGCATCATCCTGATCCTCCCCGCTGAACCGGATACCTCGACGCTGCTCGTCACCCTCGACCTCGTGCATCTCCCCCGTGCATGGATCGGTCACCCTCGTCGACGGGCGACCCGTCGACGAGGGTGACCGACGCGGCGGGAGTACGGGGCTGACCTACGATCGGATTCCACCGTGGAGTGCTCCGCGGATAAAAGGGGGATTCCGTCATGAGAGCGCCACGGGCCGTGCTGTGCATCGTCCTGATTCCGACATTCCTGGTGGGTTGTACGAATACTACGGACGACCCTGAGGATCCCGGTCCCGGCGGCCCGAGCCTTTCCTCGGAAGGAGAATCCGCCATGTCCGGTGGGACCCGGACCGGGAAGACATCGGCGGCCGAAGCCGACGTGGCCGCTTTGAGGGACCTGCGGGGAAATGGTCTGCAGATCGTGTCCCCGGAGGTGACCCGCGACGGTTTCGAAGCGGCGTCGGCGGTCCTCGAGGGCGTGTCCGTGCAGCCGGCCGAATGCAGCGCCGTCGCCGCGCGGAACGCCGGGTCCGTCAACCAGTTCGCCGGCGAGGGTGTCATCGGGGCCGGCGTCGCCGACGAACAGGGCTCTGTCCTCTCGGCCGGCCTCCTCGACGGCTCCCGCGTGACCGGCCCGGCAGGAGATTTCGAAGGCACCAGAGCGCAGTTGCAGCGCTGCGCGTCCTTCACGGTCTCCGGCGCAACCCTCACCACCGTCGAGGAAATACCCCAGGATCCCATCGCGGATGCGTCCTACGCCGTCCTGATCACTCAACAACTCGGGGCCGGCCAGTTCCAGTACACGCTCTCCGTGAACGCCCGGAGCAATGATCTGATCGCGTCCGTGCAGTCCATGGGAACGGTTGAACCCGACGGCGTGCTGCAGGACGAACTGGCCGACCTGGCAACCCAACTCCTGGAAGGCCCGGCATCCTGACTCGAAGTGCGGCGTCGCGCCGATGCCGAACGTGTATCCCCCGGTCTTCGCGACTCCTTCGGTTGCGGATGCCCTCCTGGCCGACAGGCGCACGGACGAAGCCAGTAGGCTCGTCGCACGCCCTTCCAGGAGATCGGAATGACATGGCACTCACGAGTGAAGACGTAATGAAGGCCCGGTTCAGGCAGACCAGGTTCAGGGAAGGTTATTCACAGGACGACGTCGATGAATTCCTCGACGAGGTCGCCGTGGAGATCCAGCGACTGAACGGCATCATCACGGCCCTCCAGGAGGGGAAACCGGCTCCCTCCGACCACCACGGCTAGCCCTCGGGTCCGCCGCGGCTCCGGACGAACCCGACGGGCCGCTACGCCTCCCGCACCACCGTGCTGCGCGTCGCCCCGGTCACCATCCAGCGATCATCCCGGACACGCCACGCCAGGGTCGCCGCGCGCGCCACCATGTAGCCGCCGCCGAACGCCAGCCACAGCCAGACGATGCCCTCGCCGCCGGTCAGGTCCGCCATCCCGACCAGGCCCAGCAGCGGCAGGTACACCACCAGGTTCACGACGCCGGCGACCGCCAGGTAGCGCGCGTCGCCCGCCCCGATCAGGACGCCGTCGAGCACGAAGACGAGACCGCAGACCGGCTGGAACGCGGCCAGCACCCACAGGCCGGCCGCGAACGCCGCCTGGACCGACGGATCCGGGGTGAAGATCCACCCGACGAAGGGCGCCACTGCGGCCAGCAGACAACCGGTGACAACGCCGAACGCCACGCCCCAGATGATCATGCGCCGCGTGAGTGCCGCCGCGAGCGGCCGGTTCCCGGAGCCGAGTTCCTTGCCGATCAGGGCCTGGGCGGCGATGGCCAGGGCATCGAGGGCGAAGGCGAGGAACGTGAAGACCGTCATGACGAGCTGGTGCGAGGCGAGGCTGAGGGGTCCCTGCGCGGTCGCGACGAACACGGTCGCGAGGATCGCCACACGCAGCGACAGCGTACGCAGCATGAGCCAGGACCCGACACCGGCCGTGCGCCGGATGCCGCGCAGGGACGGCACCAGGGGCACCCGCTGTCCCCTGGACGCGCGGACGATCATCACGAGGTAGACGGCGGCCATACCGCACTGGGCGAGGCTCGTCCCGAGCGCGGACCCGGCCACGGACATCCCGGCACCGTAGACGAGCAGGTAGTTGAGCACGATGTTGACGCCGAACCCGGCACCCGCGACGATCAGCGGCGTGCGCGTGTCCTGCAGCCCGCGCAGCACACCGGTCGCCGCGAGCACCACCAGCATGGCGGTCAAGCCCGGCATCGACCAGCGGAGGTAGTCGACGGCGAAGGAGTGGACCGCCCCGTCGGCGCCCATGAGCGACGCCAGCTGCGGAGCGGTGGCCCACCCCAGGACGGACAGGAGGACCCCGAGCACCACGGCGAGGCCCACGCCGTCGCGCCCAGCCGCGAGCGCCTCGGGGAGGCGTCCGGCACCGAGCAGGCGGGCGACGGCGGGCGTGGTGGAGTAGGCGAGGAAGACCATGAGCCCGACGGCGGTCTGCAGCACCGTGGAGGCGAGCCCTACGCCGGCGAGCTCCTCCACGCCGAGGTGTCCCACGATCGCCGAGTCGGCGAGCAGGAAGAGCGGCTCCGCGATCAGGGCGCCCAGGGCCGGGACGGCGAGCCGGAGGATACTGCGGCTGAGCCGGCGGTTGCTGGGCAGGGATCGACGCACCAGTCCAGCGTAGGGGTGCCGGCGCCAGGGCCTAAGCTGGGATGAGCCCCGAACCGACCGCAAGGACACCCAGGGAAGTCATGAAACTCGGCGTCAAGCAGTATCTGGCAGGCCTCGCCCTGCTGTTCGTCAGTACCCTCTTCGTCCCGCAGGCGGTCTCGGACTTCGCCCGGGCCGAGTCGACGGGCACCCCGGCGCCGGCGGAGGCGCCGCTCCTCCTGGCCATCGGGTTGCTGATCATCCTCACCGCCGCGGCCTGCATCGGCTGGGGGTACTGGCTCACCCACCGCACGGGCGCACCCCGCACACCGCACCCCGAGGACGACCCCGACGAGCCGCTGCTGCGCCCCGGCTACGGCCCGGATCCCTCCGACCGCCAGGACTGGCGTGAGAACCCGCTCCGCCGGCGTGACCAGGACACCGACGGGCGCTTCTGACGCGGGCACCCTGCTGCTGCGCCGCGGCCGGGCCCTTTCGGCCCTTGTCACGGGCTGCAGCGCTTCATAGCGTTGCACACGGCGACCGGGCGGGAGCCTGCCGGGAGGTCGCACACTGCGGGAGGACCCACTCATGACTCGGACCGCCGGGATGCGTACGCCCCTCATCGCCCTGATGTGCGCCCTCCTGCTGGGCGTGACCGGCTGCACGGACACGAACGGGGACGACGCCGCAGCGCCGTCGCAGATGCAGGGCGGCACTGGCTCTCCCTCCTCCGGCACGGACACCGGCACGGGTGCAGCCCGCTCGGGGGCCGAGGAGGACATGGGTATCCCCGACATCGTCGAGGCCGTGCAGCCCTCGGTGGTCACCATCTTCACCGAGGAGGGACTCGGCAGCGGGGTGATCTACACGGAGGACGGGCTCATCCTCACCAATGAGCACGTGATCCGCGGCAACGAGGACGTCGAGGTGGCCTTCGCCGACGGTCAGCGGGTGTCCGGGACGGTCGAGGCCGCGGACACCGTGTCCGACCTCGCCCTCGTACAGGCGGACCGGAGCGACCTCCCGGCCGCAACGTTCCAGGCCGACCTGCCGCGCATCGGCGAGCTCGCCGTCGTCATCGGTTCCCCGCTCGGTTTCGAGAACACCGCGACGGCGGGCATCGTCTCGGGACTGCACCGGGAGATCCCCGGCTCGGCGGCCACGAGCCAGTCGCTGGTGGACCTCATCCAGACGGACGCGGCCATCAGCCCCGGCAACTCCGGCGGCGCCGTCGTGAACGGGCAGGGCGAGATCATGGGCATCAGCGAGGCCTATATCCCGCCGTCACAGGGCGCCGTCGCCCTCGGGTTCGCGATCCCCGCCTCCATCGCCACGGAGGTGGCGGAGGAACTCCGGGCGGACGGCACGGCGGACCACGCGTTCATGGGCCTGGCTCCCGGCCCGCTCACGCCCCGGATCGCCGAACAGCTGAACCTCGAGGACACCACGGGAGTGGTGGTCCTGTCCGTCCCGCCCGGCGGGCCGGCCGACGACGCCGGCATCCGCCCGGGCGACATCATCACCAGGATCGGGGACGAGGAGATCTCCGCACCGGAGGACCTCTTGGCAGCACTGCGCCAGCACGATCCGGGTGACACGGTCCCCGTGCAGCTCCGACGGGACGCGACGACGCGGACGGTGGACGTGACGCTCGCGGATCGTCCGGCGGACCGCTGAGTGGCGCGTCCGCTGCGCCCGGGTCAGTAGAGGCGCCAGGCCTTCCAGCCCGGATAGACCTCGTGCTGCATCTCCTGCGCGAGATCCTCGAGGTCCTGGTGGTCCGCGGGGGTGAAGGGGCGGGGCGAGAGGGACATGACGCAGATCGTCCCGATCAGCCAGCCTCCGGGACCCCGCAGCGGATGGCCGGCATAGAAGCGGATGTGCGGTGCCCCGGCCACGAAGGGGTGGCTCCGGAACCGCGGGTCCTCCAGGGTGTCGGGCACGACGAGCGCCCCGGATGAGCGGATGGTCGCATTGCAGAACACCTGCGTCCGGTCGAGGTCCTGGTGCGCCTCGCCCACCGAGGACTTGATGAACTGGCGGTGCCTGGCGATCAGGGCCAGCGTCGCGATCTCGCAGCCGAATCGCTCCGCCACCCGGCGGACGATGGCATCGAACCGCTCCTCGGCAGGCGTGTCGAGGAGGTGCAGCTGTTCCAGCGACTCGAGGCGCCCGCGTTCCGCCGCCTCCGCGTCGAGGAAGGCGGAACCTGGTGCGCCGAGGAGCCGGATGAAGTCCGGGATCGCGCCGTCGTCCTGCTGGACGGCCCGGCGCGGACCGAGGCCCGGGGCCTCCCGCGCCACCTCGGCGAGAAGGTCCCGTTCGTGCGGAGCGATGTCGGTCTCCCCCTCGAGGTAGGCCGCCACCTCGAGCTCCGACAGCGACCCGCCCGACGCGAAGTACTGGATCCACGTCTGGGCATCGGACATGCCGGATCGACGCACCGCATCGATGATGGGTTCCCGCTCGTCCACGCTCTTCCTCCCCGTACCGTCGGCCGTACCGCCTACTGGAAGTGCAACGTCACCGGCCCCTGACCCAGGGACTCCAGGACGGACGCGGCGACGTCGCGCAGCTTGATGTTCCTGGCACTGGACGCGGCCTTGAGGATGGACATCGCGGCATCCTGGGAGCACCGGTTCTGCCCCATGATCACGCCGACGGCGAGGTCGATCGTGGTCCGGCTCTGCATCGCGGCGCGCATGTCGGCGCTGGACTCGGTCAGTTCCGCGATGCGCACCGCCAGACGGAGCGACGCCGAGACCTCCTCCGCGAAACGGCGAGCAGCCGCGATGGCTTCCTCGCTGAAGGCATCGACCAGGGGTGAGTAGAAATTGAGGGCCGCCGTCGCGTCGCCCTCGAGCGGGATGGGGACCCCCAGCGCGGACCTGACCCCGTGACCGGCGATCGCCCGGCTGTATTCCGGGAAGCGTTCCTCGGCGTGGAAGTCGCGGACGTACTGGACGGCGCCCTCGCGCGCGGCACGCAGGCACGGACCGTCGTCGTACTCGTACTGGACCTCGTCCAGCTTCTGGGCGTGCGGACCGTTGCTCGCGACCGTGGTCTTGGTCCGCGCCCGCAGCAGCGTGACACCGCACAGGACCTCGTCGTCGGCCGAGAGGCTGCGCCCGGCCACGGTGACGAGTTTCGTCAGGAACTCCTCGACGTCGTCGCTGTGGAGGACCATGTCCTGCAGCAGGCCCGGCACTCCCGGACCGTTGTCTCTCTGGTAATCGATCAACAGGCTAACCTTTGCATCAACCGCCTGCCGGTTGCGCGTCACGCGGGCATGGGGGAGGTGAGGGGCCGCCTGCTGCTAAACGACCAAGAGCATAGTACCCACAGAAAGCCACTCCGGGTGGTGCGGCAGCGACAAGGACCCCCATCACGATTATCCTCGTAGTGCTCGGATCACCTCCCCCGAAGGGTCGTCCCATGCACCAGCCGAACGGCCACCCCACCCCGTCCCGTCCTGACGAGAGGGAGCTCGCGGCGCGCCTCCGGGCAGCAGGATGCGTGTTCGCCGAGGACGAGGCGCGACTGCTGGCGGACAGCGGGGCATCCGAGGAGGCTCTGGCAGTCATGATCGAGAGGCGCGTGGCAGGCCATCCCCTCGAACACACCCTGGGCTGGGTCGACTTCTGCGGACTGAGGCTGGACGTGGAACCCGGCGTCTTCATCCCCCGGCAGCGGTCCGCCCTGCTCGTGCACTGCGCGGCAGAACTGACGCCGATCGGCGCCACCGTGTTGGATCTCTGCTGTGGAAGTGGCGCGCTCGGTGCGGCACTCGCCGCCGCCGTGGAAGACCTCCAGCTTCATGCCTCCGACATCTCGGGCGCCGCCGTCGAGCTCGCGCGGCGCAATCTGGCCGGCCGGCAGGCCGCATGCTACGAGGGGGACCTCTTCGATCCGCTGCCCTCGGCACTCAGGGGCGGGATCGACACGATCCTGTGCAACACGCCCTACGTTCCCACCCATCGCCTGCCGTCGCTCCCCCGCGAGGCGAGGATGCATGAGCCGCGGGCAAGTCTCGACGGCGGGACGGACGGGTTGGACCTCCAGCGACGGGTGGCCCGCGACGCACGGGGGTGGATGGCGCCCGGCGGCCATCTCCTGTTCGAGGTGGCCGAGGAGCAGGAACGGGGGTGCCTCCGGCTCCTCGAGGACGAGGGCTTCCAACCCTGGCCCCGCCGCCTCGAGGAGATCGGCGCGATCGTCGTGGTGGGCCGTCAGCGGTCCCGGCGCAGGGGCGGCAGCGGCGACAGTCCCTGGGGCCGACGCCCGGCGGACGCGGCGGGGCGGCCCGGCGTGGTGATCGGGCGCCCCCACCGGCTGCGGCCGGAGACCTTGCACGAGGGGTAGGTGAAGGCGCCGCGCGCCGCCGTGTCGTCGACGGCGCTGTAGGGTGCGCGGCAGCAGGCTCGGTGGCCCGTGACCTCCCGGTCGTCGAGCAGTTCGTTCACGGCCTGGGCCACGGCGTTGCGGTCGTCGAGCGGCAGGGCCATCAGCCCGTGGAGGTAGGCGTCGACCTCGAGGTGGCCGGTGGGGCAGCCCAGATTCTGGAGGTGGTCCCAGACGAGAAGCAGGGGCAGATCCGCGTGTCTCATCGCGGTATGGGTGTGCAGACCTTGCATGGACAGATTCCTTCGGGTGGCCCGGACGGGGGCAGGAAGCCGATCGACGTGGGACGCCGGCCATCCTCGATCCGTCCATCGTGGCATCACCCGGGAAACCGGGACAGCAGTTTCGTCCCGTCGGGGCGGGGTTGCGCCACGGATCGCAGCCCTGTTATCAGCCCTCGATCTCACGGCTCCGCAGGCGGACGATCTCCCGGACCAGGTCCTCCGACAGCGGATGGTCGGCCGTGAAGTGGATGGTCCCCTTCGAGCGGGAATAGCCGTCGAGCCGCGGCGCCACGGCACCGATCACCGTCGAGGAGAACGGATACAGCGAGAGATGCCGGGCGGTGGCGGCCACGGCAAGCAGGGGCTTCCCGGCGAGGACGAGGGCCGGCAGACCGTAGCTCACACCGTCGACGGCGTCCGGCCGGGCAACCCGTGCCGTCGCGACCACGGCGCGCAGGCACTCCTGGTCAGGTCCCTCCAGCGCGGCGAGTGCGTCATCCACGGATCCCATGCGGCGATCGTAGGGCATCGCCGGCGCCCGGGCAGGGTCCATGGACCGGGGTCACAGCGACTCGAGCTCCCGCGCCAGGTTCATGTGCGCCCGCCCCGTCCAGTCCGCCTGCGCCGTCGCGGTGCGATAGAGGGGTTCGAGTGTCAGGAGTCGCTTCAGGACGGCACGCCGCCCGTCGGTGAATGCCTGCTGCGGAATATGCCCGTACTCGGCGCGGATCGCCGCGACATAGCGCGCATAGGCCTCCGGAGCGCCGGCGAGCACCGCGAGGTCCGCATCGCACAGGAGGTGGCCCGCGCGGTCCTCCGGCGCCGGGTCGTGCGTCGCCGTCAGGAGGACGAGGCGTTCGACGTCCCGGACGACGGCGTCGGGCATGATGCCCTGAAGGCGCTGCGCGGCAAGGGATGCGGACGCGCGCTCGTCCTCGCCGGCACTCCCCTCGTACACGGCGTCGTGGAACCAGGCCGCCAGGAGCACGGCGGCACGCAGGGGTTCATCGGCCGGCTCCAGCAGGAGGTCCAGCGCCTCGAGGACCGCCAGCAGGTGGGCGGGTGTGTGGTACTCGCGGTGCCCTTCCGCCCAGCGGTCGAGCAGTTCCCCGCCGAGCGCCGGGACCTCCGGCATCAGTGCCTCCCAGCGGGTCGTCAGCGCGGCGCGCAGCTTCGGGGCCCGCCGTCGGGCCGGGACCCTGAGGCCGCTGGCGATCAGGGCGCGCACCAGGTCCGCCCCGGCGACCTCCTGCGCACCCTGGGCCACGAGGTCGCGGTACCGCCGTTCCGGGACGTCGTAGTGGTCCTCGTCGAAGGCCCGGCGCGGGAGGCCCGCAGTCGCCGCGAACGCATGGAGCTCCTCGAGCGACGACGTCGAGACCAGGTGGGAGAACACGGTTCCGTGCGCGGGCCAGGTGGGTGGATCGATCAGGACGGCCATGACCAGCAGTCTAGGTGTGTCCGGGCGCGGTCAGGGAGACGCCGCCTCCGGTTTCGTCGCCTTGCCGTCCAGCCACAGCTCGGTGGATGGGTCGCTGTGGGATCCACCGGTCGCCACGTGCCTGTCGCTGACGGTCGGCCCCTTCTTCAGGACGTGGACCAGCGCCATGGCGTGCCCGCGGCCGAGGTCGTAGTCCTCCTTGAGCCAGGAGACGATCTGCCCGGCCTTCGTATCGGGCGCGTCGAGACCGCGCTCTTTCGCCTGATCGACGAGTTGCCTCGGCGTCAGTCCGGTCTTCGCCTCGATGGCGTCCAGATATGCCTGGAATGACATGGGTGGTCCTTTCTAAAGGGCGCGGAGTCCGTACGAGGCCAGGACGTTGCCCTTGCTGGTGGCCGCCACGTCCTGCAGCTCCAGTCGGGTGACGGGATCCGCTGGTTCGAACAGGCGGCGGCCGGCGCCGGCGACCACCGGGTGGGTCATCAGCATCAGCGAGTCCAGCAGCCCGGCGAACAGGAGCTGCCGGACCAGGGAGATACTGGCGCAGACGGCGATGTCCCCGCCGTCGGTCTCCTTCAGTCCGGCCACGAACTCCTCCAGGGGCGCGGTCATGAGGGAGGCGTTCGTCCAACCGAGCTCGCCGCTGAGGGTGCGCGACGCCACGAACTTCTGCACCGGGTTGATGAAACTGCCGAACGGGTCGGTCGCCTCTGCCCGTGGCCAGTAGTCGGCCCACTCCTGGTACCCCTGCCGGCCGAGCAGTACGGTGTCCACCTTGCCGATCATCGCGTCCATGCCCGCGCCGAGTTCCGAGTCGAAGCTGTCGAACTGCCACAGGTGGGGGGATTCGACGACGCCGTCGACGGAGGAGAAGAGGCCTGCTGTGAGTCTGCGCATGAAGAGCTCCTGATTCGTGGTGGGTCCACACGATAGACGGTGCGGCGGGCCTGGACTCATCGGTCCCGGGAAGAAATCCGGGCCGTGCCCTCCCGCTCGTGGATCACCATGGCTAGGCTCGGGGCATGCAGCCGCCCGCCTCGTCTCCGGTGCAGGACGCAGCACCCGCAACGGCCTCGTTCGAACAGCTCCTGGAAGCGTCACGCCGCGAGCTGACCGGGTACTGCTACCGCATGCTCGGGGCGGCATCGGAGGCCGAGGACGCGGTCCAGGAGACGATGCTCAAGGCCTGGTCCAGGAAGGATTCCTTCGCCGGCCGGTCCGCCCTGCGCACCTGGCTCTTCCGGATCGCCCACAACGTCTGCGTCGACATGCTCCGCAGCCCGCAGCGCCGTGCCCGCCCCATGGACCTCGGGCCGTCCACGCGCACCGCCGACGCCGTCCTGGGTGCTCCGCTCACCGAGGGTGTATTCGTGCAGCCGATCCCCGACGAGCGGGTGATCGACACCTCGGGTGACCCCGCCGTCGTCGCCGAACTCCGCGACACCGTGCGCCTGGCCTTCGTGGCCGCCCTGCAGCACCTTCCACCCCTCCAGCGCAGCGCCCTGATCCTGTGCGAGGTGCTGCGGTGGTCGGCGGCCGAGGTCGCCGCGCTGCTCGAGGTCACTCCCGCGTCCGTCAACAGCGCCCTGCAGCGTGCGCGCAGGACGCTGGCGGACCATGCGCCCGCCCCGCACATGCCGCTGGAGAACCCGGCCCACAAACTCCTGCTCGCGCGCTACCTGAGGGCCTTCGAGGCCTACGACATGGACCTGCTCGTCTCACTGCTGCGGGACGACGTGGTCCTCTCCATGCCGCCGTTCGACCTGTGGCTCTCCGGACCGGCGGACGTCCGCGCCTGGTTCGTCGGCAAGGGCAGCGTCTGCGAGGGCGGTCGCCTCATCCCCATCGACGTCAACGGTGCCGGCGGGTTCGCCAACTACCACGTCGTGGAGCCCGACCTGTGGAAGCCCTGGGCCATCCAGGTCATCGAGACCGACGGCGGGCGCATCGTCGGCCACCACAACTTCCTCTACCCGGAGATGTTCGAGGCCTTCGGCCTGCCGGCGGTCATCGACGAGCGGCCGGCCGCGAAGGACCAGCCCGGCACCGAGTGACGCAGGAGGCTCGCGGCCTACTGGATCCGGCGGAGCGGGACGACGAGGTTGTCGACGAGCAGCAGGCATGCCGCGGCGGTCGGGATGGCGACGAGGGCTCCCGGCAGGCCCAGCAGCGTCCCGCCGGCCGTCGCCGCGATCAGCACCCACGCGCCGGGCACCTGGACGGCCTTGCTCATCACACGCGGCGTCAGGATATAGGCCTCGACCTGCATGTAGACGAGCATGGCGACCAGGACGACGATGGCCGCGGGCAGCGAGTAGAGCAGTGCCGCAAGGGTCATGACGATGGTCGTGAGGATGGTTCCGATGAGGGGGATCAGGGTGACGAAGAACGCCGCGATCGAGATGAGCGCGGCGAACGGCACCCCGGTGAGGGTGAGGAGGATGAAGCTGTACGTCGCGTTGAGGAGTGCCAGGACCACCATCCCGCTCAGGTACTTCCCGACGGAGTCGGCGATCCTCTCGGTGAGGTACACCGAGGTCCTGCGCCGGGATGCCGGGAGGAGGGCGTAGAAGCCGTGCTTGATGCGCGGCAGCCCTGCCAGGAAGTAGAGGGTGAGGATGGCGATGAAGATCACGGACGAGACGACGTTCACGGCTCCCACGCCGGCCCCGACCACGCCGTTGGCGATGTTGGTCAGGGCCTCGGGGCTCACGAGCGCCTGCCCCACGGACTCCATCCCGTCCATCAGGGCTCCGCCCGTCAGTTCGTCGATCCGCTGGAACCACTCGTCCTCGGTCACGCCGCGGATCGCCGCCGGTAGCACCTGGACGAAGGCCGCCACCTGCGTGACGACGAACGGGACGACGAGGGAGACCAGGCCTGCAGCGAGGAAGGCGACGGCCACCCCGATCACGGCGACTGCGCCGCCACGGCGCATCCCGGCGCGGCGGAGTCTGCGCACCAGCGGGTTGAGGCCGAGCGCGAGGAACAGGGCGGCGCAGACGGACATGACGACCGAGCGCAGGGAGAACAGCACGGCGGCCAGGAGGACTGCCGTCAGGACCCCGCCCGTCACCCGGAGCCCCATGCCGAACAGGGTCGGGATCCGTACCCGCACGGGTTCCGGCGGGGCCGATTCCACCCGCTGTGCCGCGGCCGTGCCGGCCGAGCCGTGACGCAGGGCGCCGTCGGACTCCACAGCGCCTCCTCCTCCTGCGGGGTGATCAGCCGGTCGGCGTGCGTGGCGCGGCACCGGTGGGGAGCGTCCCGGATGCCTGCTGGAGCGAGTGCCGCTTGAGTCGCTCGAATTCCTCCTGGGTGATGGCGCCCTGGCGCAGGAGTTCGTTCGCGGAGGCGACCTGCGCCGTCGGGTCGGGTGTGGGGGCTGCCGCGGTGCCGGGATCGGCCCGGGATCCCCGGATGTTGCGGAGTGCCATCGTCTGGCCGTGGGCGAACAGGTAGGCGAGGGAGGCCAGGAGGGGGAGGAGCACCAGCAGGACCACCCAGAGGGCTCGCGACCAGCCGGAGAGGGACTCGTTCCTGAAGATGTCGACGAGGACGACGAAGAGGAAGGCCAGATAGGCGGCGAACAGGGCGGCGGTGAACACCACCCACACGACTTCCCAGAGGTTGATGTCCACGGCACGTCCTGTCCTCGGCCCCGATGTCCCAGCATGGTAGGCAGGGCCTCACCCGCCATGGGGGATCTCCCGCAGAGCTCACCCCGCACGGGTGAGGCCGGTGGACTACCGCGCCGACACACTCCGCAGGACGCGCAGCGGCGCGGGGGTGGGCGCGAGGAGCCCGAGCTTGTCGGCCGCGGCGATGGCCTCCCGCCGTGTCCCGACCCCCAGCTTCCGATAGATGCCGCGCAGGTGCGTCTTGACCGTGTTCGTGGAGATCTGCAGATCCAGCGCCAGCTCGTCCACGGTCGCGAAGGTCGGCAGGAGTGCCACGAGTTCGATCTCCCGTGGGGTGAGCGGAGGGCCGGCGATCTCCTGGACCGGCCGGCGCCGCTGGTTCACGAGCAGGTCCACCTCCCTGGCGAAGCGCGGGTAGTGGTGCCGGTCCCGCTCGAGCGCGCTCCGCACGGTCTCACCCGCGAATCTGATCCCCCGCGCCGATCCCCGCTCGGCGGCCAGGGTGAGGGCGCGATCCAGGGCTTCCCTGGCCTTGAACGGCCGGTTCTCGAGCAGCTCGAGGCGCGCGAGCATCGCGAGGGCCGTCGTCATCCCGATCCTGCTCTGGCACTTCACGTACTCGGAGGTCACCGGGGTCAGCAGTTGCCGTGCGCGGTTCAGTTGTCCGGCCAGCAGGTGCTCCCAGACCGAGATGACCTGCAGTTCGCCGCTGATGCCCTGGTATCTGCGCAGGTCGACCTTGAGCATCGTCAGGTCGTCCACCCGGCGGAGGGACAGCATCATCTCGGCCGCCTGCAACGAGCACACGGCGAGATCCTGAGGCTGCGCGCCGTGCGCGAGGTCGAAGCGGATCCTGTCCAGCAGCGCCTGGGCCACCTCGACCGGTTTGGTGGAGGAGGCGAAGGACAGCATGAGCCGGAGCTTCACCGCGGAGTGCGCCGCCATCGGCGGGGTCGACGCCGCCCGGACCACGAATGCGTTGTGGAACCGCGCGTCGTCGTCGTCGAGCTGGTGGTACGCGCTCCACGCCAGGACGAGGTGGGCCGGCCGGAGGCGCGGGCTGTAGCGAAGCCGCTGCAGCTCCCCTTCCAGGATGGCGGTCCACGCATCCCGTGCCGCGGGCTCGAAATCCTCCATCGCCGCGGCGAGCACCGCACGGGTGATGTGGGCATCGATGCGTGCGCCCGGGTTGTCGCCCCGCTCGTCGGCGGCCGCGACGCAGGCCCTCGCGGCGTCGACGGCCTCGTCCAGGTGCGCGGCTGCGATCAGCGCCGCGGAGACGATGTTCGACACGAAAAGCCCGACGTCGGGTGGCAGAGCCTCGACGGACACTCCCCGGAGATGCTCGAGGGCTTCCTCCGGGCGCCCCCTGGCGAGGATGAGGTGCGCCTCGAGCCCCGTCCGCAGCGCATTGAACGGCTCCGTGAGGACGCCCTCGTCTTCTGCGTGTTCGACGTGCTCGAGCCTGAGGCGGGCGCCACCAGGGTCGCCCTTGGCGAGGGAGAGGAGGCTGTCGAGCAGCCCGAGCTCCGCCGATCCCACGGATGCGAGGTCGCGCAGGATCGGGTCCAGTGCGGCGAGGTCGTTGCTCCACAGCAGGTGGAGGCCGGAGACCGCGGCGACGTCACGCAGCAGCCCGGTGTCGTCGGCCCTGCCGGCGTGGGCGAGCGCCTCCGCGTGCCGCGCCTGACGGAGGCGACGGCGCGCCATCCGGGCGTGCACGAGGGGACGGTCGATCGCGGCGGCCCCCGATCCCCCGCCCCGGAGCCACCGTGACAGCAGGCGGTGCAGCCGGAAGGACCCCGGGGCGTCCACCGGGAGGACGAGGCCCGAGACCCGGGCGGCGGCGTCGAACACCCGCGGCGCGTCCGTGCTGGCGAGGGCTGCGCACAGGTCCTCCACCGTGAAGGGTTCGATCAACGCCATGACGGCGAGCGCGGCCCGGACGTCCTCGGGGAAGGAGGGGAAGAGCTGCCCGCACAGCCGGTCGAGGTAGGCCGTTCCGTCGGTGACGGCGGCGGTCGGAGCATCGGGATCCCCCATCGCGTGCGCGAGCACGACGGCGGCGGGCCACCCCTCGGTTGCTTCGAGGAGCAGCTCCACGTCGGGGCACACGGGAGAGGACAGTCGAGCAATCTCCCGTCGCCGCAGCATCAGCTCCTCCTGCCCCACCCGCCCCAGGGCGCCGTCGAGGTCCAGCCGATAGAACGAGGGCAGCTCCGGCAGCTGCCGGCCGCAGAAGACCACGGTGAACCCCCGGGGCGCACGCTGGACCGCGTAGTCGACCTCGAGGAGCAGCCCGGTGTCGCGCAGGTGCTCGCAGTTGTCGAGGACCAGCACGGAATCCACGGTCCCCCCGCCCGCATGATCGAGAAGGGCGTCGAGCCATCCGATGCGCGCGGCCGGTGCCGCCGGTGGGGGCGGGGTCCCACGGCCAGGTGCCACCCCGTCGGAGGGCTCCAGCGCTTCGGTCACGAGGCGCCAGAAGCGCCCCGGGACGTTGTCGGAGGGATCGAGGGAGACCCAGGCGACGTGGTCCCCGGACGCCGCCCGCTTCCGTGCCCACTGGGCGGCGAGTGTCGTCTTGCCCGAGCCCGCAGCTGCGCCCAGGGTGACGGCGCGGCACCCGGCCTCCCTGAATGCGTCGAGGCGCGCCATCAGCCGCGGTCGGTCCAGCTCGTGCGCACCGGTCCCGGGCACAGTCGTTTTCGCCCTGATGATGCTGTTCATGCCTGCCACCTGTCCGGCGTCCTATTCCGTGCCGCGTACTCACCCGTCCAGGAGGGTGAGGCATCGTCGACCTGATGGCGCCCACTTCCAAGGGTTCACCCGGAAGATGATTCCGGCCTGAGTCCAAAGTCCCCCGTCTGCCGGCCAGTCACCCCGCGCGGGTGACGATCTTCCGCCCGCCCCGACGGACCATTGCAGCGTCTGTAGCCGCGACGAGCGCAGGACCCGTTGCGGCGACGAGCAGGGAACGGCCGGGCGGGGAGGGGAGTCATGAGGGTTGGCCCCGTGGACGTCCTGGTCCTGTCCGCACCGACCCTGGACGGCGATTCCCGGATGGTGGACGCCCTTCATGAGGCCCTGGACAGCGGCGCCATAGCACTGATCGACATCGTGATGATCGCCCGCGCGACCGACGGCACCGTGTCCTTCGCCGACGCCGACGCCGGCCTGCCGGCTCCGCTCCAGAACCTCCTGGCCCATCCGTCGCCGCTGACCCTGCTCAGCGACCGTGACGTCACCCTTGCCTCCGCCTCCGTCGCGAACGGCGAGGTAGGCCTTCTGCTCGTCCTCGAGCACCGGTGGGCGCGTCGACTGGCCGAACGAATCCAGGACGAGGGTGGCATCACCCGGCTCCACGAGCGCGTGCCGCACGACGCGGTGGTCCGCGCCTTCAAGGCCGACGGCGCCGCGGCCACCTGATCCGCCCGGCGAATAACACACCGACGCCCCGGAGTCGTAATTCCGATTCCTCATTCGCACCCGAATGCAGAATGCGGAGATTTCTTCCGCCCGCGCCGCTTCTCGCGATACAGTCGGGACAATGGGGCAGACAATATGGACTTCGGACTACACAGGAGACAATGATGGCCCAGCGTGTACAGGTGCAATTGGTCGATGACCTCAGCGGCGAAGAAGCACAGGAGACCGTGCGATTCGCCCTCGACGGCACTGATTACGAGATAGATCTCACGACGAAGAATGCGGAATCATTGCGTAACGCTTTGTCCGCCTATGTGGACCAGGGGCGAAAGGCCTCCTCCGGCAAGCAGCAGTCCGGCGGCCAGAAGGCGGCATCCTCACGCTCGAAGCGCGAGGACACGCAGCAGATCCGCAAGTGGGCCCAGGATCACGGGTACAACCCCAGTTCGCGTGGGCGGATCACGCAGTCCATCATCGACGCGTACAACGAGAGCCGCTGACGTAGCTCGTGCTCCGGGTGACGCCGTCAGGCGGACCCGGAGGGCGATACGCCACGAGCCCAGGCTTCCGCGTCGGAGACGCTCTCGAAGTAGTGCGTCTCCGATCGCGCGTGTGCCAGGAAAGCAGCGATGACCTGATCCACCGGTCCGGTCCCGACGAACGCTATGCGTGAGGTCAGCGCTCCCTCGAGGATGACCATCCGGGCGGCCGGCGCAATCCCGCCCAGCCCCTGCAGGTGCACGACCAGCGGCAGGACATAGCCGTCGGACAGGCTGCGGATCCCCTCGTAGGCCGCCAGGACGTCGGCCAGGGTCAAGCGCGAGCCCGGCGCCCACCAGAGGACGAGCAGCCTGTCGCGCACCTCGACACAGTGCATGCCGACGCAGTGCCTACGTGCACGGACGGCGTGCCCGGGACCAGGACACACCCGCGGCGGCGCGGGGTTTCCGAAGTCGATTCGACGCAACAGTGCCTCCAGGTGAACGTGACATCCGCTCCCCAGCGACCGCGTCGTCCCACTCTGGCACAGCGCTCGGGCCCCTCCTCCGAATACGGACAAAAGAGGGTAGCCGGCCCTGTACAAAACGAGTGTCCGGTGGCAGGGTCCCAAGTGACATGCATCACACGCGCGGTTTCTGGCCGCTCTCATGCACGGGGGAAGACATGCAGGCTCCAGGAACCACACTCCTCGCCATCGGCACGAAGAAGGGTCTGTGGCTTGCATCGAGCACCGATCGACACGAGTGGACACTCTCGGGCCCGACCTTCCTCATGGAGGAGATTCCGAGCGTCGGGATCGACACCCGGGGTGGTCGTACCCGCCTGTTCGCGGGCCGGATGTCGTGGCACTTCGGTCCGTGCATCGCGCACTCGGACGACCTCGGCGAGACCTGGGCGGAACCCCGGGAGGGCGGCATCCGGTTCGGGGCGGACGACGGCGCCGCCCTCGAGCGCATCTGGCAGATCCAGCCCGACGCGGAGGACCGCCCCGGCGTGGTCTGGGCCGGATGCCAGCCGATCTCCCTCTGGAAGTCCACCGACCACGGTGAGACGTTCACCCTCAACCGCGGCCTGTGGGACCACCCGCACCGCGGCGAATGGGGCGCGGGCTTCGGCGGCGCGGCCGCCCACACCGTCCTGCCGAGCCCGGCCGACGACACGCTCCACGTGGCGATGAGCACCGGCGGCGTGTACCGGTCCGACGACGGCGGGGCATCCTGGGAACCCCGCAACAAGGGCATCAGCGCCTATTTCATGCCGGATCCCGACCCGGAGTTCGGCCAGTGCGTGCACAAGGTGGCCCGCGACGCCGTCGACCCCGACCGCCTGTTCGCGCAGAACCACCACGGCGTCTACGCGAGCACCGACCGCGGCGATTCCTGGCAGTCCATCGCCGAAGGCCTTCCGGCCGACTTCGGCTTCGTCATGCTCACCCACCCGCACCGCAGCGGTACGGCATGGGTCATCCCCCTCAAGGCCGATGGCGAGCGCATCCCGCCCGACGGGCGCCTCCAGGTGCACCGGACGGACGACGGCGGAGCCACCTGGGAGGGTAGCGGCGCCGGACTCCCGCAGGCGGAGTACAACGCGGTGCTGCGCGACGCCGCCTGCGTCGACACGGCGGAGGTCCCCGGCGTGTACTTCGGGACGCGCGGCGGGTCCGTCTACGCGAGCGCGGACGAGGGACGCACCTTCCAGGAAGTGGCAAGCCACCTGCCGGACGTGCTCTCCGTGCGCGCCGCCGTCGTGCCCGCCTGAGCAGGTGGTCACGGTGCCCGGGACATCCCCGCTGCCCTCGGTGATCGTGCTGATCCCCACGCTCCTGCGCCAGTACGTGGACGGGCGCAGCGCGGTCCGCATGAACGTGGCCGACGACGGCGACGTGGCATCGCTGCTCGACGGGCTGGGCGAGGGACGCCCCCTGCTCGAGCAGCGCATCCGCGAGGAGACCGGCGCCCTGAGGCGTTACGTGAACATCTACGTCGACGGCGAGGACGTGCGCCGACTGGACGGTCTGGCCACGGCCGTCCCCGCGGGCGCAACGGTCATGATCATGCAGTCCGTGGCCGGTGGCTAGGGGTGGGACTCGGCGTAACCCAGAGTTAATGGGACCCGCCGGGACCTGAAACCTGGCACTGCCTACCATGACTCAGCGCGGCGTGCCATCCCGGGTCGGCTACACCCGCAGTGTGATCCCGGGCCCAGTCCCGTCCGGTACGCCCAGGCGCTGTCACGGAAAGGACTCCCCATGGATTCTGGAAACGTCGCTTGGATTCTTGCCAGCACCGCGCTCGTCTGCCTGATGATCCCGGCGCTGGCCCTGTTCTACGGAGGAATGGTGGGGTCCCGCCGCATCCTCAACATGATGATGATGTGCTTCGGCGGGGCCAGCCTCGTCGCCGTGCTGTGGGCCCTGTTCGGCTACTCCCTCGCCTTCGGCAACTCGATCGGCGGACTGGGCCTCATCGGGGACCCCGTGGAGTACGCGGGACTGGGCCAGTTGCTGGCCGAGGACCCCGCCGCGCCCATCCCCCCGATCCTGTTCGCGGCCTTCCAGCTCTTCTTCGCCTGCGTGACGACGGCGCTGGTGGCCGGCGCAGCCGCCGGCCGCATGAAGTTCGGCGCCTGGATGATCTTCGCGGGCGTCTGGGCCACACTGGTGTACTTCCCGATCGCCCACTGGGTCTTCGCCTTCAGCTCCGAGGACGGATCGGTGGCGGGCGGCTGGATCGCGAACAGCCTCGGTGCCATCGACTTCGCCGGTGGCCTCGCCGTGCACATGAATGCCGGGATCGCCGCCCTCGCCCTGTCGATGGTGCTCGGCCGTAGCCACGGCTGGCCGAAGGTGGATCACGCCAGGCCGCACAGCCGCCCGCTCGTCCTCGTGGGCGCGGGCCTGCTGTGGGTCGGCTGGTTCGGCTTCAACGCCGGCTCCGCCCTCTCCGCCGGACAGTCCGCGTCGGTGGTCTTCCTCAACACCGCGGTCGCCGCGTCGGCCGGCCTGCTGGCCTGGGCCGCCGTCGAGCGGATCCGCAACGGTGCGGCGACCAGCATGGGGGCCGCCTCCGGGCTGGTCTCGGCGCTCGTCGCCATCACCCCCGCGTGCGGTGCGGTCAGCCCGATGGGCGCCCTCGCCATCGGGGCGATCGCCGGCGCGGTGTGCTCCCTCGCGATCGAACTGAAGTTCCGCCTCGGATTCGACGATTCGCTCGACGTCGTCGGCGTGCACCTCGTGGGCGGCATCCTGGGGACGCTGCTGATCGGCCTGTTCGCGACGCCGGATGCCCCCAACGGCGCCTCCGGCCTGTTCTACGGCGGCGGTTTCGAGCTGCTGGGCATCCAGGCGCTCGCGACCGTCGCGGTGCTGGCCTACTCCTTCGCCGTCACCTGGGTGATCGCGCAGATCCTGCAGCGCACCATCGGGCTGCGGATCGAGGAGGCTGACGAACTGCGCGGCATCGACCTCGCCGCGCACTCCGAGTTCGCCTATCTGACGGATGAGGATCCCGTGGAGCTGGGTGCTCCACGCAAGTAGCCGGCACGGACGGATGCCGGGGGAGTGCGCCCGGACGGGCGCACTCCCCCGGCGCCGTGATCGCCCTAGAAGCGCAGCGCTCCCGGCGGTGCGAGGGCGCCCTCGGGACCGACGGCGGCGATGCCGTGCGCCAGTGCCCACGAGGTCAGTTCCTCCGTGATGGCGTAGGACACCCCGGACCATCGGGCGTAGGGAAGCACGTAGAGGTAGTCGACGTCGGTGTTTCCGCCCGGGTGCACGCGCAGGCCGCCGCAGCCGACCGGCTGTCCGGTGGCCAGTTCGTAGACGATCAGGAAGACGGCGACGTCAGCGCCGTCGCCGTCCGCTCCCGCGGGAGCTGAGGGCCTTCGGCCGCGGTCGGTCTCCGCACGCAGGGCCTCCCGCAGCCCCCGGCCCACGGGATTGCTCCAGGGAACCTGTCTGACCCTCAACGTCTGCACGGCATCCTCCTGTGGAAGTGGTGTGCTCTCCAACGCTAGGGGGCGGGGGTTTCGGCAGGATTTCGTCCAGCGAAACTCCGTGTGCGGCATGCCGCACCCATCGGTATTGTTCATCCGCGGCGGCGGGGAGAGCCGGCGCGCATCAGGGTTCGGAGCGGAAGCCGGTCAGCTTGTGGGAGCCGTCGCAGTAGGGCTTGAGCACCGAGGCGCCGCACCGGCAGAGGGCCACGGTGCGGCGCGTCCGCGGTAGCTCCTCCCCGTCGGCGCCGAGGAGCGTGAAGTCGCCGCGGACGAGCAGCGGCCCGTCGGTGCACGCGACGACGGACACGGGTGCTGCGGTGCCGGAGTTCAGCGGGTGGTCGGTGCGTGTGTCCTCGGTATCCTGAGCGTCCGCGACCCTGTCCCCGTCCATCAGGCCGCCACCCCCGCGGCGCGCAGGGAGGACCGCCCCGATTCCCAGGCCTCCATGATGTGCACCGTCATGAGGGTGTCGATCGCCAGACCGGCGGCCGCCCCGAACAGGACGTCCTCGAGCAGGCGCGGGTCCGACTCGACGAGCCCGCCGGCCATGTCGCGCCCGGCGATCTGCTCGTGGACGGCGTCGGCCTCGACGTGCTCGTCGAAGTATTCCGTGACGGCCGGGCCGTACCCGTGGCGTTTGAAGCCCCGGGAGTACAGGCGGTTGGGCTGGGAGGAGGTCATCTCGTAGGCGGCGAGGTGCCCCACGATCGCACCCCGGAGGCGGCGGTGGAGGCCGAACAGCGACATGAGGTTGTTGACGGCGAGCGTGATCGCCGGCACGGCGTCGAGGTAACCGCCATAGGTGTCGTCCATGTCGAGTTCGCGCATGGTCCGGGCATAGAGCGCGGAGTGCATCCGTGCCGGCAGTCCGTTGCCGTACTCGTCCGCCTGGATCTCCACCATCGCGGCCTTCGAGCGACCGGTCAGCCGCGGGATCGCGAAGGTATGCGGATCGGCTTCCCGCAGTTGGTTGACCGACTTGTGGACGAGGAACTCCCGCAGCTGGTCGTCCGTCGCGGACTTCGCCACGAAACGGGACATGCTGGGACCGCCGTCCTCGCTGGTCATCCGGAACAGGTCTGCGCAGACCGCTTCGCTCGTGGGCTCTGGAGGGGTCCCGACGACGGTCTCGTCGCGGACCCTCTGCTCGAAGGCGGCCTCGATGCGGCGCCGGACCCGCAGGAGGTCCGCGTCCCACTCCCAGTCGTCACCCGCCCCGTCGATGCCGCTGTAGTGCAGTTCGTACAGGCAGAAGAGTGCGAGCTGGAGATCGTCGTCCTGCAGGATGTCCGGCGTTTGGGAGATCGACTCCTCTGCGAGCGCGTCGAGCCGGGCGAGGGAATCCTGCCCTGACTGCACGGACCCGGCGATGACGGACAGGACGAGGGCGCTGAGTTCTCCGCGCGGGGAGGGCTGGTGCATCGGGGACCTCTTCTGTGGGCGGACGCGCCCCCGCTGAGCAGGGGCCGGTAATAGTAAGCATACTTCGCGTCCGGGGAGCAGGCGCCGACGACACCTGCCACGACACGGCGACGCCGGACCGGCCGCGCCCTGGGGCGCGCGCCGATCCGGCGTCGTCGTTCATGCATTCAGCGCGTGCGGCTCCTCCTGGCGGAAGGGCCGGGGTCAGGCGCGCTTCGAGCTCGTGCGGGTGTCGCGGCTGAGAATCAGCGCGAGGGCGATCATGCCGACCGCGAGCACGAGGTGGAGCCAGTTGTCCGCGCTGTTCACCGGAACGAAGTTCGCTGCCGACTGCTGGTCGATGATCAGTCCGTAGATCCACAGGATCGCGTAGACGACACCGCCGCCCAGCAGGTAGGTGCGGGCGCCCGAGACGGTCTTCGCCATCGCCAGGCCGGCGACACCGAAGAGCAGGTGGACGATGTTGTGGAGGATCGACACCTGGAAGATGCCGAGCAGCAGTGCTTCGGACTCGTGTCCGGCGAACATCATGCTGCTGTAGTTGGAGGTGATTCCCGGGATGAAGCCCAGGATCCCGACCAGCAGGAAGACGACGCCCACCGCCTGGGCGGCGCGTTGCAGAGTGGTACGGCCACCGTCCACCGTGCGATTGTTCGTGTTCGTCATCAGAATGCCCTTCTCTCCATAGGCCGCGAACGTCTATTCGCGGTTCAGTTTGTCCTGCAGGGTGCCCGCCATCTTCTCGACGGTGTTCGGAATCTCGGTGGTGCCGTAGAACCGCGCATCGGGGTGGGTGGCCGGCGGCATGGGGGC
The DNA here is from genome assembly GCF_023100725.1 of Arthrobacter antioxidans. NCBI lineage: Bacteria > Bacillati > Actinomycetota > Actinomycetes > Micrococcales > Micrococcaceae > Arthrobacter > Arthrobacter antioxidans. Next base: position 3,703,802 of record NZ_CP095501.1, read on the forward strand.
GCTCGTCGTCGGGCCGTCGTGGTAGGTGAACTCGCCCTTGCCGTCCGGCGTGGGGCCGGAGGCCCAGCTGCCCTCGGACGCCGCCGTGCCGTCGGAGAAGTTGAGGTACTGGTACGCGACGCTCCGCTCTTCCTTCTTGAGGGGGAAGTTGCTCGGCACGGGGAGCTCCTCCATCTTGGACTCCTGCAGCTCCCTGGCCGCGGCCAGCCACTGGTTCTGGTGCATGGTGTCGCGGGCGAGCAGGAAGGACAGCAGGTCCCGGATCCCGTGGTCGTCGGTCATGTGATAGAGACGCGCCACCTGCAGCCGGCCCTGCATCTCGGCGTTCGCATTGGCCGTGAAGTCGGCGAGCAGATTGCCGCTCGCGGTCACATAGCTCCCCTGCCACGGGTTGCCCATGCTGTCCACCGGCCGTGCTCCGGCACCGGCGACGATGGCGTGCTGCATGTCCGTCCCACCGAGGACGGCGGCCACGGCCGGATCGGACTGGACGGCGTCCTCGGTGATCCCGAGCGGCGCCTTCTCGAGCAGCTGGGCGATCATCGTGGCGAGCATCTCGACGTGGCCGAACTCCTCCGCGCCGATCCCGAAGAGGAGGTCCCGGTACTTGCCCGGGATGTGCGCGTTCCAGGCCTGGAAGCTGTACTGCAGGGCTACGGTGATCTCGCCGTACTGACCCCCGAGCACCTCCTGGAGCTTACGGGCGTAGACGGCATCGGGCTTGTCGGGGGTGGCTTTGTACTGGAGCTCCTGCTTGTGGAAGAACACGGGTGCTTTCCTCTCGCGTCGGGGCCTCCGGGGAGGGCCCGCTCCTTCTGGAAGCGGCCGCCGGAGATCCTGTCGTGTCGATGCTAGCGACGCGTCGGCTCGTTCCGTAAGATACTAAGTCTACTTGTTTTTATCTTGCATTTTCTGGAGAAAGAGCTTGCAAGAGTGAAGCTAAGCATGCTTAGCTTCATGGACAAGTCCAGCACGAACTGCCGGACCATCGCATCGCGAACACGATGGAGCATCCGCTTTAACGGCAATATCAACGTTAGGAACAACCATGACTACGCAGAATTGGCCGCAGGATCCCCTGGTTCCCTCCACCACCGGGCCTGAGTCGTCCACCGCGGACCTCAGCACCCACGAGCTCGGCACCACAGAATTCTCCGGCGGCACCGCCGATTCCGGCGACTCCAAGAAGTCGGCGGCCAAGGACCAGGCCAAGAAGGTGGGCCAGGACGGCAAGGAAGCGGCGAAGAACGTCGCCGGCACCGCAGCAGCCGATGCCAAGGATGTCGCCGGCACCGCAGCCACCGAAGCGAAGAACGTCGCGGCCGAGGTCGGCTCGCAGGCGAAGGATCTCCTCGGTACCGTCACGTCCGAGGTCAAGAGCCAGGCCGGCACGCAGCAGCAGAAGATCACCGAAGGCATCCGCGGTGTCTCGGACGAACTGCGCTCCATGGCCGACAAGTCGGACAACCAGTTCGTGTCGGGTCTCGTCGAGCAGGCATCACAGCGCACGGGATCGGCCGCCAGCTGGCTCGAGAACCGCGACGCCTCGGACATCCTCGAGGACGTCAAGGCGTTCGCACGCCGCAAGCCCGGAACCTTCCTCGCCATCGCGGCCGGCACCGGCCTCGTCGTCGGCCGCCTGACCCGCGGCGCCAGGGGCAACAGCGACTCGACCGGCACCACCGGTCGCCGTCAGGACTCCTCCTCCGCAGGCACCGCCACGACGGGCGCCTACCCCGAGTACACCCAGGTCGGCTCGGACGCCTACAGCGGCGCTCCCGCCTCCTCGGGCTTCGGCGAGACGACCGGCGGACAGCACGTCGCCGGCTCCAACCCGGCCTTCGTCGATCCGACGGACGACTACCCCACCATCGCGCCAGGCACCCCTCCCGTGGGCACCCTGCCGAATGACGGGGGCCTGCGCTGATGAGTGAGGCATACACCGGCGGCGCCCACCAGGCCGCCGCCCCCCTGCCGACGGAGGCCGAGCAGCGCTCCGCCAGCGCGTCGGTGGGAGAACTGCTCGGGGAGGTGACGAAGGACCTCTCCAAGCTCATGCGCCAGGAGGTGGCGCTGGCCAAGGCCGAGGCCACCGAGTCGGCCAAGAAGGCCGGCAAGGGCGCGGGCATGTACGCCGGCGCAGCCGTCGGAGGCCACTTCGTCCTCCTGTTCCTGTCCCTCGCCCTCATGTGGGGTCTCGGTGCCTTCATGCCGCTCGGCTGGGCCGCCGTCATCGTGGCCGTCCTGTGGGGCATCGTCGCCGCGGTGCTGGCCTCCAAGGGCAAGAAGGAAATGCAGCAGGTCAAGGGTCTCCCCCAGACAGCGGAGACCATCCAAGAGATTCCGCCGACACTGAAACCAGGTGAGCACACACCATGAGCCAGACGCCAGATGAGATCCGCGCCGATATCGAACGCACCCGCCAGGAACTGGGGACGGATGTCGACGCCATCGCCGACAAGGTGAACCCCGCGAACATCGCGCAGCGCCAGACCGACAAGGTCAAGCACAGCTTCAGCAACGTGAAGGAGACCGTCATGGGCAAGGCCGAGGACGTCAAGGATTCCGTGCTCGGCAAGGCCGAGGATGTCACGGGGACCGTCAAGGACAAGGCCGGACACGCCAGGGACAAGACCGGCAGCGGCTTCGACAGCGGACTCGGCAGTGCTCACTCGGCGGCCGATTCCGCCCGGGACAAGCTCCAGCACGCCGGTCACGCCGTCCAGGGAGCACCCGGACAGATCTCGACCAAGGCAGCGGGCAACCCGCTCGCCGCGGGTCTGATCGCCTTCGGCGCCGGGCTCCTCCTGGGCTCGCTCATTCCTGCCAGCCAGAAGGAGCAGGAGGCCGCCGCCCAGCTCAAGGAGCAGGTGGCACCCCTGAAGGAGAAGGTCACCGAGGCAGCCAAGCACGTTGTCGAGGAAGTCCGCGAGCCGGCTCAGGAAGCGGTGCAGTCCGTCAAGGAATCAGCAGCCGACTCCGTGCAGACCGTCAAGGACCAGGGCCAGCACGCCGTCGAGGACGTCAAGGGCGAGGGCCAGCAGGCCGCCAGTGACGTCAAGGGCAGCGCGCAGGATGCCAGGTCGAACGTTCAGCAGCGCTGATCCACCCCGCACGGACGGCGGCCACCGGATCCTCTCCGGTGGCCGCCGCCGTCGTCCCACCCCGATGCGGGAGACCGCGCATCATGCGAACAGGGATTCTGCCTCCATCCGGTCGAGGACCGGCTGCCGGTACCCCACGGACATGATCTCCAGCATCGCTTCGGCGTACTGCTGGTTCGTGCTGCCGATCGCGTCGCGGGCGTAGCTGACGCGGAAGTCGTGGGCGAAGGCGTCGGCCCCTGTCTGCGCGACGCAGCTGTGCGTGGAGACCCCGGCGAGGACGAGGTGGTCCACGTCCAGCCCGCGGAGGCGCGCCGCGAGATCGGTGCCGAAGAAGGCACTGTCGCGTGCCTTCGTCACGACATCGATCCCGTCCACGCGCAGCCCCGCGACGGCGTCCGCCTGGCGGCTGCCGCGAAAGATGAAGCCCTGACCGTCGTCGAGCATCGACCGCGTCCAGGTCGAGCCGTCCCGCAGGTGCTCGGTGCGCGCCACGAGCACGGGAGCCCGTCCGCGGCGCGCGGCATCGATCAGCCCGTTGCAGGCCGCGACGAGGGCCTCCTGCTGCACGGCGAGCGCCTCGTCCTCGAAGAAGGCGTTCTGCATGTCGATGATCAGCAGGGCAGTCCTTCCCCCATGTCCTCCGGCACCGGGCCCCGCCTCAGTCCATGGCATCCGGTGGTCCCCCGATCGCGCCCGCCGTCAGATCGATGAACGCACGTCCCTCGTCGTGGTGCAGCCCGCGCCCGAGCGACGGATCGAGGCTGATCAGCGAGGCTTCCTGGATCCGGACGGGCAGGGCCGGGGATGCCACACCTCCGAGGACGTCGGGATCGGCGGCCGGAGCCCCTGCGAGGCGTCTCACCTCGACCTCGGGCAGATTGGCCGCCAGCCCTATCTCGGCGTGCGTGAGGCCTGTGGCGAGGGCCTGCCGGATCGCCTCGCCGCAGGCGATCACCAGCCGGTCGCGCTCGAATTCGGCGTTCTCGAGGTCCGCGGCGGCGGTCATGACTTCATGGATGTACGGGGGGCGTGGTGCTGACATGAGTACCTTTTCACGGGGGCTCGGTGAGTCGGCCTCCCGCGTGGCGATGAAGGCTCCAGATCCTGCTCCGTGACCGGGTATGCCCGGGTGACCTACCGGCACTCGGAGCTGACGACTGCAGCAGATCCTTCGCATCAGAGGCGCGGGCGAGGCGATTCGAAGAAGAGTAGGCCGGTGGCTGGACCTCCTCCCATTGTACGGAAGCGGTCACTGCCGTGAAAAGTGATCCGTCACCGCGAGCACCCCGACGATACGGCCTACGACGTTGCTCGACCCCCAAAAGCTAAGCCTACTTCCCATCGGGTACTAAGTATGCTTACTCTAGAGGCCGGTGGTCTCGGGGGCTCTTGCCCCCGGTGGAACCTCCCGGTGGAACGTACAGCCGAGAAATCCATACCCTCACAGTGAGATTACTCAGAAGGAGAAGGAAATGATTACTCAGGAAAACATCGACACCATGCTCGGCAACGGCGGCAACGTGCTCGGGTCGGACGGCGAGAAGATCGGCTCGATCGGCCAGGTCTACCTCGACGACCAGACCGGCGAGCCCAGCTGGGTCACGGCGAAGACGGGCCTGTTCGGCACCTCCGAGTCCTTCATCCCGCTCCAGGGCGCCGACGTCGAAGGCCATGACGTCCGGGTCCCCTACAGCAAGCACCAGGTGAAGGATGCCCCGCGCATCGAGTCCGACGGCAACCTCAGCCCGGAGGAAGAGGATCGCCTCTACCGCCACTACGAGATCGGCGGCGGCACCAGCGACCGCACCGACACGACCCACACCACCACTGACACGACCCGCACCACGACCGGGACCGCAGGCCGGAACGACCGCGACGTCGACATCGACACCACCAGCCGTCACGAAGGCCGCACCGACACGGACCGCGCAACCGTGGGCCACGACACCTCCGGCCCCACCACGGATGATGCGATGACCCGCTCCGAGGAGCAGCTGCACGTCGGGACCGCGCGTCAGGAAGCCGGCCGCGCACGCATGCGCAAGTACGTCGTCACCGAGAACGTGACGAAGACCGTCCCCGTCAGCCACGAGGAAGTCCGCGTGGAACGCGAGCCCATCACGGACGCCAACCGCGGCGACGCGCTCGGCGGCCCGGCCATCAGCGAGGAAGAGCACGAAGTGACCCTCCACGCCGAGCGCCCGGTGGTCGAGAAGGAAGCGGTCCCCGTCGAGCGCGTCCGCCTCGACAAGGAGACCGTCACCTCCAACGAGACTGTGAGCGAAGAAGTTCGCAAGGAGCAGATCGACGTCGACGGCGAAGAAGACACGCGTCGGGGCAACAACCTCTAGCATGTGCTGATCCAGGAGGACCCGGGGCATCGCCCCGGGTCCTCCTGCCATTGGAGGGGCATCACCTGCCGCCTCCACGAAAGATCCTGCCCGTAGTGCAGGAATTATAATAAGCCTGCTGTCTATTTCGGGTATTGTTATCTAGAGTAAGTAGCAGGAACGAGCGGACCCACCGCTGACGACCGAGGGGAAGGACACGCTATCGTGCCTGAATTGAACGATTGGTCGACCAGCCGCCTGTTGACGACCGCGGCCCGCATCGTCGAGCACTCCTGGAACGAGAAGCTCCTGGGCATCGGCATCACCCACGCGGGACTCACGACTCTGGGAGTCCTCGAGCGCGAAGGCACGCTCACCGGCGTGCGGCTCGCCCAGCTGGTCCACGTTCAGGCGCAGACCGTGGGGCGAACCCTCGACCGTCTCGAGAAGCGGGGCCTCGTGACCCGGCTCCGCAATTCGGCCGACCGGCGCAGCCAGCGCATCACGATCACGTCGGCCGGGCTCAAGGCCCTGGAGCGGGCCAAGAACATCGAGAACGAACTGATGGCCGAGGACGGCCTGGCTTCCGAGGATCTGCGGAACCGCCTCAAGACGGTCATCAACGAGCTCGGGCCCAAGAAGGACTAGTAGCCCCCGCCGTCCGCGGCCATGTTGTTGAACCGCGAGTAGTGGCCCTGGAACCCGACGACGAGCGTCTTGGTGGGACCGTTACGGTGCTTGGCAACGATCACGTCGGCCTCGCCCGCACGAGCCGATTCCTTGTCGTACACGTCGTCGCGATGCAGCAGGATGACCATGTCGGCATCCTGCTCGATCGAGCCCGACTCGCGCAGATCCGAGACCTGTGGCCGCTTGTCCGTCCGCTGCTCGGACCCACGGTTGAGCTGCGACAGGGCGACCACGGGGACGTTGAGCTCCTTCGCCAGCAGTTTCAGGGCTCGTGAGAACTCCGAAACCTCCTGCTGGCGAGATTCCACCCGCTTGCCGGACGACATGAGCTGCAGGTAGTCCAGCACCACGAGTTTGAGGTCGTGACGCTGCTTGAGCCGCCGGCATTTCGCCCTGATCTCCATCAGCGACATGTTCGGGCTGTCATCGATGAACAGCGGGGCGTCGTTCATGCGCCCCATCGTCGTGGCGATCTTCCCCCACTGCTCGTCCTTGATCGTGCCCTTGCGCAGATCCTGCAACCCGATGGTGGCCTCGGCGGAGAGGAGGCGCATCGCGATCTCGTTGCGACCCATCTCGAGGGAGAAGAAGACCGTGGTCATGTTGTGCTTGATCGCCGCCGACCGGGCCCAGTCCAGCGCGAAGGTCGACTTACCCATGGCGGGGCGGGCGGCGACGACGATCATCTGACCGCCGTGGAGGCCCTGGGTCAGCTCGTCCAGTTCGTAGAATCCGGTGGGCACGCCCGTCATGCCCTCGCCCTTGTGCCCCGCGGACTCGATCTCGTCCACCGTGCCCTCGATGATGTCCTTCAGCGCCACGTAGTCCTCGGCGGTGCGACGCTCCGCCACCGCGTACACCTCGGCCTGTGCGGCGTTCACGAGGTCGTCCACCTCGCCGTCGTTGGAGTAGCCGAGCTGCACGATCTTGGTGCCGGCGTCGACCAGCCTGCGCAGGACGGCGCGCTCCCGCACGATCTCCGCGTAGAAGCCCGCATTCGCGGCGGTCGGCACGGACTGGATCAGTGTGTGCAGGTAGGCCGGTCCGCCGATGCGCGAGATCTCACCGCGCTTGGTGAGCTCGTCGGAGACCGTGACGGCGTCGGCCGGCTCCCCCCGGCCGTAGAGGTCGATGATGGCCTCGTAGATGCTCTCGTGGGCGGGCCGGTAGAAGTCCAGGCCGCGCAGCACCTCCACGCAGTCGGCGATCGCATCTTTGGACAGCATCATGCCGCCGAGCACGGACTGCTCCGCGACGAGGTCCTGAGGCGGGGTACGCGAAAACTCGGGGCTCCGGGTGTCCGATGATGAGTCTGCATGTGCCAGGGACACTGAAGGGCCTTTCTCCTACTGTCGAAGCGGCTGCGCCGGGGCGTCAACCGGACACCCGGGGCGGGTCCGACAGGACAGGCCTATCACCCGACACCCTCACTTTCGGGAATCTGTCGCAACGCTAGCCCCCTCCCGGGGCGCCGCAAAGCGCTGAACCAACAGGGGCTGTGGGTAAGTGTGAATAAGCTGTGGATTGCACGGCGTGTCTTGTGCACAGGATGGGGACAACCCTGTGGACAAGAAACTCGTTCAGGCGAGAACATGGCTCTGACCTGCGCAAACGTTGTCCACGACCTGTGGACGGAAATTAGTTCTGAGACGTCGGTCGTCCACAGGACCGCTGTTGACAGGACGGCCCCAGGTCCTGCGCAGCCTGCGTGACGGCGTATATGCCGACAGCGCGACCCTCACCGGGCGCCCCAGCCCGGGCAGATCCGGGCCGACGGCAGTCATATACGCCAGAGCGAACCTTCGAGCTGCTCCGGAACGGCCGCATGGAGTCGCGGGCAGGCATGGATCGCGGGGTCATCACGGGAAGCATGCCCTCGTGCGGATGGTCCGGAACGGACCCCGGTGAACGGCAGGGAGCCCCCGCCATGATGGCGGGGGCTCCCTGATTAATCCGGTGACGCTGGCGCTGGGCTGCCCAGCGCCAGGCGGCCTAGCTTGCTACGACGTCCAGATCGATGACTGCTGCGACGTCCTCGTGGAGACGGACGTTGGCCTGGTACGAGCCGACCGACTTGATGTGGGCCGGGAGTTCGACCTTGCGCTTGTCGATCTTGCCGAGACCTGCGGCCTCGACGGCCTTCGCGACGTCGTCGGCCTTGACCGTGCCGAACAGGCGGCCGGAGCCGCCCGCCTTGACGGTCAGGGTGACGGGCTTCGCCGACAGTGCGGCGGCCTGACGCTGGGCGTCCTCGAGCGATGCGTGCTCGCGGGCGGAACGGGCAGCCTTGATCGACTCGACCTGCTTCTCGCCACCCTTGCTCCACATCAGGGCGAAGCCGCGGGGCAGAAGGTAGTTACGTGCGTAACCGTTCTTCACCTCGACGACGTCGCCTGCGGCACCGAGTCCGGTGACTTCCTGGGTCAGAATGAGCTTCGACATTGTATGTCCCTTTCCCTAGCCGCGGCCGGCGCCGGAGTACGGCAGGAGGGCGACTTCGCGGGCGTTCTTGATTGCCTGAGCGATCTTGCGCTGCTCCTGGACGGTCACACCGGTGACGCGACGGGCACGGATCTTTCCGCGATCGGAAATGAACTTACGCAGCAGGGCTACGTCCTTGTAGTCGATGACGGTGACGTCAGCGGCCTTCAAGGGGTTGGACTTTGGTTTGGGCTTACGGAGTTCAGCCTTAGCCATCGTGGTGCTCCTTTGTATGGTGGAGCCCGCAGAACGATTCTGCGGGATGGGACGTGCCAGTCACCTGATGGTGACTGCGGCAGGAGTTCCGGGAACGGGACCGCTGCCTGGAGAGTGCCTAGAAGGGAGGCTCGGAGTCGGAGCCGTTGCCCCAGCTCTGCGAATTTCCGCCCGAGGGAGCGCCCGAAGGAGCACCCCAGGGATCATCCGCGGGCTGCTGGGCCTGCTGGCCCCCACCCCAGCCGGATCCGGAGTTCGAACCGCCGGAGTTACCGCCGGAGCCGCCACCGGAGTTGCCGCCGAAGCCACCGCTGTTCCCGCCGCCGGAGCGCTGGGTGCGGGTGACCTTCGCGGACGCATAGCGCAGGGATGGACCGATCTCGTCCACCTCCAGCTCCATGACGGTGCGCTTCTCGCCCTCTTTGGTGTCGTACGAACGTGACTTGAGTCGGCCCTGGGCAACCACGCGGGTTCCCTTGGTCAAGGTCTCGGCGACGTTCTCCGCAGCCTCACGCCACACCGACGCCCTGAGGAACAGCGTTTCGCCGTCCTTCCAGTCGTTGGTCTGGCGATCGAACGTACGGGGAGTGGACGCGATGGTGAAGTTGGCGACCGCCGATCCCGACGGTGTGAACCGCAGCTCGGGGTCGTTGGTGAGGTTGCCGATCACCGTGATGACTGTCTCGCCTGCCATGGTGCCTCCTTGAGTCACTTCCCGCCGGAGCGGGGTGGATGGATGAGGGATCTACCGAGATTACTCGGCGGAAACCTTCTGCTCCTCGGGGCGGATGATCTTGGTGCGCATGATCGTCTCGTTGAGGCTCAGCTGGCGGTCGAGCTCGGAAGCCACGGCCGGGGTTGCGGTGAAGTTGACGACGGCGTAGATGCCCTCGGTCTTCTTCTGGATCTCGTACGCAAGGCGCCGGCGTCCCCAGATATCCACCTTGTCCACGGTGCCGCCGCCGTTACGGACGACATTCAGGAACTTCTCGAGTGTTGGGTCGATGGAGCGTTCCTCGACGTCGGGGTCGATGATTACCATCAATTCATATGCACGCATGTGTGAACCCACCTCCTCTGGGCTGAGCGGTCGCGGTCTTTCCGCAACAGGAGGTTCTTTTGCGTTGGTCCGGCCGCCGTCCTCGGTACTGACCGACGAAGGGCTGTGGCACAGACGTCCCAATCCTACCGGACGGACCGGCCGGGACGAACTCCTGAGGGAAGCCGCTACTGCCCGCCGCGGAAGAACGCCCGGCTGACCTGCGCGAGGTACCCGGGATCGTCGACGCCGCAGAGCTCACGCGCCGAGTGCATCGACAGCAGCGGTGTCCCGACGTCGACCGTGCGGATCCCGAGCCTGGTGGCGGTGAGCGGTCCGATCGTCGAGCCGCACGGCATCACGTTGTTGGACACGAACTCCTGGTACGGCACACCCGCCGCGCGGCAGAGCGCTGCCCAGTGGGCGGCGCCGGGTGCGTCGGTGGTATACCGCTGGTTGGCGTTGATCTTCAGTAGCGGACCACCATTGAGGATCGGCAGGTTGGCCGGGTCATGCCGCTCCGCGTAGTTGGGGTGCACGGCGTGGCCCGCGTCGGCGGAGACGCAGAAGGACACCGCGAGCGCCCGCAGCCGCTCCTCCGTCCCGGCGCCGAGCCCCAGGGAGATCCGCAGGAGCATGTCCTCGAGGAAGGGGCCACTCGCCCCGGACCGGGAGCCGCTGCCCACCTCCTCGTGGTCGAACGCCGCGAGGACGGCGATCGGTCCGTGCGCGGGCCCATCCGACGCCCCGATGATCGCCGTGAGCCCGGCATGCACGGAGGAGAGGTTGTCGAGCCGCCCGGAGGCGAAGAATTCGCCCTGCGTGCCGAAGACGCGGGGGGCCTGCGTATCGGCGACGACGACGTCGAACCCGCCGACCTCACGCGGGTCGACGTCGGCACCCGCGGCGAGGAGCCCGAGGAGGTCGGCGCCTGCAGGCTCCCCGAGGCCCCACACCGGGTTCATGTGGCGCTGCTTGTCGAGGGTCAGTCCGTCGTTGACGGCGCGGTCGAGGTGGATCGCGAGCTGGGGGAAGCGGAGGATCGGCCCGGTGGCCACGAGGTGCTCGCTGCCGTCGTGGAGGGTGAGCCGGCCGGCGAGCGCGAGCTCGCGATCCAGCCAGGAGTTCAGGAGGGGCCCGCCGTACACCTCCACGCCGGCCTGCAGCCAGCCGTACTTCCCGGTGGTGGGTCGTGGCTTCAGCTTGAACGACGGCGAGTCGGTGTGCGCGCCGAGGATATGGAACCCGGTCGTGGGGCCGGCTGCCGACGGGACGGTCCAGGCGATCAGGGCGCCGTCGCGGATGACGAAGAAGCTGCCCGCACCGCCCTCCCACGCGTCCTGTTCCACCAGCTGCCGGAATCCTGCGGCCGAGAGTCGCCGGCCGGCCTCCGCCACCGCGTGGAAGCTCGACGGCGACGCCGAGACATAGGCTCCGAGGTCCTGGATGTGCGCTGGTGCTGGGCTCATCCCCCGATTCAACCAGATGCCGTCATCGCCGGCGCGGTCAGGGCCCGGGCGCAGCTTCGGCTCCGCTTCACCTGCTCTTCGGTCTTCGCCCGGTCTTCGGCGTTCCTTCGCGGAGGATTCGCGGGGCAGGCGGGCTGCGCGTCGGCCCGGGGCTCCAGAGTTGATACCAGAAGCGACCGCGGCCCGCTGGGGGAACCGAGGACAGCAGAACTCAACCAGGACAAAGGGTCTCACCATGGCACGCACCGCACGCACCTCCCGCATCACCATGAAGTCCACCTCGGGCAAGGTCCTCGCCTCCGTCGCCCTGCTCGGCGTGGCCGCGTCGGTCGCGGGCCTCGGCACCTACGGTTCCTTCACCTCCACGACGTCCGCCAGCGAGACGGTCACGGCCGGGTCGGTGGACGTCCAGCTCGGCACCGCGGGCACCGCCGCCAACCGCCTCACCGTCGCCTCCGCCGGCCTCGTCCCGGGCGACACCACCCAGCGCGCCGCCACCCTGACCAACGCCGGCAACCAGAACTTCGGGGGCGTCACGCTCACCACGTCCGCCACCGCCCCCACCCTGCTGACGACCGACGCCCTCAACGGCCTCCAGGTCACCGTCGACGCCTGCAGCATCCCCTGGGCGGAGACCACGATCCCTGCCACAGCCACGACCTCCATCGCCTACACCTACACCTGCTCGGCCGTCACCACCAAGGTCCTGGCGACCCGCCCGATCCTCGGCGCCGACGTGGTCCTCTCCAACCTCGCCTCGGTCACCACCGCCAAGGCAGACAACCTGCGTGTCACCGCCACCCTCCCCTCCACGGCCGGCAACGACTTCCAGGGACTCACCGGCACCGTGAACTTCGCCTTCACCGCCACCCAGCGCGCAGCCACCAGCCGCTAGCCACCCGACCCGGTGTCGGGGAGCGGACCTCCGGGACACCGGGCCGTCGGCAGGTCACGACGACGACACGAGGAAGGAAGATCATGAGCAAGCACCGCCCCCCACGCCCGCTCGGCCGCGTCCGCTTCCTCGTCGGAGTGCTGGTCGCCGTCGTCGTGCCCATGGGAGCCCCCACGGTCGCGCAGGCCGCCTTCTTCGACGCGGCGGTGGCGCCGATGAGCGTGGGCACCTACAAGATCCCGGCGCCTGCCGGCATCACCGGCACCCGCAGCTGCAGTGACTCGAACCGTCCGATGGACATCACGATCGACGACTTCGGCGCCGTACCCCGGGCGAGCTCCTACGTCGTCACCCTGACGGCGTCGACGGGCCGGGCCACGAAGATCACCCTGCCGGCAACCAGGCGTACGACGGCGATCAGCACGGAGACTTCATCGAGGACCGCCTCCTACACCCTGCGCATCGTCGCGAACGTCGGCACCTGGACGGGCACCGTCCCGCTCGAGCGGACGTACACCTGCTCCGCCTGATCGGAGAGCGTTCCGGTGTCAGTGTGCCGGGCCCGGCACCACGATCCCGTTCTCGTACGCGTACACCACGGCCTGCACCCGGTCCCGGAGGTCCAGCTTCGTCAGGATCCTCCGCACATGCGTCTTGATGGTTGCTTCCGACAGGAAGAACCGGGCGGCGAGTTCGGCGTTGGACAGCCCCTCGGCGATCGCCTCGAGCACTTCCCGTTCACGCGGCGTCAGCTCGGCCAGGCGACGGTCCGGTGCCGCCGTCGTCCTCTGCACCGGCGGGAGGGACCGCACGTAGGTCTCCAGGAGCCGCTGTGTGACGCGTGGCGCGACGACGGCGTCCCCGCTGGCGACGACGCGCACCGCGTGCACCAGGCCCTCGGGCGCCACGTCCTTGAGCAGGAACGCCGAGGCGCCCGCCTGCAGGCCGGCGAAGGCGTACTCGTCCAGATCGAAGGTCGTCAGGATGATGATGCGCGCGCACGACCCGGACGAGGTGATTTGGCGTGTCGCCTCGATGCCGTCCCCCTGCGGCATCCGCACGTCCATCAGCACCACGTCGGGCGACAGCTCGGCGGTGAGCCGGACGGCCTCGGCCCCGGTGGATGCCTCCCCGGCGATCTGCAGGTCCGGTTCGCCCTCGAGGATCAGCCGGAAGCCCATGCGCAGGAGCGGCTGATCGTCAGCGAGCAGAATCCTGATGGGCGTGGCCGGTGTGCCGTGCTGCGTGGTCATCTTTCTCTTTCCCCCGTTGGTTGCCCGTTCCGCCGGCGGCGTCGGGGACTGTCAGCCGGACCTCGACGAGCCAGCCACCCGACGGGCGGTCGCCGCACTCGACGGTGCCTGCGTAGATGGCGGCACGCTCGCGCATGCCGGCGATGCCCTGTCCGGAGCCGAGGGACGCGACGGGCCCCATGGCGCCCCGTCCGTCGTCCGCCACCCGGAGCGTCACGTCCTGACCGGTCCGGGCGATCGCGACGTCGACCAGCGTAACGCCCTTGCCGTACCGCAGCACGTTGGTCAGCGACTCCTGCAGGATCCGGTACACCGTCAGCTGGAACGCAGGATCGTCCGGCAGCATCGGGCCGGTCGTGGTCACCCTGAGCGGCAGGCCCGCCGCGCGGAAACCGTCCAGCAGGTGTGCCAGCGAGCTCGACGCCGGCAACGGCTCGAGCGATCCGCTCACGGCCTCCGCGCGCAGGACGCCGAGGACACGGCGCATGTCGGCGATGGCCGTGCGGCCCGTGCCCGACAGCTCGCCGAGCACCGCGGCCGCGCGCTCCGGGTCGCGCTTCATCACGACGGCGGCGCCGTCGGACAGTGCCACCATGACGGTCAGTGAATGCGCGACGACGTCGTGCATCTCGCGGGCGATCCTGTTGCGCTCCCCGGCGGAGGCCAGCTCCGCGTTACGAGCAGCCCACTCACGCAGGACGCTCTCGTGCTCCCGATCCCGCCGCACCGTGACGCCGAGGCCGACGGCGACGGCCAGGAACATCACGATGAAGCCGCTGAGGAGCCAGATCACGCCCGGTGCGTCACCGAAGGTGCTGACCGGGATGAGGAACAGGGCGCTCACCGAGAAGGCCGTCGCCACCGCGGCGGCGAGGAGCGTCTGCCGCAACGGATAGGCCACGGCCACGGTGTAGAGGGCGAACATCGTCGCGATCCCGCTGCTCCCGGCACCCTCGGTCACCACACTCACGGGGATGTCGAGGGCCGCGACGAAGGCGAGGACCAGGAGCGGCCGGTCCCGGCGGAAGGCCAGCGCCACGGCGGCCAGCGCCACACCCGCGACGCCGAACCAGTTCTCGCCGTCGAGCAGGACGAGCAGGGCGTTGGGGAGGGAGAGGAGCACGAACACCAGGACCACGACGGCGTCCATGGCCCTCGGGTGGCTCCGGAAGAACCGCCGGAAGGGCCCCAGCCGGCGGGCATTGAGCTCGGTGAAGGAGACCGCGGCCGTTCGTTCCGCGGTCTCCTTCACCAAGGGTCTGTCAGTCATGGCGCGGCATCACAGGCGCCGGCCGGGAGGCTTCCTAGACATCGCGCTTCTTGGTGACGACCAGGGAGGTGATGAGGAGCAGCAGCGACCATCCGCCCAGCACCAGCGCCCCCTGCCACTGGTTGAGGGCGCCGTCCCGGATGGTCGTGGCGACCATCTGCTCGCCACCCGAGCTCGGGAGGAACCGTGCAGCGTCCACGACCCACTCGGTGCCGCTTCCGAAGATGGCGACGACGATCGGCAGCACGAGCAGGACACCGATCGAGGTGACGACGCCCCCTGCCGTGTTCCGGACCAGCGTGCCGATCGACATGGCGAAGACCGATACGAGCGCCAGCACCGAGCCGGTGTTCACGATGTGCAGGAGCACGCCGTCGTCACCGAGGCTGAACCCGAGATCGGCGGACCCGAGGATGGGCTGCGCGATGAGATAGCCGAGGAGGGCGGCGCCGGCACCCACCACGAAGGAGACGACCGCCATGATGAGCTGCTTCGCCAGGAGCGCGGGGGTCCGGCGGGGTACTGCCACCATGGTGGACCGGATCATGCCCGTGGCCCATTCCGACGCGATCAGGACGACCGCGAGGGAGGCCATGAGGAGCTGCCCGATCACGAGGCCGGACCCCGGGATGTCACGGGAGATCTCCGCGGCATCCGGCGCTCCCTGCATCTGCGCGGCCATCTCGGGGTCGCTCTGTGCATCGAACAGGAAGGTCGTCTGCCATGCGAGCAGGGCCGCGATGCCGACCATGACCAGGACCGTCGAGACGATCAGGATGACGGTCGAGGGGACCGTGGTCACCTTGATCCACTCGGACTTCAGGACGCGGCCGAAGTTCACGCCGGGACCGGTGTCGGCCTGCCGGCGCGCCTGCTGCCGGGAGGGGGCGGGTTGGGTCGAGGTTGCCATGGTCAGCGTCCTTCCACGGATGAGGGAGCCTCGCCGGCGGCGGGCAGGGCATGGGATTGGTACTCGACCTCGGTCTGGGTGAGCTGCATGTAGGCGTCCTCGAGGGAGACCTGCAGCGGCGTGAGTTCGTACACGAGGACACGCTCCCGGAGGGCGACCTCCGCGATGCGGCGGGGCTCCACCCCGGTGATCTCGACCAGTTCGGGTTCGAGCACCTGGGAGGTGACACCCTCGCCGGCGAGGCTGCCGAGCAGGTCCTGGGGGCGGTCCGCCCGCACCCTGACCCGGGCCTTGCCCTGCCCGTCGATGATCGACTGGATGGGGGCATCCGCGATGATGCGGCCGCGACCGATCACGATGAGGTGATCCGCCGTCAGCGCCATCTCCGACATCAGGTGCGAGGAGAGGAACACCGTGCGCCCTTCGGACGCCAGACCCTTCGCGAGATGGCGGACCCACTGCACACCCTCCGGGTCGAGGCCGTTCACGGGCTCGTCCAGGATGACCGTGTGGGGGTCGCCGAGGAGGGCGGCCGCGATACCGAGCCGCTGGCCCATGCCGAGGGAGAACCCGCCGACCCGCTTCTTCGCCACCGGACCGAGTCCGGTGAGCTCGATGACCTCCCTGACCCGACTGTTCGGGATGCCGTGGGTCGCGGCCATGGCCCGGAGGTGGTTGTAGGCGGAGCGCTTGGTGTGGACGGCCTTCGCGTCGAGGAGCGCACCCACCTCCCGGAGCGGGGCCTTGTGCTGCGCGTAGGGCCGCCCGTTGACGGTGACCCGCCCGCCGGACGGGTTGTCGAGCCCGACGATCATGCGCATGGTGGTGGACTTGCCGGCGCCGTTCGGGCCGAGGAAGCCGGTCACCTTGCCGGGCTGGACGGTGAAGGAGACGGCGTCGACCGCCGACTTGGCGCCGTACCGCTTCGAGAGGGCCTGTGCCTCGATCATGACTGCGTCCTTTGCGTGAATCCGCGTCCGGGATGCCGCGGGCGCGGCTCCCCTACCCACAGTAGGCCCGGGGACCATGCGGGTCACCGGCCCCAGGGATGATCGCGGGAGCGGAGCAGTACCTCTTTCGGACGACGCGGCTCGGCTAGCGGCTGCTGATGGAGGCGAACTTCCGCACGCAGAGCGGGACGAAGACCACGAGCATGAGTGCAGCTCCGATCAGCACGGTCAGGAGGGCGTTCTGCATGGGCCAGGCGTCGGGCGTCGGGACGGTCCCGGTGTTGCCGAAGAGTTCACGGACCGCCTGGACCAGCGCGGAGACCGGATTCCAGTTGGCGAAGGTCTCCAGCGGCCCCGGGAGGTTCTGGGACTGGACGAAGGCGATCGAGATGAACGTGAGCGGGAAGAGGATCATGAAGGAGGCGTTGTTGATGACCTCCGGGCTCTTCACCGACATGCCCAGCAGCGCCATGACCCAGCTGAAGGCGTAGGAGAAGAGCAGCAGCAGGCCGATGCCGGCGAGCACGCTGGTCAGCGGGGTGGTGACGCGCCAGCCGACCAGGAAACCCGTGCCCATCATGATCGTCACGGAGAGCGTGTTGAGCACGAGGTCGCTGTTGGTCCGTCCGACGAGGACGGCCGACGAGCTCATGGGCAGGGTGCGGAAGCGGTCGATGATGCCGTCCTTGAGGTCCTGGGCCATTGCCGAACCGGAGAACGTGGATCCGAAGATCACCGTCTGGGCGAAGATGCCGGCCATCAGGTACTGCGTGTAGTCGCTGCCCTCCACCTGGATGGATCCGCCGTAGATCTGGCTGAAGAGGAGCACGAACATGATGGGCTGCAGCACGGCGAAGACCAGCATGTCCGGCGAGCGCTTCAGTTTGATGAGGTTCCGCTTGGTGACGGTCCATCCGTCGGAGAACCACATGGCCAGGTCGGACGCACCGGTGGGGGTGGCGCCCTGCGGCGCGGACTGACGGTCCTCGGGTGCCAGGACGCTCATGCTGCTGCCTCCTTCTGGGGTGCCGACTGTTCGGTGGCCTCCGCGCGGTGTCCGGTCAGCTGCAGGAACACGTCGTCGAGGCTGGGGCGCCGCATACCGGCGTCGTGCAGGGGGATGCCACCCTCCCCGAGGTCGGACAGGATGTACTGGAGGGCCCGCGGTCCCTCGGTGACGGCCACCTCGATGCTGCGGCCGTCGGCGCCGACCACGGGTACGCCCTCCCCGTGGCGCGCGAGGATCTGCGTCGCGGTGCCGGCGTCGGCCGCGTCCACGAGCGACACCACCACGCGGTGCCCGCCGATCTGCGCCTTCAACTGGTCGGAGGTGCCCTCGGCGATGGTCCTGCCGCCGTCGATCACCGCGATGTCGTCCGAGAGCTGGTCCGCCTCCTCGAGGTACTGCGTGGTCAGCAGCAGCGTGGTGCCGTCCTTGACGAGGTTCTGGATGATGCCCCACAGAGAGATCCTGCTCCGGGGATCGAGCCCGGTGGTCGGTTCGTCGAGGAAGAGGATCTTCGGGTTGATGACCAGCGCGCCGGCGAGGTCGATCCGGCGTCGCATGCCGCCCGAGAAGCCCTTGACGGGGCGGTTGCCGGCCTCCGTCAGCTCGAACTGGTCGATCAGCTCCTGCGCCCGGCGACGCGCTTCCCGGCCACCGAGGTGGTACAGCCGGCCCACCATCTCGAGGTTCTCGAGCCCGGTGAGGTTCTCGTCCACGGCCGCGTACTGGCCGGAGACGCCGATGATGCGGCGGGCTGCCTTCGGATTCCGGCGGACGTCGATGCCGTCGATGTGGGCGGTGCCCGCCGTCGGTTGGATGAGGGTGGTGAGGATCTTGACCACGGTGGTCTTCCCCGCGCCGTTCGGCCCCAGCAGGGCCTTGACTGTTCCCTGGGGGACGGAAAGATTCATGCCATCGAGGGCATGTACAGGTCCGCTCTTCGACGGATAGGTCTTCTTCAGGCCTTCTGCTTCGATGATCGCCATGGGAATCAGGGTAGGACGGATCCTCCGACGTTTCCTAGGCGATTCGGTCAGGATCTGTCCGCAATGCCTCGGTGGAGTAGGCGGTCCGCTCGCGCGCGACCGGTGCGACGAGGAAGGACGCCAGGACGGTGACCCCCACGGCGAGCAGCGCCGTGCGGATCCCGACGACATCGCCCAGGAAGCCGAGGAGCGGCGGGCCGGCGAGGAACGCCGTGTATCCGATGGTGGAGACCACCGAGACCCGCGCCGCGGCATGTTCGGGGTCGTCCGCTGCGGCGGACATGCCCATCGGGAAACCGAGGGCGGCTCCCGCACCCCAGAGGATCGCCCCGGCGGCCGCCAGCGGCACGCTGGGGGCGACGACGAAGAGCACGAGTCCTGCGAGGGAGGAGCCCAGGCCTGCCTGGAGGACCCGGACACGGCCGAACCTGTCGATCAGGGGGCCACCGACGAAGCGCAGCGCCGTCATGGCGGCGACGAAGACGGCGAACATGACGGCACCGGTGCTCTCCGTGGTCCCCAGTCCGTCCACGGTGGCCTTCGCCACCCAGTCGTTCGCGGCGCCCTCGGTCAGCGCGGCGCCCAGCACCACGAGGCCGATCAGCAGGGTCCGGGGCTCGCCCCAGGCGCCGAGGCCCCTGCCGCGGGACCGGCTCGGTACCGCGCCGTCCTCGGCCCCACCTCGGGCGGTGTCCGGCAGGAAGTAGCGGGGCGTCCACAGCGACACGGCGAGGCTGAGGACGGCGACGGCGACGAGGTGGGTGGAGAGCGGTATGTCGAGCGCCGACAGTCCTGCCCCGATCAGGGCGCCCACGAACGCGCCGCCGCTGAACGCGGCGTGGAAGCGGGGCATGATGGTCCGCCCGACCCGGCGTTCGACGTCGGCCCCCTCGATGTTCTGTCCCACGTCCCAGAGGGCGATGCCGCTCCCGAAGAGGAACAGCCCGACGGCGACCACCGGTACCGAGACGGTCACGAGGCCGAGCGCGACGGCGACCGCGGCCAGACCGGCTGCGGTCCCCCCGAGCCGGACCGTGTTGCCGGTGCCGAAACGCGCGGCGGCGAGGCCTGCCAGCGGCAGGGACAGGACCGATCCGATGGCTCCGATGAGCAGGAGGGTTCCCGTCTGGCCCGAGCCGAGGCCCAGGGTGTTGGAAGCGGCGGGGATCCGGGCGGCCCAACTGGCGAACACGAGTCCATTGAGCCCGAAGATCGCGTAGGTGGCGAACATGGCTGCTCGGACGGAGGGCTTCATCCTGCAACCGTAGGGGGCTCCGCCGCGCACTTCAAACAAACGCCGTCCCGCGCACGGCTCCTAGTCCGGGGCCACCTCGATCGCCTCGCCCGTGACGGTCACGGTGGCGCTGATGGAGAGGGTCTGCGTGTCCTGCTCACGCTCCCAGCGAGGGGGCAGCAGGTCCTCGAACTCGGCGTTCCGCTCGTACGAGAAGGTGGCCACGGCGTCGTCGGACAGCAGTCGGTACACGCCCGGCTCGTAGGACTGCTCGAGCGTGAAGGTCGGGGCCCGGTCCAGGGTCCAGCGTGGTCCACGCACGTCCTCGGGGTTCCCGAACACGAAGGACCGGTTGGGGCACCCGCTCGGAGCGGCGTCGGTGGAGGCGGTGCACGCGTCGAGCCACGCGGTGACCCGGGCAACGGCCTCGGCCTCGGCGGCGGCCGTCGGCGCGGCGTCGATCAGTACCCCGGACGGGGCGGCCGCCGGATCGGCCGGGACCTCGATGGATTGCGGATCGCCGTAGGAGAGGTAGGTCGACGGCGCCGGCGGCGAGACGACGTACGTGCCCGGGAGGGCCGGGAGGGCGAGGGATCGGCGCCCCGGATAGGGCCCCGCACCGCCCGCGGGGAGTTCCACGTCCGCTCCGTTGACCGTGATCGCCTCGAGGTCCTGCGGGACCACCACGCCGACGTCGCTGACGGGTGCCGGGCCGTCGAGCCGCCACGCGTCGAAGACCAGCGCAGTGGATCCGGTACGTGTCAGGGTGAATTCCCTGGTGGCGGTGGTGCCGTCCTGGGTCAGGTCGGCCACCACCGTCGCTGCTCCGCCGTCCACGACGACGTCGCGGACCGCGTAGCCGGACACCCGGCCCTGCGCCGCACCGTACACGGCGTCGGCCAGCAGGGCGGCGCCGCCCCCGCCGTCGTCTGCCCTGACCAGGGCCCGGGAGGTTCCCGCGTCACCGGCCACGAGGTCGTCGAGGTACGCCTCGACGGGCCGGTGGGGACCGAAGAACGACTGGTTGACCAGGGTGACCGCCACCACCCCGGCGACCAGCACGAGCACGAGCACGGCGGCGGCCCGGGCCGCCGCGTGGCTGAGGATGCTGCGGCGTGCGGTCCGTCCGCGCGATCCACGCGCGACGGCGGTCGCCGCGGAGGTCGTCCCCGCGGACCCCTCCGGCCCCTCGGTGACGACGTCACTGCTCGTCGTCGGACCGGTGTCCGTATCCATGCCTGCGCCCATGAGCCCCCCAACCGGATCGATGCGGCGCCCGGTGCTCTTCCGTTGCGCCGCCGACCACCCTACAAGGACGGTGCCCCCTGCGGAGGACGCCCCGTCCGCCGGGGTGCCGCCGCTACTTATCCACCGGTTGGGGATAACCCTGTGGAAAGCGTGTGGAGGACGTGTGGACGAAGCTCCTAGCGGGAGCGGACGACCCTGCTCTCATCCCACACGGGCTCCTTCGTCTCGTACACCTTGCCGTCGGAACCGAAGACCAGGAAGCGGTCGAAGCTCCGGGCGAACCAGCGGTCGTGGGTGACGGCGATGACCGTCCCCTCGAAGGCATCGATGGCGTGCTCCAGCGCCTCCGCCGAGTGCAGGTCCAGGTTGTCCGTCGGCTCGTCGAGCAGCAGGAGGGTGGCGCCGGAGAGCTCCAGCAGCAGGATCTGCAGCCGGGCCTGCTGGCCGCCGGACAGGGAGTCGTAGGCCTGCTCTGCCTGCGGGGCGAGCCCGTAGCGGTCCAGCACGGCGGACGCGGCCTCCCGACCCAGCCCCGAACGGTGCTCGTCGCCGCGGTGCAGGATGTCCACGAGGGTCCGGCCGAGGAGGTCCGGGCGGGAGTGCGTCTGCGCGAAGAAACCGGGGCGGATCCGCGCGCCCAGCTTCACGGAGCCCTCGTGCGGCACCGCGGCGATGTCGACGTCGGAGACGGGCTGGTGTTCCTTGTCCGGGTCGGACCCGCCGGCGGCCAGCAACCGCAGGAAGTGCGACTTGCCCGAGCCGTTGGAGCCCAGCACGCCCACGCGGTCGCCGAACCAGATCTCGGTGCTGAAGGGCTTCATGAGGCCCGTGAGTTCGAGTTTCTGGGCGACGACGGCACGCTTCGCGGTCCGTCCGCCCGCGAGGCGCATGGACACGTTCTGCTCGAGGGGGATGGCCTCCGGCGGGCCGGCCTCGAGGAACTTCGCCAGTCGCGTCTGCGCGGCGTGATACCGGTTCGCCATGTCCGAGCGGAACGCCGCCTTGTTCTTGTACATGTTGACGAGTTCCTTGAGCTTGAGGTGCTCCTCGTCCCAGCGCTTGCGCAGTTCCTCGAACCGGGCGTTGCGGTCCTCCCGCGCCTTCAGGTAGGTCTCGAACCCGCCGCCGTGGGTCCACGACGACGCCCCGAGGACCCCGGGCTCCAGCGTCACGATGCGGGTGGCCGCGTTGGCGAGCAGCTCGCGGTCGTGGCTGACGAACAGCACCGACTTCTTCGAGTCCCGCAGCTTCGCCTCGAGCCAGCGCTTGCCCGGCACGTCCAGGTAGTTGTCGGGCTCGTCCAGGAGCAGGAGCTCGTCGGGACCCGAGAACAAAGCCTCCAGCACGAGCCGCTTCTGCTCCCCGCCCGAGAGCGAGGACGCGGCGCGGTACTGCGCGCGATCGAACGGGACGCCGAGCGCTGCCATCGTGACCTCGTCCCAGGTGGTCTCCAGTTCGTAGCCGCCCGCGTCGCCCCAGTCGGCGATCGCCTGTGCATAGGTCATCTGCGTGGGCTCGTCGTCGGCCTCCATCATGGCGAGTTCGGCGTCGTCGATCCGTTGCGCGACGGCCGCGAGCATGGGCGGCGCGGCGGAGACGAGGAGGTCGCGGACCGTCGAGTCGTCGCGCACCTGGCCGACGAACTGCCGCATGATGCCCATCGTCCCCGACTGGCTCACCGACCCCTCGTCGGGCGACAGGTCCCCGGAGACGATGCGCAGGAGGGTCGTCTTGCCCGTGCCGTTGGGGCCGATCAGGGCCGTCTTGTGGCCGTCGCCGACCTTGAAGGCCACGCCGTTGAGCAGTTGCCTGCCGTCGGAGAGGAAGTAGTCGATACCGGATACGTCGAGATGAGCCACGTCCCAAGTGTTTCACCCGGCGACAAGTCGGGGTTGCCCGGAGGGATCCGCGGATCCGTTTGCGCAGGTTTGCGAAGCCGATGCCCTAGGGGCACTGCGGCACTGTCATCTGTGGGTCGATCCGCCAGGACGGCGACACCCACGTCGACCGCGCCGCCACCTTCCGTGATGGAATGACAAGTGTGCTTATCGAACAGGTCAAGCAGCCGGCTTGCAGATGAGCGCCCCGACGGCGTCCGGCCTTCAGTTCACACGAAGGCCGGGCGCTCTCGCGGGGACTGCGACCGCGCGTTCGACCGGTCCTGGCGGGGCTCCTCGGCGTCGGAGGGCAGCGGGCTCGGGCCGGCGATCGTCCGACAGCCGGCCGAAGCCGGTGGGGACGGGCCCGCCGGAGGTCGAGGAACGGCACCCCGGACCATGGAACATCGGGGGTGGACGCGTCCGTGCAGTTCACTGCCGCTGACGAAGCGTCGGAGTAGGACGTCGCGCACCGGCGCCCGGACCGGCGTGGGTCAGCTGCCGCTCCGCGCGCCGGTCAGTCCTGGCAGGGCATCGACGAGATGGGCGAGTTCGGGTACTTCGCGGGCATCCCGGAGCGCCTTCGTCAACGCCTGGTCATGAATCGGCTGGACGGCACCCAGGAGGTCGGCCCCGGCCTGGGTGAGCTCGGTGTAGATGCCCCGCCTGTCGTCCTCGCAGAGGATGCGCCGGAGGAGTCCGCGTTTCTCGAGGCGGGTCACCAGGCGGGTGGTCGCACTGGGACTGAGGGCTGTTGCGCGGCTCACCTGCTGCATCCTCATGTGCCATGAGCCGGGCTGGCGGCTCAGGACACTCAGCATCGTGTATTCCACCACCGACAGGTCTGCTTCCGCCTGAAGCGCCTTCTCCAGCTCGGACTCGATCCGGTTGTGCAACGCCGCCAGGGTGCGCCACCCTTGCGCGCGTACCTCGACGGCACTGTCATCGACGCTCATCCATGCCTCCACAAAGTAGTTGCTTGCGCGGCATATCTGCATGTGCAATGATAAAACCCGCGTGTGCAACTAAATCTTACCTGCGCACCGCCGGTCTTCCTACCCGGCCCGCCGGCAATCGCTCCCTGATCGTGGCTTTTGCCCGGCAAGGGCGCAGGCCCTGCACCAGAACCGCACCAGTGGTCACCCTCATCGTCAAAGAAAGAACACCATCATGCCAATCGGCCTCATCGCTCTCGCTCTGGGCGGTTTCGGTATCGGACTCACCGAGTTCATCATCATGGGGCTGATGCCCGAGGTCGCCGGGACCTTCGGCGTAACCGAGGCGCAGGCGGGCTGGCTGATCACCGGCTACGCGCTCAGCGTTGCCGTGGGCGCGCTCGTGGTGACAGCCGCGGTGACCCGACTCCCCCGCAAGCAGGTCCTGTTGGGCCTGCTGGTGCTCTTCGTCCTCGGGAACCTGGTGGACGCGATCGCGCCCACCTATGGCGTCATGATGCTCGGACGCATCATCGCGGCGCTGTGCCACGGTGCGTTCTTCGGCATCGGTTCGGTGGTGGCCGGAGCCATGGTGGCCCCGGAGAAGAAGGCGAGCGCCATAGCCGTCATGTTCACCGGGCTCACCGTCTCCAACGTCCTCGGCGTACCCCTGGGTACGTTCCTCGGCCAGGCCTTCGGCTGGCGCTCGACGTTCTGGGCCATCACCGTCATCGGTGTCATCGCGTTCATCGGCATCGCACTGCTCGTGCCCGCGATGGAACGCGACACCGCGGCCGTGAGTCTGCGCAGGGAACTGAACGCCTTCCGCTCCGGTCAGGTCTGGGCCTCGCTGACCATCACGATCCTCGGCTATGGCGGCATGTTCGGCGCCTTCACCTACATCGCGTACGTCCTCACCGACGTCAGCGGCTTCCCCTCGAGGGCTGTCCCCTGGCTCCTGGTCGTCTTCGGCGTAGGCCTCTTCGTCGGGAACCTCCTGGGCGGACGCGCCGCGGACCGGGCGCTGGACCGCAGCCTGCTCATCGTCCTGTCCGCACTCACCGTGGTCCTCGCCCTGTTCGCCGTCCTGGCGTACAGTCCCGTCGCCACCATCATCGCGCTGGTCCTCATGGGCGGATTCGGGTTCGCAACCGTGCCCGGCCTGCAGATGCGGGTCATGAAATACGCCGGTGACGCCACGACCCTTGTCTCCGGCGCCAATATCGGCGCCTTCAACCTCGGGAACGCCCTCGGTGCCTGGATCGGCGGAGTGACCATCACCGCAGGCCTCGGCTACACCTCACCCATCTGGGCCGGTGCCGCCATCACGCTTGCCGCGCTCGTGGTGCTGGGCATCTCCATGACGCGGGACCGTCGGACCCGTGACGGTGCCCGGCAGGCGGGTTCGCCCGCACTCGTCGCGTAGGGGTCGGCCGGGCAACCCGCACCGGTACCAGGCCCCCGGTTCCCGGGGCGACGCCGGCGACGCTCAGCGCCGCGCGTCCCCCGGCATCATCCGGTACCCGACGCCGCGGACGGTGCGGATGAAGCGGGGGTTGGCCATGTCCTCGCCCAGCTTCTTGCGCAGGTTGCGGATGTGCACCTCGACGAGGTGGTGGTCCTGGCTCCAGCCGTCCCCCCATACGCGGTCGAGGAGCGCTTCCCGCGTCCAGACGCGCTGCGCGCCGGCGAGGAGAGTCTCGAGCAGGTCGAATTCGATGCGGGTCAACGCCAGTTCCCGTCCGCCCAGGGTCACCGTGCGCCCCTCGACGTCCATGGTGAGATCTTCGTGCCGGAGCAGGCCGTCGCCGGGCGCCTCGACCTGCTGCGGCACTGCGGTGCGGGGACGGCGGAACATCGCCGAGACGCGCGCCGCGAACTCCCTCGGACTGAAGGGCTTCCCCATGAAGTCGTCCGCCCCGATCTCCAGGCCGATCAGCCGGTCGATCTCGTCCTGCCGGGCAGTCACCATCACGATGTACGCGTCACTGACGGCCCGGCACTGGCGGCAGACCTCCACGCCGTCGAGGTCCGGCAGGTTCAGGTCGAGGGTGATGAGGTCCGGCCGGTGCTCCTTCACGGCCGCCAGGCCGTCGAGCCCCGTGGATGCTTCGATGACCCTGAATCCGTTCATGCGCAGGGTCGTCGCCAGTAACTCCCGGATATCCGGATCATCCTCGACGATGAGCGCGGAGCGCTGCGACGCGGAAACGGACATGGGTCAAGACTTTCATACAATGCCGGGACTCGGGGCGGCGGAATTGATCGGACCGTGAGCTGAACGTGAGGGAAGCTTGAGAAGTACCCGTAGACTGCCCGGATGCAGCCGACACTCCGTACCGTTCGGGTGGACGGCCTCAGCCTCCGCATCCGCACCACCCCGGGCCCCGGGTCCCCCGCCTCCCCGCGCAGCCCCTATGTCCTCGTGCACGGGCTCGGCATGACCCATCGCTACCTCGACCGGCTGCGGGCCGAACTGGCGGCCGACGCCGTGGTGCACACGGTGGATCTTCCCGGCTACGGCCCGGGCCCGCGACCCCGGATCCAGCTCGGCGTGGAAGACCATGCAGCGCTGATGGTCGAAGCACTCGGGGAGCTCGGGGTCCGGTCCGGCACGCTGGTCGGGCATTCGATGGGCGTGCAGTTCGTCACGGAAGCGGCCCTGCAATCACCGGCCCTGGCGGAACGCCTCGTCCTGATCGGGCCGGTGGTGGACCGGCTTCGCCGCACCGTGCTGCAGCAGGCCGTCGCCCTCGCCCATGACACGCTCCGCGAGAGCGCGTCCGCCAATCGGATCGTCCTCGGCGACTACCTGCAGACCGGGACGCGCTGGTACCTCCGCCAGCTCCGGTCGATGATGGAATACCCGCTGGAGCGCGCCGTCGAGCGCCTCCGCTGTCCGGTCCTGGTGGTGCGGGGCGGGAGGGACCCCGTCGCGCGGCGGGAATGGTGCCGGGAGCTGGCGACCCGCGCGCCGGACGGCACCCTGGTCGAGATCGAAGGTCAACCGCACGTGGTGCAGCACTCCGCGGCGGCCCGGGTCGCGGCCGAGATCGTGGCCTTCAGCCGGCGCACCGCGCTCCCTTCCTAGGCTTTCTTGCCGGAAGCTTCGGACGGGGCAACGGGAAAACTTGAAGATGGAAGCGCATAGTGGACATAAGGCAGTCGATCCCGTCCCTGTACCATCGGTCGGCTGCGATGACACCACGCCTGGCCGGCGGTGACCAGCACCGGCAGGGCGTCCCCACATCTTCGGGAGGAGATCGTATGTCTGAACTGGAAGAGTGGTCGACCAGCCGCCTGCTCACCACCGCCGCCCGCCTCGTGGACCACGCGTGGAACGAGAGGCTGCTCGACATCGGAATCACCCATGCCGGCTACACCACCCTCGGCGTCCTGTCCCGCACGGGCACCATGACGGGCGCCAAGCTCGCGCTCGCCGTGCATGTCCAGGCGCAGACGATCGGCAAGACCATCGAGAAGCTGGAGCGCCAGGGATTCATCTCCCGTATCCGCGACAGCGTGGACCGTCGCAGCCAGCGCATCACGATCACGCAGTCCGGCCTCGAGGCCCTCGCGAAGGCCGAAGACATCGAGCGCACGCTCATGGTCGGTGAGGGGCTCGAATCCTTCGAGCTTCGCAAGCTCCTGCGCGGGATCATCGGGGAACTCGCCCCTCAGCGTCAGAAGCCGGCCGCCGCCGCCGTCTGACGCAGCACCCCGGGAGAAGCACCCCGAGAGAATCACCCGGAGCGGCCGCCTCAACGGGCGGTCGCTCTTCGTGTGTCCCGGACGGACATCCCGGTCGGAGCCGCTGCCGGCCCGGGCCATCACGCCTGCAGCGGCCGCGCCACACCTGACCGCTCGAGAGCCGCGAGGTCGTTGAAGCTGTACAGGTGGAGCCCCGCATACCCTGCGCCGTCGAGCGCCGCCATCAGGGGCGCCGGGTCGTAGGACGCCGAGGACAGCAGCTGCCGGACCACGGACCCGGCGTCGGCACCGCCGGCGGAACGCCGGAGGAAACCGATCGACTGTCCCACGCCGATCGTGCCGGCCAGCCGGAGCAGGCGGCTGATGCGGACGGGCCCGGGAATGCCGGCCCAGACCGGCAGCGTGATCCCCTCGCTCCGCAGCCGCGGCGCGTAGGCGCGCAGGATGTCCGGGGAGAAACAGAGCTGCGTGACGCACCAGGACGCCAGGACCTGCTTCGCGAGCAGCGTCCGTGTGAGTTCCTGGTCCGTGGTGGTGGGGTGCCCCTCGGGGTAGACCGCGATGCCCTGGCGCAGCGCCCCGCCCGAGAGCTCCGCGAGGTCCTCCATGAGCGCGCCGCTCCACGCATAGGGTCCTGCGGCGTGGGCGGCGTCCCCGCCGACCACGAAGACATCCCTGATCCCGGCGTCCAGGCACCGCGCGACATACCCCGCGAGCTCGGGCCGGCCCGCCACCGAGCGCGCGGCCAGGTGCGGGACGGCGGTGTACCCCGCAGCTGCGAGCCGCACGGCGGTCTCCACGGCCTCACCGGGGCCGTGGTGCGGCAGGCACGTTACGGTGACGACGGCGGGGGCGGGCAGGTGCGCCCCCAGCCGCTCCTCGAGACCGTCCCCGGGGATGACCTCGACGCGGACCGGGAGGTCAGGCACGGGCGCTCAGCACTCCACGACGTTCAGGGCCAGCCCGCCGCGCGCGGTCTCCTTGTACTTGTCCATCATGTCGGCGCCGGTGTCGCGCATGGTCTTGATGGCGACGTCGAGCGAGACGTGGTGCTGCCCGTCCCCGCGCACGGCCATCCGCGCGGCGGTGATGGCCTTCATCGCCCCGACGGCGTTCCGCTCGATGCAGGGGATCTGCACGAGCCCGCCCACGGGGTCGCAGGTCAGCCCGAGGTTGTGCTCGATCCCGATCTCGGCGGCGTTCTCGACCTGTTCCGGGGTTCCACCGAGCACTTCGGCCAGCGCCCCCGCGGCCATGGCGCACGCCGAACCGACCTCGCCCTGGCAACCTACCTCCGCCCCGGAGATCGACGCGTTCTTCTTGAACAGGGAACCGATGGCGGTTGCCGCGAGCAGGAACCGGACCACGCCGTCGTCGTCGGCTCCCGGGACGAAGTCCACGTAGTACTTCAGGACCGCCGGGATGATGCCCGCCGCACCATTGGTCGGCGCCGTGACCACGCGCCCGCCGGCGGCGTTCTCCTCGTTGACGGCCAGCGCGAAGAGCGTCACCCACTCCATGGTGCCGAGGCGGTCGGTGGGATCGTCGGCCTTCTCGAGCAGCTGCCGCTGCCGCTCCGCCCTGCGCCGCACACTCAGTCCGCCGGGCAGGATGCCGCCCGTCGTCGTGCCGCGCCGGATGGTGTCCTGCATGACCTCCCAGATGGCGAGCAGCCCCTCCCTGACCTCGGCCTCCGACCGCCAGGACAGCTCGTTCGCGAGGACGACATCCGAGAAGGACGAGCCCGTCCGGCGGCAGAGGTCCACCAGCTGGTCCGCCGTGTCGAACGGGTGGGACACCGGGACGGGCTCCACGGCCGCCGTCTCGGAGCCGATCTCGTCCTCGTCGAGGACGAACCCGCCACCCACCGAGAAGTATTCCCTCGAAAGAATAGGCGTCTCTCCCGCGGTATATGCCGAAAAACGCATGCCATTGGTGTGGAAATCGAGGCGCTGGCCGCGGTGCAGCAGCACGTCGGTGTCCGGATCGAAGGCGATCCGGCGCTCCCCGGCGAGATTGAGGGACCGGCACTCGCCGATGTACGCCACGCGGGCATCAGCCGAGGTGGGATCCACGAGGTGCGGCCGGTCCCCCTCCAGGCCGAGCAGCACGGCCTTCACGGTGCCGTGGCCGTGGCCCGTCACGCCGAGGGAGCCGAAGAGGTCCACCTGCACGCGCTGCACATCGGCCAGCAGTCCCTGCGTGCGGAGCAGGTCGGTGAACAGGTAGGCGGCGGTCATCGGCCCTCCGGTGTGCGAGCTGGAGGGGCCGATGCCGATCTTGAACAGGTCGAAGGCGCTGATCGTCACTGCGGTGTACCGGCGGCCTTCTCGCGACGGTAGAACGGCGTGGGGATCACGGTGAAGGGCTCCGGCCGGCCACGGAGGTCCACCTGCACCTCGGTGCCGACGGCAGCGTGCGCGGCGTCCACGTAGGCGAGGGCGATCGGGTAGCCGAGCGTGGGGCTGGGCAGCCCGGAGGTGACGGTGCCGACGGCGGCCCCGTCGACGACGACGTCGTACCCGGCGCGGGCGGAGCGGCGCCCCACGGCGCGCAGCCCCACGAGGCGGCGGGCCGGCTCGAGCGCCTTGAGGGGTTCGAGCACGGCGCGGCCCACGAAGTCGTCGGTCTTCTTGGTGCTGACCACGGGGCCGAGACCGGCCTCGAAGGGGTTGGTGTCGAGGCCGAGCTCGTGCCCGTACAGCGGCATGCCGGCTTCCAGCCGGAGCGAGTCGCGGGCCGCCAGACCGCACAGCAGGAGCCCGTGGGCGGCGTCGGCCTGCAGGGCGGCGTCCCAGAGGCGCACCGCGAAGCTGGTGCCGACGAAGATCTCGAAGCCGTCCTCCCCGGTGTAGCCCGTGCGGGCCAGCAGGACAGGGAGCCCCGCGAGTTCCACCTCCACGGCCGCGTAGTACTTCAGCTCGCGGATGGTCCCGGCGTCCTCGGGGCGCGCCAGCTCGAGGAGGACCGCCTCGGCGGTGGGGCCCTGCACGGCGATGAGGGCCGTGGTGTCGGACTGGTCCTCGACGGCGACATCGAAGCCCACGGCGCGCTGCCGGAGCTCCTCGGCGACGACGCCCGCGTTGGACGCGTTCGGCACCACGAGGAAGGAGTCCTCGGCGAGCCGGTACGTGATGAGGTCGTCGATCACCCCGCCCTCCGCGGTGCAGATCAGGGAGTACTTGGCCTTGCCGACGGCGATCACCGCGAGGTTGCTGACAAGGGCGTAGTTGAGGAACGCGGCGGCCTGGGGCCCGCTGACGAGGACCTCGCCCATGTGGGACAGGTCGAAGAGGCCCGCGGCCCGGCGGACCGTGTGGTGCTCCTCGAGTTCGCTCCGGTACTTCAGGGGCATCTGCCACCCGCCGAAATCGGTGAAGGACGCCCCGTGCGCCGCGTGCCGGGTGTACAGGGCCGTGTGTTTGCTCTGCTCGCTCATGGTCGGCGGGGTTCCTAGTCTTCGAAGGCTTCGATGGGCGGGCAGGAGCACACGAGGTTGCGGTCGCCGTGGGCGCCGTCGATCCTGCGCACCGGCGGGAAGTACTTGTCGTGGTGCAGCGAGCGCAGCGGGTAGGCGGCGAGTTCGCGCGGGTAGGCCTGCGTCCACTCGTCGCCGACCAGGAGGCGCGCGGTGTGGGGGGCCTGCCGGAGCGGGCTCTCCTCGATGCTGAAGTCGCCGGCCGCCACGCGGTCGATCTCGCCCCTGATCGCGATCATGGCGTCGACGAAGCGGTCCAGTTCGGCGAGATCCTCGGATTCCGTCGGTTCCACCATCAGCGTCCCGGCCACGGGGAAGGACAGCGTGGGGGCGTGGAACCCGTAGTCGATGAGGCGCTTGGCGACGTCCTCGGCGGTGACGCCGGTGGAGGCCGTCAGCGGGCGGAGGTCGAGGATGCACTCGTGGGCCACGAGGCCCTGCGCTCCGGTGTAGAGCACGGGGAAGTGCTCGGTCAGGCGGGCCGCGACGTAGTTGGCGGCGAGCAGGGCGTGCGCGGTGGCGCTGGTGAGGCCTTCGGAGCCCATGAGCGCGATGTACGCCCAGGAGATCGGCAGGACGCCGGCGGAGCCGTACATGGACCCGGAGACCGGCGTGCCGCCCGCGGCGCCGGGCCCGCCGTCGGTGGCGATGTCGCGGTTCGCGTCGCCGGGCAGGAACGGCGCGAGGTGCGCGGCGACGGCCACGGGTCCGACGCCGGGCCCACCGCCGCCGTGCGGGATGCAGAACGTCTTGTGCAGGTTCAGGTGGGAGACGTCGCCGCCGAACTCACCCGGCTGCGCGAGGCCCACGAGGGCGTTGAGGTTGGCGCCGTCGATGTAGACCTGGCCGCCGGCCTCGTGCACCTTCTCGCAGACCCAGCGCACGTCCTCCTCGAATACCCCGTGGGTGGAGGGGTAGGTGATCATGATGGCCGAGAGGTTCTCGGCGTGCTGCTCGATCTTCGCGAGGAGGTCGTCGTGGTCGATGTTGCCGTTCGCGGCCGTGCCCACCACCACGACCTTCATGCCCGCGAGCACGGCCGACGCCGCGTTGGTGCCGTGGGCGGAGGACGGGATGAGGCAGATGGTGCGGTTCTCGTCGCCGCGCGAGCGGTGGTAGCCGCGGATGGCGAGGAGACCGGCGAGTTCGCCCTGCGAGCCGGCGTTGGGCTGGAGGGAGACCTGCGCGTATCCGGTGATCTCGGCGAGCCGCTCCTCGAGGTCCGTGATCAGTTCACGCCACCCCTCGGTCTGGCTGTCCGGGGCGAACGGGTGGATGGACGCGAACTCGGGCCAGGAGATGGACTCCATCTCGACCGTCGCATTGAGCTTCATGGTGCAGGAGCCCAGCGGGATCATGGTGCGGTCCAGTGCGAGGTCCCTGTCCGAGAGTCGGCGCAGGTAGCGCAGCATCGCGGTCTCCGAGCGGTGCCGCGAGAACACCGGGTGCGTCATGAACGCGGAGGTGCGGCGCAGGTCCGCGGGGATCCGCTCCCCCGCGGAGTCGTCGGCCGCCGTTCCGCCGAAGACGTCCGCGACGGCGGCGATGTGCTCCTGCGTCGTGGTCTCGTCGCAGGAGATGCCGAGGTGGTCGGCGTCGATGCGGCGGAGGTTGTAGCCGGCGGCCTCCGCCGTGTCCGCGAACTCGGCGGCCCTGCCGGGAACCCGGACCAGGAGGGTGTCGAAGAACGCGTCGTGGACCACGGTGGCCTCGGACCCCTGGAGGGCGGCGGCGAGTGCGACGGCGCGGCGGTGCGCGGTGCGCGCGATCGCCTTGAGGCCCTCGGGGCCGTGGTAGACGGCGTACATCGAGGCGACGATCGCCAGCAGCGCCTGCGCGGTGCAGATGTTGCTCGTGGCCTTCTCGCGGCGGATGTGCTGCTCGCGGGTCTGCAGGGCCAGGCGGTAGGCGGGGGCGCCGTCGGCGTCCTTCGAGACGCCCACGAGGCGGCCGGGCAGCATGCGCTCGAGGCCCTTGCGGACCGCCATGTACGCGGCGTGCGGACCGCCGAAGAAGAGGGGGACGCCGAAGCGCTGTGCGGACCCGACGGCGATGTCGGCGCCCTGCTCGCCCGGGGCGGTGATGAGCGTCAGGGCGAGGAGGTCGGCAGCGACGGTGACGAGGGCGCCCCGCTCCTTGGCCGCGCCGATGACGGCCGCGTGGTTGCGCAGGGCGCCGGAGGCGCCGGGCTGCTGCAGGACGACGCCGTTGATGTCGCCGTCGGGCAGGCCGTCCGAGAGGTCCACCACCTCGACGTCGAACCCGAGCGCCTCGGCGCGGCCGCGGACCACGGCGACGGTCTGCGGGAGGGCGTCGGCGTCGATCACCGTGCGGCCCTTGATCTTGCCGGAGCGGCGCATGAGGAGGACGGCCTCGGCGACGGCGGATGCCTCGTCGAGCAGCGAGGCGTTGGCGATGTCGAGGGCCGTGAGGTCCTGCACCATGGTCTGGAAATTGAGGAGCGCCTCGAGCCGGCCCTGGGAGATCTCCGGCTGGTAGGGCGTGTAGGCCGTGTACCAGGCGGGCGCCTCGAGGACGTTGCGGCGGATGACGGGCGGCGTGACGGTGTCGAAGTAGCCCTGCCCGATCATCTGGACGGCGGTCCGGTTCCGGCCCGCCATGCGGCGGAGCTGCGCCAGGACCTCGGTCTCGCTGAGGGCGGCCGGGAGCTCCAGTCCGCGCTCGAGCCGGATGCTGGCGGGGACTGCCAGGTCCACGAGCTTGTCGAGGCTCGGGTAGCCGAGGACCTCGAGCATGTGCCCGGCGTCCGAGGTGCGTGGGCCGATATGGCGGTCGGCGAAGGTCGACGCGATGTCGGGGGAGGCGGTCATGGGAACTCCGTACGTCAGATGAGGTGCGCGGGCGCGCGGGCCTGGTCGGGTTCCTCCCCGCTCTGTAGGGGACCTGAGAGTTTCCGCAGGGCTCTACGCCTGCTTGCACCGTCGGTGAGCGCCGGACGCCGTCCGGGCTGCTTTCCAGAGTTGCCTAGCCGCAGCGGTACCTTCGCCTGAGAGATTCCTGGGGAGGATTTGCTCCTACGGCGCCTGCCGGTGTGTGGGTCAACGGCAGAACTCTCCCGCTGCAGATCGATGGCGTATTCAGTTGGGTCGAGCGGCATGTGAGCCGTCCCACAGCGTACCGCGTGGCCCGGAGCGGAGGCAAAGGGTGCAGGACGCCGGGCGGCACCCTACCCCGGCCGCCCGGTTCCGCGGAAGAGTCATGGGTGCAGCGCTGCGACGAACCTCCCGCAGGCGTCGCCACGCGGCTAGCGTGGCCACGACAGCACCATCCGCACCAGGAGCATCAATGACGATTCCTCGCCTCCGTTCCGCCCTCGCCTCCCTGGCCCTGCTCGCCGCCGTCGTGGTGCCCGCGCCGCCGGCCAGCGCGGCGCCTGCCTCGTATGTCGCCCTCGGCGATTCGTACTCGTCGGGCACCGGGACCCGCACCTACCTGGCGGACGGGACGAGCTGCCAGCGGTCGGTCCATGCGTTCCCCGTCCTCATCGCGAGCGCCGGAGGGTATGCCCTGGACTTCCGCGCGTGCTCCGGCGCCACCATCGGCGACGTCGCGGCAGGTCAGCTGGGTGCGCTGACGCCGACGACGTCGTACGTGTCGGTGAGCGTCGGCGGCAACGACGCCGCGTTCGTCGCCCTCCTGACGGAGTGCGCCAAGCCGGCCTGGATGAGCAACTGCACCGCGGCGCTCGAACGGGCCCGGGCCGTCATCACCGGACAGCTCCCCGGGCGCCTCGGGTCGCTGTACGGCCAGATCCGCGCCCGGGCGCCCCAGGCGTCCGTCACCGTGGCGGGCTACCCGCGGATCTTCAACGGCGAGGACTGCAACGCGGCCACGTGGTTCTCGCCCACGGAGGAGACACGCCTGAACGCGACGGCGGACCTGCTCAACCGGACGACGGCGGCGGCGGCCACCGCGGCAGGTTTCACCTTCCGGGATCCGTCCGCCGTGTTCGGGGGGCATGCGGTGTGCGACGACGTCGAGTGGCTGAACGGCCTGGCGAGACCCATCTCCGACTCCTACCATCCCAACCGCTCCGGCCATGCCGTCGGCTACGCGCCGCTGGTGGGCCCGGCGCTGACGGGCGCCCCGGTGGCCGTGACCACGGCCACCGTGCGGGCCGCCGAGCTGTCCGGTCCCGCGCTGGCCCGGGACCAGCGCGAGCACGCCGCGCAGGATGCCCTGATCACCCCTGAGCGCTTCGTCCTCCCCGACCTGAAGTCCCCGGCCGCGCGGGCCGCCGCGGCACGTGCCGGCGTGGACCTCGCGGATCCGGCGAGCATCGCCCGAGCGGACCGGGCGGCGGAGGTCCTGCAAAATCATCGCGGAGGGAGCAAGTAGATACGTATGCATGGAATAACGCCGGTGGGGTGCCCGTTCTACCAGCAGGCCCAGGGCGGGCCCGAACGCTGAGCACGGGAGCATCACCATGGCACGCGAACTGGAACTCGGACTCGATACCTTCGGGGACGTCACGCGCGGTGAGGACGGCACCCCCGTCCCGTACCCGCAGGTCATCCGCAACGTGATCGCGGAGGCCGTCCTCGCCGACCAGGTGGGGGTCGACTTCATCGGTCTCGGCGAGCACCACCGCGACGACTTCGCCATCTCGGCACCCGAGACCGTCCTCGCGGCCATCGCCGGGCAGACGGCGCGCATCCGCCTCGGGTCGGCCGTGACGGTGCTCAGCTCCGATGACCCCGTGCGCGTCTACCAGCGCTTCGCCACCCTCGACGCCGCGTCGAACGGCCGGGCCGAGGTCATCCTCGGGCGGGGCTCGTTCACCGAGTCCTTCCCCCTCTTCGGTTATGAGCTGTCCGACTACGAGCGGCTGTTCGAGGAGAAGCTCGACCTGTTCTCGGAGCTCATCAAGGAAGGGCCGGTCACGTGGTCCGGCAGTACCCGCCCGGGCCTGAAGGACCACGAGGTCTACCCGAAGACCGAGGGCGGGCGCCTGAAGACCTGGATCGGCGTCGGCGGGAGTCCGGAATCCGTGGTGCGGGCAGCCCGCTACGGCATGCCGCTGATGCTCGCGATCATCGGCGGCGACCCCGCGCGCTTCGCCCCCTACGTGGACCTCTACCACCGCGCCCTGAACCAGCTCGGCCAACCCACCCTGCCCATCGGCGTCCACTCGCCCGGCTACATCGCCGACTCCGATGAGCAGGCCCGGGAGGAACTCTGGCCCGACAACCGGATCATGCGCGACCGCATCGGCCGGGAGCGCGGCTGGGGCCCGACGACGCGCGAGGAGTTCGAGCACGAGGCCGACTTCGGCTCCCTGTACGTCGGATCGCCGGAGACCGTCGCGCGGAAGATCGCCGCGACGGCGCAGACCCTCGGGATCGATCGTTTCGACATGAAGTACAGCGCCGGACCGCTGCCCCACGACAAGCTCATGCACAGCATCGAGCTCTACGGCACGAAGGTGATCCCGATGGTCCGGGAGATGCTCGCGTAGGCAGGCCGGGACCGGCCGGGGGCCGACCTTCGCCCTTTCTTCGGTCTTCTTTCGCACTTGGGGCACGGCGCCTTTGAGCGGCGAGGGCCAGAGTGGACCACAGGAGCACCGTTCTCCACGATCGTCCCGCCGGTTCCGGTCCGTCCACCGGAACCGGCGGGCAGTCTCGATCCGAGATCGTTCCGCCCGGCAACCGACAGGACCGACGTGTCACAGCTACCTGCGCTCGATCGGCAGACCCTCGAGACCCTCGGGGAGGAACTCTCCAACCCGGCGGGTGCACTGGAGTTCGCGCAGGTGTTCGTCCAGATGCTCCCGCAGCGGATCGACGCCGTGGAGTCGGCCTTCGCCGCACGGGCCGCGGACGACGCCGTCGTCGCCCTGCTCAGCCTCAATGCGAGCGCCGCCATGGTCGGCGCATGCCGGCTCGCAGCGGAATCGTCCACGGCCCTGCAGCTCATCGGGGAGCCGTCCGAACACGCGCCGGAGATCGCGCGGCTGCGAAGCCACGCCACCGACTTTCAGTCGGCGCTGGGCGGCATCATCCTGTAGCCGACGCCGCGCACCGTCCGGATGAACCGGGGCGCCTTCGTGTCCTCGCCCAGCTTCTTCCGCAGGTTCCGGATGTGCACTTCGACGAGGTGCTGGTCGTTGACCCACCCGTCCCCCCAGATGCGCGAGAGCAGGGTCTCGCGCTGCCACACCCGGCGGGGTCCGGAGACGAGCGTGGCCAGCAGGTCGAACTCGATCCGCGTGAGCGGTACCTCGACGCCGTCGAGCGACGCGATCCGGCCCTCGGTGTCGATGCTGAGGGACCCGTGGGTCAGCATCCCCGCCACCGGATCCGCTGCGACCGTGAGCGCGGGAGCCGTCGACTGCTGCTCCGTCGCGTCCGTGCCCACCAAAGGCTGGGAGGGGTTCCGCACGGTGCTCCGCGGACGGCGGAACATCGCGTTCACCCGCGCTCCGACCTCACGGGGACTGAACGGCTTCACCACGAAGTCGTCCGCCCCGATCTCGAGCCCGATGAGGCGGTCGATCTCGTCCTGCCGCGCCGTGATCATGATGACGTAGGCATCCGTCAGCGGACGGATCTGGCGGCACACCTCCACGCCGTCGATGTCGGGGAGGTTCAGGTCCAGCGTCACGAGGTCGGGCTGGCGATCACGGACGAGCGCGACGCCCTGACGCCCGTTCTCGGCCTCGATCGTGGTGAAACCGCTCATGCCGAGCGTCATGACCAGCAACTGCCGCACATCGGCATCGTCTTCGATGATGAGCGCAACACGCGCATCGGGGTCAGGTGTCATGGCTAACACCCTGCCAGATGTTGCTGCCGGGACCGAGTGCATCGGAAGCGTTCTGCGTATTTTCTGGCCGAGGCGTGTGCCGGTGGCCGCTGCCTGCCGCCATCAGCGGCCCGCCGCCATGACGCGGGCCGCCAGCCAGGGTCCGACGTCGGATCCCGGGAGCGGCATGGCGAGGTGGAAACCCTGCCCGGCATCGCAGCCACGGTTCAGCAGTTCCTCCCGGGTCTCCTCGCCGTTGACGCCCTCCGCGACCACGCGGAGGCCCAGGCTGTGTGCCATGTCGATGATCGATCCGACGAGCGCACCGGCGCGCGCGTCGCCCCCCATCGCCGTGACGAAGGAGCGGTCGAGCTTCAGCTCGTCGACGGGGAGGTCCCGCAGGTAGGCCAGGGAGCTGTACCCGGTGCCGAAGTCGTCGATCGAGACCTGTACGCCCGCGGCCCGCAGCTCCGCGAGGAGCCCGGCGGTCCCGGCGGGCGTGGACATCAGGACGTCCTCGGTGATCTCGAGCATGAGGCAGGACGCCGGCAGGTCGTGCTCCGCGAGCAGGCCCAGGATCTCGTGCGGGAGGCACGGCAGGATGCAGGACCCGGACATGTTCACGGCGACGACGACGTCCAGGCCTTCCGCGCGCCAGCGGGAGACGCGCCGGACGGCCCGCCGGAGGACGAGCGAGGACAGCTGAGGCATCAGGCCCGCCTCCTCGGCGAGCGGCAGGAACGCGCTCGGCGGCAGCTGCCCGCGGGTGGGGTGGTTCCAGCGGACGAGCGCCTCCACACCGGTCACCTCCTGGTCCGTCAGGCGGACCTTCGGCTGGTAGTGCAGCTCGAACTGGTCCTCCGCGAGCGCTGTGCGGATCTCCTGGACGGTCCGCAGCCGCAGTTCGCCGTCGTCGTCGTCCGTGGAGTCGTACACGTGGAAACCGCTGCGCTGCGCCTTCGCACGGAACATGGCGATGTCCGCCTTCCGCATGAGCAGGCTGATGTCCGTACCGTGCCGGGGCGTCAGGGCGATCCCGATGCTGGCACTCACCTGCAGGGCGGCGGTCCCGACCTCCACGGGGCTGGAGAGTTCGGCACCCAGCCGCCGGGCTGCGGCCACGGCCTCGCCTTCGGTCACGCCGTCGAGGTACACCGCGAACTCGTCTCCGCCGAGACGCGCGAGCAGGTCACCGGGACGCAACTGCCGCCGGAACCGCCGGCCGACCTGCACGAGGAGCGCGTCCCCGACGTCGTGCCCGAGGGCGTCGTTCACGTGCTTGAAGCGGTCGAGATCGACGACGAACAGGGCACCGGCGGTGCCGCCGACCAGCCGGTCGGGCACGTCGGTCAGCAGGGCGCGGCGGTTCGGCAGCCCCGTGAGCTCATCGGTCCGCGCCAGGGCCACGAGCATCCGGTTCCGGAAGGCGAGGGGCACGGACGCCAGTCCCAGCGAGGCGGCGGCGAAGACCACCGCGAGCAGCGGGATGTCCAGCCGGGAGCCGATGACGAGCACGGCGAGGGCGGATGCCGTGGACACCAGGGGCGCCGCGAACTCCGGAACGCCACGGCTTCTGCAGCCCCGTCCGGTTCCTGCCGCGCCGTCCACCCAGGCCGCCACGGCCACCACCCCGACCACCCAGCCCGCGTCGATGAGCGAACCTGCACTGTAGTCCTCGATGCCGAGCGCGTAGGCGACGTCCGCTGCGGAGAAGAGGATCATCCCGGCGATCAGGATCGGCCATCGCGGCCCGATGTCGAGGCCCTTCGACGCGAGGACCCCACCCACGGCGGTGATCACCAGCAGGTCGAGGAGCGGGTAGGCGACGGTGACGGCCACATCGAAGGCCGTGCCGCCGGCGGTGCCGGTCTGCAGGATCGGCGCCAGCACCAGCGCCACGAGCGAGGCTGCCGCGAGCGCTCCCACCAGGCTGTCCAGCAGGATCGGCCACATCAGGCCGCGCAGCTTCCGCACGAGCACGACCCCGAGGGCGCCGAGCATGAGCGGGTAGAACGCGAGGTACGGCACGTCCGCCAGGGAGGTGAAGCCGAGCGAGTCGCCGCCGCGGAGCGATACCAGGTAGTAGGCGTCGCCGGCGGTATAGGCGACCACCGCCCCGCCGCCGAGCAGGACCTGCGGTTCGGAGAAGCGGGTCCGTACCGCAGCACTGATGCACAGGCCCACGGCAGCGAATTCGGTGAACAGGCACAGCCAGCCGTCGGTGAAAGGCTCGAACGTCTCCGGATCCCCCAGCAGGAGGCTCGCGGTGTAGATGACGAGCAGGCTCACCATCACGGCGGTCAGGACCCGCGAGGGACCCCACTGCTCACCACGGCGCCCGTCGGCGGCGAGGGGTGTGTCGCGCCGCATGAAGTCCCCATCCTCTGCGCTGGCCATGGAGTTCATGGCAACGGCCAGCATAGGCAGGCCGCCAGGACCGGCGGACCGATCTGGCGCGTCCTCGCCGCATCCTGTGGAAATCCTTGGTTGGCCCTGTTGTGCACGGACCGTATGTACCCTCGACCTATGTTGCGAATCATCCGCCAACTCCTGATGGTGCCCGAGGTCGCGCTCCTGGCGCGGCGCACCCCACGGGACCCGGCGGTGGCCTGGGAAGGCTACTGGCGCGGAATCCGTGCGACCGGCACCCAGGGCGAGGTGCTCTGGGACACGGACATCGGACCCGAGGCGGAGCAGTACGCGACGTCCATGCAGGCCTCCATGGACTTCGCGCTGCCGGTGCTCGACGTCGGATGCGGGAACGGACGCTGGACGCGCTGGCTCGCACCCCGCTTCCCGGCCGCCGTCGGCGTGGACGTCGCGGAGAGCGCCGTGCAGCGGGCCCGGCAGGAGGCCGATGGCGAGCACACCATCTCCTTCCGTACCCTCGACCTGACCCAGCCCGGCACCGGTCATATGCTGCATGAGGAATACGGGGACATGAACGTGTTCGTCCGCGGCGTCTTCCATGTCCTCCGCGGACCGCAGCGCGAACAGCTGGCGCGGAACCTGCACTCCGTGGCGGGACGGCACGGGCGCGTCCTGCTGACGGAGACGAACTATCGCGGCAGCCCGCTCTCCTACATGCAGAGCCTCGGCGCGACCCCCGGCAGCATCCCGCTCCCGCTGCGCAAGGCCATCGGCGGCATCCCCGTACCGGGCCGGTTCGGCCCCGAGGAACGCCGTGCTGCGTTCCCGGAGGCAGCCTGGCAGGTGGTGGACGACGCACCGGTCACCATCGAGGCCGTGCCGATGGGCGGCAACGCGACCACGGGCATCCCCGGATACTTCGCTACGATGAAGACTCGCTGATCCTCGGTCTCACGGGGTGAACCCAGGGCCGTCCGGCCCGGAAGGCATCAGCGGTCTGCTCAGGAGGCCCCCATGCCCGCACAACGCATCGACGGCGACAAGGCCGGCCTGGAACTCCTGCCGAACGGCATCCTCCACCTGGCATGGGATCAGGACTGCACCATCACCGTCACGGATGCAGAGGCAGCCATGCGAGCGGTCAACTCGCTCGCCGAGGCGGAGGGGCACCCGATGCTGGTGGACATGGAGACCACGAGAACCGTGACGCGCGACGCGCGGGCAGTCTTCGCCGTCCCCTGCGCCGCGTCGCGGATCGCACTCCTGGGCTCCTCTCCCGTGGACAGGATGATCGCCAACTTCTTCCTCGGAGTGAACTCCCCGCCCTGCCCCACGCGGTTCTTCACCTCGCGCCACCTCGCGGTGGTCTGGCTGCAGAGCGACGCCGGCGAACTCGAGCACCCGGCCATCGCCTGACCCCCACGGGGCTGCCCTCGGGCCTGGTGCCTCGCGGGATTCCCATGGGTCTGTTCCGGGGCTGCCTCAGAGAGGTACGGGGATATCGGCCCCCCCTTCATGGGTGAGCCGTGCGCCCACCTGCACCACCGACGGAGCGGCGATGAAGCCCCCTGCGACCAGGGCCTGGCCCTTCGTGAAATGGAGGACGTCGTCGAGGGTACCGGGCGAGACGTAGCCGAAGACGGAGGCCAGTTCGGCAAGATCCCGCGGCGACGACATCTTCATCAGGACGAGGTTGTCGCACTGGCTCAGGACGTTGACGGGGAGTTTGGACGGTCGCTGGGTCGACAGAAGAAGCCAGAGCCCGAACTTGCGCCCCTCCGCGGCGATCTGGGTGATCCGTTCGGTGAGCGCACGTTGGACGGGCGTGGTCGGGTCCGGGCTGCAGAGATTGTGGGCCTCGTCGATCACGATGAGGATCGGGCGGCGTTCCTCGCGCTTCTTCCACAGGTGATCGAGCACGCTGAGGGCGGCGACCTGCGGTTCGGCCGGGAACCGGAACCCGCCCAGGTCCAGGACGGTCGCGCGCGGGCGTTCGTCGATGACGTCTTCCGCGGACCGGCCGCCCCACGCCCAGAGGTCCCATTCGAGGACGCCGAGATTCTCGATGCGCGTCGCGAGGTTCCGCCCGGGGGCGGAGCCCCTGGCCCGCAGTTGGCCGACCAGATCGCCGTGGTCCTTCACGTCCACCTCGTTCTCGAGGTGGACGAGGACGTTGTACTCCTCGCGGTCGAGCACCGGGTCGAGACCCAGGACGGCGGCGCGCGACTCCAGTGGCTGGTCCAGGAACCGCACACGGACGTGGTCGGACCCGCTCCCGGTGGCCCGGAGGACACGCACATCATCGAAAGCCCCCGCACCCCCGGTGAGCGGCTC
The DNA here is from genome assembly GCF_023100725.1 of Arthrobacter antioxidans. Lineage (NCBI taxonomy): Bacteria > Bacillati > Actinomycetota > Actinomycetes > Micrococcales > Micrococcaceae > Arthrobacter > Arthrobacter antioxidans. The sequence goes on from NZ_CP095501.1 coordinate 3,746,359, forward strand.
CCTGAGTTCTCCCAGTCGGACGAAGTCCGCGTTCGGATCGAGGACCAGGAGCGGCAGCCGGGTCCGGAGCAACAGCTGTTCGAGGACGACACCCAGCGCGTAGGTCTTCCCCGATCCGCTCTGCCCGCACCAGAACGTGTGGCGGTTGAATCGCGTGGCATCCAGCTCAGCGGGCGTACGGCCGTCGTCGAGGGTGCCGATTCTCAGCTGATGGGACATATCTTCTCCATCGTTCGTCGGTTCCGGACCGGTCTATCACATCCGAACCACCCACCAGAAGGCTCCTCTCCCGCGGATCGGACGATCAGGGAGGCGCCATCGGTGCGGCAAGCGGGGTCCGCCCCTCCTCGGGACGGCGGATGAAACCGCCAGAACGCCCAGGTTGCCGGTCCGCCGCCGCGATGACGGGCCGGCGCTCCTATCCGCTGGATGGTGCACGGGGCCTCGGCTCCCGCACATCGTGTCGGCGTCCTGGGATGCGTGCTTTGACGAGCTCCATGGTGGGTCCGAGATCGGAAAGCTGCCACACACTGTGCCGCGAGGTAGCGGCCCAGCGGAGCGTGTCCGCGACATCGCGAAGGTACCCGCCGCGCCGCTCGACGACGGCGCGACGAAGATCTCCAGCCGTCCAGGCGTAGCGGAGCCCGGGCACTCCGTCCGGGAGCCCCCCGTGGTCGATGCCCAACGTGAGGTGACCCCACAGATCGATCATCCCGGGTCTGGCGGCGTCCGCGAGTCGCATGGAGCCGAAGAAGCGGCCGTTGAGGTCGATGAGGTGATAGGTGCTGTGACTGTCGATGAGGAATTGGAGCTCGACCAGGCCCCGCCAGCCCAGCCCCGCAAGAAGCCGTTCCGCCCGGGAGGCAAGCACCTCATCAACCGGCACCGTGACAGCCCGCGTCGAGATCCCGTTGGGCGTGGGCCACAACCTCGTGCTTTCCTGCTGCACCCGCGCGGTGAGGCGTCCCCGGTCGAAGATCCCGATGAGAGCGCTCAATCGGCCCGCAACCGGTGTTTGAAGCACGGGTTGGGCACCTGCTGCCTGGAGGTCACGAATCCGCGGTTCGGCCGCACTGATCGTGGGGTAGGTTCTCGCCTCCATGCGGGTTTGCCGGGTTTGTCCTGGGTTCCAGTGAGCGCGGCTCTTCACGATGACCGGGCCACGCCAAGACTGGATGCTCGCCTCGTCGGCATCACGGATCAAGGGGGTGGATAGCCCTGCTGCTGCAGCATGCTCAGCGAGCCGGACCTTGTCCAGGGCATTCGAGACGACATTCGCCGGAGGGTGGGGATTGAGCGCCGGGATCCGGCTCCGATAGGTGGAGACCGCGGCCATCCAGTCGTCTCCGGAACCGAAGACCATCGCGTACTTTCCGGACTGCACGGCAGCCCTGACCCCGAGTACGAACGATTCGCCGTCTCCGCGTGGACGGGGAACAGTGTGCCGCGCCGTCACGGCTCGTGATGCTCCAGCCATGCCGCCGCCTTCCGGGGTCCCGAGCCCCACGCGCCACCCGGCGGCAGACAGTGACCGGGCAGCAGCCAAAGCACCACGGTCGCGCCCCGTTCCGACGATCAAGGCGCTCAGCGGGGCCTCGACCGGTGATCGACCCGACGTCGAGAAGACCCTCGCCAGCCGTGGGTCGTCCCGCCGTTCCATCTCACGCGCCGTACCGGAACCAGATTCTTGTTCCATGGTGCTCATCGCTGCCCACCGTCATCATCGCGTTCACCAGGTTGCATACTGCTGGAGCGTACAAACGGCAGATGAGGAGAGCATGAGAAATATCGGATGCATGCACCTGGATCAGCGACCCGTAGCCCCCCGGTTCCGCGCGAGTCCGGCTCCGCCGGCGGGGAGCAGTGTGGCGCTGCTCACCGGTGATCACGTCGCATCACGGAGCTGGTGGAAGTCTCATGTCCTTCTCATAGTCAGTGCCTAGCGTGGTCCGAGGGGAAACCCCGATCGCGATCCTGCCGATCGGCAATCACGGGTGCGGAGCACTGACGGGTAGCAGCGATGCGACCTCACTGGCCAAGGACTTCACGAATACGACGAAGAGGAATCTCCATGAAAACAGGTCTGCACAAGCTTCTTGCTGTTGTCGCCACCCTGATCGCCCTTGCCCTGACGGGCTGCGACAACCCGACCCAGGATGAGGGCTCCAATAACAACCAGGAACAGCAAGACGATTCCCAGAACCAGGACAACCAGCCGGATGACGGCAGCGACAATAGCGATGACATCGATGACGGCGACGACGACGGCGGCGCTGGAGAAGACGAGGGCGACGGAGAAGACGACGGCGACGGCGACGGCGACGACTGAGCATCAGCACTCCTCTTGCTGATCGCTCGACGGCACCTCATTCATTCCAGGCTGAGGTGCCGGTAGACCGTGGCGCGACAGGCTCAGTGGATGGCGAGTTCAAGAGCGAGCACTGCCAGTCCGAGTACTGCCATGATGGCAAGTACCAGGATTTTGAGCCGTGGCCTTACGCGTAGGCGACGAACAGCGAACAACGTGACGACCATCAGGGTGGCGACGAGCGCTACCGCTATCAGCCGGAGCGCCGGCGCCAGTTCGAGCACGCCGAGGGCGCTGAGCCCCAGGATCGCCATCGGCGCCAGAAGCACCCCCAGGGACCCGAAACTCACATAGGCGAGATGGGTGAGTTCGGCGCGGGATGGCAGGGAGCTGTCCCGAACCATGTGCGCGGTTACATCTGCAACGAACACTGCCAGCAGCGTGCCCACAACGGTGAGCAACAGCGTCAACGCAGCGCCACCGACTGTGGCATGTTCGGAGTCGCGTTCGACGGCGATCGTCACGGCCAGCGTGGTGAACGTGACGTACACACGCTCCTTCAGGGCTTCGGAGCGCTGCTGCGCGGTCGCGCCGGGTGGTCCGCTGAAGAGGACGGGAGCCACGTTCTGCTCCTAGAGTCGCTGTATCACAATCCGTGGTGTCTCACCGATGGGCAGGAAGTGCATCTGGCGCTGAGGGCTGCGACGCTACCGGCACTGCCATCGGCGCCGGACGAAGGAGCGGGCAACACCCGTCCCACCGACTGACGACTCTCGGCTACCGCACCAGCACCAGTTTCGATGAGGGTTGGGAGTCGTCCGGCGTCGAGGTTCTACCCGCCCGGGTCACCCGCCGGCCGATGCCATGCTGTCGGCGTTCTTCCGAGCCAATGCGGCGTCGAGGACCCTGTACTCGGCCTCTTCCACAGCCCAGTAGGCGTACGCGATCGCGAATTTCGCGTCTTCCTCGGCGTCGTCCGCGTTGCGCTGTGCAGCCTTGACGTCGTGCTCTGCCTTCTTGGATTCGATATCGCGGCGGAGAGAGGCGATGTCCTCGTCCCAGCTCTTCTGCACGTCGCCCCACCACGCAGCGACCTTTCCCTTGTTGGCTTCGGCGGTCTCGCGCAGCCGGTCCGTGCCCTTCTGCAGCGAGTCCCGTGCGCTCCGGACATCCTGCTGGAGCTTCGCGTGTGCATCCTGCTCGGCGGCGGCGAATCGGTCTTCTGCTTCTTTCGCTCGGGCCGCAAGCCTGCTCAGATCATCGGAGAGGGGCATGAGGATTTCCTTTCACTGTGGTGGCTCTGATTGTGAGGTGACGGGAGATCGCCGTCTCCGGGACGGCGGTGCCCCTTCGAAGGAGCCGATCCCACCGTCGTTCCAGACTCACCCCTGGGCTCGCGAACGATTAGGGCCGAAAGTCCTTCGATCAGGTGTGCGCCCTGCATCCGCCGAGGGGGCCGCATGCCGCAGAGCAGGCGCGGTCTCGGCGAACGCTCCGATCCGTGGTCTGGCGGCTGGGAATGGGACACTTCGCGAGAATTCCCTGGCGTCACGTCGGTCGACGACATCACGGTTCACGTGCGGGTCACAACGGACCGACAACCCGTCGGTGCAGTTCCACGGTGAGCCTGTGGATCTCGCGGGTGAGCTCGGTGTTGGTCTTCACTTCCGTCTCCGCCTCGAGGAAATCGTGATCCGCCTTCTCCTGCTGGAAGGCGGATGCGCGGTTCTGCCCGATCAGGACGAAGGTCGACAGGAAGATCGCCTCCAGTGAAACGACAAGGGTCAGCGTCGGCCACGGGCTCTCCTCGACGAAAAGCATCCACACGGCGAATACGACGACATGGACGTAGACGAAAGGCATGGATCCGGCGAAGTCGGTGATCACATCGGCAATCCTCAGTTGCGGTTGCCTGGCGCGCCTTTCCCGGAACCTGGTCACGACCGGGTGTTCATGCAGTGGCGGGGGAGGGTGGAGTCGGGGCATTGTTCTTCCTCGGAGGGTGTGGCGGGCCAACCCGCGCCTCAGGCCTGCGTCTGAGCGAAGCCTTGGTCTGTTGTCGACCTGATTGTGGGGGAATCCGGGGCGGCCTCCCCCTCGGTCCAGGCGCGGCGCCACGGCCGCTGATCGTAGATCGCAAGGAGTTGCGCGCCGAGACCCAGGAACACCATGGCGGCCCATACGGCGATGTTCAGCCACGGGATCTGCAGTGCGACGATGAGGATCACACCGCCGACCAGAGCCTTCACCACCGGAGGCTGGTGTCCCCGGAACAGGAGCCTTCCGATGTAGTACGCGACGTGCACGAATGTCGCCAGCGTGAGAACAAGCCAGACCAGGAAACCTGCAAGGGCGAGGGGCGCCCCGATGATCGTCACCAGAATGACCAGCAGCGCGATAGGAACAGCGATCGACGCCACGAATCCGACGAGCAGGGCCCTCCACGGCGTCGGGACGAGCTGATTGGTGACCCGATGCAGCACGCGTGGAAAGAGTAGTCCAGCGAGTGCTGTCACGAGGCTCAGCGCAACCAGCGCATAGAGCAATCCGAGGAGCCACCCGATGAACAACGCCCAGGGCGAGGGTTCGACAGTGGGTGGCTGCGGTGACACGACACGCTCCACCGTGCCGCTGACGGCGCCCTCGGCAATCCGAGCGTCCCGGTCACTGGTATAGGTGACGTCACCTCCGACCGTCCCATCGATGGTGAGGCCTCCGACGCCGACGATGAGATCACGGCCGACCGCCCCCGCGAGCACGATGTCCTCCGCACCACCCACCAGATCGCCGCCGAACGAACCCGCGTCGGTGACCTTCACGATCGACGCGAAGATCGTTCCGCTCCGTGAGATGTCACCGGTGATCGTGACGTCCTGCCCTGCGAGCCGGACATTGCCGTCCACGTTCCCGGTGATGGTGATGGTCTGGGCCGCTGCAATGACATCACCGGTGACATCACCGGAGATGGTGATGCTCTGTCCTGCTGCGTACACGTCCCCGTCGACATCACCGGCGATATCGACAACCGAATCACTGTAGAACTGCGGACCGACGCCATCGTTGACCACAGCGGGCACGGACGACGGGCCCGATGCCGGAAGAGCAGCGACCGACGCCGACCCTGTCGCCACGACGAGGATTCCCGCCGTGAGAACAGCGGCAAGAACCCTCCGGGTGTGTGGGATTACTTCCATTGCGACGACTCTCCTGCCTGGGGTGCACATGATGTGGTGGGCCCTCGTCGGCGTCGCGAGCGTGTGTGCCTGCTGACCAGTCGAAGCTCTTCGGCCGACCCCGACGATGCGAGCGGGTCGAGCTTCTCAGTGGCGTTCACCCTGGAGGAGAGTCGAAGGTCCCGATAGTGGGACCGTGCTGGTGGTCGGTGCTGTCCCGTGATCCGGACAGGGTCCCGGTCGGGCTCCCACGGAGCCCGGTCGGGGGCCGGCTCAGCCCCCGACCGGGCTCCGTGGGTCCTCCGGTGAGAACCGTCAGTTCGCGTAGACGTCCACCAGGCGCAGGTCCGGCGTCCACAGCCCCAGCGAGTCGCCGGTGTTGTTGAGCACCGAGGACGGCATCGCGTTGAAGTAGGCGGTCGGCGTGTTCGTGCCGGGCCCGGTGTGGACGCGCAGCTCACCACCGGGCTGCAGGACGTAGCCGTCCCCCACGCGGAGGACGGTGTTCGCGGCGTCCCGGAGGAAGTAGCCGCTGACGTCGACTGCGGAGCCGGAGGCGTTCCGCAGCGTCACGTACTCACCGGCGTCCACCTGGACGTCGTCGCCCGCCGGGTTGTTCACGGCCCCGCTGATCTCGAGGGCTGCACCCGGGAACACGGGGATCCCGCGCAGGTAGCGGCTGTTCTGGATCGGGAAGTCGGTGGTCACGACGTCGACACCGAGGTCCACGACGGCCTGCACGGCTTCCGGCGAGTTCACGGTGTAGACGCCCATCACGAGGCCCGCGTCCTTGACCCGAGCGACATCGGCGGCAGTGAGGCCACGATAGTTCGCGCCGACGGAATCCACGAAGGTGGCCCACTCGGCCAGCACCTCGGACCCCGGGACCACACCCGTGAGCTGCTGCAGTTCCACCTCGGGTGCCAGGGCGGCGAACCTGCGGTTGGAGGACTCGTCGAAGCCGAGCACCTGCACCTTGTCCGCGTCGACCAGCTTCTGCCAGGCGGGATCGGTGCTCAGCTCGGCGGCCACCAGTTCCTCGATGCCGGGTGAGTTCACCGGCGACTTGATCTCGATGTACACGCCGGTGTTGCGGGTGGCCACCGTGGCGGCGTCGTCGAGGTGCGGGACCTTCTCGCCGACGAAGCGCCCGTCGAAGTACGAGCCGACGTCGAGCTGCTGCAGCTCGGCCCACGTGAAGGACGTGATCGGGTCGCCGGCGCGGGCCGGGAACACGTCCTCCACGTTGGTGGTGCGGGCGGGGGTGTCGTCGTGGAAGAGGAACGGGACACCGTCGGCGCTGAGCTGCACATCGATCTCGATGAAGTCCGCGCCGGAGGACCGGCCGTCCTTGAAGGCCGCCACGGTGTTCTCGGGCGCCGTACCGCCGGCACCGCGGTGTCCCACGAGGACCGGACCCGTCTGGCGCTTGGCCTCGCCGCGACCCTCGGACGCCTGGGTGACAGTGCCGACCGGGACGGCGTGGGCGGGAACAGCAAGGAACGAGAGCCCGACGGCGACGGCGGCCGCCGAACGGATGGAACGGACGAAACGGGGCATGGATGGATCCCTTCGGGTGGAGGACACGCAAGCGATGACCGCTCACCTCGAGCCAACCGTCCCCGTCCGGCACTCCGCTCAATGGCGCATGAACTGCCGGTGAAAGGCACCGTTACCTCAGGTAACGGCCCACGAGGCTGGGATCCTGACGACCGGGCGCCGGAGCCCTCAGAGTCCGAGGGCCGGGACGGTCAGCCCGAACTCGCGTCGGAGCGCCAGCCTCGCCGCGTTGAGCCCGGCCATCCCGTGGACGCCCGGGCCGGGCGGCGTGGACTGCGAGCAGAGGTAGACGCCCTTGATCGGCGTCGCCCACGGCTGCAGGGACGGCACCGGCCGGGCGATGATCTGGCGGAGGTTCACCGCCCCGCTGCTGAAGTCACCGCCCACGTAGTTGGCGTTGTAGACCTCGAGCTCGCCGGCCGTCGTCGTCCGGCTCTGCACGACGACGTCCCGGAAGCCCGGCGCGAACCGCTCGATCTGGGCGGTCACGGCCTCGGCCATGTCCCGTGTGGAGCCCCGCGGCACGTGGCAGTAGGTCCAGAGCGTGTGCCGGCCCTCGGGCGTGCGGGTGGGATCGAACGACGACGGCTGGGAGAGCAGCACGTACGGGCTGTCCGGGTGGATGCCCTGGTTGACCTGCTTCTCACCGGCGGCGATCTCCTCCCGCGTCCCGCCCAGATGCGCCGTTCCGGCGCGGTGCAGTTCGGGGTGGGTCCACGGGACGGGCCCGGAGAGGATGAAGTCCACCTTGCACGCGGCGTTGCCGTAGGTGAAGGCCTTCAGCGCCGCCTGGTAGGCGGCCGGGAGGCGCCCCCGGGACATCGCCTGGAACGTCTTCGGTGCGACGTCGAGCAGCACCACCGGCGCGTCCGACACCTCCGCGAGGGTCTCCACCCTGCTGTCCGTGATGATCTGCCCACCGTGCTGCCGCACGTCGAGCGCCAGGGCGTCCGCGATGGACTGCGATCCCCCGACCGGGATGGGCCAGCCCCCGGTATGGGCCAGGAGATTCAGCACCAGACCGGCGCCTGCCCCGGTCAGGGAGGGCAGGGTCCCCACGGGGTGCGCCATGACACCCGTGACGAGGGCCTTCGCCTCCTCGGTGCTGAAGCGGCGGTTCCACCACGGCAGTCCCTGGTCGAGGACCGCGAGGCCGAACCGCACGGTGGCCTCCGGGCTCTTCGGGACGCGCACCACGTGGTTGAGGGTGAACGCGAGGATGGCCTGTTCGCGGTCGCTCAGCGGCTGCAGGAGCCGCCGGTACGCCTCGCCGTCCACGCCGAGGCCCTCGACCGTCCTGTCGAGGCTGCGGTAGGCGATACCTGCCCGCCCGTCGTCGAGGGGGTGGGCGAAGGAGACCTCGGGGACCGCGAAGCCGATGCGCCGGCTCAGCTCGAAGGCGCGGAAGAACGGCGAGGCGAGGGCCATCGGGTGGACGGCCGAGCAGAAATCGTGGAGGTGGTCCTGCTGCATGAGCTCGATGGACCGGGAGCCGCCGCCGATGGTCGGCGCGGCTTCGTGGATCCGTACGGACAGGCCTGCGCGCGCCATGACGACGGCGGCCGCGAGTCCGTTGGGACCGGCGCCGACGACCTCGACATCTACCATGGCTTCCTTTCTTCGGGGCGGGGCGATCCCCGCCGGTCAGGTCTCCGTGCTCGTGCGGCTGCGCCCGCCGACCCGATCGGCCGCCTGCCGGAGTCGGTCGACGGTCCGCCGTGCGGCTGCCGGCCCCCTCCGGCGCGCGGCCAGCAGTGACGCCACCGCGGTGTAGCGGCCGGCGTCGAGCGGGATGTCGTAGGTCGTGGGCACCACCACCACGTTCTTCGAGAAGTTCCGCTTGAACGTCGTGACGTTGGCCAGTGACGGGTAGTTCTCGCTCTCGATGCCGGTGAGGCCGCACGCGGTGTTCCCCCCGGCCTTGAGCGCCCTGAACGCCTCCCACAGCAGCAGGTAGGGGGCGAAGGTGTTGCGTGCCGCGAGGGTACTGCCGGCGAAGTAGTAGACGGCGTGGCCGCGGTACTCCGTGGTGATGAGCCAGCTCAGGGGCCTCCCGGCACGGTACGCGACGAGGAGGCGGAGGTGGTCGCCGAGTACGGTCAGCAGGGTCTCGTAGTAGGACGAGTCGAAGGACTGGAAGCCGTCGCGTTCCGCGGTCTCCTGCAGGATCGGGTACAGCTCGGTCGCGAAGACCTGCTTCCATTCGCTGCGCGGAATATGTTTGATCTCGATGCCGTTGCGTTGGGCCCGCCGGATGCTGTTGCGTGCGTTCGGCCGGAAACTCTTCAGCAGGTCCGCCTCGGACGGCGTGAGGTCGACGACGATCTCCCGCTCGTACCAGCCGTGCTCGATCGGACCGGCAGCGGGGGCCTGCGGGGTGGCGACCTGCAGGCGGACATAGAGCGGGTGCACCGTCGGGTGGTCCCGGAACTGCCGGCGCACGGTCTCCATCAACAGGCGCTCCGCCGCGGGGGTCCGCTCCGCGAACCAGACCGGTCCGTTGACCACGACGACGGATTCCCGGAAGCGACGGACCACGTGGACGTAACTGGCGGTCGCGACGAGCGTGCCCGCTGCATCCCGGTACGCCCAGATGCCCAGCGGCGTGCGCCCGAGGGCCCGCTCGAAGTCGACCCAATCGGGCGTCTGCTCGAGCGGGATCACCACCACGGGGTGCGCGGCGGCGATGGCGTCGAAGGCCTGCCGGTCGAGCGGGCTGTAGGTCAGGAGTGCTTCGTTCACTGGGGGTCTCTCACTGGAGGTCTGCTCGGGTCGATGATCGGGCGCGCTGCGGATCGGGAGTGCCGGCCGACCGGGGTCCGTCACCGTCGGCCGACGCGGTGAGGGTTGCGTCCGCGCGGTCCTGCAAGCCTATCGGAGCAGCGCGCACGGAGGGCTCCGCCGTCCGCAGCCCCTCCGACGGCCCCCGACGGGGCGAGGATCCCCGGGTTCCCAGGGTGAACCGGTCGCGCGCCCCGTCGAACGGGCCACCCTGGGGGTCGTCGATGCCGCCACGCCGCACCACATCGCCGCGTGGCGCGAGGATCTCCGCGACGACCACCCCCATGACGTATGCCGTAGCAAGCATATGAGCGAGGACCGCCCAGGAGTACGTGCCGAGTCCCAGGTTGTTCGCGGCGGCGCCCCCGCTCGTCATGCCCCCGAGATACAGCCAGACCGCCGCCCAGTGGAGGACCTCCACGAACTGCCAGGCGAGGACCACCCGCCATCGGGGAACCGCGAGTGCCACGAGCGGCACGAGCCACAGGGCGTACTGGGGCGAGTACACCTTGTTGCAGAGGATGAACGCGCCCACGATGAGCAGGGCCAGTTGGGCGAGCCGGGGCCTGCGCTGCGCCCGCAGCGCGAGGACCGCGATGCCGGCGCAGGCGAGGACGAACAGGACGGCGGCACCCGTGTTGATGGCGCCCGGTGTGAGGATGGCGACGCCTGCCTGCCGCGCCAGCGCGTTGTAGACGTACCAACCCGAGGAGAATCCGGCGTCGCGCGTCTCCGAGAAGGTGAGGAAATAGCCCCAGCCTGCCGGATCACGCAGCAGGAACGGCAGGTTCACGGCGAGCCAGGCCGCGAGCGCGCCGGCCGCCGCACCGAGGAAGGGACGGTAGCGCCCCGTCCGGATCGCCAGGGCCAGCACCGCCCCGAGAACCAGGACCGGGTAGAGCTTCACCGCGGCGCCGAGCCCCCAGAGGATCCCGGCCAGGACCGGCCGGTCGCGCGCGAATGCCAGCATTCCGGAGGCCGCGAGGAGCACGGCCCAGAGATCCCAGTTGATGGTGCCGGCCAGGATGATGACCGGCGCCGTGGCCACGACGGCCGCGTCCCAAGGGCGCCGTCCTGCGAGTCGGAGGGTCGCGAGGACCGTCAGGATCCACACCCCGGCGAGGAGCACGGCGTTGACGTCGAAATAGAGGCGGGAGGCCGTCGCGGCGTCCGCGCCGCCCGCGACCACCTCCACGAGCACCGCGGTGCCCGAGGCGAGCAGCCCGAGCAGCACCGGGTACTCGAAGAGTGCGCCGGGGGTGATGAACGGCAGGACGCCCTCCCCGAGACCCCGGCTCCGGTAGAGCTCGGTCCAGTCGGAGTAGCAGGCGCGGTAGAAGTAGTCCGGGGAGGACCATCCCTGGATCCGGCACGGGTTCTTGACGACGACGGCCAGGACGGCCGAGCAGACGGTCAGGAGGATCAGCACCCGCTCCACCGTGAACCAGCCCGGCGAGATCCGGCCGGGGTCGGTGCGTCGTCCGAGCGGGCCCCCGACGCCCTCGACCAGGGGCCGCAGCGCCGGATCGGACCGGCTCGGGACGCTGATGCGGTAGGGGCCGCGCCTGCCCGTGCCCGAGGTCATCCCCCGAGCCTAGCCGCCCCGCACCCGGCGGACGGGCAGCGCTCCGGGCACGCGATCGGGGGCGGGGACCGGATCGAGGAATGAGGCGGCAGCCGCCCGCGTTGGAAACTGAACGTACACTGGCATTCCCTGCCGACCGCGCCCGGGGCGACGACGGCCGGGGCATATTCAACTGGCTTTCGAGGAGAACTGTGGGACAGAACCCCATTCGCGTGGCAATTATTGGAGTCGGCAACTGTGCCGCGTCGCTGGTCCAGGGCGTGCACTACTACCGCGACGCGGATGCGGCAGGTGCCATTCCCGGCCTGATGCACGTCGAGTTCGGCAAGTACCACGTGGGTGACGTGCAGTTCGTGGCGGCATTCGACGTCGACGGCAAGAAGGTGGGCCACGACCTCGCCGAGGCCATCGGTGCCAGCGAGAACAACACGATCAAGATCGCCGACGTGCCGCCCACCGGCGTCATCGTCCAGCGCGGTCATACCCTGGACGGCCTCGGCAAGTACTACCGCGAGACCATCGTGGAGTCGGACGAGGAGCCCGTCGACATCGTGGCGCAGCTCAAGGCCTCCAAGGCCGATGTCCTGGTCTGCTACCTGCCCGTCGGCTCGGAGCACGCCGCGAAGTACTACGCGCAGTGCGCCATCGACGCGGGCGTCGCGTTCGTCAACGCCCTCCCCGTCTTCATCGCCGGCACCAAGGAGTGGGCGGACAAGTTCACCGAGGCCGGTATCCCGATCATCGGCGACGACATCAAGAGCCAGATCGGCGCCACGATCACCCACCGTGTCATGGCGAAGCTGTTCGAGGACCGCGGCGTCACGCTCGACCGCACCTACCAGCTGAACGTCGGCGGCAACATGGACTTCAAGAACATGCTCGAGCGCGACCGCCTCGAGTCGAAGAAGATCTCCAAGACCCAGGCCGTCACCTCGAACGTCAAGGCCGAGCTGCGGGCCAATGACGTCCACATCGGCCCCTCGGACTACGTCGCCTGGCTCGACGACCGCAAGTGGGCCTTCGTGCGCCTCGAGGGCCGCAACTTCGGTGACGCCCCCGTGTCACTCGAGTACAAGCTCGAGGTCTGGGACTCCCCGAACTCGGCCGGGGTCATCATCGACGCCATCCGCGCGGCGAAGATCGCCCTGGATCGTGGGATCGGCGGACCAATCCTCTCGGCGTCGAGCTACTTCATGAAGTCGCCGCCGGAGCAGTACGCGGACGACATCGCGCACGAGAAGGTCGAGGCCTTCATCCGCGGCGACATCGAACGCTAGCCGGCATCACGGGAGGCCGGGACGGATCGCCGTCCCGGCCTCCTGCGCGTTCCGGCCCGTTCCCGGGGCAGAAACGGGTACTAGAACAGCCCGACGGCGTTGCCGTCGGCATCCACGTCCATCCGGAGCGCGGCCGGCTCCTTCGGTAGTCCGGGCATCGTCATCACGGAGCCGGTGAGCGCGACGATGAACCCGGCGCCGGTCTTGGGGATGAGGTCCCTGACGTGCACGGTGAAGCCCTTGGGTGCGCCGAGCACGCTCGCGTCGTCCGAGAACGAGTACTGGGTCTTCGCCATGCACACGGGCAGCCCCGACCACCCGTTCGCCTCGATCTCCTTCAGCCGGCGCAGGGCCGGGACCGAGAACTCGACGCCGTCCGCGCCATACATCTCCTGCACGATGGTGCGGATCTTCTCCTGGACGGGGAGGTCGAGCGGGTAGAGGTGGGAGAAGGCGACGGGCCGCTCGAGGGCGGCCAGGACCTCGGCCGCGAGCTCGTCCCCGCCGGGGCCGCCGCCGCCCTGGCCCCACACGTCGGCGATGGCGGCGGCGATCCCCTCCCCGGCACACCAGGAGAGCAGCCAGTCGAGCTCCTCCGGCGAGTCGGTGCCGAACCTGTTGATGGCGACGACGGGCCGGATCCCGAATTTCTCGATGTTCCGCACGTGGCGGAGGAGGTTCGCCGTCCCATCCCGGAGCGCATCGGCGTCGGGCGTCGCGAGGTCCGCCTGGGCCACCCCGCCGTGCATCTTGAGGGCGCGGACCGTCGCGACGATCACGACGGCGTCGGGTGCGAGATCCGCGGCCCGCGCCTTGATGTCCATGAACTTCTCGGCACCGAGGTCCGCGCCGAAGCCGGCCTCGGTGACGACGATGTCCGCGAGGCGGCGCGCCGTCCGGGTGGCGATGACCGAGTTGCAGCCGTGCGCGATGTTCGCGAAGGGACCGCCGTGCACGAGGGCCGGTGTGCCGGCGATGGTCTGCACGAGGTTCGGCTTGAGGGCGTCCTTGAGCAGCAGCGCCAGGGCACCCTCCACCTGCAGGTCGCGGACGGTCAGCGGCCGGCGGTCGTAGGTGTAGCCGAAGGTGATGTCCGCCAGGCGTTCCTTCAGGTCCGCCGGGTCGGCGGCCAGGCAGAAGACGGCCATGATCTCGGAGGCCACGGTGATGTCGAAGCCGTCCTGGCGGGGCGTTCCCTGCATGGGCCCCCCGAGGCCGATGACCACTTCGCGAAGTGCGCGGTCGTTGACGTCCAGGACCCGCTTGAACGTGATGCGCCGCGGATCGATGCCGAGCTCGTTGCCCTGGTGGATGTGGTTGTCGATCAGCGCCGCCAGCGCGTTGTTCGCGGAGGTGATGGCATGGAAGTCACCCGTGAAGTGCAGGTTGATCTCGTCCATCGGCAGCACCTGCGAGTAGCCACCGCCGGTCGCGCCGCCCTTCATGCCGAGCACGGGGCCGAGGGACGGTTCACGCAGGGCGATCATCACCCGCTGCCCCGCCCGGGCGAGCGAATCCGCGAGCCCCACCGTGCAGGTGGACTTCCCCTCCCCGGCGGGGGTGGGACTCATGGCGCTGACCAGGACCACCTTGCCGGGGGTACGGCCGTCCTCGGGCAACAGGCGCGGGTCGATCTTCGCCTTGTACCGGCCGTGGAACTCGAGGGCTTCCCGCGGGATCCCGGCCGCATCGGAGATGTCCTCGATGGGCCTGACCGCGGCGGCGCGGGCAATCTCAAGATCGCTCATGCAGCCAACCTATCAGCGCGCCGGGATCAGGCCCGCGGAAGCCCGGCCCGCCCGAGGACGTAGTCGATGAGGGGTTCGTACAGTCCCGGGGTCACATTGTCGTCGAGCGGGACGGCGACGTCGAGCTGGCCCTGCGCCTCCGAGACGAACAGCCCGGGGTCGTTGCAGTCCGCGAAGCCGACGGTGGGCAGCCCGGCATTCGCCGCATGGCCTGCCCACCCGTGATCGGCCACGACGAGATCCGGGAGGTCGTGTCCGGCAGCGGTGAGCGTGTCGAGGCTCAGGCGCATGGGCTCGGGGAAGTGCGTGTGCATGAGGCCGCCGTGCTGATGCCAGACGAGCACACCGAACACCTGGCGGATGTCGCCGGCGCCGAAGACGCGCCCCTCCGGGACCCGCACCACCGTGGCACCCGCGGCGGCCACCGCCCGGGCGAAGGCCGCGTGGACGGGGAGCAGGCCCGCCGGGTGGCCTGTCGCGAAGAGGATCCGCTCCCGCCGGCGGGCCGACTCCCCCAGCCGGTCGGCGAACCGGTCGAGGGCGGCGACGCACTTCCCGGCGTCGATGGTGTCCTGGCCCTCCGTGTGGTCCCGGTCGGGGCTCGTCCCCACACGCTCGTGCATGAGGTCGAAGACGTCGTCATAGGTCCAGTCGCGGGTGTGTTCCACCCCGAACTCGAGGTGCTCGTTGCGCTCGAGGAAGAGCCGCATGTGCTTCAGGTTGTCCTGCCGCGGCGTGGCCACCAGGCCGGTGATGCGAACGGAATCGAGGTATGCGGCGAGCTCGGCGGGATTCACGCTTCCATCCTAGGTTCCCGGGCGGGGCTTCAGCGGGCGGTCGCCGCGGGGAACCGCTCGACGGCGGTGCGATAGCTCTGCGCCGTCAGCAGGGCCGTACGCTGCCAGCCGAACGCCAGCGCATGGGTGGCGGCCCCCCGGCCCAGTGTCTCCTTCAGGTGGACGTCGTCGTGCAACCGTTCGAGCACGTCCGCCCAGTGGGTCGCGGAGTGGCCGTTCACGAGGAGGCCGCTGCGCCCGTCGCTGACGGCCTGCGGCAGCCCGCCGACGTTGGCGGCGACCACGGGGGTTCCGCAGGCCTGCGCCTCCAGCGCCACGAGGCCGAAGGATTCACTGAAGGACGGCATGACCACAGCATCCGCGGAACGGAACCACTGGGCGAGGTGGGAGGCGGTCACGGGCGGGTAGAGGCGCACGTCCCGGGTGAGGCCGGCGGCGTCGATGAGGGGCTGCAGGGCCAGCGCCTCGGCACCGCTTCCCGCGCCGAGGATGCTGACGGCGAGCGGGATGTCCGGCCGGCGGCGCCGGAGTTCCGCGGCCGCGGCGACGAGGACCTGCGGACCCTTCAGCTTCTGGATCCTCCCGGCGAACACCACATGGAACTGCTCCGGCGGGAACGCCAGTGCAGCGCGCGCAGCGGCCCTGTCACCCGGGTTGAACGTCGAGAGATCCACGCCGGGAGCCACGACGTCGACCCGGTCCGGGTCGGCGCCGTAGAGCGAGATGAGCTCGGACGCCTCGGTGCTCGTGTTCGCGATCAGGCGGGCCACCCCCTCGACGACCGCCTCCTCACCGGCGATCCGATCCGCCGGTTCCGGGGCGCTGAGTGCCTTCATGCGCAGGTTCTTGACCTTCGCCATCGTGTGCATGGAGTGGATCAGGGGGAGGTTCATCTCCCGGCTGAGCGTGAGACCCACGAGTCCGGAGACCCAGTAGTGGGAATGCAGGACGTCGAAATGACCATCCGCGAGGAGATCGGCCACATCGGTGATCGCGTCGGCGAAGGTGTCCGTCAGGCCCGGGAGGTCTTCCTTCGGGATGCGGCGGCGGGGCCCGGCGTCGAGGTGGTGGACCACGACGCCGTCGGCGAGCACCTCACGCCGCGGGCGTCCCTCACCCGCCTCCCGGGTGAAGATCTCGACGTCGATCCCGACGCCGGCGAGCTCGAGGGCCGTGCTCCTGACGTACACGTTCATGCCGCCCGCGTCCCCCGTGCCGGGCTGCTCGAGCGGCGAGGTATGCAGGGACAGCATGGCCACGCGCCTGACGCCGGACACACCATCTCCCTTCCGACCGGCGGGGGAAGACCGGTCGCATAACCTTCCGACCCTATAACGCCGCGTCCGCACCCCCCATTCCGTGAACCGGCGGCACCCTGCCGGTCGCCGACCACATCCGGGATCGCTGATCTGATCGCCGGCTGCGGTCGGCGCGGCCCGGCCCGCACGTCACTTGATGTACGTGGTGTGCTGGGGCAGCGTGAACCGCTGCGACGCCTCCCAGGGGTCACGGGGCCGATCGGCCCAGATCTGTCCCCACACGGACAGGCTGTTCCTCCATCTCCTCAGCATGCGCCGCACCTCCTTCCTGCGGTGGAAACCGGGCATCGGACGGGACGGGGCACCCGGGAGGTCCACTCCCGGACCGGCGTCCGGGAGTGGGGTCAGCGATCCGCCCATGATGAATTCGCCGGAGGCGGGAAATGGTACGGAGGGATTGTCGGTGAATTGGTCGGGAATGGGCCGGGAATCGGGCATGACGGACTTTCGGCAGGACGGAATTCGGCAGGTACGAGCCACGAAGGGCATTACCGGAAAAGAATGGGACGAGGAAGCCGCGCACGGGCACGGGAATGGGGATGGTGCTGGTCGACCGGCTACCGCCGGTGCGCTGGCTTCCTAATGGCGACGGGTGACGAAGGCGGGATCGGTGCGGCGGGCAAAGGCTCCGCCGAGCATGGTATTCACGATCTCCACCTCCATTCCGTCGAGTGACCTGCAGTCATGCGGCCACGGGTTCCCTCGCTGCTCGAGGTACGAACTGTTCTCCCGAGCTACGAACTGCTCAAGAGTACGAAATGTTCGAGTTGGGAAGACCCAATGGCACGTGAATAAAGCTACCGTATGGAATATGCGCAGGGATAGCCCTTCGGATGAATTGGTCCGGATATTTTCGGGGAGAGGTGGACATCGGGTGTCGGGACCGCCGGCCGCGAGCTCACGCATCGTACAGATCGATGCCCTGAGGGGATTCGCCCTCTTCGGGATCCTCATGGTCAATGTGTGGTTCTTCGCCGACTCGTCCCACCTGGCGGGAGGTCAGGATCCTTCCACCTCATCACGGGCGGACCTCGTCATCCGGTTCGCCGTCGTGACGTTCTTCGAGGGCAAGTTCTACCTGCTGTTCGCGCTGCTGTTCGGCTACGGATCCGTCGTGCTAGCAGCGGCGTCCGGCAGGAACCCGGCACGCCTCGTGGCACGGCGCCTCGTCTTCCTCGGGGTCCTCGGCGTCGTTCACGGGCTGATCCTGTTCTACGGCGACATCCTCCTCACCTACGCGCTGGCAGGAGCGATCCTGCTCGCTGCCGGGTCCCTCGCGCCGCGCGCGCGCCTCGGTCTCGCGATCGGCATCACGCTGGGGATGGCCCTGCTCCTCGTCACCGTGGCGGCGCTCGTGCTCGTCGGCGGTGCGGCCGGCGCCGCCGGCGCGCCGATCGCACCGACGGCGTCCCCTGCCGCCGCACTGGCCGCCAATGCGGCGACCTACGGTGTCGTTCTTCCCTCCGTCGTGTTCTTCCAGGGGCCGCTCGCCCTCGCGGCCTTCCTCGCGGGCTCCGCCCTGGCGATGCTGGGCGTCCTCCGGCCGGCGGTGCCCGACCGCGCCGTGCTGTGGCGCGTCGTCGTCCTCGCCCTCCCCCTCGGGCTGGCCGGCGCGGCGTACTCGGCCTACCTCGACGTGTGGGCCGGCGGCAGTGCGGTGCCGCTCCTGGCCACCGGGATCTCGGTCGTGGCATCCCCGTTCGTGACCGTGGGCTACGCCGCGTCCCTCCTGCTGGTGCTGGGCTCACGCGCCGGACGAGCCGTCACCGCGGTGCTCGCCCCGACCGGGCGCCTGTCACTGAGCAACTACCTCGCCCAGTCCGCCGTGCTGTGCCTCGTCTTCACCGGGTACGGGTTCGGCCTGATGGACCGCCTCCCGGCCACGCTCGTGGTCCTGGTCGTCGTCGTGCTCTTCGCCGGGCAGGCTGCTGCCAGCCGCCTCATCCTCGCGAGGTACCGGACCGGACCGCTCGAATGGGCCCTCCGGAGCTTCGCCCGCCGGGCGCCGCGGCAGGGGCCGGGGCCCGACGGCGCGTAGATCTGTCGACCTAGAGGTTCCAGTGCACGATGGCGGGCGTGTGCTTGTCCCAGCCGAGCGCGCAGACCGCGGCGGTGCCGAGGACGAACCGCCGGCCCTCGATGCCGCCGAACTGCAGCCAGCGGGCCGCGACGATCCGCAGGAAGTGGCCGTGTGCCACGAGCAGCGCGTTCTGCACGGGCGTCGCCCCGGGGTCGTCGTCGGCGGCAGTGCCGCATCCCGCCTGGACGCGGGCGATGACGCGATCCGCCCGCTCCGCCACCTGGTCCAGGGTCTCGCCGTGCGGTGCGCCGTCGTTCCAGATCAGGTAGTCGGGGTTCTCCGCGCGGACCGTCGCACTGTTCAGCCCCTCGTTGTCGCCGTAGTCCCACTCGTGGGCATAGGGCAGCACCTCGGCGTCGGGGAACCCCGCGAGTTCGGCCGTGCGGACCGCGCGCTGCAGGGGCGAAGTCACCACGAGGTCGAAATCGATGCCCTGGAGGTGCTCGCGCGCGGCGAGCGCCTGCTCCTCCCCGTATCCGGTCAGGGGGAGATCGGTCAGGCCCGTGTAGCGGCCGTCCCTGGACCATTCCGTCTCGCCGTGCCGGAGCAGCCACAGGCGGGGCAGGGGTGTCCCGGACGGGGTGAGGTCCGGTGCTGCGGCGCCTGACAACGGCTTCATGGGGTGCTCTCCTGGGATTCGGGCTGCTCGCTCCACCACTGGCGGAGTTTGGTCTGGGCGGCGGCGGGGTCCTGCGGGCCGTGTTCCATGCGTTCCTCGAGGAGGAAGCGGTAGGCGCGACCCACCACGGGGCCGGGGCGGACCCCGAGCAGCGCCATGATCTGCTCGCCGTCGAGGTCGGGGCGGATCGACGCCAGCTCCTCCTGATCGGCGAGCGCGGCGATCCTCGCCTCGAGATCGTCGTAGGCGAACGCCAGCCGTTCGGCCTTGCGCCGGTTGCGGGTGGTGACGTCGGAGCGGGTGAGGCGGTGGAGCCGCTCGAGGAGGGGGCCGGCGTCGCTCACGTAGCGGCGGACCGCCGAATCGCTCCAACCTGCCTCGCCGTAGCCGTAGAACCGCATATGCAGCTCCACGAGACGCGCGACGGCCTTGATGGTGTCGTTGTCGAACCTCAGCGCCCGCAGCCTCTTCGCGGCGAGCTTCGCGCCGACGGCGTCGTGGTGCCGGAAGCTGACCGCGCCTCCGGGCTCGAACTTCCGGGTGGCGGGCTTGCCGATGTCGTGCAGGAGGGCGGCGAGCCGCAGGACGACGTCGGGCCCCGGAACGGGGCCGTCCTCGCCCGACTCGAGGGAACACGCCTGGCGCAGGACGGTGAGGGAATGCTGGTAGACGTCCTTGTGGCGGTGGTGCTCGTCCGTCTCCAGCCGCAGGGCGGAGACCTCCGGCATCACGTGCTCCGCGAGCCCGGTCTCCACCATGAGGTCGATCCCGGCGTCGGGCGCCGTGCCCTGGAGGAGCTTGACCAGTTCGTCCCGCACGCGCTCGGCGGAGATGATCGAGATCCTCTCGGACATGTGCGTCATCGCCTCCGTCACCTCCGGGGCGAGAACCATACCCAACTGGGAGACGAAGCGCGCGGCGCGCATCATGCGCAGCGGGTCGTCGGAGAACGACGACGACGGCGTGCCGGGAGTGCGGAGGACTCCCGCGTGCAGGTCCCGGACACCGCCGAACGGGTCGACGAGTTCGAGGGACGGCAGCCTGAGGGCCATGGCGTTGATCGTGAAGTCGCGGCGCTCGAGGTCGTCGTCGAGGTTCGTGCCGAAGGCGACCGTGGGGTTCCTCGACGACGGGTCGTACGCTTCTGCGCGGTACGTGGTGATCTCGATCTGGTAGCCGTCCTTGCGGAGGCCGATCGTGCCGAACGCCCGGCCCATCTCCCAGTACGCGTCCGCCCAGCGCCTGACGACCGCGAGGGTCTGGTCCGGGTCGGCGTCCGTGGTGAAGTCCAGATCGGGCGACACCCTGCCGAGGAAGAGATCGCGCACCGGCCCCCCGACGAGCGAGAGCTCATGGCCCGCGGCGTCGAAGAGCCCGCCGACCTCGAGGACAACGGAGGGGAGGGGTGCGGTGAGGGTCGAAGTGTCCAGCAGGTGCGCCATAGTCTCTCAAGGGTGCCAGATCAGCACCCGTTTCCCACACCGGGGACCGGGCCGCACGATGCCGTGACACTGCCGCGGAAACGGGCAGGCCGGGGGTCGGGTCGTCGTCGCCCCGTTCCAAAGATCGTTAGAGTGGTCTGCATGGACCGACCCGTTCCAAGTGCTCCGAAGCGCACCCCGTTGACAGTGTCAATGGGAACCACGGGTATGCCTGCCGTGCAGCACCAGTTGCCCACGGTGGAGGAGGTGTCCGCGGGCGGCATCGTCGTCGATGCGTCGAAGGAGACCCTCGACGTCGCCATCATCGCCCGCCTCAACCGCGGAGGACGCCTCGAGTGGTGCCTGCCCAAGGGCCACCCCGAGGGCTCGGAGAACAACGAGGAAGCGGCCGTCCGGGAGATCGCCGAGGAGACGGGTATCGAGGGCAGGATCGTCTCCGCGCTCGGCAGCATCGACTACTGGTTCACGGTCAGCGGCCACCGCGTGCACAAGACCGTCCACCACTACCTCCTGATCAGTACCGGCGGCTACCTCACCATCGAGAACGATCCCGATCATGAGGCCGTCGACGTCGCCTGGGTGCCCCTGCAGGACCTCGGCCGCCGCCTGTCCTTCCCCAATGAACGGCGGATCGCCGACCTCGCCCGCGAGGTCCTGCCCGAGCACCTCTGAGTCCGGCCGGCGACCAGCCCGAGCGGGTCGCGGCGCGCCGTCGCCGTCCCATCGGTGAGACGATGGGGAGCGATGTCTGACACGAACACAGCCTCGGTACCCACGCAGGACCCCGGTCACCCGGTCCGCGACGATCCCTCGGCGCCGCGCGGCGGCTCCACCGTCCGGTCGAGTGCGATCATGGCCGCCGGCACCCTCGTCTCCCGGATCCTCGGCCTGGTCCGCGTGGCGCTGCTGGCGACGGCGATCGGCGCTGCGGGTCAGGTCTCGGACCTCTTCACCTCGGCCAACAACCTCCCCAACTTCCTCTACCTGATGCTGGCCGGGGGTGTGTTCAATGCCGTCCTGGTGCCCCAGATCATCCGCGCCAGCAAGCAGGCGGACCGGGGCGCGGACTTCGTCAGCCGGCTCCTCACGCTCGCCGCCGTCGTCCTGCTCGTGCTCACCGTGCTCGTCACCCTCGCCGCGCCGGTCATCGTCGGCGTGACCACGAACTTCACGGGAGCGAATCTCGCTCTCACGACGGCCTTCGCCTTCTGGTGCCTTCCACAGATCTTCTTCTACGGTATCTACGCGGTAACCGGTCAGATCCTCAACGCCAACGGGTCGTTCGGCCCGTACATGTGGGCTCCCGTGGTCAACAACGTCGTGTCCATCGCCTTCCTGGTGGTCTTCATCGCCCTCATGGGGGGCGAGCAGGCGGAACGGCACCAGCCGGAGACGTGGACCATGGAGCAGACGGTGCTGCTGGCCGGTGGGACCACGCTCGGCATCGTGATCCAGGCGCTCGTGATGTTCATCCCGCTGAAGCGCCTGAACCTGGGCCTGCGGCCGAAGTTCGGGATCCGCGGCACGGGCCTCGGGCGGACCGGGAAGCTCGCCTCGGTGACGATCCTGACGATGCTCATCGGCAACGGCCTCTATCTCGTGAACCTGAAGATCGCCACGATCGCCTCCGACGCCCGGCCGCGGCTCCTCGCACAGGATCCGCCCGTGCAGATCGCGGGGTGGACCAACCTCGAGTTCGCTGCGATGGTGTACCAGCTGCCGCACGCGGTGATCGCGCTGTCCCTGGCCACGGTCATGTTCAACCAGCTGTCCTCAGCGCATGCTGACGGCGATCTCCCCACCGTCCGGGCCACCCTGTCCCAGGGTCTGCGCATCATCGGAGTCGCGACCGTGTTCGGCGCTGCCACCCTGCTCACCTTCGCCGGACCCCTCGGCATGCTGTTCAGCGAGTCACCGGAGAGTGCGGCCATCAACGGGGTGATCATCGCGATCCTCGCCGTGGGCGCCCCGTTCCTCAGTGCCAACTTCTTCCTCAACCGCGTCTTCTACGCGAGCGAGGACGTCAGGACGCCGCTGAAGATCCAGATCATCCTGTCCGCCGTAGGGGTCAGCCTCGCCCTCGTCGCGGGTACGTTCGATCCGCGGCTGATCGTACCGATGCTGGCCGTCGCCTACTCGCTGGGCAACGCGATCGCCGTCGTCGTCAGCCATCTGTTCCTCACCCGCAAGATCGGCTCCTACGGCGCCGGACACGTCTTCGACGTCCATGTCCGCCTCACCCTGGCCGGGATCGTGGCGGCGATCGCGGGGACCGCACTGTGCTGGGCGTTCGGAGGGTACAGCGCGGACGGCTTCCTCTGGCAGTCGAAACTGAACGCCATCGTCGTGCTCGCGATCGGCGGCGTCCTCATGCTGGCCGTGTACCTCGTCATGCTGAAAATGCTGCGCGTCACCGAACTCACCGAACTCACGGGCCCGATATTCGCTCGATTCCGCCGGAGCGGCGGCTGACCCACCAGCCCGGGAATGGGACGACCGACCGGTAGCATGGGTAAAAATCAGCCAGGGTTTCCGGGGAGGAACACGTGCCAGAAGCAGTAGACGTCGGTTCAGTGCTGGGTGGCCGTTACAAGGTGACCGCCTACGTGCTGGCATCTGCTGAGAAGGATCTCGTGCTCGACGGCGTCGACCAGGTCCTCAACCGGGCCGTCAGCATCCTCGTCGCCTCGGCCGGCAATGCCTCGCAGGTGGCCACGAGCGCCCGGGAACTGGCCACGGGGGACCGCAACGGGAACATCCAGGTCCTCGACCTCGGCATCACCGATTCCGGCACCTACCTGGTGACCAACCGCGCACCTGCCGCCGACATGCTCGACCTGATCGTCCAGCAGGACGCCCCGGCCCACGACGCGCCGTACATCGAACCGTTCTTCACCGACACGCTCGGCTCCGAGATCTTCGGCCGACCGCGTTCCACGGAACCCGAGACCTACGACGACGACGACCACTACGACGAGGACGACGCCAGGCCCCAGCGCCCCTCGCGGTTGTCCGGCCTGACGCAGCGTTTCAGTCGACGAGGTCCCGGGAACCAACAGCAGGACGACACCTCGGATCTCGAGCCCGTCACAGCCGAGCCGACCGCCGCGCAGCCCCTGGCCGAGCAGCGGTCGTCCTCGCATCGCGTTCCCCCGCCGCCGAACCGGCGGCCGGGCGGGACGTCGGCCGCAGGTTCGGCGGGGTCGCATGATGGGGACGGCCCGGAACGCCTGGACCCCGCCGCCGTGGCGGCCGGCGCCGCAGCAGGAGCATCGAGCGTCGGCGCCACGTCCGCCGCTGGAACTGCTTCCGCCAGTGGGGCACAGAAGGCCGCGCGGCCGGCCTCGAGGTTCCCGTTGTCCGCGTACAACGACGACGACGACGCGCACACCGGCGATTCCGGTGATTCCGGTGATTCCGGTGATTCCGACGAGTACGACACGGAGCAGGCGGACCGCGACGACTACGACGACAGCGACGGCGGCGGGCGGAAGTTCACCCGCGTCCTCGTCGGCGTGGTGCTCACCGTCGTCCTGGTGGTCGCCGTCGTCCTGGCAACGACGCACCTCGGGTCGGTGTTCAGCGGAAGCCGGCCCGTCGCGGACGACGCTCCCGTCCCGTCCACGAGCGCACCCGCCGAGGCCCCGACGACGGCTCCGGCCACTCCCTCGGCGGAGCCGACCCCTGCGGCGGTGGCTCCCGTGATCACGGGCATCACCCGACTCGTACCGGACAACCCCGGGCTCGACGCCGGCAATGACCGGACACTGCCGCTGATCATCGACGGGAACCCTGCGACCTTCTGGGGCAATCAGGTCTACGCCAGTGACACCTTCGGAGGCCTCGCCACGAATCTCGCGCTCGTCGTCGAACTGGAAGAGGAGTCCACCATCACGCAGGTCACCATCGACCAGTTGAACGCGGCGGGCGGCACCTTCTCCGTCCTGGTGAACGACCAGCCCACGCTCGACGGCGCGGAGCAGATCGCCCAGGGGGGCTTCACCGCGCCGACGGCGAACCTGCCCATCCCCGCCGGCCCGGACGGTCCCGTCACGGGACGGTACGTGATCATCAATTTCACGCAGCTGCCTCGGCTCTCCAACATCCAGGCCCAGTTCCCGTTCGGGCTCAGGATCGCCGAGATCGAGGTCGGCTGATCCCCTGCGGCGCGTGCTCCGCGATCCTGTGGAGCACGCATCGGAGCGAGCCCGGGCACCCTTCCCCCGCGGAATAACCGCACCAGCGGTTCCGTTGTGGGAGGTGTCCCCCGAGAACGCCCGGCACGGCCGTATCAGCGCAGGAACAGACAGGAAGGTCTTCCGAACACGTGACAACGCACACCGATGTCCAGCTGGAAACACCCACGGCGGATCCTTCCGGCGGTGAAC
Source organism: Arthrobacter antioxidans (assembly GCF_023100725.1). NCBI lineage: Bacteria > Bacillati > Actinomycetota > Actinomycetes > Micrococcales > Micrococcaceae > Arthrobacter > Arthrobacter antioxidans. Next base: position 3,771,436 of record NZ_CP095501.1, read on the forward strand.
ACAAGATCCACGACGTCATCATCGTCGGGTCCGGGCCGTCCGGCTACACCGCCGCGGTCTACACCGCCCGGGCCAACCTCAAGCCCCTCATGATCGCCAGTTCCGTCAAGGCCGGCGGGGAACTCATGAACACCACCGACGTCGAGAACTTCCCCGGTTTCCCGGAGGGTGTCATGGGCCCCGAGCTCATGGAACAGTTCGAACAGCAGGCCCGCCGGTTCGGTACCGAGATCCTCTACGAGGACGTGGTCTCCGCACAACTCTCCGGTGACATCAAGAAGCTCACCATCGCCACGGGCGAGGAGTTCTTCGCACGGGCGGTCATCATCTCGACCGGTTCCGAATACCGCGAGATCGGCCTCGACGACGAGAAGCGGCTGTCAGGGCACGGCGTGAGCTGGTGTGCAACCTGCGACGGTTTCTTCTTCCGGGACCAGGACATCGCCGTGGTCGGTGGTGGTGACTCCGCCATGGAAGAGGCTCTGTTCCTGACGAAGTTCGCGCGCTCCGTCACAGTCATCCACCGCCGCGACAGCCTCCGCGCGTCGAAGATCATGCAGGATCGGGCCTTCGCCCACGAGAAGATCCGCTTCCTCTGGAACTCCGAGGTGGTCGGGATCCACGGTGCCGACAAGGTCACCGGGGTGAAGGTCGCGAGCACCATCGACGGCTCGACCAGCGACGTCGACGTCACCGGCATCTTCGTCGCGATCGGGAACGACCCGCGCGTGGACCTCGTCAAGGACCAGCTCCAGCTGACCAGCGAGGGCACCATCGCCGTCCAGGGCCGCACGTCGAAGACCTCGCTGCCCGGTGTGTTCGCCGCCGGTGATGTCATCGATCCGACCTACCGCCAGGCGATCACCGCGTCAGGCAGCGGCTGCGTCGCAGCCCTCGACGTGGAGCACTATCTGGCCGACACGGTCAGCGGAGCCCTCACGGCCGCCAGGGTCCCCACCCCTCCGGCCGAAGCGGTCTCCGAATCAGCCACTCTCTGATCGATCAACTACGCAAGGAGCAACACAATGAGCAACGCAAAGGATGTGACCGACGCGTCTTTCGACGCTGACGTCCTGCAGGCCACCAAGCCCGTCATCGTGGACTTCTGGGCCGAGTGGTGCGGCCCCTGCCGCATGCTGTCGCCGATCCTCGACGACATCGCAGCAGAGCACAGCGAGAAGATCGACGTCGTCAAGGTCAACGTCGACGACAACCCGGGTATTGCTGCCAAGTACGGCATCACGTCGATTCCCGCGGTGTACGTCTTCAAGGGTGGCGAGGTCGCAGCGACCTCCATCGGCGCCAAGCCGAAGCAGGTCCTCGAGCAGGAATTCGCGGCGTTCATCAACTGATCGCCCAGTAGGTGGAGGGGCCCGTCGGATCGATCCGACGGGCCCCTTTCTACGTGTCCGGCGTGAGGAGATTCTTTCTCCGGATCCGCTGGTCACTCCCAGCCACATGGCAGCCCTCCCTCGACCCGGGGATCCCTCGTTATAACCCAGGGCCGATGCGGCTCATGGATCGGCCACGGGAGGTCCTCCTGCCGCAGGTACAGCAGCGAAGGATCCCGGGTCATGCGACACCGGTCGCTGAGATGTCGCGGCCTTCGGAGTCCACTCGATGGCCTCACGTGACGGTCTTGCTCGATGGGGTCGCCCGACGGGTGTCGAACGGCCCTGGCCCGCCCCTGGGACCCGCCCCCCGCATACCGTTTCACGTGAAACAGTCGGACTCGACCTCATAGAACCCGGCAATCGTCTTCAATAGTTTGATTTCTATTCCAACAACCGGCTGCCGATGCCTGGAGGGCTGCAGACGGTCGAGTGTCGCGAAGATGCCGCTCCGCGATCCGAACGACACGACCTGGCGCACCCTCTGTCACCGTGCATCAGGTGATTCAATGCCCCACGGGTTAGTGGGCGCCAGGCCCGGTCTCAGTCCGGATCGGCTCCGTTCCCGACGTCGCATCGGCTTCGACGCCCGGCGCCGGTGCCGGTGCCGGATCGGCGTCGATGCGGGTTGCGAGACCCGCTCCCGCGCCGGCCGGTCCCCATTCCAGCTCTTGGTCGCGAACCGGCTTCCTCCATGCCATTGCTGACGGTGAACTGCAGGGCCTTCGACCCGGCCGGGTGTTTCACGTGAAACAGCATTCAGGTGGAAAAGCGGATGGCCTACATCTCCTGGCAGGCACTTCTCCCACGCGCAGTCGACGGGCCTCCACACCTGAAGTGCCCCTTAACCGCATGTGTACGCCTTATCGAGCCGAACCCGGCGGTTTCCGTACCGACAGCCGCTTGGTCGGTGCGCCGGTCGAGATCCAGGGCTGATCGCCGAGACAAAGGTGGCATCCGGAGGATCATGCGCAATCGCACATCCTCTGTGCGCTCTACCGGCGGCCCCCGGGCTGGAGTCGACCAGGACCGGCTGATCCTCCGAACGGACGCGTTCGCTCACCGGGGGTGAACGACAGACGCCGATCCCGAAACCGGGTACCAGTCTACGGACGCCTTCGAACGAGCTGACGACTTATGAAGGGTTGCCCGGAAATTAGAAACTCAATTCGACCGATTACCATTGATTCATCGTCGTGATGCCGACCGGAACCAGCATGTGGAGAGCCTTGGAGGACCTCGAAGGAAGATGTCGATGCAGCACTGGACAGTTGGCCTACCTATCGCGAGTGATTGTACAGTCGCTTCAGCTCCTCGTGACCGCACCACGGAGCCGCTCTTCACGGGAGGCCTGCCGCCCGTCCGTCGTACAGTCCACGCTCCACCAGCGCCGTGGCGCCTCATTGCCCCATGCCTGGGGACAGGCACTGATTCACGCGGCCTGCCCATCCAGGTTTCACGTGAAACACTCTCCTCCGTGCCGGTTCGATGTTTCACATGAAACATCGAACTCAGCTCCCTTGCTGTAGGATGACCGCGGGCCTCCACCTGCGCCGTGTGGCACTCCATGGGCGTCTTGCGGTAGTCCTACTGCCTCGCCGCACCGTCGCGGACAGCGAACGGGTGGACTTCCGGACCACGGGGCCGCACGGCTCGCCGTCAGGCTCCGGCGCGCAGCACGCGCAATCTCGACCGCAGCAGACAGATGCTGCCGGCCCGCATGTCGACAGTTCTTCCTGCCTGCCGCCGTCCAGCACCCCGACCACCACAAGCGATCGACCACCCTATGGTGTCACGGACCTTAGGGCTGTGTTTCACGTGAAACGTTCTTCCTTGCGCGTGGAGCTCGCCGCACATGCTGCGTCGCAGTTACGCAACACGCCCGCAGAACGACGCCCCATTGCGCTTGAGCCACGACCATCGAGTAGGCCTGCACCCAGTCCTGGCCGCGGCCATGACCATCATCGATATCGGGTGTCCTACTGCTCGTCCGAACGGCTCGTCACCTGGTGTCGTGAGTATGTCCACCGACCCTAGGCGCGGTTGTAAGACCATAGCGCCCGGTGCGCCTCCGGTCCATGCGCAGAACCCGAAGGCACCTTATCGCCGCCTGACGGCGCTGCAGCTGCCAACAGTTGGACGGTTTCACGTGAAACATGGCCACACAAGCCCTCCAGGGAGACAGGTAGTAGGGCCCCGGACTCGATGCAGCCGACATGAGAGCACGCACTACAACTACGCAGCGTTTGAAGCACGTCACTTGCCTGCCGCATCCAGAATGACGGGAATCCCACATCCCTCCGTCGGTGCACCTTTCCCACGGACGTTGTCGCCGATGGGCCGAAGTCTCACCTGGGCCATCGAGCAACAGCACCCGCAAGTCGTGATCGTCCGCCGGTAGAGACAGCTTTTTGCGGGTAAATCACGTGGAAACATTGCCAAGACGCCGCCGATCCGCGGAAAAGACAAAAAGGGGGCCTGTTTCACGTGAAACAGGCCCCCTTGGGAGTCGCTCATGCTGCTGGAAGGCGTCAGTCGTTCGTGGGAGACAGCACGCCGATGATCCTGTTGAGATCATCGACGCTCGCGAACTCGATACTCACGCGGCCCTTCTTTGCGCCCAGTGTGATCTTCACACTGGTATCGAGCCGGTCGGACAGAGACGTGGCAAGGTAATCCAGGCGCTCATGGCGTGCGCCATCCCTGGGAGTGGAGGGCTTGCTTGCCCGTCGCAGCCCGCCGCTCAGGGCCACGATCTCCTCTGTGGATCTGACCGACAATCCCTCGGCGACGATCCTTTGCGCCAGCTTCTCCATTTCCGCAGGTTCCGCGAGGCCGAGCAGGGCACGCGCGTGCCCCGCTGAGAGGATCCCCGCAGCCACGCGGCGCTGAACGAGGGGTGGGAGCTTCATCAACCGAAGAGTATTGGAAATCTGGGGGCGGGAGCGACCGAGCCGACCGGCCAGCTCGTCATGCGAACATCCGAAGTCGTCGAGCAGCTGCTGGTAGGCAGCGGCCTCTTCCAGGGGATTGAGGGCACTCCTGTGAAGATTCTCGAGCAGGGCGTCCCGGAGAAGGTCGTCGTCCAGCGTCGACCGGATGATCGCGGGGATGGTCTCCATCCCTGCTTCGCGTGACGCCCGCAGGCGCCGCTCGCCCATGACCAGCTCGTAAGGAGCGTCCCCTACTTCCTTCGACGGGCGCACCACCACCGGCTGCAACACGCCGATCTCGCGGATCGAGTGGACCAACTCCGCGAGTTCATCGGCGTTGAACTCGGTACGGGGCTGCTTGCGGTTCGGGTGGATGCTGTCGAGCGCCAGGTCGGCGAACGTTGCACCGGGCACCTCCACGAGTTCACCTTCTGCACGCGCTGCACCACTGGCCGGCGCCGGGGCCGGGGCGGGCTTCTCGCTTGTTTCACGTGAAACGCCGACCGACGAGTCCTGCGTGGCAGCGCCAGGATCAGCGGTCGTGTCATCGACCGCAGGAGGAACGACCACGGCACCCCGCCGGCTGGGAAGGCCTGCAGACTCCTCCGTGCTGTCCTGCCGAGTATCTGTCCCGCCGGAAGGCCGCACGTCCGTCGCGTCGTCTCCGGAGGAGAGGACATCCAGCGCCGGGTCCAGGTCACCCGTTCTGCGGGATCGAGGGGCGTCCTCGACCGCGTGCGCCGCATTCTCCACGGCGTCCTCGGCGGCGGCGGCGTCCTCCTTACCGGGCGACTTTGCTCCGCGCGAGGATTCGGCGGTGCCGGTCGGTTTTCTCGACGATGTCTTCGCAACCCGTTTGGTTTGCGCGTCGAGGACGTTTTTGTTGATTCCGCTGCGGAGGGCCGACGAGTACGATCGCGGCTGCTCTGCCACGTCGTCCTCGGTGACACGCTCGAAGAAGAGGTCCACCGGCCGTCCCCCCTGCTTCCGGGACATGGGGGCGTCGTCCGGCTCGCGGGCCGCGCGCTTCTCAGGCGCCCGCTCGCGCTCGATCGTCTCGGGGGTCTCCTCAGCTGGGGCACTGGGGATCAGGGCGCCCAGTCCCCGGCCCAGGCCACGCCGCTTTTCCGCCATGTCATTCCTTCCACGATTCGGAGCGAAGCTCCGGCTCTACGTCTTGCGGGCCCAGCGGACCGTTGATCGGCCGTTATCAGGACCGCGAAGCGATCTCAGCCGCGGCTTCCTGGTAGGAGAGGGCACCACTGGATGAGGGGTCGTACGTCATGACGGTCTGCTGGTAACTCGGTGCCTCCGAGATCCTGACGGAACGCGGGACCACCGCCTTCAGCACCTGCTGGGGGAAGTGCTCGCGTACTTCCGCCGCCACCTGGGCCGCAAGATTCGTGCGTCCGTCGTACATCGTGAGGAGGATCGTCGAGACCGAGAGATCGGCGTTGAGGTGCTTCTGGATCATCTCGATGTTCTTCAGGAGCTGGCTGAGCCCTTCGAGCGCGTAGTACTCGCACTGAATGGGGATGAGGACTTCCTTGGCGGCTACGAACGCGTTGACCGTCAGCAGTCCCAGGCTGGGCGGGCAGTCGATGAAGACGAAGTCCAGCCGCGGTTCACCCTTCTCCTGGCGCTGCTTGGCGTACACCTCGATGGCACGGCGCAGACGCTGCTCGCGGGCGACGAGGGAGACCAGCTCGATCTCCGCACCGGCCAGGTGGATCGTGGCCGGTGCGCAGATGAGATTCGGTACGTCCGGGCACGCAGCGACGACATCACCCAGCGGGACGTCGTCGATGAGGACGTCGTAGATCGAGTCCACATCGGCATGGTGATCGATGTTCAGGGCGGTCGATGCGTTGCCCTGGGGGTCGATGTCGATCACCAGCACTTGCAGGCCGGCTGTTGCGAGGGCGGCGGCGATGTTGACCGTCGTCGTGGTCTTGCCCACCCCGCCCTTCTGGTTGCTGATCGTCATGATCCGCGTGCTCTTCGGTCGGGGGAGCTCTTTGCCCAGGAGCTTCTCGCGGCGTCTGGTTTCGCTCGCGAGTTCGCGCCCCAGGGGCGAGGAGTCATCCATCGCCTCCATCACGCTGTTGCCCTTCACCGGCTTCTTCGTCGCAGGGGAGCCGACGGAGTCCGACGCGTGAGTCGTGGTTTCACGTGAAACAAGCACTCCGGTATTTGCCGGATCTGAAAACTGTCCCGGTTGTATTTCGCGCAATCCGACGGTAAGAGGGCGTCCGGGAGCCAGCAATGGCTCGGACTTCTTCGCGGGGGCGTCCTTGATGGTCACTCAGTAGCTCACTCTCACATGCCAGACGTCGTTATCTACAAGGGTAACGGGATAACCCGTGCCGCACGGGACGGTGACACCACGGGGGCGGGCGGAAGATCAGGCAGGACGGACCGGGATCCGCACAACCGTCGTGGGCTCCTCCAGGACGTCCGCGCCGGCCGTGACGATCTCCGCCGATCCTCCGCCGAGCTTCCGGATCACTTTACGGGCCTTGTCGATCTCCTCGCCGGCACTCCGTCCCTTGATCGCGAGGACCTGGCCTCCGGCCCTCGTCAGGGGGATCGTCCACCCGGCGAGGGTGGAGAGAGCGGACACCGCACGCGCAGTCACGTAGTCGCCGTGCAGGATGCCCGCCATCTCCTCGGCGCGCGCCCGGTGCACCGTCACGTTGCCCAGGGCGAGATCGTCCACGACTTCCTTCAACCAGATGACGCGCCGCTCGAGCGGCTCGACCAGATCGAGGTGCAGGTCCGGTCGCGCGATCGCGATCGCCAGCCCGGGCAACCCGGCGCCGCTGCCGACATCGACGACCGAGGCATCAGCCTCCATGAGTTCTGCCACGACGGCGCAGTTCAGGACATGACGCCCCCAGAGACGAGGCACCTCCCTCGGCCCCAACAACCCGCGTTCGATACCTGACGAGGCCAGATGAGCCACGAAACCGCGGGCCAGTCCGAGCCGGTCACCGAAGACGGTTGAAGCCGCGGTCAGCTCCCCGGCCGTCGGTTCGGGGGCTCCGGCATCCGTACGGGCAGGATCAGTCATCGCTGGGGGAGATCACGATGTGCCGCGCCTGTCCCTCACCCTCGGACTCGCTGAGGAAGCCGAGATCGGCGACGACGTCGTGCACGATCTTCCGCTCGTAGGCTGACATCGGCGTCAATGCCATGTCCTCCCCGGTCTCCTTGACCTTCTCGACGGCGTCCTGCGCGATCTTCGTCAGCTCACGCCCGCGCCGGTCCCGGTAGCCGTCCACGTCCAGGACCAGCCGCGACCGCGCGTCGGTCGCGGTCAGCACGCTGAGCCGTGTCAGCTCCTGCAGGGCCTCGAGCACCTCGCCGTCGCGCCCGACGAGGGAGCTGAGCCCGGTGTCGGATGCATCCTCGGACACGATCGAGATGTACGTGCGGCCGCTGCGGACCTCGATGTCGATGTCTCCGTCGATATCCGCGATGTCGAGCAGTTCCTCGAGGTAGTCCGCCGCGACGTCACCCTCCTCGTCGAGGCGTGATGCCTTGCTCGCCGGGGTGGCCGCGACGTCGTCGTCGGGCTCCGGTTCGTGGCCGGCGGTCTGTTCTTCGTTGTCTACCGTCATCGCCTCTTCCTCTTCTTGCGCTGGGGCTGAACACGCTGGCCTCGGGGCTCCGGCACCGTCTCCGCGACCGGCTCGGTCTTCCGCTCCCCGAGCAGCGGGGCCACAGGCAGGCCCTTCTTGGCGCGCCGGTCCGCGAGGGCCTTGGCGGCGGGCGATCCCGGAGTGGGCATCCTGCGGATGACGTAGAACTGCTGCGCCATGGTCCACACGTTGGTCGTGGTCCAGTAGACCAGCACACCGATGGGGAAGTTGATGCCACCGATGCCGAACACCAGCGGGAGGATGTAGAGCATGATCTTCTGCTGACGCATGAACGGGCTCTGCATGGCCTCTTCGGACATGTTCTTCGCCATGATCTGCTTCTGCGTGATGAACTGCGACGCCGTCATGGCGATGATCATGACCACGGAGAGGATGATGACGCTGATGTTCCCGTCGGCGCCGAAGCTGCCGAGGAATGTCGACGAGAGGGGGGCGCCGAAGATCGTCGCATCATCGAACTGCCGGACGGACTCCGGCGACAACGCACCGATTCCCTCGTTGTCCTCGCTGGCCCGCGAGATCCCGTTGAGCACGGTGAAGAGGGCGAAGAAAAACGGCATCTGGATCAGGATCGGCAGACATGCGGCGAACGGATTCGTCCCGTGCTTCTTGTACAGGGCCATCTGTTCCTGCGTCATCGCCTGACGCGAGAGCTGGTCCGTCTTCCCCTTGTACTTCTGCTGCAGCTTGCGCAGGTCGGGCTGGAGCGCCTGCATACCGCGCTGCGCCTTGATCTGCTTGACGAAGACCGGGATGAGTGCGGCGCGGATGACGACGACGAGGCCGATGATCGACAGCACCCAGGTCCACCCGGATGCGGGATTCATTCCGAGGAACGTGAAGCCCTCGTGGAACATGAACATGATCCACGACACGAGCCACCTGAACGGTGTCAGGATCGTCTCAAAAAAACCCATAATCAGTCTGCTCCTCGGGCCGCGGGGCGGCTTTCGTCATCGGCCGGAATCACCGGGTGGTTCAACACAACTATCGCTGGCACGTTCCCCTCGCGGAAACGCCTGCCACCCGGCGGGACGTGATCCACACCGCCGGCGTTCCAGGGGTGGCATCGCATCAGTCGCCTGGAGGCGAGCCATATTCCGCGCAGGAATCCATGGACGGTCACGGCTTCGAGGGCATACGCCGAGCAGCTCGGGTAGAACCGGCACACCGGCCCGTACAACGGAGAGACGACCTTCCGGTACGCAATCAGGAAGCCGATCACCGTCAGGCGTGGGATCCCGACGACGAAGGCCAGCACTCGGAGAGCGACCTCACTCACGATACTCCGCCCTGCCTTCCCGGTGGTTCCAGGCCCCCAGCTTCCGGGCGACCGTGGACACACAGCTCGCGAAATCCTTGGTCAGGGCCGGCCAGTCACTCTCGGCGGACGCCGGTAGAGCGCGGACGACGAAGTCGTACCCGCGAGGATTCGCGTCGACCCACTCCGCCGCCAGGTGGCGCAGCCTCCGTTTAACGAGGTTGCGTGTGACAGCGTTCCCCACGTTCTTGCCGACGATGAATCCGACCCTCGACGGGGCGGTCTCCGTGGTCCTTGCGCCGTATAGCACAACGTTCCGGCGCCCTGATCGGGCGCCGGAACGTACGGTACGTGCAAAATCCGCTGCCGTTCTCACTCGGTGGATCATCGGGAGCATGGGGCTGACCTGATCCTCGCTGAAGGAGGGAAGCCCATGCCGACGCGATCATCCGAAGGATGCATGGCGAGGGAGGAACCGCTTATGCCGAGAGTTCGGTACGGCCCTTGCCGCGGCGCGCCGACAGGATGGCACGACCAGCGCGGGTGCGCATGCGAAGACGGAAACCATGCTTCTTGGCACGGCGGCGGTTATTCGGCTGAAAAGTCCGCTTGCTCACTGTAGTTACTCCAGAACGATCTTGAGATGCGTCCGGCCCATTGCAACAAGGGGGAAGAACAGACTGACGCGATGAAGGTGTACATCCGACATTCGCGGGAAGAGCTGTCACATCCCGAGGCCTCTTAGTACCCGGGAACACCTGTGATGGCATGCGAAATGCAGACATGTTGGACTACATAACGGTAGGGGACAGCGTCGACGGGCGTCAAACTCGTGGCGGACGACCGGCTGGGAGCCGGCGCACAGCCTGTGGACGAGTTTTCCACCGCCCTGTGGACAACCGGGACTCGAATCACCCTACACGCACCCCCGCCGTGCTCGCCCACCACACCTCACAGGGGCCCGCGACCCGCGCCAGTCCGCTATCTTCTGTACTTTTCATCCTCTAGTCTTGCCTCTGGTCCGTTTATCCACGCCATGTGCACAACTCTGTGGATGACGGACATTTTCGACTGGAAGCACAGCCAAGAGGGGTCTTC